>CAKTLJ010000006.1 GCA_934572535.1 uncultured Eubacteriales bacterium
ACATCCTCTGCCGCGTCCACTCCGAGTGCCTCACCGGCGACACCTTCGGCTCCCTGCGCTGCGACTGCGGCCAGCAGTTCGCCGCCGCCATGACCCAGATCGAGAAGGAAGGCCGCGGTGTCATGCTCTACATGCGCCAAGAGGGCCGCGGCATCGGCCTGATCAACAAGCTGCGCGCCTATGAGCTCCAGGACACCGGCATGGACACCCTGGAGGCCAACCTGGCCCTGGGCTTCGCCGGGGACCTGCGCGAGTATTACATCGGGGCGCAGATCCTGCGGGACCTGGGGGTCAAGACCCTGCGTCTGCTGACCAACAACCCCGACAAGGTCTATCAGCTCTCTGACTTCGGCATGTCCATCCAGGAGCGGGTGCCCATCCAGATGGCCGCCACCGCCCACGACCTCTTCTACCTGCAAACCAAGCAGAAGAAGATGGGCCACATTCTCGACTATTGATCCCAACCGGAACACACATATCATTAAGGAGGAACCTTTCCATGAAAACCTTTGAAGGCAGCCTGGTCGCAAAAAATACTATGAAGGTCGGCATCATCGCCGCCCGCTTCAACGAATTCATCACCTCTAAGCTCCTGGGCGGCGCGATGGACGGCCTGCTCCGTCACGGCGTCGAAGAGGAGAACATCAAGGTCGCCTGGGTCCCCGGCGCCTTTGAGATCCCCCTCATCGCTGGTAAGATGGCCAAGAGCGGCAAGTACGACGCCGTCATCTGCCTGGGCGCTGTCATCCGCGGCAGCACCAGCCACTATGACCTGGTCTGCAACGAGGTCGCCAAGGGCATCGCCCAGGTCTCCCTGGCCAGCGAAGTGCCCGTCATGTTCGGCGTGGTCACCACCGACACCATCGAGCAGGCCATCGAGCGCGCCGGTACCAAGGCTGGCAACAAGGGCTATGACTGCGCCCTGGGCGCCGTGGAAATGGTCAACCTGATCCACGACATCGACGCCTAATCTCCCCCAACAGACAGAACAGCCTCCGCATCCTGCACCGGATGCGGAGGCTGTTTGTTCATTCCTGGGCGGCGATGCGCTCGGCCAGGTCGGTGAGGTAGACCCACCGGTCCATCTTCTCCTCCAGCCGGGCCGCCAGGGCGGTCTGCTGCCCGGTCAGCTCCTGGAGCCTTACATAATCGCTCCCGGCGGCGGACATGGCCTCCTCCACCTGGGCGAGCTGCCCCTCCAGGGCGGCGATGTCGTCTTCGATGGTGTCGAACTCGTGCTGCTCCTTGAAGGTGAACTTCAGCTTTTTGGGACGGGTGGGCTTCTCCTGGCGCACCGTCCTTTCCTTACTCTCGGCCTTTTCCTGCGCCCGCTCCTCCTGGCGGCGCTTTTCCAGATAGTCGGAATAGTTGCCCACGAAGCGGCGGATGCTTCCCCCCTCCCCCACTTCAAAGATCTGCTCGGCCATCTTGTCCAGGAAGTAGCGGTCGTGGGAGACGGCGATGACCGCCCCGGGGAAGGTCTCCAGATACTCCTCCAGGATGGCCAGGGTGGTCACGTCCAGGTCGTTGGTCGGCTCGTCCAGCAGGAGGATGTTGGGGGCCTCCATGAGGACGGACAGCAGATAGAGCCGCCGCCGCTCCCCGCCGGAGAGCTTTCCGATGGGCTGCCCCTGGAGCTGGGTGGGAAAGAGAAAGCGCTCCATCATCTGGGAGGCGGAGAAGTTGCCCTCCCGGGTCCTGACCTCCCCGGCGATCTCGTGGATGAAGTCATAGACCCGCTGGTCCAGGTCCAGCTCCCGCCCCTCCTGGGAGAAGTAGCCGATGCGGACGGTCTCCCCCCACTCCAGCGTGCCGCTGTCGGGGGAGAGCTTCCCGGCGATGAGGTTCAGGAGGGTTGACTTGCCCGCGCCGTTGCGGCCCACGATGCCCACCCGGTCGTCCCGGGCCACCCCGTAGGAGAAGTGGTCGAGCACCCGCTTGTCGCCAAAGGCCTTGGACACGTCCTTCAGCTCCACGGTCTTCCGGCCCAGGCGGCTGGACAGGGTTGCCATCTGCACGCTCTGGTCGGTCTCCGGCCCGCTCTGGGCCTTGAGCGCCTCGTAGCGGGCGATGCGGTCCTTGTTCTTGGTGCGGCGGGCCTGCGCGCCCCGCATGATCCACTGGTACTCCACCCGGAGGATGGACTGGCGCTTCCGCTGGGCGGCCTGCTCCATCTCCTCCTGCTGGGTCTTCAGCGCCAGGTACTTGGAGTAGTTGGCCTCATAGTGGCGGATGTGACAGTGGGAAAGCTCGGTGATCCGGTTGGAGACCCGCTCCAGGAAGTAGCGGTCGTGGGTGACCATGATGAGGCCCCCGGTGAACTTTTGCAGGTGTCCCTCCAGCCAGAGGACCATGTCGCTGTCCAGGTGGTTGGTTGGCTCGTCCAGGATGAGAACGTCCGCCGGGTGGAGGAGGACCGCCGCCAGGGCCACGCGCTTTCGCTGGCCGCCGGAGAGGGTCCCCACCCGCTGGTCAAAGTCGGTGATCCCCAGGCGGGTGAGCATGGTCTTGGCCTCGTACTCCATCAAGGCCCGGACATCGGAGGAGAAGTCGGCAAACACCTGCTCCAGGACCGTGGCCTCCTCGTCCATCCGGGGGTTCTGGCTCAAAAAGCTCACCTGCACGTTGGGGTCCAGGCTGACCTTCCCCTCGTCGGGGACCTGCTCCCCGGCCAGGATGCGCAGAAAGCTGCTTTTTCCGGTGCCGTTGATGCCGATGACGCCGATCTTGTCCCCCTCGTTCAAATAGAGGGTCACGTCGTCCAAAAGCTGCTTCAGCCCAAAGTTCAGGGATATGTGTTCCGCGGTCAAGAGCATGGTGTGGTTCTCCTTTGCTATGTGGCGCAGGCCCGGGGCGGCCCCGGCCTGGATGTCGGTTCTTGTCTCCTATCTTACTCGTTTGCGGGGGAAAAAGCAAGGCAGGGCTTCTTCCCGCGCAGCCCGGAACAGCAAAACTCCCCTGAGCGCGTGTTCAGAGGAGTTGCGGAAATCCTATCGTTTCATCACAGGTCCAGGCGTTGCCCGTACTCTTATAGTATAGCAGGTTTTTCGACTTCCGGTCAATGGATTTCCTTCCTCCCATCGAGGTTCTATGTTTTGCACCATTTCGCCTTGTGGATTTTGTACAGTTTCATCTCTTGCGCACCACCGTCAGTTGTGCTATATTATAACCAGAAAGAGGTGAGTCCCATGTACAGTCGATCCTCCCATTAAAACCTCCATAATAAGTACTCATCCTGATAGAAAGAGAGGTAACCAATGATGTTAGATAATAAGAGTTCACGGAACTGACCCTTGACGGAAGGCAGCCGTCAAGGGTCAGTTCTTTTTTTGCGTTTTCGCCCCCAAGCGGGGGCGTTTTCCGTTCTCCTCACCGTGTTCGCAGCTGCCAGAAGGCCACGGCGCTGGCGGCCGCCACGTTCAGGGAGTCCACCCCATGGGACATGGGGATCTTCACCGTGTAGTCACAGTCGGCGATGGTGGCCTGGGCCAGGCCATCCCCTTCCGTCCCCAGGACGATGGCCAGCTTCTCCTCCGCCATGAGGCCGGGGTCGTCGATGCGGACCGAACGCTCGCTGAGCGCCATGGCGGCGGTCTTGAAGCCCAGGGCTTGCAGCCGCCGAAGCCCCGGCTGGGGCCACTCGGTCTGGTCGCTGCCGATGCGGGTCCAGGGCACCTGGAAGATGGTGCCCATGCTGACCCGGGCCGCGCGCCGATAGAGGGGGTCGCAGCAGGTGGGCGTGACCAGCACCGCGTCCATGTGCAGGGCCGCGGCGGAGCGGAAAATGGCCCCGATGTTGGTGGGGTCCACGATCCCCTCCAGCACCGCCACCCGGCGGGCGTTGGCGCACAGCGCCTCCACGGTGGGCAGCTTGGGGCGGCGCATGGCGCACAGGACGCCGCGCGTCAGCTCGTATCCGGTGAGCGCTGCCAGCACCTCCCGCTGGGCGGTGTAGACCGGGATCTGCCCGCACCGGGCGATGATCTCCTTGGCCTGTCCCTCGATGTGCTTGCGCTCCATGAGCAGCGAGAGGGGCTGACACCCCGCGTCCAGGGCGCGCGCGATGACCTTGGGGCTTTCCGCGATAAAGACCCCCTTCTCCGGCTCCAGGCGGTTGCGGAGCTGGGCCTCGGTCAGGCGGGCAAAGACGTCCAGCGCCGGGTCGGAGACCTCTGTGAGCGCAACGATGTTCGGCGTCATTTCAGCTTCATGCCGTCGGCAAAGGCGTTGCCCACGCTCTCGCCCAGGACCAGGTAGGTGTGGTTCATCGAGTCATAGGTGATGGGGCGCAGCTTGGCCGGGTCCACGAAGCCCTCGGCGTTCAGCACGCTCTCCTGGGCGCTGACATTGACGATCTCCCCCACCAGGCGGCAGGATGCGGGATCGTAGCTGACGAGCCTGCACTCCAGGGCCATGGGCAGCTCGTCGATCAGGGGCGCGTCCACGAACTGGGACTTGCTGGTGTGGAACCCCGCCCGGGCCACCTTGTCGGGCACCTCGTTGCCGGAGACCAAGCCCACATAGTCGCAGGCCACCACCTGCTCGGCGGTGGCCATGCTGACGGTGAAGGCCTTCCGGGCCAGGATGTTCGCCGTGGTCTTGTGCCCCGCGCTGATGCACATGGAGATCTCCTTCTCCTCGCTGATGCCGCCCCAGGCGGCGTTCATGGCGTTGGGGACGCCGTCCTCCCCGTAGGCTGCCAGGATCAAAACGGGCATGGGGTACATGGACGGCTTGGGACCAAAATTCTTTCTCATAGGATCTCCTCCTGTCGTTTTTCTGCCTACAGGATACCACAGCCCCGCCGAAAAGGAAACCAGGCAAACGAAATTTGTCCCCTTTCCGTTCTCTCCCGGCGCGTGTATCATGATGAAAAAGGTGAACAAAAAGCGCTCGCTTCCAGGCTTTCCCGGAAGCGAGCGCTTTTTTCTAGGTTTGATTACTTCGCAGACAGGTATGCGTCGATGGAGACAGCTGCGCGCTTACCAGCGCCCATTGCCTTTACGACGGTCTGAGGACCGGTGACTGCGTCGCCGCCGGCGAAGACGCCGGGACGGCTGGTCTTGCAGTCGTCGTCCACTGCGATGCCGCCCCACTTGTCCTTGTCGATGCCGGTGGTGGTGTCAACCACGTCCTCGCTGTAGGAGGTACCGGTGGCAATGACCAGGTTCTGGCAGTCCAGGGTGAAGAACTCGCCGGTGCCGACGGGTGCGCGGCGGCCGGAGGCGTCGGGCTCACCCAGGGTCATCTTCTCCAGCTTCACCGCGGTCAGAACGCCATCCTTGCCGATGCACTCGACGGGGTTGGTCAGCTCCTTGATCTCGATGCTCTCCTCGCGGGTGTGATCGATCTCGTCGCGGCGGGCAGGGGCCTCAGCCAGGGTACGGCGGTAGACCATGGTGGTCTCGGCGCCCAGACGCTTTGCGCAGCGCACCGCGTCAACTGCGACGTTACCGCCGCCCACGACCAGGACACGCTTGGCGTCCTTGATGCTGGCGGGCAGGTTCTCGGTGTTCAGGTTGACCTCGGTCAGGTAGTCGTTGGCGGACCAAACGCCTGCCAGGCTGGTGTCCAGGCCTCTGGGGGTCTGGGGCACGTCAGCGCCGTTGCCCACGAAGACAGCCTCGTAGCCGTCTGCGAACAGGGCGTCCACGCTCTTGTTCTTGTCGATGGGCGCGCTGGTGACGATCTCCACGCCGCGTGCCTTCAGGGTCTCGATCTCACGCTCGACCACTTCGTTGGGCAGGACGAACTGAGGGATACCATAGACCAGGATGCCGCCGGCATAGCTCAGCTTCTCGAAGATGGTCACATCATAGCCCATGGCGGCCAGGTCGCCCGCGCAGGCGATACCGGCAGGGCCGGAACCGATGACGGCAACCTTCTTGCCCTTCTTCTCCACTTCGGGAACGGAGACGGCGTTGCGGGCTGCGTGCCAATCGGCCACGAAGCGCTCCAGACGGCCGATGCCGACTGCCTCGCCCTTCTTGGCGTGGGCGCAGTTCTTCTCGCACTGCTGCTCCTGGGGGCAGACACGGCCGCAGACGGAGGGCAGGCTGCTCTTCACGGTGATGATGTCATAGGCTGCTTCGAAGTCGCCCTCTGCCACCTTGGCGATGAACTCGGGGATCTGCTGACCGATGGGGCAACCCTCGGAGCAGGGCTTCTTACGGCACTTCAGGCAACGCATTGCCTCGCGGATCGCGTCAGCCTCGGTGTAGCCCAGAGCGACCTCATCAAAGTTGGTCAGGCGGACATGGATGTCCTGCTCGGGCATAGCATTTCTTTCTCTTACGTTGTTAATCATTTTGCCTGTCCCTCCTTCGGCTCCAGACTATTCCGCTTCTGGATCAGGCTGTCATAGCGGTCCTTCGCGCTCTTCTCGGACTCCTCATACAGCATGGCTGCGTGAGCAGGGTTCTTCATAGCCAGGGAGGCGTAGCGGACCTCGCCCTTCAGGAAGCTCTGGTAATCCTCACTGGGCTTTGCGCTGTCGATCTGCAGGGGGTTCTTGCCAGCCTCGGCCAGACGAGGATCATAGCGCAGCATGTTCCAGTAACCGGCGCGGACGGCCTTCTTCATCTCCACCATGGAGCGGTTCATACCGGCCTTCAGACCGTGGTTGATACAGGGAGCGTAGGCGATGATCAGGGAAGGACCGTCGTAGCTCTCAGCCTCGCGCAGGGCCTTCAGGGTCTGGGCGGGGTTGGCGCCGATGGCGACCTGTGCCACATAGACGTGGCCGCTGGTCATGGCGATCTCAGCCAGACGCTTCTTGGGGGTGGGCTTACCGCCTGCTGCGAACTGTGCCACAGCGCCGGTGGGGGTGGACTTGGAGGACTGGCCGCCGGTGTTGGAGTAGACCTCGGTATCGAAGACCAGAACGTTGAAGTTCTCGCGGGAGGCCAGGATGTGGTCCAGGCCGCCGTAGCCGATGTCGTAGGCCCAGCCGTCGCCGCCGAAGATCCACATGGAGGGACGGGGCAGCATGTCGGCGTTCTGGATGACGTACTCGGCGTCCTTGCGCAGCTCCTCGCGCATGGGATCCTTGTCTTCCATAAAGGTCTTGCACAGAGCGACCAGGTTCACGCCCAGGGAAGCGGCGTCGTTGGTGTTCATCTTCTCCACCCAAGCACCGGCAGTTCCGGCGAAGCGGCGGTCTGCGGCCAGACGCTCCACAACGACCTTCATGGCGTCGCGGCGGGTGCGCAGGGAGATGGACATACCGAAGCCAAACTCAGCGTTGTCCTCGAACAGGGAGTTGGCCCATGCGGGACCGTGACCGTTCTCGTCGATCACATAGGGCATACTGGGCACGGAAGCACCCCAGATGGAGGAGCAGCCGGTGGCGTTGGCGATGATGGCGTGGTCGCCGAACAGCTGGGAGACCATCTTGGCATAGGGCGTCTCGCCGCAGCCGGGGCAGGCGCCGGAGTACTCCAGGTAGGGACGCATGAACTGGGAGGTCTTGACGCTCTTGTCGGAGCCTTCCTGAACGCCCATCTTCTTTGCGTACTCGAAGGTGTTCTGGTCCTCGTACATCCGGCCAGCGGAACGCTCCATGGACAGGGCCTTGCCGTGTGCGGGGCACATCTCCACGCAGGAGCCGCAGCCGGTGCAGTCGGCAGCGGAGACCGCCACGAGGAAGCGCTTGCCTTCGTCGGTCTTGCAGTCCACGGTGGTCAGGCCCTCGGCGTCCTCAGGCTTGAGGATGAAGGGACGGATGACCGCGTGGGGGCAGACGGCGGCGCACCAGTTACATTGGGTGCAGTTTTCAGCGTGCCACACGGGGATGTCCACGGCGATGCCGCGCTTCTCGAAGGCGGAGGTGCCGGAGGGAGCCTTGCCGGTGACATAGGGCAGGAAGGTGGACACGGGCAGGGCGTCGCCTTCCAGGTTGTTGGTGGGGATCAGAATGTTGCGGACGTAAGCATCCTGCTCGGCGTTCACAGTGTTCAGTTCCAGCTCTGCCTTGACCTCGTCCTTTGCCTCGGCCCAGGCGGCGGGAACGGCGACCTCCTTGGCCGCGGTCTGACCTGCCATGACAGCGGCCATGTTCATGTCAACGATGTTCTGGCCCTTGGTGCCATAGTCCTTGACGATGCCCTGGCGCATGTACTCGATGGCGTCCTCGTCGGAGACCAGGTTGGCCAGCTTGAAGTAAGCGGACTGGATGATGGTGTTGATCCGGCCCTTCAGGCCAATGCTGCGGGCGATATTGACGGCGTCGCAGGTGTAGAACTTGATGTTGTTCTTTGCCAGCGCGCGCTTGATGTCTGCGGGCAGACGTGCCTCCAGCTCCTCGCCTTCCCAGTCGCAGTTGAGCATGAAGATGCCGCCGGGCTTGACGTCACGGACCATGTTGTACTTGCCAATGTAAGCGGGGTTGCCGCAGATGACGCAGTCAGCGTGGCCGACATAGTAGGAAGAGCGGATGGGCTTCTGGCCAAAGCGCAGGTGGCTGATGGTCAGGCCGCCGGACTTCTTGGAGTCGTACTGGAAGTATGCCTGGACATAGTTGTCGGTGTGGTCACCGATGATCTTGGAGGTGTTCTTGGAAGCGCCGACCAGACCGTCGGAGCCGATGCCCCAGATCTTAACGGACTTCTGGGTGGGATCGTCGGGCAGGACGAAGTCGTGCTTCTCGATGGACAGGTGGGTCACGTCGTCCACGATGCTGACGGTGAAGTGGTTGTGGCCACCCTTTGCCAGGTGCTGGAAGACGGAGTACATGTCGGCGGGGGTGGTGTCCTTGGAGGACAGGCCGTAACGGCCGCCGATGACCTTGATGTTGGTCTTGCCTGCGTCGCTCAGCGCGGCGGCCACATCCAGGTACAGGGGCTCGCCGAATGCGCCGGGCTCCTTGGTGCGGTCCAGGACGGCGATGCGCTGGGTGGACTCGGGCAGCTCTGCCAGCATGTGCTTGGCGGAGAAGGGACGATACAGGTGGACTTCCAGAACGCCGACCTTCTTGCCCTGGGCCGTCATGGCGTCAACGACCTCTTCCAGGGTGCCGCAGACGGAGCCCATGGCCACGATGACGTCGGTGGCGTCGGGTGCGCCGTAGTAGTTGAAGGGCTTGTAGTTGGTGCCGATGGCAGCGTTGACCTTGTCCATGTTGCCGACGACGATATCGACCAGCTTGTCATAGGTCAGGTTGGAGGCCTCACGATGCTGGAAGAAGGTTTCCGGCGGCTCGTTGGTGCCGCGGTGATAGGGGTGCTGGGGCAGGTTGGCTTCCTTGTGGAACTTATCCAGCGCGTCCCAGTTGACCATGCCCTTCAGGGTCTCATAGTCCCAGGTGCGCAGCTTCTGGATCTCGTGGGAGGTGCGGAAGCCGTCGAAGAAGTTGATGAAGCCCATGCTGCCCTCGATGGCGGACAGGTGGGAAACGGGAGCCAGGTCCATGACCTCCTGGGGGGTGCTGGAAGCCAGCATCGCCATGCCGGTGCCGCGGCAGGCCATCACGTCCTGATGGTCGCCGAAGATGGACAGGGCGTGGGTGGTCAGGGTACGGGCTGCCACGTGGAACACGCCGGGCAGGCCTTCCCCGGCGATCTTATACAGGTTGGGGATCATCAGCATCAGGCCCTGAGACGCCGTAAAGGTGGTGGTCAGGGCGCCGGTGGACAGAGAGCCGTGGACGGCACCGGCGGCGCCTGCCTCGGACTCCATCTCGACGATCTTAACACGGTTGCCGAAAATGTTTCTGCGATCCTGGTTGGCCCATTCATCCACGTTCTCCGCCATGGGGGAGGAGGGGGTGATGGGGTAAATGGCAGCGACTTCGGTGAACGCGTACGCGACGTGTCCGGCGGCAGCGTTTGCGTCCATACTCTTAAAGGGTCTCATGTCTTTCTTTTCGCTCATTTCGCTGCGCCTCCTTTCTGTGCGGCCATAGCACGAACCTGAACATAGGTGAATGCAGGCATCTCCCGGGTGGTGATCACGTTGTGGGGGCAGACGTAGGAGCAAATGTTGCAGTCTTCACAACGATCGGGGGTAATGACGGCGCGGCCGTCTTCCAGGTGGATGAGCCCATCGGGGCAGTTGTCCACGCAGTCGCCGCAACCGGCGCAGCCCACCCAGCACAGCTGCTTGCGGGTCTCGGGGTCGTCCTTGGACGCGCAGGGGACCAGCTTTGCGCCCTTGTAGGGCACGATGACGGGCAGCTCCTGGGGGCAGACATGGACGCAGGCGGTGCAGCCCACGCACTTGAGGTGATCGACCTTCGCGGTGCCCTTCTCGATGCTGATGGCATCAAAGCGGCAGGCCTTGGCGCAGTCGCCGAAACCGGCGCAGCCATAGGAGCAGTGACCGTCCAGGTCCATCTGAGCGGCCTCACGGCAGCTGGTCGCACCGGCGGCCACATAGACCTCGTGGTTGTGCCAGCCGCCGCGGCAGCGGATAAAGGCGGTGGTCGGCTTCAGCTCAGCCAGATCGTGGTAGGTGTCCACGATGATCTTCTTGCGGCAGGCAACGGTGCAGGCGGCGCAGCCCACGCACTTCTCGTAGTCGATCACAGCGTGGTTGTCCACGATGGTGATGGCGTCCTGCGGACATGCCTCGGCGCAGTCGCCGCAGCCGATGCAGCTATGGCCGCAGAGGTGCAGAGCCTTCTCTTCCTCGTCCTTGTTGGAGCACAGGACGAAGTTGGAAGCGTCCTCGGGGACCATGTGGATCAGGCCCTGGACACATGCAGCGACGCAGTCACCGCAGCCGTCGCACTTGTCCTTGTCCAGCTCGACGCGGCCGTCCACGATGCGCAGCGCGTCCAGAGGACATGCTGCTACGCAGGAACCGGCGCCCACGCACCCGTAAGAACATTCGCCTTCCGCGAAACCGGCCTGAACGGCCTCTTCGCAGGTCGCGTAGAACTTCAGGCGAGACTTACCGGCTGCGCAACCGGAACATTTGATAGAGGGGATCTGCTTTTCCAGATTGTTTGGTTGCATATGTTATCTCACATCCTTCTATTGCTTTGCGAGGTTGGTTAAAATCCACTGCCATTATGGCCCTCAGAAGACAGAATGTCAACATTATAAATAGTTTTTTTAGGCCTTTTATGGCTTTTTTCTTGGATTCTCTTCCTATTTTTTCTGAATTTCATCCTTTCTTTTCATTAGCATTTGCTAACTTTCCGGGAAACAGCGGGGCAGGACCCGCGGAAGGCACTTGACATTTTCTCTCCCAAAGGGCAGGTTTCCCTCCCCGCTCGACCCGCGCGGAAAAATTTCCAGCGGATGCGCCACATTTAAATAAAGAGAAAAACCAGCGCGGCGCTCCCCGGAAAGAGGAGCGCCGCGCTGCCTTGCATCTGTCAGAAAAGAGATTCTATGATATCAAAATACGATCAAGTACGATCAAGCCTTTCTCGCTGCCTTTTTGGCCGCCTTCTTGGCTGCCTTGTCTGCATCGACCGCGTCACGCTCGGCCAGCAGGTCGTTGCAGGACTTGACGTAGACGTCCACGCCCTCGCCGACCAGCTGACGGCGCTCGCCCTTCGTGGTGCCCACGAACTCGATGAAAATGGCCAGGATGATGCCGACGAACAACCCGTAGGATGGGTTCGGGCAGGTGGCGATGGCACCGGCGGTGATACCGGCCACGCCGCGCTCCACGTTGGTGCGGCACATGTTGATGCCCACGTAGAAGGAGCCGAAGGCCTGGATGATCAGGGTCTGCGCCATGGCCAGAGGCAGGATGGGGCGGATCAGGCACATCAGAGGCACGATCAGCTGGCAGATCCACTTGGTGGTGTTGAAGGTGCAGGAACCACCGAAGATGGAGTACATGTTTTCCTTGCCGGTCTTATAGCGCTCGGCCACGGAAACGGTCATCGCGGACCACAGGGGACCGGACATGGTGCAGGTGGGGCTGAAGAAGGCCTCGATCAGGTTACGGATGCCGCAGCAGATGTTGGTGCGGTCGGGGTCAACATCGATGTACTCATCGGTACGATAGCGCTTGGTATCCTCCATGAAGGCAGTACCGCCGACGATATCGCCGAACGCGATCACGTAGCACATGATGGCCATGGGAAGGGCCTTGACCATGACTGCGGGATGGATGCCCACACCGATGATGGAGAAGTTCTTCCAAACCCAGGTCAGGCCGGGGATGGGGTTGAACCAGAAGCTGGTCACAGTAGAGAAGTCAGGCAGCTCGCACTCGCCAATGGCCATGGCGATGATACCGCCCACGATGATGGAGGGAACGAAGCCAGCCTTGGTCAGCAGCTTGACGAAGGGGTTCTTGCTGGTGAACTTCAGCTTGCCGAAGCCCTGGGAGAAGAGCAGGAAGATGCCGAAGCAGCAGCCGATGGACCAGGAGATGGGATAGGCGAAGAAGCCCTTGCCGCCGGCCTCCAGCGATTTGAAGCCGTAGGTCCCGCAGCAGGCCGCGAAGCCCGAGCCTATCAATATGCCGCCCTTCAGGGACTGGGGGCAGATATCGACCAGCTTGGTGGCGATGCCGGTGATGCCCAGGATCACATACATGAGACCCAGGAGCAGCTCCATGCTGGTCAAGGCCCACATTCTCTCCACGCCTTCAAAGTTCAGAAGGAAGACGGTGATCAATGGGACTGCCGGGGTGATCCAGCCGCCGATCAGGGGGTCGCCCAGGGTGTTGTTGACCATGTACAGCAGCTCGTGGACAAACACGATGGACAGGGCCAGTTCAAAAGTGAAACCAAATAACTCTTGCAGATAAGCCGTTGCGGCCGAGCCGGTCATAAAGACGACACAGGCCTGGATCATTTCGGGAATTTCCCATTCATAGTGGATGAAAGGGAGACGAACGTCGAATTTCCAGATCTTGATACAGGGCTGCTTCTCTCCGTCCTTACGCCGCGCGCTAGGAAGCATGAGATTCATTGCTTAACTTTCCCTCCTAACAAAATACACGTTTGACTTGCAATTTCTCTTTCGGTAGCCCACAAACGCGGGCTGCCCGGGTGCTCTATTCCCGTCTTTTCATCGATGCACCGCCATTATAGCACGATTTCCCAGAAGTTCAACATTTTTCTCTTCGTCGTTTCCAACAAATTTATACTTTTCTAACAAAAAATAAGGCCCTCATTTATTTGTTTTGCCGTATTTTTCCGCACCAGTTTCCTATTTTGGAGGGAAGCTTTGTTTCTTTTTTGTATACATCGAGTATTCTCGCGCCCCTTCTCCCCTCTTTCAAGCATTAAAGCATCCGCAGGTGTGGGCGCGAAAAACGCCCCACGACGTTCCCTTGTCCATTTCAACCATGAAAGAAGGAGACTTCCCCCTTGCACTAGGGTATTATTGTAAAAAACAACGAAAGGAGCCCGTAGGCTCCTTTCGCGCGCGTTTCGTTTCCCATGTCATGGGGCCTGGAAAATGGTGAGATCCTCCAGGGTCAGGTCGGTGGTATAGGGGTTGACCAGCTTGTTGATGAGCTCCAAACTATCCTCGGGGTAGAGTTCGTAGCAGTACCGGGTCCCCTTGTAGGTCACATTTCCATCCCCTGGCAAAGTGCCGGAACTGACGCCGGTGGACAGGTTCAGGCCCAGGGCCTTCGCCGTGAACCAGGCGATGTCGGTGCCCTTGAGGTTGGTCTGGATGTTTCGCTCCACGATGCCCACGAACTCGTTGATGTTCACCAGGCTGTCCACAGACATGACCTTTTTGGCGATGGTCAGCATCATCCGCTGGGCCGTCTCGGCCCGCTGGACATCGCCGAGGGGGTAGCCGGTGCCGTCGGCATTGTGGCGGAAGCGGCAGACCTCCATGGCCTGCTGGCCGGTCAGGTGCTGCATCCCGGGCTGGAAGTGGATGTGCAGGTCCTGGTCGGGGTCATCGTAGTACATCTCGACCGGCACGTCGAACTCCACGCCGCCCACGGCGTCCACGATCTCCACGAAGGCGTCCAGGTCCAGGGTGATATAGTAGTCGATGGGGTAGCCCACCAGCTCGGAGACCACCTCTTGCAGGTTCTCCACACCGGCCTTCATGCTGGAGTTGATCTTGGGCTTCTTCTTGTTCACCAGCGTATCTCTGGGGATGGAGAGCTGGCCGACCTTCTGGTTGGGCACGTCGTAGGTCACCAGCATGATGCCGTCGGCGTTGCCGCTCTCCTGGTCGGGGACGGCCAGCATGAAGGTGTAGGTCTGTTCCCTTCTCTGGCGCGTACCGTCTTCCATGCCCGGGGCGGCCGCCTGCACGGTGCTGTTCCCCGGGGTGCCGGGGGTCATCGCCGGTTCCGGAAGGACGAATTTATAGACAGCGTATCCCAGCACGATGAGGGCGGCGATCACCACGATCGCTATATAGATCCCCCGCAGGATGCGGTAGGGCTTCTTTAGTCTGCGTTTTTTCTTTCCCTTAGCCAAGGCGTACAGCCTCCTTTTGGTTTGGATTGCACCATGGCCGTAGCAGGCCATTTTTACATTACGGAGAGTACATTATACATAATTTACCCCCCTTCGGCAAGTCTTTCTCCCCCTTCTTTCGCTCTTTTCACAATTCTTTTACATTTGCGGCCCTCTGTCCGCCTCGCTGCGCCGCCCCGCCTGCGGGGATACTATTTTAGAAAAAAGAGGGCGGTTTCTGCAACTTTTCATGAATTTCCAGAAAGCCCTTGCAACCTTTGCGCCATCGTGCTATAATCCTACTGTATTATGAAGAGTAAGTAAGATGAGAGTGGGGCTTGCCCCGCTCTTTCTTTTATGAGCGCACATCCGACGCGCATGGGAGGTAACTATGTCCAAGATCACCGAACTGACCGCCGAGCTGGCCCGTCCCGTGGTGGAAGCCTGCGGCTGCACCCTTTGGGACGTGGAATACATCAAGGAAGCCGGCAGCTGGTATCTCCGCCTGTACATCGACAAGGAGGGCGGCGTCTCCATCGACGACTGCGAAGCCGTCAGCCGCGGGGTGGACCCTCTGCTGGATGAGGCCGACCCCATCCAGGATGCTTACACCTTTGAGGTCTCCTCCGCCGGCGCGGACCGTCCCCTCAAGAAGCCCGAGCACTTCGCGGCCTTCCTGGGCGCGGAGGTGGACGTCAAGTTCTACAAGGCCGTCAACGGCCAGAAGAGCGCCACCGGCGTCCTGGCCGGTTACGACGACGGCAGCGTCACCCTGACGATAGGGGGCGAGGAAGTCACCTATGACAAGAAAGAGATCGCTTTCGTGCGCCTGCACGTGAGCTTCTAACAAGCACTGAGGAGTTTTAGGAATGGCAAAGAAAACACCAAAAAACGCAAAGAGCAACGAGCTGGACGGCAAGGAATTTTTTGCCGCGATCTCGCTGATCGAAAAGGAAAAGGGGATCCCCAAGAGCTACATGCTCGAAAAGATCACCCAGGCTCTGGTCTCCGCCTACAAGCGAGACCATGAGGGCGTCACCGACAATGTCTTCATCGACGCCAACGAGGTCACCGGCACCGTCCGCATGTATGTCAAGAAGGAGATCGTGGCGGAGGTCGATAACCCCTCCGCCGAGATCGCCCTGGAGGAGGCCCGGAAGACCCTGCCCACCGCCCAGGTCGGCGACGTGGTCCGCATCGAGATCAAACCCCGCAACTTCGGCCGCATCGCCGCCCAGACCGCCCGCCAGGTCATCATCCAGGGGATGCGCGAGGCGGAGCACAACATGATCTACGACATGTTCAGCTCGAAGGAGCACGAGATGCTCCTGGGCACCGTCACCCGCGTGGACCCCCGAAACGGCGCGGTCTCCCTGCGCATCTCCAGCAACGGCGAGTCCACCGACGCCTACCTGGCGCCCAACGAGCAGGTCCGGGGCGAGGTCATCCACGAGGGCGACCGCCTGAAGGTCTATGTGGTGGAGGTCCGCCGCTCCAGCCGCGGGCCGCAGGTCCTCATCTCCCGCACCCACCCCGGCCTGGTCAAGCGCCTGTTCGAGCTGGAGGTGCCCGAGATCTACGACGGCACCGTGGAGATCCGCTCCATCGCCCGCGAGGCAGGCAGCCGCTCCAAGCTGGCGGTCTGGTCCGCCGACGAGAACGTGGACCCCATCGGCGCCTGCGTCGGCCCCAAGGGCGTCCGCGTGAACAACGTGGTCTCCGAGCTGCGCAACGAGAAGATCGACATCATCAAATACAGCGACGATCCCTCCGAGTACGTGGCCGCTTCCCTCTCCCCCGCCGATGTCCTCTCGGTCCAGCCGCTGGAAGGCTCCAAGAGCTGCCGCGTGGTCGTGCCCGACGACCAGCTCTCCCTGGCCATCGGCAAGGAGGGGCAGAACGCCCGCCTGGCCGCCAAGCTCACCGGCTATAAGATCGACATCAAGGCCGAGTCCGCCGTCCACGAGTGGGCCGAGGAGGACGCCGCAGCCGCCCTCCAGCGGGCAAACGAGGAGATCGAGAACGCCGCGGCCGCAGCCGCCGACATGGAGAGCGCCGTCCTGGCCGCCCTCGGCATGTCCAGCTACGAGGAGGCCCGCCAGGCCCTGGCCGAAGAGGAGGCGGAGGAAGCCGCCGCCGCAGAAGCCGCTGCGCAAGCAGAGGCAGCCGAGGTCGAGGAAGCGCCCGAGGCCGAGGACGCAGAAAGCCCCGAGGAGTGATCTCCTCGTTCCATTTTCATTCAGGAGGTGCGGACCGTGCCAAAAAAGATCCCTCTGCGCCAATGTCTTGGCTGCCGGGAAATGAAACCCAAGCGTGAGCTCATCCGCGTGGTGCGCTCCCCGCAGGGCGAGATCTCCCTGGATTTCCACGGGAAGAAGCCGGGGCGGGGCGCCTATCTCTGCCCCCAGCCGGACTGTCTGAAGCGCATTCGCAAGAGCAAAGCACTGGAGCGAGCCTTCTCCCTTCCCATTCCCGAGGAGGTCTACGACGGCCTGGAGCAGCAAATGAAGGGGGGCGGCCTGGATGGATAGCATACCCTCCCTCCTGGGCCTCGCGTTCCGGGCTGGGCGGCTTGCCGTGGGGGAAGAGCCTGTCGGGGCAGTCTGCCGGGCGCATAAGGCGTACCTGCTGCTGCTGGCCCACGACGCAGCGGACAACACCATCCGCCGGGCTCATCATTTCTGCCAAGCCGGAAACAACACCATCTGCCTGACCCTTCCCCACAGCAAGGAGGAGCTGGGCAGTTGTCTGGGGCGGTCCTCCTGCGCCATGCTGGCCATCAGCGAGATCGGCTTCGCCGCCGCTGTGGCCGACAAGCTGGCCCAGGCCGACCCGGAGACCTATGGCGCTGCGCGGGCGCAGCTCGCCCAAAAAGCGGCCCGGACCAAAAAGCGCCGGGACGAAAAACGCGCCCATGAGAAGAACCTGCGGACGGGGAAACGCTCTGCCGCCCGCAGAGAGAACAAAAAGCGGAATATCTGACCTGGGGACCCTCCGGTCCCCGGGCATTGACGGAGGTGGCTATATTTGAGTTTTGAGAATAAGTATCGTGTGCATGAGGTAGCCAAGGACCTTGGTAAGTCCACCAAGGAGATCACCCAGATCCTGTCCACTTACGCGACTACCCCGAAGAACCATATGCAGGTGCTGGACGACAAGGAGCTTTCCCTGATCTTCGAGCGTGTGACCCAGAACAACCAGGTGGCCGACATGCAGGCCTCCCTGGGTACCCCCGCCCGCAAGGAAAAGACCGAGTCGCCCAAGAACAACAACAACAATAATAATAACAACAACAACGACCGTCCCCGCGACAACCGCCAGGGCGGCCGGGACCGCAGCGACAACCGCGACAACCGAAACCGCGGCGACCGGAACGACAACAACCGCCAGGGCGGCCGGGACCGCGGCGACAACCGCGACAACCGCAGCCGCGGCGACCGCAATGACAACAACCGGAACGACAACCGCCAGGGCCAGCAGAACCAGGCGCCCAAGGCCGAGCTGAACAAGCCCACCACCCGCGTGCCGGAAAAGAAGCTGGTGGACACCCGCAAGGGCGGCACCGTCAACCTGGATAAGTACGACGAGCATCTGGAGACCCTGGCGCCTGAGCGGGCCAACCGGATGCAGAGCGGCAAGCAGAAGATCCAGAGCCGCAGCAGCCAGCGCAAGGGCGCCAGCTACGGCAGCAAGCGCAAGCAGGAGGAGCAGGAAAAGATGCGCCGCCTCCAGCTGGAGATCGCCAAGAAGACCCCCCTCACCGTCAAGATCCCCGACGAGATCGGCGTGGGCGAGCTGGCCTCCCGCATGAAGAAGACCGGCGCAGACGTGGTCAAGGCCCTGATGAAGATGGGCGTCATGGCCTCCCTGTCCGAGATCATCGACTACGACACCGCCGCCCTGGTGGCCATGGAGCTGGGCTGCAAGGTGGAGAAGGAAGTCATCGTCACCATCGAGGAGAAGCTCATCGACACGGCAGAAGACAAGCAGGAGGACCTCGCGCCCCGCGCCCCCGTCGTCGTGGTCATGGGCCACGTGGACCACGGCAAGACCTCCCTGCTCGACTATATCCGCAACGCCCACGTGGCCTCCGGCGAGGCCGGCGGCATCACCCAGCACATCGGCGCCTACCAGGTGGACGTGAACGGCTCCCCCGTCACCTTCCTGGACACCCCCGGCCACGAGGCCTTCACCGCCATGCGTGCCCGCGGCGCCATGATCACCGACGTGGCCATCCTGGTCGTGGCCGCCGACGACGGCATCATGCCCCAGACCGTGGAGTCCATCAACCACGCCAAGGCCGCCGAGATCCCCATCATCGTGGCCATCAACAAGATGGATAAGCCCACCGCCAACCCCGACCACATCATGCAGCAGCTCACCGAGTACGAGCTGGTGCCCGAGGCCTGGGGCGGCGACACCATCGTCTGCCCCATCTCCGCCAAGACCGGCATGGGCATCGACAACCTTCTGGAAATGCTGGTCCTCACCGCCGAAATGCGCGAGCTGAAGGCCAACCCCAACCGCACCGCCCACGGCGCGGTCATCGAGGCCCGCCTGGACAAGGGCCGCGGCCCCGTGGCCACCCTGCTGGTCCAGAACGGCACCCTGAAGCAGGGCGATGTGATCATCGCCGGGACCGCCGTCGGCCGCGTCCGCGCCATGACCGACGCGAAGGGCAAGAAGATCCAGACCGCCGGTCCCTCCGTCCCCGTGGAGATCACCGGCATGAGCGAAGTGCCCAGCGCGGGCGACGAGTTCCACGCCGTGGCCGACGAGCGCATGGCCCGCGAGCTGGTCGAGCAACGCAAGCACGAGAACAAGATGGCCGCCAACGCCGGCAACCAGAAGGTCACCCTGGACGACCTCTTCTCCCACATCCAGCAGGGCGAACTGAAGAACCTGAACATCATCGTCAAGGCCGACGTGCAGGGCTCTGCCGAGGCGGTCAAGGCCTCCCTGGAGAAGCTGACCAACGAGGAGGTCCGCGTCCGGGTCATCCACTGCGCCGTGGGCGCGATCAACGAGTCCGACGTCATGCTGGCCGCCACCTCCGGCGCCATCGTCGTGGGCTTCAACGTCCGCCCCGACGCCAACGCCAAGGAGTCCGCCGCCCGCATGAAGGTGGACATGAGAATGTATCGCGTCATCTACGACGCCATCAACGAGATCGAAGCCGCCATGAAGGGTATGCTGGCGCCCAAGTTCAAGGAAGTGGAGCTTGGCTCCGCCGAGGTCCGCAACGTCTTCCGCATCACCGGCGTGGGCATGGTCGCCGGCTGCTACGTCACCGAAGGCAAGATGCAGCGCAACGCCCAGCTCCGCCTGGTCCGCGACGGCATCATCATCTACGACGGCTCCATCTCCTCCCTGCAACGCTTCAAGGACAGCGTGAAGGAAGTGGCCGCAGGCTACGAATGCGGCATTACCTTCGAAAAGTTCCAGGATATCAAGGTGGGCGACGTGATCGAAGCCTTCCTCATGGAGCAGATCGAAGTTTGATCTACGGAGGTGCAAACTATGGCTTCCAATCGAATCGGACGAATCAACGAGGAGATCCAGCGTGAGCTGGCCTCCCTTCTCCGCACCGTCAAGGACCCCCGTGTCCACGGCCTGGTGACTATCACCAACGTGGACACCACCCCTGACCTGCGCTATGCCAAGGTCTATGTGAGCGTCCTGGACAAGAGCGACGTGAAAGAGGTCCTCAAGGGCCTCCGATCCGCCGGTGGCTACCTGCGCCGGGAGCTGGGCCATGCCCTCTCCCTGCGCTACACCCCCGAGCTGGTCTTCACCGAGGACACCTCCATCGACAAGGGCACCCATATTTTAAAGATCCTCAACGACATCGAGCGCAAGGAATCCGGAGGGACAGAATGACAGTCCAAGAGACCGCCAGCCGCTTACTGGAGCTGGACAATATCCTCATCCTCACCCACCGGCGGCCCGACGGCGACACCATCGGCAGCGCGGCCGCCCTCTGCCTTGCCCTGCGTCAGAAGGGCAAGACCGCCCACGTCCTCTTCAACGAAGACGCCCACAGGCTCTTCGACCCCTACTTTGACGGGGTCCTGGCCCCGGACGACTTCCGGCCGGACGCCGTGGTGACCGTGGACGCCGCCGCCCCGGGGATGCTCCCCGACAGCGCCGCCCCCCTGAAGGACCGGGTCGATCTCTGCATCGACCACCACGGCTCCAACGAGGGCTACGCCCGGGAGACCTGCTTGGACCCCTCCGCCGCGGCCTGCGGGGAGCTGCTCTACCATATCTTCCTGGCAATGGGCGTGACCATCACGCAGCCCATGGCGCGGCTGCTCTACATGGCCATCGCCACCGACACCGGCTGCTTCGTCTACTCCAACACCACGCCGGAGACCCATCGCATCGCCGCCAGCCTCATGGAGACCGGCTTTGACGCCCAGTGGGTCAACAAGCGGCACTTCCGGGTCAAATCCCTCAAGCGGATGCAGCTCGAGAGCCGACTCGTCCAGGAAATGGACCTGGAGCAGAACGGCTCCCTGGTCTTTGCCTACGTGACGCTGGACCTGATCCACGCGCTCCAGGCCACCGAGGAGGACCTGGAGGACATCGC
Organism: uncultured Eubacteriales bacterium; assembly: GCA_934572535.1. Taxonomy (GTDB): domain Bacteria; phylum Bacillota; class Clostridia; order Oscillospirales; family Oscillospiraceae; genus Evtepia. Next base: position 20,934 of record CAKTLJ010000006.1, read on the forward strand.
CGCCTTCATCGGCCTGCTGGAGGGGGTGGACAACGCCGTCACCATCCGGCAGCTCAAGCCCGAGACGTGCAAGATCTCTCTGCGCACCGACGGCAGGACCCTGAACGCCTCCGATGTCTGCGCCCGCTTCGGCGGCGGCGGACATCCGGCTGCCGCGGGCTGCACCATCCACGGCACCCCGGCCCAGGCCAAGGCGGCCATGCTGGACGCGATCAGGACGGTGCAGCATGGCTAACGGCATCCTGGTCATCGACAAGCCCCAGGACTGGACCTCCCACGACGTGGTGGCCAAGCTCCGGGGCATCCTTCACGAGAAGCGCATCGGTCACGCCGGTACCCTGGACCCCATGGCTACCGGCGTGCTCCCCGTCTTTGTGGGGCGCGCCACCCGGGCCGTGGAGTTCGCCGCAGAGCGGGAGAAGGAATACATCGCGGGCCTGCGCCTGGGCGTCGTCACCGACACCCAGGACATCACCGGCTCCGTCCTGGCGACCAGCCCGGTCTCCGTGACCCGGGCGCAGGTGGAGGCCGTCCTGGCGCGGTTCCAAGGCCCCATCCAGCAGGTCCCGCCCATGTACTCCGCCATCAAGAAGGACGGCAGAAAGCTCTATGAGCTGGCCCGCCGGGGGCAGGAGGTGGAGCGGCAGCCCCGCCCCATCACCATCCACGCCCTGACGCTCACGGAGCAGGTCTCCCCCACCGAGTTCACCCTCCGGGTGCTCTGCTCCAAGGGGACCTACGTGCGCACCCTCTGCCACGACATCGGGCAGGCGCTGGGCTGCGGGGGCACCCTCTCCGCCCTGCGCCGGACCCAGTCCGCCGGGTTCACCCTGGACCAGGCGGTGACCCTGGAGCAGCTGGCCGGGATGGACGACCCTGCCGCCGCTCTGCTGCCGGTGGAGGCCTACTTCGCCCACTATCCCGCCCTCACCCTCGCCAGCGAGGGGGCCGTGAAAAAAGTCCGCAACGGCAGCGCCGTGACCATGAAAGGGGCCGACGGCACCTACCGGGTCTACAGCGGCCAGCGGGAATTTCTCGCCCTGAGCAAGCTGGAGCAGGGCGTCTTAACCACCATAAAAAGCTTTTTCGAGGTATAACACGTTGGAACACATGAATCAGACAAGGCGCGTCATCGCGCTGGGTTTTTTTGACGGCGTGCACAACGGCCACGCTGCCCTCATGCGCCGCACTGTCCAGGTGGCCAAGGAGATCGGCGCGGTTCCCTCCGCCTTTACCTTTGACCCCCATCCCCAGACTGTGATCACCGGCAAGCCGCTGCCCCTCATCACCTCCCCCGAGGACCGGACCGACCTGATGCGGAAGTATTACGGCATCGAGGACGTCATCATCCAGCCCTTCACCCCTGAATTCCGCCAGCAGCCCTGGCGGCAGTTCCTGGAGGAGACCCTGATCCGGACCTACGGCGCGGTCCATCTGGTGGCCGGTCACGACTATCACTTCGGCTTCAAGGGCGAGGGGACCCCGCAAAAACTCCAGGCGGCCTGCCAGGAGCTGGGCATCGGCTGCGACATCATCGAAAAGGTGGAGCTGGACAGCATCACGATCTCCTCCACCTACATCCGCCAGCTCATCTCCGAGGGCGACATTGAGCGGGCGAACCGCTTCCTGGGCCACCCCTACACCCTCAGCGACCGGGTCTCCCACGGCAAAAAGCTGGGGACCACCCTGGGCTTCCCCACGGTGAACCTGAAGCTGAAGGAGCACGTGCTGCCCCCCGCCAAGGGCGTTTACGCCACCAAGGTCATCCTGGAAAACGGAGAGACCCACATCGCGGTCACCAACGTGGGCACCCGCCCCACGGTGGACGACGGCAACCACCTGACCATCGAGGGCTTCATCCTGGATTTCAGCGGAGACCTCTATGGCCAGAAGATCCAGATGGAGTTCTACAAGTATCTCCGTCCCGAACGCAAGTTCCCCTCCTTCGACGCGCTGAAGGAGGAGGTCTACCACAACGCGGACCAGACCCGGGAATACTTTGCAGAACACCCCTGAGCAAGAAAAACAGGCTGTCTCATGAAGCCCCGTTCCACCCCGTCGTGGGACCCTGCTTCGTGAGACAGCCTTTTGTCGTTTCAGAAGATCTTCTCCCGTTTGCCCGCCGGAGAGCGCGTCACTGCCTGTGGATGCTCTCCTCCTCGGGGATGGTCCCGGTGGCGTCGGCCAGCTTGGAAAAGGCAAACTTCTGCTTGGCGTACAGGCCGCTGTAGCCGGAGACCAGGAAGCTGGCGGCCACGGCCACCAGGAAGCCCCCGGAGTTGCAGAAGAGGAAGACCTCAAAGCCCAGCACCAGGGAGGTCAGGGGGCAGTTCGTCACCCCGCAGAAGAGGGCGATCATGCCGATGGCGGCGGCGTAAGGGGCCGGCAGGCCCAGCAGCGGCCCCACCGCGCAGCCGAAGGCCGCGCCGATGGCAAAGGAGGGGACGATCTCGCCGCCCTTGAACCCGGCCCCCAGCGTGAGCGCCGTGAAGAGGAGCTTGAGCAGGAAGTCCCAGGGCAGACATTCTCCCTTGCCGATGGTCTGGTCGATGATGGCCTGCCCGCTGCCCAGGTAATACTTGGTGTTCAGCAGCAGGGTCAGGACAACGACCGCCGCGCCGCCCGCCATCACCCGCAGATAGGGGTTGGGGAAAAGGTGCTCCAGCCCCTTGCGCACACCGGAGAAGGTGTAGCACACCAGGATGCTCAGCAGGCCGCAGGCAATGGAGAGCACCAGGACCTTGGCGTAGAAGAGCGCGTCGGGGGTGGAGGCCGTGATGTAATAGGTCACCGCCCGCTCCCCCATGGCCCGGGCCACGTGACCGGCGGTGATGGAGGCCACCACGCAGGGGAAGAGCGCCCCCATGGGCAGCATCCCCACGCAGGAGATCTCCAGGGCGAAGATGACGGCGGAGATCTGGTTGCCAAAGACGGCGGAAAACCCGGCGCTCATGCCGCACATGATGGCCAGGTCCTCGAAGGCATCGCCGATGCGCAGGCGCTTGCGCACCAGCTCCGCCAGGGAGCCGCCCAGCTGCAAGGCCGCGCCCTCCCGACCGGCGGACCCGCCAAAGCAGTGGGTCAGCAGGGTGGAGGCGAAGATCACCGGGGCCAGGACCCGGGAGACCGGCTGCTCCCCTCGGGCCGCCTGGACGATGAGGTCGGTGCCGCCGGCGGTCTTGATGCCGCCCCTGCGATACATCCACACCACCGGCAGACCGGCCAAGGGCAGCAGGAGGGCGGCCCACACGGTCCCCTCCCGAAGGTGGGTGGCCAGGTCCAGCAGCCGGGCAAAGCCCCCGCCGATGACCCCCACCACCAAGCCCACCACCAAGCCGAAGAGCAAGGCCCGGGCATTGATGCGGAGGCTTTCCCCGCTGAAGATCATTTCCGTGCGGACCTGCCGGAAAAGCGCCCAAATTTTCCCTTTTTTCTCCATGATACCACCTGTCCCGCTTCGATTCATCTGGGTTTTATCATATCACATTCCCGCCGCTTTGCAATCCGAAATCCCCACCCGGAAGCTTGTCAGAATTGTGCAATCTATGCTATGATTGTGGGATGATACGATTCTAAAGAAAACGAGGTGATGCCACGTGCAGATCGGTTCTGTACACATCGACTCCCCTCTGGTCCTGGCTCCCATGGCCGGGGTGACCGACATCGCGTTCCGCAGCATCTGCCGGGAGCTGGGCGCGGCCTACACCATCACGGAAATGGTCAGCGCCAAGGCCCTGTGCTATCAGGATAAAAAGAGCCTTCCCCTCCTGCGTCTGGGCGAGGGCGAACACCCCGCCGGGGTCCAGCTCTTCGGCAGCGACCCCGCCTGCATGGAGGAGGCCGCCGCCATCGCCATGGAGGTCTCCGGCGCGGACATCCTGGACATCAACATGGGCTGCCCGGTGCCCAAGGTCGCCAACAACGGCGACGGCTCCGGCCTGCTGAAGGACCTGGACAAGGCCTGCCGGGTGGCCGAAGCCACCATCCGGGGGGCCAAGGGCAGGCCCGTGACCGTGAAAATGCGTCTGGGCTGGGACAAGGGCAACATCGTCTGCCTGGAGCTGGCCAAGCAGCTGGAATCCCTGGGGGTGGCCGCCATCACCCTCCACGGCCGCACCAAGGTCCAGATGTACTCCGGCACCGCCAACTGGGACTACATCCGGGAGATGAAAAACGCCCTGTCCATCCCCGTCATCGCCAACGGCGACGTCTTCTCCGGGCAGGACGCCGCCCACATCCTGCGCTACACCGGGGCCGACGGGGTCATGATCGCCCGGGGCGTCTTCGGCAACCCCTGGATCTTCCAGCAGGCCAAGGCCGCCATCGCCGGGCAGCCCATCCCGCCGCTGCCCCCTCTGGCAGAGCGCTGCGACGTGGCCGTCCGCCAGTTTGAGCTGGCCGCCCAACACAAGAGCGAGCGCATCGCCTGCCTGGAGGCCCGGAAGCACTACGCCTGGTACCTGAAGGGAGTCCCCTACGCCGGGTACTGGAAGAGCGAGATCTCCAAGCTCACGACCCTGGAGGACGTCTACCGGGTCACCGCGGGCATCAAGCGCGAACTCAGGGACGACGACCATGCAGGATGAACGGCAGCTGATCCGCCAGGCCCAGGCGGGCGACCGCGACGCCTTTGAAGCCCTGGTCCATCTCCACCAGCGGATGGTCTACGGCCTGGCCCTCTCCCTGACCCGCAGCCACCACGACGCGGAGGAGATCGCCCAGACGGTCTTTCTCAAGACCTGGCGGGGCCTCAAGGGCTTCCGGGGCGAGGCGTCCCTCTCCACCTGGCTCTACCGCCTCACCCGGAACGCCTGCACAGACCATCTCCGAGGGAACCAAAAGCGGTCCGGCGACCGCTCCATCGAGGACCCGGACCTGGCCTGCCTGGCCGACCAGGCGCCCCTGCCCCAGGAGGTCGCGGAGCAGCGAGAGCGCCAGAAGGCCCTGCTGGACGCCATAGAGGGGCTGCCGGAGGAAGGCCGGGCCATCCTGCTCCTGCGGGAGGTGGAGGGCCTCTCCTACCAGGAGATCGCCCAAACCCTGGGGCTTCCCCTGGGAACGGTGCGCTCCCGCCTGTCCCGGGCCCGCCGCGCACTGCGGGAGGCCCTGCTGGCCGACGAGACCTGGGCAGACGCTCTGCCCAACCAAAAGGAAGGAGGCGCAACGCCGTGAACCCCTGTGAGCCCTATGAAGATCTCCTCAGCGCGCAGCTGGACGGAGCTCTGACCGCCCAAGAGCAGGCGGCGCTGAACGCCCACCTGGAGACCTGTCCCCACTGCCGCGCCTATGCCCGGGACCTCCAGACCCTCCACGCCTCCCTGCCGACCCTGGCCGCCGATCCCCCGGACCGGATGGCGGCGTCCATCCTCAAGGAGACCGCGTCCAGGCCCGCCAAAAAGACCCGCCGCTGGGCCGTTCCGGCCTGCGCGGCCGTCCTGGCCCTGGCCCTTCTGGGAAGCGCTCCCCTGCTCTTCGGAAACGACCCCGCCGGGGATGCCGCCGGAGAGGCGCACACCGGGCAGGCCGCCGACAGCGCGGCGTCCGCCGGGGAGGACCTCTCCAAGGAAAGCGCCGCCCCCGCCGAGACCGCCCGGGCAGACGCCGCCCCCCAGGCCTCCGGCGAAAGCGCCCCGCCCCTCACCCAGCAGGCCGCCCGGACCGCCCTGGAAGCGCAGCTGGCCGAGGCGGGACGGGACCTGCGGCTGGAGCCCGGCGGCCTGTCCGACGACGGCGAAAGCTGGATCTTCTCGGCAGAGGAGCCGGACGGGACCGCCGCCGCCCTCTTTTTTGTGGCGCGGGATTCCGGCGCCGTCCGGGAGCTTCCCGCCGCGGCGCCTGCCCCGCCCCCATGATTTTCTCCAAAATTTTATCCGTTTTCCCATAAATTTTATATTTTTGTGTTGTCAGTTGCCCTGTCTTGTTGTATACTTTAACTTATGGAGATAATTACCCCGCCTCATGCTGCGGGAGAATTCATTCCGCCCCTATTTGTAAATAAGGAGAGAACATTGTTATGAGTTATTCTGTTCAAAACATCCGTAACGTCTGCCTGGTGGGGCATAGCGGCAGCGGCAAGACCGCCCTGGCCGAGAGTCTGCTGTTCATGACCAACGCGATCAACCGCATGGGCAAGTGTGCAGACGGCAATACGGTTTGCGACTTCGATCCCGAAGAGATCCGCCGCCAGATTTCTATCTCCACTGCCATTGCTCCCATCGAGTACAAGGGCTGCAAGATCAATCTGTTGGACACCCCCGGCGCGTTCGACTTCGCCGGTGAAGTGATGGAGGCCCTGCGCGCCGCGGACGCCGCGATCATCGTCTGCTCCGCCAAGGACGGCATCTCTGTCGGCTTCGAGAAGGTCTGGAAATACTGCGAAGAGCGCAACATGCCTCGCTTTATCTATATCTCTAAGACGGACGAGGAAAACAGCGACTACAACGCCACCTTCAACGCCCTGCGCGAGCGCTATGGCAACAAGATCGCTCCTCTGGTCGTCCCCATGTGGGATGCCGGTAAGGTCACCACCGGCCTGATCGACACCCTGAACAAGCGCGCCTACGAGCTGAAGGACTACAAGCGCGTGGAAGTTGACATCCCCGCCGACAAGGAAGCTGTCATTTCCGAGTTCAACGAAGCGCTGAAGGAATCCGTGGCCGAGACCTCCGACGAAATGATGGACAAGTATTTCGGCGGCGAGGACTTCACCTATCCCGAAATGATCAACGGCCTGCGCCAGGGCGTCCGCGAGCTGTCCATGTTCCCCGTCCTGTTCGGCTCCGCCGTCAACTGCATCGGCTCCCTGATGCTGATGGACTACATCGTCGAGCTGCTCCCCAACCCCGCAGAGGGCAACTTCCACAAGGCCACCCTCCAGGACGGCGAGACCACCGAGGAGTTCGTCGTCTCCCCCGGCGGCGTGCCCACCGCCTTCGTCTTCAAGACCATCTCTGACCAGTACGGCAAGTTCTCCCTGATCAAGGTCCTCTCCGGGGTCATCACCTCCGACCTGGCCCTGGTCAACGCCCGCACCGGCGAGACCGAAAAGCTGGGCCGTCTGTACAAGATGACCGGCAAGAAGTCCGAGGAAGTCAAGGAGCTGACCTGCGGCGACATCGGCGCCATCGGCAAGATGGAAAAGGTCAAGACCGGCGATACCCTGTGCGACGCCCGTAAGGTCGTGGCCCTGAAGGGCATCCCCTTCGCAGAGCCCTGCTACTCCAAGGCCATCGCCCCCAAGACCCGCGGCCAGGACGACAAGGTCGCGGCAGGTCTGGCCCGCATGAACGAGGAGGACCCCTCCTTCTCCGTGGTCAACAACGCCGAGACCCGCCAGGTGGTCCTCTCCGGCGCCGGTGACATGCAGCTGGATGTGCTCGTTTCCCGCCTGAAGACCCGCTTCGGCGTCGAGGCCGAGCTGAGCCCCGCCCGCGTCCCCTACCGCGAGACCATCAAGAAGAAGGTCGAGGCCCACGGCCGTCACAAGAAGCAGACCGGCGGTTCCGGCCAGTTCGGCGATGTCTGGGTCCGCTTCGAGCCCCAGTACGAGTCCGACGACATGATCTTCGCGGAAGAGGTCTTCGGCGGCTCCGTCCCCAAGAACTTCTTCCCCGCCGTGGAAAAGGGCCTGCGCGAGGCAGCCAACAAGGGCGTTCTGGCCGGGTACCCCCTGGTCGGCCTGAAGGCTACCCTGTACGACGGCTCCTATCACCCCGTTGACTCCAACGAAATGGCCTTCAAGACCGCTGCCCAGCTGGCCTACAAGGAAGGCATTGCCAACGCCAACCCCGCCATCCTGGAGCCCATCGGCGCCCTGAAGGTCACCATTCCCGACAGCTACCTGGGCGATGTCATGGGCGACCTGAACAAGCGCCGTGGCCGCGTGATGGGCATGAACCCCGCCGGTGACGGCGAGCAGATCCTGGAAGCGGAAGTGCCCATGGCGGAGATGACCTCCTACGCCATCGACCTGCGCTCCCTCACCCAGAGCCGCGGCTCCTTCACCTTCAGCTTCGTCCGCTACGAGGAGGCACCTCCCGCAGCCCGCGACAAGGCCATCGAAGACGCCAAGGCCATCCAGGAAGAGGCCTGATCCCTCCAAACAAACAAAACGTGCGTACCAAATTCGGTACGCACGTTTTTTATCTTCCGGTTTATCCCGTCACCTCTCCGGTGGCGCAGTTGAGCTGGTAGGACCCCGCGTCGGTGGCGATCCGCCACACGGGAGTGAGGATCACGCGGCTTCCCTCCCCCGTGTTCACATAGCCTTCCGCGATGGCGTCGATGCGGGAGCAGGTCTCCCCCAGGTCCGAAAGACCCCGGGCAAAGTCCACCACCAGCGTCTCCGGCTGGCGGGCGGAGAGGATCTCCAGGGAGGAGGGCGTTCCCTGGGGAAGCTGGCTGTCCTCCATGAGCAGCTGGGTCGGGTCCGCCTTCGTGTCCAGAAAGACGCTCTCCCAGGGGATGACGGCCTCCGCCGCCCGGATGCCCCGGTCGTTCAAATAGACCAGGGCCTGGCTCCGGCCGTCCTGCTCATAGGTCCGGGACTGCATGTTTTGGCTCAGGACAAGCCCCAGCAAAAAGACGTTCAGAAGCGCCAGCAGGATGATAACGGTCAGTTTCAGTTTGGCTCGCTCCATGGATCCTCCTCCTTACCCCGGCTCCCGGACGGTCCAGCCGACAAAGATCTCGTCGCTGCTGCCGTCGTCCCGGTAGCACAATTGGAGCTCCTTCCCGCCCTGTCCCATGGCCTCCGCCGCCGCGGCGGCCTGGGCCTCCGGCAGGATCGCGCAGGTCTCCTCCGTCCCCTGATACTGCCGGAGGCAGATCTCAAAGGAGGTCAGGCCCGCCCCCCGGAAGACGAAGCGGGCCGCCCAGCCCTCCTTCCACAGCTGGACCTTGGCCCCGTCCAGCAGGTAGCAGAAGGTCAGCTCCACGCTGCCGTCGGCCAGGGTCTCGATGCTCTGGCAGCGCATTTGGACCTCGCTGGGCATGTCCAGCATGATCTGGTCCAAGATCTCCTCCGCCTTGATCTGCAAGTCGATCTGTCGCTGCGAGAGCGCCTGGTAGCGGGCGTCTGCGCTCTCGGTCCCGTGGAAGCTCACGGTCCCGTCCTTCTGGATGCGGAGGGTGTCCACCCCTTCCCGGATCACCGTGCTGTCGGCGGATTCATAGACGGAGGAGGCCCGGGTGTTGAAGCTCAGCTTTTCCAGGAGATTCTCCCGGGTGGTCCCATCCAGCTGGGCCAGGGGATTGGCCACCTGGTAGACCCGGCAGGAGGGCACTTGGGGCAGGACCATCATGTAGCCGGGCAGGGCTCCGGCCAGGTCCTCCCGCTCAAAGACGAACTTCGCGTCGTTGGGTGTCAGGCGCTTGAGCACCTTGGGCAGAGAGAGCTCCGACTCCTTGACCCGGCCGACATAGGATTCCTCCGTCTCCTGGTTGTAGTAATAGACCTCCTCCACCCGGCCGTTCTTCACGAGGAGCAGGAAGAGGCGGCCTTCGCGCTCCTTGCCGCTGTCGAAGGATACATTATAAAGAAAGTCGTAATAGATCCAGCTCTCCCCCTGGGTGACGGCCTGCTGCCAGGCCGCCTCGGAGACGGCTTTGGGCTTGTCCATGTCCACCAGGGACTGGATCAGAAGGTTGTCCAGCCCGCTGTGGTACAGGTCGTCGGCGGCCGTTTGGTCGTACTGGATCCCGTATCGCCCCGCATCGGTCTGGGCCATCAGGCGGACCGGCGTCTCGCGGGAGAGCACCATCCCCTGGAAGCCGGAGGCGGCCATGCCGCTCCCCTGCCCGTACTGCGCGCCGGTCACCGCCTGGAACATGCCCGTTTTGCCCACCAGGAACAGCGCCGTGCAGGTCAGAAGGGCGATGAGGATGTTTTCGAGCCGGTCGATCCGTCGTCGGCTGAGCTTGTGCATCATACCCGAGGCCCTCCCACCCTCAATTCCATGCGAACGGTGGTGCCGGGCCCCTCCCGCTCCACCAGGGTCAGGCTGCCCTCATGGCGCTGGATGATCTCCTGGGCGATGGACAGGCCCAGGCCGGTGCCGCCGGACTCGCGGGAGCGGGCCTTGTCCACCCGGTAGAAGCGCTCAAAGATGCGCTCCCGGTCCTCCTCCGGGATGCCGATCCCGTTGTCCTCCACCTCCAGCCAGACCTTGTCGCGGGTCTGCCCGGCCAGCATGAGGATGCGGCCGCCGTCCGGGGTGTATTTGATGGCGTTGGAGAGGATGTTCATGATGACCTGGAGGACCCGCTCCCGGTCCGCTCGGATCACGGGCAGGTCCTCGTCGCCCAGGAGCTTCAGCGTGTGGCCGCGCCGCTGGGCCTCCAGCAGGACGGCCTGGTAGCTGTCCCGCAGCACATCGCCGAAGGGGAAGCTGGTCAGGCTCATCTGGCTGTAGCCGGAGTCGAACCGCGACAGGGTCAGCAGGTCCTGGACGATATGGGTCATCCGGTCGCTCTCGTTGAGGATGACCCCCAAGAAGCTGCTCATCATCTCGGGCGGCAGGTCGGGGTTCTCCGTCAGCGTCTCCGCGTAGCTGCGGATGTTGGTCAGCGGGGTGCGCAGCTCGTGGGAGACATTGGCCACGAACTCCTTCCGCATGGTCTCGTTCTTCACCTGCTGGGTGACGTCGTGGACCACGACCAGGACACCGGCCTGCTTCTCCCGGTCGAAGGGAGCCATCAGCAGGAGCAGGAAGCGGTCCCCCAGGAAGGTCTCGCTGTCCAGGCAGTCGCTGTCCAGGGTCAGGATGGTGTCCAGGGGCGCGATCTCGCCAAAGAGGTCGTTGTAGTGGACATCGCCTCCCACGGGGATGGCCATGTTCAGCATCTCCTCCGCCGCGGGGTTGGAGTGGATGACCTCCCCGGACTGGTTGAAGGCCACCACGCCGTCGGTCATGTGCAGGAAGAGGGTGCTGAGCTTGGTCCGCTCGTTCTCCACCTCTCGGATGGTGGTTTGAAGCTGGTCGGCCATGTCGTTGAAGGTCCCGGTGAGGACGCCGATCTCATCGTGGGAGGAGACCTGGATGTCGTGGTCGAAGTCGCCCTCCGCCACCCGCTTCGCCCCTCGGGTCAGCGCCCGGATGGGGGTGACCATGGCCCGGGAGAGCAGGAAGGAGAGCAGCACCGAGATGACCAGGCCGAAGACCAGGGCCTCCAGGACCAGGCGGAAGATCTCGCCGTTCAGGTCCTGGACGGTGCCCCGGTTGTCCAGGATGTAGATGATGAAGGACTGCCCGCCCCGCTGGACGGGGATGGCCAGGTCCATGTAGCTGGCGGTCAGGTCGCTCTTGGTGCCGACCGCCCCCTCGTTCAGGGCGGTGTAGAGGTTGGGGGTGATCTCCGGAGACTGGACCTCCTCCTCGCTGGACCCGGCCAGGTAGGTGCAGTCGGTGCCGTCCAGAATGTAATAGTTGCGGTTGCCGCCGTCCACGCCCAGCTGCCACATGTAGGTCTTCAGGACCTCGTCCAGGGCCTGGACCGGGTCCTCCTCCCCTTCCTTGGATGTGATCAGGTCGCGGGCCAGCGCGGTGTCCTCCCCAAAGACGTCCGTCATCTGGGAATAAAAGTCGTTCAAATAGAAGCGGTTGACAGAGTTGATCAGGAACGCGCCGATGATGGTCATCAGACTCACCACCAGCAGCACCATGATCAGCACCAGCTTCATATGCAGGCTTCGCAGCACGCCGATCACGCTCCCTCAGTCTTTCTGGAAGTAATAGCCCGCGCCCCGGCGGGTGATGATGTATTTGGGCTGGGCCGGGTTGTCCTCCAGCTTTTCCCGCAGGCGCCGGATGGCCACGTCCACGCCGCGGACGTCCCCCACGTAGCCCTCATAGTTCCACACCCGCTCCATCAGCTCCTGGCGGGAGAAGACCTTCCCCGCGTTGGAGGCCAGGTAGGTCAGCAGCTCAAACTCCCGCTGGGTCAGTTCGAGGTCTTCCCCATCCTTTCCGGCAAACCCGGCCCCCTTGTCGATGACCAGGCGGCCGAAGTCCAGGCGGTTTTCCGCCGGAGGCTCCGCCGACTGGACCATGACCACCCGGCGGATGTTGGCGTTCACCCGGGCCATCAGCTCCCGGATGGAGAAGGGCTTGGTGATGTAGTCGTCGGCCCCCAGGTCCAGGCCCAGGATCTTGTCCTTTTCCGCCTCTCGGGCGGTGATGATCAGGACGGGGGTGCTTCTCCCCTTGTCTCGGATGGTCTTGCAGACCTCAAAGCCGTTCATGCCGGGAAGCATGAGGTCCAGGAGGATCAGATCGGGGTTCTCCTCCAGGGCCAGCTTCAGACCAAGCGTTCCGTCATAGGCCTCCAGGGTCTCGTAGCCTTCCTTTTGCAGGTTGAAGCGGAGGATATCCACGATGTTTTTTTCATCCTCCACGATCAGAACCTTTTTTTGATCCATGTCGATGTTCCTTTCTCTCAGTGCTTGCTCCCCTTCAGGATCAGGGAGGCCTTCAGGATTCCGGCCAGCGTTTTTCCGTCCTCGATCTTCCCCTGAGCCACCATGTCCATGAGCTGGTCATAGGGGACCCGGAGGACCTCCAGAAACTCGCCGTCGTCGGGGTGGCCCTGCCCCTGGACCAGGTCCTTGGCAAAGTACAGATGGATCTTCTCCGCGAGGATGCCGGGGGAGGAGAAGCTGCATCCCATGGGGAGGAAGGTCTGGGGCTCCAGGCCGGTCTCCTCCGCCAGTTCCCGCAGGCCGCCCTCTCTGGGGTCCTCGCCGGGCTCCAGCTTTCCGGCCGGCAGCTCCAGCACCACTTCCCCCATGGGATAGCGGAACTGCCGCACCAGGATGACCCGCTCCTCGTCGTCCATGGCGAAAACCGCCACGCCGCCGGGATGCTCCACCACCTCGCGGTTGGTGATGCGGCCGTCCAGGAGTCTGGCCTTATCCAGGCGAACGTTTACGATGACGCCCTCATACACGGTCTTCCCAGAGACCTTTTCTTCTCTCAGTTCCATCGTTCTGCACCTCAATTTCTTTCCATATCCATTGCTTGGCGGGAGTCCTCCCGCGTGGAGTTCAGGTTATTCACGGACAGAAGATATTATATCACAGTTCCGGGGTTCTGCCAACTTCTTTTGCCGCCGCGAACGGCCCGCTGGCAATCATTGCATTTGCCCTCGCCGCCGGTTTCCCGGTATAATGGCGCTATCTTTATCCCCCCAGGAGGCCCTTTCCCCATGACCATATCATCCAGCCAAGCAGGCACGGTGCTGTTCTTCTCCCGGGAAGAGCTCGCCGCGGCGTCCCCCGCGTCCCAGCCACCGTCCGAGGAGGCGCTTCTCGCCCTCATCCGCCGCTCCGTTCGGCCGATTCCACAAAATGTCGAGCTGAAATTCTTCTATTCTCGACAAGGGATCCTGGTGTTTCTGCTGCCCAGGACATCGGATTTGTCATCATTTTGTCATTTTCCTGTTACTTTTTCATGAGTTTTGGAATGATTTCACCAGAATCACGCATTTTGTTAAATTTCTTCTTTTATTTTCCTGTTGGCAATGCTATAATGTACCCGAAGTATCGCGTCCATTTGGAGGCGGGTGAGAATGCTTCCCTGTTATCCGCGTACATGTGCGTACGAAAAGCGGAAATGCTAGATACAGACCCCAGTCTGTTCCCTTTACCTATATAAGTGAGAATGTGAGAACCATAAAAGAAGGTGTCGTTTTGACGAAATATGTGATCAGCGGTGGAAACCCTCTTCACGGAGAGGTCGAGATCAGCGGCGCGAAAAACGCCGCCGTTGCCATCCTTCCTGCCGCCCTTTTGGTAGACGGCGTCTGCCGGATCGAAAATGTCCCCAACATCAGCGACGTTACCCTGATCCTCGGTATCATGAAGGATCTGGGCGCGAACGTGCGCATGATCAACCGCACGACCGTGGAGCTGGACTGCTCCTGCGTGCATAAACAAAATGTTCCCTATGAGCTGGCCCGCCAGATCCGCGCTTCCTACTACCTCATCGGCTCCCTGCTGGGCCGTTTCGGTCGGGCGGAAGTGCCCCCACCCGGCGGCTGTGACCTGGGTGTGCGTCCCATTGACCAGCACCTGAAGGGCTTCAGCGCCATGGGCGCGGAGATCCAGGTCGAGAACGGCTTCATCTACGCCGCCGCGCCCGGAGGCCGTCTGCACGGCACGCCCGTCTATCTGGACGTGGTCTCCGTGGGCGCGACCATGAACATCATGTTGGCCGCCGCCCTGGCCGATGGCCTGACCATCATTGAGAACGCCGCCAAGGAACCCCACATCGTGGACCTGGCCAACTTCCTCAACTCCATGGGCGCCGACATCATGGGCGCCGGGACCGACGTCATCAAGATCCGCGGCGTGAAGAAGCTCCACGGCGGGTCCTACTCCATCATCCCCGACCAGATCGAAGCCGGAACCTATATGACCGCAGTCGCCGCTGCCGGCGGCGAGGTCCGCATCAACAACGTCATCCCCAAGCATCTGGACTGCATCACCGCCAAGCTACAGGAAATGGGCGTGGATATCGAGGAGGATGGGGACGCCCTCATCGTCCGTCGCCATGGCAAGCTCACCCGCACCAACGTGAAGACCATGCCCTACCCCGGTTTCCCCACCGACATGCAGCCCCAGATCGCCGCCGTCCTCTGCCTGGCAGAGGGCACCAGCATCCTCACCGAAGGAATTTGGGACAACCGCTATCGCTATGCCGATGAATTCCGCCGCATGGGCGCGAACATTCAGGTGGACGGCAAGGTCGCCGTCATCGAAGGCGTGAGCCACCTCACCGGCGCCCCGGTCTGCGCCTGCGACCTGCGCGCCGGCGCCGCCATGATCGTGGCCGGACTGGCTGCCAACGGCATCACCGAGATCGACCAGATCCACTATGTGGAGCGCGGCTACGAGAACATCGTGGAAAAGCTGTCCAAGCTCGGCGCGGACATCCAGGAAAAGAATACCCCCCCGGAAGAGGACTGGCGCACCAGCGCAGGCTGAGGCTCCGTCCCGTTCTCTCAATACCAGACAAACGGACGGCGGAACCACCCGCCGTCCGCTTTTCTCGTGGAAAAAAAACACTGCACCATCAGGAGTTTTTATGGTCAACATCCATCTCTTCTGCGTAGGCAAGCTAAAGGAAAAGCACTTTGCCGCCGCCTGCGCCGAGTACGAAAAGCGTCTGAGCGCCTTTTGTAAGCTCACCATCACCGAACTGCCCGAGGCGCGTCTCCCGGACGCCCCCTCCCAGGCCCAGATCGACGCGGCCCTGGAAAAGGAAGCCGCCCTTCTCTTCGCCAAGCTCCCCAAAAACGCCAAGCTCATCGCGCTGTGCGTGGAGGGAACGTGCCTCTCCAGCGAGGCGCTGGCCGCCCAGATCGAGAAGTGGACCGTGGAGGGGGCCTCCAGCCTGGCCCTGGTCATCGGCGGCTCCTTCGGCCTGCATCCCTCGGTCAAGGAAAAGGCCCAGCTCCGCCTGTCCATGTCGCCCATGACCTTCCCCCACCATCTGGCGCGGGTCATGGTCCTGGAGCAGGTCTACCGGGCCTTCCAGATCAGCCTGGGCACTCGCTACCACAAATGAGCGCTTCCGACGCTTCCCCAAGACAAATCGTTTCGCCCGGTGACGAAACGCAACCGTAACCAGCCCACGCTTTTGGAAGGCGTAGGCGACAGGAAAGGAGAATCCTCCATGACGTATCAGCAACGATATGAACGCTGGCTGGCCAACCCCGCCCTCTCCCCCGAGGAAAAGGCCGAGCTGAACGCCATCGCCGACGACCCCAAGGAGATCGAAGACCGCTTTTTCAGCACGCTGGAGTTCGGCACCGCCGGGCTGCGCGGCGTTATGGGCCTGGGCCTGCGCCGGATGAACGTCCACGTCATCCGCCACGCCACCCAGGCCTTTGCCCAGGTCATCCTGGCGGAAGGGCCCGCGGCGGCGGCCAAGGGCGTGGCCGTCTGCTACGACTGCCGCATCCACTCCGCGGACTTTGCCCGGGAGGCCGCCTGCGTCATGGCGGCCAACGGCATCCCCGTCCGCCTCTTTGACGCCATGCACCCCACCCCCGAGCTTTCCTTTGCCGTCCGGGCGTACGGCTGCATCGCCGGTCTGAATGTCACCGCCAGCCACAATCCCCCTGAATACAACGGCTACAAGGTCTACTGGTCCGACGGGGCCCAGCTGCCCCCTCACCACGCCGCCGCCATCGCCAAGGTCATGGAGGAGATCGACGTCTTCGACGACGTGAAGACCATGGACTACCAGGCCGCCCTGGACCAGGGTCTTGTCACCCTCATCGGCAAGGAGACCGACGACAGGTTCCTGGCCCACGTGCTGGGTCAGATCAACGACAAGGCGTCCGTGGCCAAGGTGGCCGATACCTTCCGCATGGTATACACCCCCTTCCACGGCACCGGCTACCAGCAGATCCCCTACGTGCTGGGCCAGCTGGGCATCAAGCACCTCTACTGCGTTCCCGAGCAGATGGTCATTGACGGCTCCTTCCCCACCGTGAGATCCCCCAACCCGGAGACCCCCGAGAGCTTCGCCCTGGCCGGGAAGCTGGCCCGTGAGGTGGACGCCGACTTCATCCTCGGCTCCGACCCCGACGCCGACCGGGTGGCCATCCAGGTCAAGGACCGGGACGGGCAGTACGTCCAGATCTCCGGCAACCAGACCGGCGTGCTGCTGCTGGACTACCTCATCGGCGCGAAGAAGCGGGCGGGCACCATGCCCGCGCGCCCCGTGGCGCTGAAATCCCTGGTCACCACCAACCTGGCCAAAAAGGTGGCCGAGGCCAACGGCCTCCGGTGCTTTGACACCTTCACCGGCTTCAAGTTCATGGCCGAAAAGAAAAACCAGCTGGAAGCCGCCGGGGAGGGCCACGTGATCTTCTCCTACGAGGAGTCCATCGGCTATATGATCGGCGACTACGTCCGGGACAAGGACGCCGTCACCGCCGCCCTGCTGCTCACCGAGATGACCGCCTGGTACGCCGCCCAGGGCATGACCCTGCTGGACGCCCTGGAGGTCCTCTTCCAGAAGTACGGCTACCACGGAGAGCGGACCCTGAACCTGGTGATGCCCGGCCTGGAGGGCATGGCCAACATGAAGGCCCTCATGGCCGACCTGCGCTCCGCGCCCCCGGAGGAGATCGCCGGGGTGAAGGTCACCGTCCGGCGGGACTACCAGGACGGTGCGCAGATCGACGTTGCCACCGGCGAGAAGACCACCATGGAGCTGGTCGGGTCCAACGTCCTGCGCTATCTCCTGGCCGACGGCACCGACCTGGTGATCCGCCCCTCCGGCACCGAGCCCAAGATCAAGGTCTACGTCCTGGCCACCGGCCCCGACAGCGCCAGCTGTCAGGCCAAGCTAGACCGCTACGGCGCCTGGGCCAGCGCGCTGCAAAAGAACTACGGATAAGCCTTCACGGCCCCAGTCCCGCGCGGGACTGGGGCCGTTTGTCATATTTCTCCGGGCCGGGCCATAGGCTAGTGACACAAAAGGAGGTCCTTGCATGAAGAAACTCTGCGCGCTTCTGCTCCTCTGCACGCTCCCGCTGTGCCTGGTCCCCGCCGCCGCCGCGCAACCGGAAACCAACGCCAAGGCGGTGATCCTCATGGAGAAATCCACAGGGGAGATCCTCTACGAAGAAAATTCCCACGAACCGCTGGAGCCTGCCAGCGTCACCAAGGTCATGACCCTCCTCCTCATTATGGAGGCCCTGGACAACGGGACCCTCACCAAGGAGACCATGGTCCCGGTCTCTGCCGCCGCCGCCGGGATGGGCGGGTCCCAGGTGTACATGAAGGAGGGCGAGCAGTTCTCCGTCCACGATATGCTCAAAGCCATCGCCGTGGCCTCGGGCAACGACGCCTCCGTGGCGATGGCCGAGTATCTGGCCGGGAGCGAGAGCGGGTTCGTGGAAAAGATGAACGAAAAGGCTGCCGAGCTGGGCATGAAGGACACGGCCTTTCAAAACTGCACCGGCCTGCCCGCCGCGGGCCACCACACCTCCGCCCACGACATCGCCCTCATGTCCCGGGCCCTCATCCTCCACCACCCGGACATCCGCACCTACACCACCATCTGGATGGACGCCCTGCGGGACGGGGCCTTCCAGCTGACCAACACCAACAAGCTCATCCGCTTCTACGACGGGGCCACGGGCCTGAAGACCGGCTCCACCGACGCCGCCCTCTACTGTCTCTCGGCCACAGCCGAGAAGGAGGGCATGGAGCTCATCGCCGTGGTCCTGGGCGCCCCCACCTCCGCCGACCGCTTCGAGACGGCCAAGGCCTTGCTCAACTACGGCTTCGCCGCCTACGCCCTGGTGACCGCGGCTCCATCAGAGCCCATCCCGACGGTGGAGGTCCTGTTGGGTCGAACGCCCGCCGTCCAGCCGGTCCCGGCCGAAGCGGCCCAGATGCTGCTGCCCAAGGGGGACGCGGCCAAGATCACCACCACCCTGGAGCTGGCAGAGTCCGTCCAGGCCCCCGTGACCCAGGGCCAGGCGCTGGGCAGCCTGACCGTCTGGGTGGACGGAGAAAAGCGCGGGACCCTGCCCCTGGTCGCCCAGGAGGAAGTCCCCCGGCTGTCTCTGCCGGAGATCTACCAGGGCCTGCTCTGCACCTTCTTCCATCTGACATAACGCGAAAAGGCTTCCCGGGTGGGAAGCCTTTTCTCAGTCCGCGCAAGGTTTGCCGGGGACTCGGTTTGTCATCGGCAAGCGCTCCTGCCGGAAGACGGACAGGGCCAGGCCGATGAGGGCCATGTCGATGACCAGGACCGTATTCCCGGTGAGCAGCGGGAAGTGCACGGTGAACATCACCACGCCCAGGTTCATAATGACCGCCCAGACGCCCCGCAGAAGCAGGGGGACCACCACCGCCAGCACGGTGAGCTGCGCCAGCATCGTTTTCTGCTTCAGGCACTTGACCAGCATCCAGGCCGCCAGCAGAAAGACTGCCAGCACCAGCAGCAGGAAGGGCAGCCAGCCCAGCTTATGGATGACCGTGGTCAGGAAAAAATCCCCCTGCCCCTCAAAGAGGCTCCTCTCATAGGGATAGGGGCCTGCCCACGTTCCCTGCCCCGTCCAGCGGGCGGTCTGCAAGGCCTGCTGAATGATCATGCCCATCTGACCAGACCCCATGGGGTCCAGCTCCGGGTGGAGGGCATAGGTGAGGCGTCCGCTCAGATAGGCCGACGTCATCCCTTTTGCCAGGAGCAGCCCGGCCAGAAGGCCCATTCCGCCTGCCAGAAGCCCCACGCTCCTGCCCTTCCCGAGGCCATACCAGTCCCGCCAGGCCAGGATCGCCAGCAGGAGCAGGCCCACCAGGCCCAGAAAGAGGCGCTCGGACAGATACCGATGCGGTCCTACCGCCACCAGGGGAAAAAGACCGGCGCAAGAGAGAAGAAAGCCCTTCCAGCCCTCCCCCCGCCAAGCGTACAGCCAGGCGGCATAGACAACAGGAAACAGCACGGAAACGCTGGACAGACTGCCGGGGATCGCCCCGGCATCCGCCCTGCCCAGAAAGAGGGCCACGGCCAGCGCAGCCAGGTAGAGGCTCTTCCCGTGGCGGCCCAGAGCGGTGTGATCCAGAAAATAGCCCCCAAACAGGGCCGCCGCCCCGATCAGGAAGCTCAAGAGCGTCCGCCCGACGTCCACCTCCCATCCGCCGGTCAAAGCCGACCGCAGGAGCACGCTGGTCAGCGCCACCGCCAGCGTCAGGGCCAGCAGGCCCCACTGGGGCTTGGGCCGATGGACGCTGTCCAGCGCCTGGCCCACCGTCACCGGGTCCCCCATCTGGCGGACGGCCTCGGCCTGGGCCTCCTCCTCGGACATGCCCTGCCTCAGGCAGGCGTCCCGCTCGTCCAGCAGGTGGGTGCGAAGCTCCGAGAGCAGCGAGGGCTTGGCCCGCTTCCAGTGGATCTGCTCCCCTGCCAGCGCCAGATATTGTTCCAGACGGTCAGGCATACCCCTCACCCCCTTCCAGCACCCGGAGGACCGCCCCGGCGTAGGTCCGCCACGCGGCCTCCTTTTCCGCCAACCGGCGGCGGCCGCTTTCGGTCAGATGGTAGTAGCGCCGGGGTCTGGCAGCGCCAGCCTCCTCCTCCCAGGCCTCGATCTCCCCCTTCTGCTCCAGGGCGTGGAGCAAGGGGTACAGGGTCCCGGACTTGAGTTCAAAGGTCTTGTCGGAGCGGCGGCGGAGTTCCTCCACCATCTGGTAGCCGTACTTGTCGCCATCCTCCAGCAGCTTCAGCACCAGGAGGGTGGTGCTGCCTGCCAGCAGGCTCTTGTCAATGGACATGATCGTCCCTCCTTTTTATGTAGGTGATCTACCTATATGATATATCGAACATCTACCTATGTCAAGAGGAGATCCGCTTTGTCAGAAAATCCGAAGGGTTTCCCTCCGGGGCCGTCCTTGACAATTTCCCAAGGACTCATTAAAATAGAGAAGATTTTTGACATACCGTCCCGAAAGAGGGTTTTTACGATGCACACCATTTATCTGGACCACGCCGCCACCACCCAGGTGCTGCCCGAGGCCGCCCAGGCGGCTCTGCGGGTGATGACCGAGGACTATGGCAACCCCTCCTCCCTCCACCATCTGGGCGTTCAGGCCGCCAAGGAGGTGACCGAGCACCGGTCGCAGGTCGCTGCCGCCCTGGGCTGCCAGGCCGACGAGGTCTACTTCACCTCCTGCGGCACGGAGGGGGACAACTGGGCCATTCAGCTGGCTGTCCACCACGGCCGCCACAGGGGCAAGCACATCATCACCACCGCCGTGGAGCACGCCGCTGTGCTGGAGCCCTGCAAGGCCCTGGAGCGGCAGGGCTACGAGGTCACCTACCTCCACCCCGACGCCACAGGCCATATCCGCCTGGAGGCCTTGGAGGAAGCCCTCCGCCCCGACACCGTGCTGGTCTCCATGATGCTGGTGAACAACGAGACCGGCTTCCTCCAGCCTGTGGCCGAGGCCGCGCGGCTCCTAAAGCGCCAAAGGTCCAACGCCCTTCTCCACTGCGACGCCGTCCAGGGCTTTTTGAAGGTCCCCTTCACGGTCAAGAGCCTGGGGGCCGACCTCATCACCATCAGCGGCCACAAGATCGGCGCGCCCAAGGGCATTGGCGCCCTCTACGTCAGCCCCCGCCTGCACCCCATGGTCCCCATGCTCCGGGGCGGCGGCCAGGAAAAGGCCATGCGCTCCGGCACCGAGGCCACCCCCCAGATCGCGGCCTTTGCCACCGCCTGCACCCTGGGGCACAAGGCCCTGCGGGAACGGGTGGCCTGCCTCACCGAACTGAAGGCCTACACCCTGGACAAGCTCCGGGCCGTCGTCCCCGGCCTGGTGGTCGTCTCCGAGGGTGACGCCCCCCACATCCTGGCCATCTCCCTGCCCGGCTACCCCAGCCAGGTGGTGGTGCGCTACCTCAGCGACAAGGGCGTTTGCCTCTCCTCCGGTTCCGCCTGCCACAAGGGCAAGGCCAGCCACGTCTACGCCGCCATGAACCTGCCCAAGGCCGTCCGGGACGGTATGCTGCGGGTGTCGCTGGGGCCTTCCAACACCAGGGAGGAGATCGACGTCCTGGCCGACGCCCTCCTCTCCGCCACCCAGGCGCTCGTTGCCGCCGGGCGGTGAGCCTATCCGCAAAAAAAGACCTTTCCGCGCTTCTCGCGGAAAGGTCTTTTTTTGCGGTTGAGGGGGGTCACATCTTTTCGGGTGCGGTGACGCCCAGCAGGCCCAGGCAGTTGGCCAGGACGGAGCGAACGCTGTCGGCCAGCTTCAAACGGGCGGCCAGAACGTCGGGCGCTTCCCCCTTGATACGGCAGGCTCCATAGAAGCGGTGGAAGTCACCGGCCAGCTCGATGAGGTAGCGGTTGATGCGGGAGGGGTCGTAGTCCCGGGCGGCGGCGCGGATCTCGTCGGGCAGACGGGCCAGGGTGCGGACCAGGGCCTTCTCTTCCTCGGTGCGCAGCAGCTCCGCCCGGATCGCGGCGGCTGCGGGCACCTGATGCCCCTCCTCGGCCAGACGGGCGATGAGGGTGCAGATGCGGGCGTGGGCATACTGGACATAGTAGACGGGGTTCTCGCTGTCCTCCCGCACGGCCAGGCCCAGGTCGAAGTCCACCGGGCTGGTGGAGGAGCGGGAGTTGAAGAAGTAGCGGGCGGCGTCCACACTGACCTCGTCCAGCAGGTCGTGGAGGGCGATGGCCTTGCCGGAGCGCTTGGACATGCGGACCGGCTGGCCGTCCTGGAGCAGGTTCACCAGCTGCATCAGGACCACCACCAGGCGGTGGGAGCCGTCCAGCCCCAGACCGTCCAAAGCGGCCTGGAGACGGGCCACGTGACCGTGGTGGTCCGCGCCCCAGATGTTGATGACCTTGTCGAAGCCGCGGACCTCCAGCTTGTTCCGGTGGTAGGCGATGTCGGCGGCAAAGTAGGTGTAGAAGCCGTTGGCGCGGCAGAGGACGTCGTCCTTCAGCTCCAGCTTGTCGATCTGCTTCTGGCTCTTGCCCTCGGCCAGGAACTTGGTCTTCAGCAGGTCGGAGGTCTTCAGCCACAGGGCCCCGTCCTTCTCATAGGTCCAGCCCTTCTCGGTCAGCAGCCCCACGGTCTCGGCCACATAGCCGGACTGGTGGAGGGAGGACTCGAAGAACCACTGGTCGTACTCGATGCCGTAGCGGCGCAGGTCCTCCTTCATCTTGGGGATGTTGTGCGCAAGGCCATAGGCGGCCAGCGCGTCCAGGCGGGTCTGCTCGTCCACATCCCGGAAGGAATCTCCGTGCTCTTCATAGAATCCCTGGGCCAGGTCCTTGATATCCTGGCCGTGGTAGCCGTCCTCGGGGAAGGCCACGTTCTCCTCCCCCAGGAGGAGCTGGAGGTAGCGGGCCTGGATGGACACGGCAAACTTGTTGATCTGGTTGCCGGCGTCGTTGACATAGAACTCCTTCCAGGTCTCAAACCCGTCCCGCCGGAGGACGTTGGCCAGGGTGTCGCCCAGAACGCCGCCCCGGGCGTTGCCCATGTGCATGGGGCCGGTGGGGTTGGCGGAGACGAACTCCACCATGATCTTCTGGCCCGCGCCGTCCTTGCCCTGGCCATAGAGCGGGCCCTCGGCCTCGATCTCCGCCAGCACGTCGCCGTACCACTTGGAGCCCAGGCGGAAGTTCATAAAGCCGGGGCCCGCGATCTCCACGGAGGAAAAGATGGTCCCCTCCAGGTCCATGTGGTCGGACAGCGCCTGGGCAATGGCGCGGGGGTTCCTCTTCATGGCCTTGGCACCGGCCATGGCATAGGAGGAGGCGTAGTCGCCGTTCTGCGGGTCCTTGGGGATCTCGACGGAGCCCTTGAGCTCCACCCCAGCGGGCAGGACGCCCGCCGCCGCAGCGGCCTCATAGGCCTTGCGGGTGCATTCGGTCACTTGGTCTTTCGCGTATTGGATCAAATTCGCCATACTATCTGTCACCTTTATTCTCAAAGTATTTGGATGCGCAGGGAAAGGACGTCACTGGTCCAGAGGCAGGCTGCCGGGGGTGGGCTCGGAGACCTGGATCTCAAAGGAGTTCTCGCCCACGCGCTCGTTTTCCACCTCCATGATATAGCGGATGGAGATGCTGCCGCCGTGCTCGGTCATGTCAGAAAAGGCCTTCTGGGTGTTCACCCCCAGAATGACGCCGCCGAAGGGCGTCTGGTAGGGAGAAAAGTGCTTCTTCCCCACCCGGAAGATCATCTCCGAGGTGAGCGTCCCCTCCCGGATGAGGGTGATCTGGTCCTTCTCAATGCGGAAGGTGGTGGTGGTCCCCTCCAGGCCGGTCAGTTCGCTCTCCCGATAGGAGAGGGCAAACGCTCCTTCCTCCCCCCGGAGCGTCCCCTGGGTGACCAGTTCCATCACGTCTTCCTGGCCTGGCTCGCTGGCCTGGGTGCCTCTGATTGAAATAATGACTGGTTTTTCCATGAATCTATCCCACTTCTTTTTTATTTTGTTGGCAAATCATTATACCCGATATTGCTCGAAATGTAAAGACCGCGTCCGCTTTCTCCGCCAGCCGGAGATATTCCCAGATTTTTTACAAGATGCCCTTTGACTTTCCAGGAAAAGGACACTATAATAGTTTGACGATCAGGTGGGGCGCAACTTTCCCCGCCGGTTTGCTTACAATAATAGGAGCCCCGCTCACTCTATCCCACAGCACAAGCGAGGAGGTCATGGTATGCAGCTGGAACTGAGCAAAAAGGAATTTCGGCGTCTGCTGGATATGGCATACATTGGAAACTGGATCCTCAACTCGACCCGGGGGGAAGACCGCTTCCGAGACTACGACCAGGTGGAGAGCCTGCTCTTTGAGAAAGCCCGAACGGAAGGCATGGATATCCTGGCCGAGACCTACCAGGGCGAGACCGTCCCCTCCCGGGCCTTTGTGGAGGGCGGCATCCATGAGGCCATCATGGAGTATGAGAACAACGTCTTTTTCGATATTTTGGCCGAGGACCTGGCCCGGCGGGACATGAACGACGTGCCCATCGACGCCAGCAACTACGCCGAGCTGAACCAGCGGATCGAAGCCTATATCACGGAATTTGAAGAAAACGGCACCGACAACATCCTGGTGGATACGGACACACTCTAACCCCCAGGTCGGAGCACACAAACGGGGCTGTCCCGAATGACGTTTCTCATTCGGGACAGCCCCGTTTTTATTGGGGATCAGGCTTTCAGCTTCTTCACCAGCGCCTCGTCGGGGTCCACATAGGCGGTCTGGTAGGTGGTGTAGACCACCATGCCCGGCCGGGCGCCGGCGGGCTTCTTGACGAACTTCACCGGGGTGTAGTCCACCGGGACCTTCCGTCCCTCCCGGCCCTGGGAGAACCAGGCGGCCAGGACGGCGGCCTCCTGGAGACTCCGGTCGTCGGGCTTTTCCCCCTCGGTCCAGAGGATCACGTGGGAGCCGTGGATCTTTTGCGTGTGGAACCAGTAGTCCCACTTCCCCGCCTGCTTGGTGGTGAGCTTGTCGTTCTGCAAATTGTTGCGGCCCACGGAGATGCGGAATCCGGCGGAGGAGCGGAACTCCATCGGCTTGGAGTTGGGCCGCTTCATGCGGTCCTTGGCCTTGCCCCTCTGGCGAAGGTAGCCGGTCTCCACCAGCTCCTGGCGGATCTCCTCCAGGTCCCGGTCCCCCTCCGCCCGGGAGATGCTGTCCAGGACGCTGTCCAGATACGCCCCCTCGGCCGCCCCCTTCTCCAGCTGGATGGTGAGCATCTCCTCGGCGGTCTTGGCCTTGGTGTAGGCCTTGTAATACCTGGCGGCGTTCTGCTGGGGCGTTTTCAAGGGGTCCAGGGGGATGTCGATCTCGGCGCAGGCGGGGTCGTAGTAGTTCTCCGCCCGCAGGACCTTCATCCCCTTCTCCATCCGGTAGAGGTTGGCGGTGATGAGGTCGCCGTACATCCGGTCCTGCTCCCGGTTCTTGGTCCGTTCCAGCTCCTTCTCCTGCATCGCCATTTTGCGGGTCAGGCGGTCCCGGGCGTGGGTCAGGGATTTGATGAAGTCCTGCCCCTTCTGGCGGACCGAGTCGGCGGTCTCCCGGGCCTGATAGAAGGCATCCAGCAGGTCCCCGAAGGTGGCAAAGGCACGGCTCTCCGTGCCGGGTCCGTACTGGAGGATGGGCCGGAAGGAGAAGTCCACCGGCTTGCCCTCCCGCACCAGCAGGGTGGGCTGGACGCTGCCTTCCCGGAGCTTTTCCAGGATGGCGTCCACCCGTTCCAGCAGCTTCTCCGGGTCCCGGCCCACGGGCGCGTCCACCTCGCCGAAGGCCTCAAAGGCGGCCTCCCGGGCGATCAGGGGCGAAAGGCCCAAAAAGTGGTCCAGCAAAAACCGATCGGCAGGGACGTCCGGGGGCGCGGAGTCCAGAAGGGCCTCCCGCGCCTCATGCGTCATGGCCTCCGGGTCCAGCTTGCCCGGCTGCATGGGGGGATACTGGTAAAACATCCCCGGCAGCAGGGGCCGGGCGTTCTCCTGGGACAGGTCCACATCCACCCGGCGCAGGCAGTCCACGATGCGGCCCTCCCCGTCCAGCAGGAGCAGGTTGGTCCGGCGGCCCATGGCCTCCAGGATCAGGCGGCGGAGGACCTTGTCCCCCATCTCGTTGGAAGCCTCGATGACCAGCTCGACCAGGCGCTCCATGGGGGGCTGGCGCAGCGCCAAGATCTTGCCGCCGGTGAGGTATTTCCGCAGCAGCATACAGAACATGGGAGGCTCCGCCGGGTTCTCCCGGGGCAGCTGGGTCAGCTGCATCCGGGGCCGGGCGGGGTTGGCCGTGAGCAGCAGGCGGCAGGCGCCGGTCTTACTGCGGATATGGAGAAGGATCTCGTCCCGGCTGGGCTGGTGGACCTTGTCGATCCGGCCCCCGAGGACCGCCTGCTCCGTCTCTCTGCGGACGGCGGACAGGCACAGGGCGTCCATAGGCATATCAGCTCTCCTCCTCCATCATGATCTCGAACAGCGCATTGAGCCGCGGGGTGTTGCCCTGGATATAGAGCCAGCCGAAGAGAGTCTCCAGCCCCGTGGCGATCTGATACTCCCGCCGGGTGGCGCCCCGGGGGTGGGAGTGGGGGTTGGCGTTGCGGCCCCGCTTGTAGATGCGCACTTCCTCTTCCGTCAGGCTGGGGAGGATCTTATCCAGCATCCTGGCCTGGCTGGGGGCCGCCACAAACGCCAGGGCCGCCCGGTGGAGTCTGCCTGGGGTGAGCTTCCCGTGGCAGCACAGCCAGGAGCGGACCATCAGCTCATAGACCGCGTCCCCCAGGTAGGCCAGCCCCAGGTTGCTCATCTTCAACAGGTCCTGCTTGTCTTCTGACAGGTGAAAATAATCCATATCGTTCTCCGATGTGTCAAACAGATTTGCCTGTATTGTAGCGCAGATTTTCCGTTCTGGCAAGGGCGGGTCATCCTTCTCGCTCCGGTGTGCCGTTCTCCCGGAAGCGGAAGACAACGTAGGGCTTCCCGTTCAGGGCGCTCACCTGGGCGAAGCAAAAGACGGGGACCAGGGGGAAGGGGGCGCGTGGGTCCCAGGGAAAGGCCAGGGAAAACCCGCCCGCCTGACGGCGGCGCAGCAGGCCCCGGGTTCGTTGCCCGGCCGCCCGCGCCAGGAGCGGGTCCGCCGGGAAGAGGGCGGCCAGGTCCTCCACCTCCTCCCAGCCCTGAACGGGCGGCGACGCAAAGGAATAGGTCTTGCGCAGCTGCCCGCCCTGGATGGGCCAGCACCCCTTCTGCCGCAGCCGCTCGGCCGACAGGGTGCGGCGCAGGCGGAGGCTTCCCCCTTCGGGCAGGAGGGTCCCCAGGTCGCAGCTTCCCTCCGGCCCCACCAGATAGCCGTGGTACAGCCCTCTGTCCGGGGGGCGGACCTCCATGGCCACCTCCACCCTGCCGCCGCTCTCCCGGCAGGTGAGCTGGCCGTTTTCCATGGGAAATCGCTGTTCCATGCTCCTCCCTCCTTCCTGCCTACCCTATGCGGCCAGGCGGGAAAAAATCCCGCCGCAGTGTATGCGGCGGGATCCCGTAGGGCGTCAGTCCTCTTCCTGGGGCTTGGTCAAATTGGCGTAGTACCCGTCCGCGTGGTAGAGCGGCATGACGGGGTTGTGCATCAGGACCCGGTCCTTCACCACCAGGGTGGTGGCGGGGGCCTGGGAGTGCTTATAGAACAGGCTGTCGTGGCCCACACACAGGCCCATGACGATGTTGAACTCCGTTCCCTCCTCGGCCAGCAGCTGGGCCTGGAGGACCGGGTTGCAGGCCATGGGGCCGGGGCCGTGGTGCTTGGGGTGGATGCCCAGCTCGGTCTTGGGAACCTCTCCGGCCTTGCAGCCCACGCCGTAGACCTCGAAGCCGTTGGCCCGGAGCATCTTGGCCAGGGTGCGGCTCTCCCGGATCAGGGCCACGCAGGTGGCGATGCCGATCTTGTGGTAGCCCATGCGCTTGGCAAACTCGATGGTCTCCTGGACCCGGGGCCATTTGCGGTAGCCTTCCGCCTCCACGACCGCCGCCGTCTGGACGATCCTCTTATCCTCTTCGTTCGTGAAGTATTCCCGCAGGGAGCTGTTCCGCTGCGCCTCCGTCATCTGACGGCTGATGCAGAAGGCGGGAAATTCCTTGTGGGGATCGTGGGCGTCGCACAGGGTCACCGCGCAGTCGATGCAGGAACGCCGGATACTATCAGCCATGGTTCGCCTCCTCCTTCTTTCGGTCCTGGATGATGAGATTCTTCAGCCCTTCGATACATGCCTTGACGGACAGCAGCACATTGGTGGATTCCGTCTGGTCCAGACCGGCCTTCTCCCGCTCCTGGTTCCAGATCACGTGGAAGATCGAGCCGCAGCGGACCCCCAGGGCGGCGGCGGCGGTAAAGAGGGCGGCGGATTCCATCTCGCTGGCCAGAACGCCCAGCCGCTTCCAGGCCTCCCACTTGGCCTCCAGCTCGTAGGACACCGGCATCCGCTGGGGGGAGTGCTGGCCGTAGAAGGAGTCCTTGCACTGGACCACGCCGGTGTGCCAGGGCTTCCCCAGCGCCTTGGCCGCGTCCACCAGGGCCGTCAGGACCTCGTAGTCGGGCACGGCGGGGAACTCGATGGGGGCGTACTCCCGGCTGGTGCCCTCGTGGCGGATGGCCCCGGTGGCGATCACCAGGTCGTTGCTCTGGACCTTCAGGTCAATGCCCCCGCAGGTCCCCACCCGCAGGAAGGTGTCCGCGCCGAGGGCGGTCAGCTCCTCCATGGCGATGACCGCGGAGGGGCCGCCAATGCCCGTGGAGCAGACGCTG
Organism: uncultured Eubacteriales bacterium; assembly: GCA_934572535.1. Taxonomy (GTDB): domain Bacteria; phylum Bacillota; class Clostridia; order Oscillospirales; family Oscillospiraceae; genus Evtepia. The sequence goes on from CAKTLJ010000006.1 coordinate 49,740, forward strand.
ACCTTCTCCCCCAGGAGGGTCCCGGTAAAGGTGTTGTACTCCCGGTTATAGGCCACTTGGACAGGGTCGTCGAAAAACCGGGCGATGAGCTCACTGCGGGCGGGGTCGCCGGGCAGGATGCAATAGCGGCCCACGTCGCCGGGGGCGCAGGCAATGTGATACTGTACCTCGCGTTTGTCTTTATCCATGGTGTTCCTCCTGTTCCTGTCGCTGGGCCTGGACACGCTTCCAGGTCAGGTAGCCCTCCAGAATGAGGGTGGCAGCGACCGAGTCGATCTTATCCTTACGATTCTTGGCGCGGACCCCCTGCTCCCCCAGGATGCGGTGCGCGTCCACCGTGGTGCGGCGCTCATCCCAGAGGATCACGGGCAGAGCCGTCCGCTCCCGCAGGCTTTCCGCCAGGGCCGCGCACTTCTCCGCCCGGGGACCAATGCTGCCGTCCATGTTTTTCGGATAGCCCAGGACCAGTTCCTCCGCCCCCTGCTTTTTCGCCAGGGCGGCCAGCTCCTCCAGGACCACCTCCTCCTTTCGGCTCTTCACCAAAAAGGTCTGACCGGCCAGAAGCCCCGTCACGTCCGACAGGGCAACGCCCGTGCGGGCGTCCCCGTAATCAATTGCCATGATTCGCATACTTTTCTCCATTCTGTCCTGTGCCAACGCATCGTGTGACAACGCATCGTGTGACATCGTTCTTACCTATAAACATATTAACGGAAAGGGTTGGGGGTGTCAACCGAAAGAGCGGCGGAAAACGCCTTTGGACGGCGGGAGTCGGAAAATATTTTTTGAAAAAACACTTGACAAGCCGATATCCTATATGATAGCATGATAGTACCTATGAAAAGGGCTTACTTTTTGCGCACATATTACGGTATATGTCCGCAACCCCTTGACCCATCGGGACATAGGGAGGCAACCGATGCCGATTCCAGCCGTATTCTTCCATCATGCTTATTTTTGGCAGAATTGATTCGCCGGAGTCGGGATCGCCTGTGGACAGGCAAGGCCGATTTCGGTTTTTTCTTTTCCCAGGGCCGAACATCGTAAAGGAGGTGCCGCGATATGGCAAAGGCCGGCGCACGCGTGAAGGTCACGCTCAGATGCAGTGAGTGCAAGCAGCGCAACTACAACACTATGAAGAACAAGAAGAATACCCCCGACCGCTTAGAGATGAACAAGTACTGCCCCTTCTGCAGAAAACACACCGTTCATAACGAGACTAAGTGATGATGGCCCGCATTCGTAAGAAAGGGTGGAACTGAATGTCTGAAAAAGAAAAGATGAACCTGGATGTAAACGCAGAAGAGACCAAAACTCCGGCAGCGAAGGAACCCAAGTCCGCTAAGCCCAAGAAGGAAAAGTCCAAGGACAAGAAACCCGGCTTTGGCAAGCGTGTGGCTCGCTTCTTCCGCGAACTGAAGGCGGAGCTGAAGAAGGTCGCCTGGCCTTCCAAGGCGGATACCATGAAGAAGACCGGTATCGTCATTGTCTGCGTCATCATCGTAGGCATCATCGTCTGGATCTTCGATGGCATTGCCAGCGCCGTCATCGACGCTCTTCTCTCTCTCTTTGGCCACTAACGGATGAAGGTGGATCAATATGGCTGAAGACGCAAAATGGTATGTGGCTCACACCTATTCCGGTTATGAAAACACCGTAAAAGCCACCATTGAAAAGGCCGTGGAAAACCGCAACATGGGCGACCTCATCCTCGGGGTCAACATTCCCATGGAGACCGTGACCGAGATCACCGACTCCGGTACCAAGACCGTGGAACGCAAGGTGTTCCCCGGCTATGTGCTGGTGAAGATGATCATGACGGACGAGACCTGGCATCTGGTGCGCAACGTGCGCGGCGTGACGGGCTTCGTCGGGTCCGGCAACAAGCCCATTCCCCTGACGGACGACGAGATCGCCGCCATGGGCGTGGAGAAGCGGGAGGTCCTGGTGACCTACGAAGTCGGCGATAACGTCCGCATCACGGACGGCGCACTGGAATCCTTCCTCGGTACGGTGGAAGAGATCGACATGGAGCGCCAGAAGGTTCGGGTCGTTGTTTCCATGTTCGGCCGCGAAACTCCGGTCGAACTGGATCTGGATCAGATCGAATCCATCTGATTCCCCTGATGTACTTTGCGCAGAAGGCGCAAACGTGGGAGGAGTTGAAACTCCGTCCAACCACATTTTAAAATGGAGGTGCTCTAAGTGGCACAGAAAGTAACTGGTTACGTAAAACTGCAAATTCCCGCCGGTAAGGCAACTCCGGCTCCCCCCGTTGGCCCCGCTCTGGGTCAGCACGGCGTGAACATCGCCGCATTCACCAAGGAATTCAACGAGCGCACCAAGAACGATGCTGGCCTCATCATCCCCGTGGTCATCACTGTTTATGCTGACCGCTCCTTCACCTTTATTACCAAGACTCCCCCCGCAGCCGTCCTGATCAAGAAGGCTTGCAACATCGAGTCCGGTTCCGGTGTCCCCAACAAGGACAAGGTCGCTACCATCAGCAAGGAAGACGTTCGTAAGATCGCCGAAACCAAGATGCGCGACCTGAACGCAGCAACCGTTGAGGCTGCTATGAGCATGATCGCTGGTACCGCACGCTCCATGGGCGTTGTCGTCGGCGAGTAAGGCAGGAGGGTTAGAGATATGTTTAGAGGTAAGAAATATCAGGACAGCGCAAAGCAGATCGACAAGGCAACTCTGTATGACACCGCAGAGGCTATGGATCTGATTGTCAAGACCGCTCCCGCCAAGTTCGATGAGACTGTTGAGCTGCACGTCAAGCTGGGCGTTGACTCCCGTCACGCTGACCAGCAGGTCCGCGGCGCGATCGTCCTGCCCCACGGCACCGGCAAGGTGCCCCGCGTTCTGGTCTTCGCCAAGGGTGACAAGGCCGACGCCGCAAAGGAAGCCGGCGCAGATTACGTCGGCGAGATGGATCTGGCGCAGAAGATCCAGCAGGAGAACTGGTTCGACTTCGACGTCGTCATCGCTTCCCCCGACATGATGAGCGTCGTCGGCCGTCTGGGTAAGGTCCTGGGCCCCAAGGGCCTGATGCCCTCCCCCAAGGCCGGTACCGTCACCCCCAACGTTGCCAACGCTGTCGCAGAGGCAAAGGCTGGTAAGGTCGAGTATCGTCTGGACAAGACCAACATCATCCACTGCCCCATCGGCAAGGTCTCCTTTGGCGCTGAGAAGCTGACCGAGAACTTCAACACTCTGGTCGGCGCCATCATCAAGGCCAAGCCCGCTGCCGCCAAGGGCACCTATATCAAGAGCTGCGTCGTGGCCTCCACCATGGGCCCCGGCATCAAGGTCAACGGCGCTAAGCTGGGCTGATCGGCTCCTGATTTTACAAAAAACTATCATTTTCCCGGAAAGGCGCTTGACAGCGCCTTTCCGGAATGATATACTATCACTCGTGTTCAAAGACAGTAGGCGCCCATAAGTCCTACCGAGAATGCAGTATAAGATCGTCTCTTTGTGCTGTTTTGCGTCTTTGAATGCGAGACAGCATTTTTCATATTCTGGAGGTGAAACACCATGCCTAACGCAAAAGTTCTCTCTGAGAAGCAGGCTATCGTGGCTGAGCTGACTGAAAAGCTGAAGGGCGCTTCCGCAGGCGTTCTGGTGGACTACAAGGGCATCTCTGTTGCTGAGGATACCGCTCTGCGCGCCGAGTGCCGCACCAACGAGCTGGATTACGCCGTTGTCAAGAACACCCTGCTGCGCTTCGCCATCAAGGATTGCGGTCTGGAGGAAATGGACGAGGCCCTGAACGGCACCACTTCCCTGGCTCTGTCCAACGGCGATCCCATCGCTCCCATGCGCGTGATCAACAAGTTCGCCAAGCAGTTCAACGGCTCCAAGTTCGTCATCAAGGCCGGCTTTATGGACGGTAAGGTCCTGCCCCTGGAGGAGATCATGGCTCTGGCCGAACTGCCCGCCAAGGACGTCCTGCAGGCTCAGGTCCTGGGCACCATGCTGGCTCCCATCACCAGCCTGGCTATCGTCCTGAAGGCGATCGCCGAGGAGAAGGGCGGCTTCGTGGAAGCAGAGGCTCCCGCCGCCGAGTAATTCCCCACACTGAAATCAAAATTACACAATTACACAACACATATTTTAGGAGGTAACTATCATGGCTTCTGAGAAGATTACTGCCCTCATCGAAGAGGTTAAGGCTCTGACCGTTCTGGAGCTGTCCGAGCTGGTTCACGCACTGGAGGACGAGTTCGGCGTTTCCGCTGCTGCTATGGCTGCTCCCGCTGCTGGCGGCGCTGCTCCCGCTGCTGAGGAGAAGACCGAGTTCGACGTCGTTCTGGAGAACTTCGGCGCTGAGAAGGTCAAGGTCATCAAGGCTGTCCGCGAGATCACCGGCCTGGGCCTGGCTGACGCCAAGGCTGTCGTCGAGGCTGCCCCCAAGGCTGTCAAGGAAGGCGTCTCCAAGGACGAGGCTGAGGAGCTGAAGAAGAAGCTGGAAGACGTCGGCGCAAAGGTCTCCCTGAAGTAATTCAGACCCCGCCTTTTTCCAAACGCTTCGGCTTACCGAGTGATATCCGCCCCCATGAAAACTTGGTTTTCATGGGGGCGTTTTCTCTTGTCCGCAAGGGCGAAAAAACGTCACGCAACCGGCATTGCGTGACGTTTTTCGTCCTTAAAAGAGGGAGATCTGGCTGGTCTCCGGCATGGAGCCCAATGCCCCGGCGGCCCGGAGCTGGTCCACGTGAGTCTTGGAGACCTTGGGGCAGGCGGCCAGCAGCTCCTCCTGGGAGATAAAGTGGCGGCCCGCCCGGTTCTCCACGATGGAGATGGCTGCCGTCTCCCCCAGGCCGGGAATGGCGGTGAAGGGCGGCAGGAGGGAATTCTTCTCCTCGTCCATGACGAACTTGGTCGCGTCCGACCGATAGAGGTCGATGGTTTCAAAGGTAAAGCCCCGGAGGTAGAACTCGTAGCAGACCTCCAAGGTGACCATCATGTCCTCCTCCACGGCAGCGGCGTCCTTCTCCTTGGCGGCGATCTCCTTCATCTTCTGCTGGCAGACCTCCATCCCCCGGCACATGCAGGTGGCGTCCAGGGCCTTGGCCCGGATGGAGAAGTAGGCCGAGTAGAAGGCCAAGGGGCGGTGGACCTTGTACCAGGCGATGCGGAAGGCCATCATGACGTAGGCCACGGCGTGGGCCTTGGGGAAGAGGTAGCCGATCTTGGCCAGGGACTCGATGTACCAGTCGGGGACGTTGCTGGCCCGCATGGCCTCCTCCCAGCCCTCGTTGAAGCCGTTCTTCTTGACCTTGCCCTTGCGGACGGCCTCCATGATGTCGAAGGCCATCTTCGGCTCCACCCCCATTTCCATCAGGTAGAGCATGATGTCGTCGCGGCAGCCCACGGTGGAGTCAACGTCGGCGGTGCCCGAGAGGATCAGGTCGCGGGCATTGCCCAGCCACACGTCGGTGCCGTGGGAGAAGCCCGACAGCCGGACCAGGGTGTTGAACTTCTCCGGCTGGGTGTCCATGAGCATCTGCCGGGTGAACTTGGTGTTGAACTCCGGCACGGCCACGGCCCCCGTGGGACCCAGGACGGGGTCCTCCTCATAGCCCAGGGGGGCGGAGTTGATGAAGATCTTCATGGTGTCCGCGTCGTCCAGGGGGATGGTCTGAGGATCGATGCCGGTGAGGTCCTGCATCATGCGGATCATGGTCGGGTCATCGTGCCCCAGCATGTCCAGCTTCAGGAGGTTGTCCTCCATCTTGTGGTAGTCGAAGTGGGTGGTGATGATGTCCGTCCCCGTGTCGTCAGCCGGGTGCTGGACGGGGCAGAAATCGTAGATCTCCTTGTCCTGGGGAATGACCACCATGCCGCCGGGGTGCTGGCCGGTGGTCCGGCGGACCCCGGTGCAGCCCAGGGTCAGGCGGTTCTCCTCGGCCTTGGTCACGTGGAGGCCGCGGGCCGCCAGGTATTTCTTCACATAGCCATAGGCGGTCTTCTCGGCCACGGTGCCGATGGTCCCGGCCCGGAAGACGTGGCTCTCGCCAAAGAGCTCGAAGGTGTACCGGTGGGCGTTGGCCTGGTACTCACCGGAAAAGTTCAGGTCGATATCGGGGACCTTCTTGCCGCCGTAGCCCAGGAAGGTCTCGAAGGGGATGTCAAAGCCGTCCTTGACGTACTTGGTGCCGCAGACGGGACACCAGCCGTCGGGCATGTCCGCGCCGCAGCCGTGCCCCGCCCCGGCCTCGAAGTCGGCGTGCTTGCAGTTGGGGCAGCGGTAGTGGGGCGGCAGGGAGTTGACCTCGGTGATGCCCGAGAGGAAGGCCACGATGGAGGAGCCCACGGAGCCGCGGGAGCCAACCAGGTAGCCGTGCTCCAGGGAGTTCTGCACCAGCTTCTGCGCGGACATGTAGATGACGTCGTACTTTCGCTCGATGATGCCGGGCAGCTCCAGCTGGATGCGGTCCTTTACGATCTGGGGCGGGTCCTCGCCGTACAGCTCGTGGGCCTTGCCCCACACCAGGTCGTAGAGCTCCTTGTCGGAGTTTTCCAGCTTGGGGGCAAACAGGCCGTCGGGCAGGGGTTTGACCTCGTCGCACCAGGAGGCCACCAGCTGCGTGTTGGTCACCACCACCTCGTAGGCCTTCTCTTCGCCCAGGTAGGCAAACTCCTCCAACATCTCCTCCGTGGTGCGCAAGTAGAGGGGGTTGGGCGCGTCAGCGTCGTCAAAGCCCTTGGTGTCCAGGAGGACGTGGCGATAGGCCTCGTCCTCGGGGTCCAGGAAGTGAACGTCGCCGGTGGCGCAGACCGGCTTGCCCAGCTCCTCCCCCAAGCGGACCACCATGCGGTTCCACTGGCGGATCTGCTCCCAGTCCCGGGCGATGGACTTGCCGTTCTTGTCGGGCCGGAGCATGAAGGCGTTGTTGGACAGGGGCTGGATCTCCAAATAGTCATACCAGGCGGCAATGCGGCAAAGCTCCTCCCAGTCCTTCCCCCGGACGATGGCCTGATACAGCTCACCGGCCTCGCAGGCGGAGCCGAGGATCAGGCCCTCTCGGTTGGCGTTGATCTCGCTCTTGGGCATGATGGGAAAGCGCTTGAAGTATTGCAGGTGGCTCAGGGAGATGAGCTTATAGAGGTTGCGCAGGCCGGTCTGGTTCCTGGCCAGGACGATCAGGTGCTTGGGCATCCGCTTGGCCTTGCCCAGCGAGCTGGTCTTGGAGAGGTTGGCGTTGACCTGCTGGAGCTTGTCCACGCCCCGGTCCCGGAGCATCTGGATGAAGGGCACCAGCATATGGCCCACCATGGCCGCGTCGTCAGAGGCCCGGTGATGGTTGAAGTCGGGCAGGTTCAGGTGGCGGCAGACGACGTCCAGCTTGTACTTGCCCAGCTCAGGCAGAAGGTTCTGGGCCAGGGGCAGGGTGTCCAGATAGGTGGGGGTAAAGGGGATATTGCAGCGCTGGCAGCCCTCCCGCACAAAGCCGATGTCGAACTCGGCGTTGTGGGCGGCGAGGGGCCGTCCATCCACAAAGTCCAAAAAGGCCCGGATGGCCTCCTCCTGGCTGGGCGCGCCGATGAGCATATCGTCGGTGATGCCGGTGAGCTGGATGATGTTGGGAGGCAGGGGGCGCTGGGGATCCACGAAGGTCTGGAACCTCTCCTTGACCTCTCCCCCCTCCAGGACCACCGCGCCGATCTCCGTGATCAGGTCGGTCTTTTTGTTCAGGCCGGTGGTCTCCAGGTCGAAGCAGACCATGGGTCCGTCCAGATCCTGGTCCTGGCTCCCCCGGACGGTCAGCTTCTCGTCCACGTCGTTGATGTAATAGGCCTCGGTGCCCAGGAGGGCCTTGATCTTTCCGTTGGCAGCGCTCCAGGCGTCGGGGAAGGACTGGGCCACGCCATGGTCGGTGATGGCAATGGCGGGGTGGCCCCAGGAGATGGCCCGCTTCACCGCATCCTTGGTGTCGGTCAGGGCGTCCATCAGGGACATGCGGGTGTGGAGGTGAAGCTCCACCCGCTTTTCCGGGGCGTTGTCCTTCTTCCCCTTCTTCTCCGCCGTCTCGATGATCATGGGTTCCAGGACCATGTCGTTGTCGAAGCGGTTCAGATTCAGGCGGCCGGAGATCTTCAGGTGCTGCCCGGTCTTCACCCCGTTGACGATGGGCAGGCCCTCGTTTCCGGGCATGAAGCCGCTGACCCGGATGGAGGAGGTGTAGTCGGTGACGTCAAAGCTGATGACCCAGGCGTTGCGCTTTTTCAGCTCCCGGTGCTCGACGGCGAAGACGTCGCCCTCCACCACCACCACGCCCATGTCCAGCTCCAGGGTGTTCATGGGGATCGGCTTCTTCTTGATCTGGCGGCTGCCAAAGATGCGGTTGGCCGAGAAGGCCCGCTCCGCCTCGTGGGCGGCCATGGCCTCCTTCATGGCCTTCTGCCGAAGGGCCTCGGTCTGCTGGAAGATGTGCGCCTGCTCGTCGCTCGGCGGCGCAGACGGGACCGGCGGCGCGTCGGGCGGCGGCGCGTCGTCAAAGACGAAGGGCGGTTCCTCCGGCGGCGCGTCGTCAAAGACAAAGGGCGGCTCCTCCTCCGGCTCCGCCAGCGCCTGGGCGCAGCACACGGCAGGCTCCGGGGAGAGCGGGCGCAGCACCGCCTGGTTCAGGCGATAGAGCCGGACCAGGTCGGCCTCCACCCGCTGCAAGAGCGCCGGGTCAGGAGGCGTGGGGCAGAGCAGCTGGGCCTCTATGGTGCGGGCGGTGCTGTCCATCACCGCCCCGGTGACCAGCCATGGCTCCAGGACCGCATACAGGGCCGGGTCAGGCTGGTAGGGAGAAAAGAGTTCAAAAAAGGGCAGGTTTTTCTCTGGCATGGGTGGTTCCTTCCTTTAAGGTATCTCGTCGATCAGGGCCATCAGCTCGTCCAGCAGGTCCTCCTGCGGGACCTTTTTCAGCACCTGGCCGTGGCGGAAGAGCATCCCGAAGCCGTTGCCCCCGGCAATGCCCACGTCAGCGGCGGAGGCCTCGCCGGGGCCATTGACCACGCAGCCCATGACCGCCACGGTGATGGGCTTCTTCACGTCCTTCAGCCGCTCCTCCACCGCCTTGGCCAGGGGGATCAGGTCGATCTTCGTGCGGCCGCAGGTGGGGCAGGCGATCAGGTCGGGGCCGTCCTTCCGGAGGCCCACCGCCTTGAGGATGTCCTTGGCGGCATAGATCTCCTCCACCGGGTCGGCGGTCAGGGTGACCCGCAGGGTGTCGCCGATGCCCAGGGCCAGCAGGCCGCCGATGCCGACGGCGGATTTCAGCGTCCCCATGCGGGTGGTCCCGGCCTCGGTGACGCCCAGGTGGAGGGGATAGTCCGACTGCTGGCTCATCAGCTGATAGGCCTGCATGGTGATGGGCACGTGGGAGGCTTTCAGGGAGACGCAGATATCGTCGAAGTCATAGCGGTTGAGCAGGGCGATGTGGCCGAAGGCCGAGTCCACCATGGCCTGGGGCGTGACCCCGCCGTACTTGGCCAGCAGGGGCTTCTCCAGGGAGCCGCCGTTGACTCCGATGCGGATGGGGATGTTCTTTCGGGCGCAGGCGTTGGCCACAGCCCGCACCCGCTCCGGTTCCCCGATGTTGCCGGGGTTGATGCGGACCTTGTCCGCCCCGACCTCGATGCACTCCAGGGCCAGCTTGTAGTTGAAGTGGATGTCCACCACCAGGGGCAGGTCGATCTGCTCCTTGATGGCCCCCACGGCCTTGGCCGCCGCCAGGTTGGGCACGGCCACCCGGACGATTTGACACCCGGCGGCCGCCAGGCGGCGGATCTGGGCCACGGTGGCCTCCACGTCGTCGGTGGGGGTGTTGGTCATGGACTGGATGGAAACGGGGGCGCCCCCGCCAACGGGAACGCCGCCCACAAAAATTTTCTTTGTCATACGTCAGTTCACCAGCTTTATTACGTCGCTGAAGGTCACAACGATCATCAGCAGGATGAGCAGGAGGAAGCCTCCCGCATTGAGATAGGCCTCGTACTTGGGGTCGATGGGCCGACGGGTCAGCAGATACCAGAGCTCGCTGACCAGCAGCAGGAAGACCCGGCCGCCGTCCAGGGCGGGGATCGGCAGCATATTCATGATGGCCAGGTTCACGGCGATGAGGGCGATGATATAGCAGACATTGCGCAGGCCGTTGGCCACGGAGCTGCTCTGGCTGCCTGCCTCCCCCAGGTAGGTCACGATGCCCACGGGGCCGGACATGTCCTGCAAGCCCACCTGGCCGCTGACCAGCATACCCAAGCCGGTCCAGACCGACCGGGCAAAGTAGAGGCAGGTCTTCCAGCTCTGCGTCAGGACGCCCAGGGGGGTGGCCTTCTCCGTGTCGAAATAGAGGCCGTACATGGTCACCGTCTTCCCCTCCACCGTGTATTCCCGGAGGTTCAGGGGCAGGTCGTGGAGCGTCACCCGCTCCCCGCTGCGCTCCACCACCAGGTCCTTGGTCTGGCCCTGGGCGGTGGAGAGGCAGGCAGACACGTCGGAGTACACGCGGACCTTTTTCCCGTTGATCTCCAGGATGCGGTCCCCCGGCATCAGGCCGTTCTCTCCGGCGCAGGGGAAGTCCTCCACGAAGTCCTTCACCACCGGCACAACATAGCTTCCGGCGGAGGTGAAGAGGATGGCCACCAGGAGAAATCCCGCCAGGAAGTTGAAGGCCGACCCGGCCACCAAGATCACGATCTTCTTCCAGGGCGACTTGGTCGAAAAGGACCGGGGAGACTCACTCTTCTCGTTCTCCCCTTCCATGGCGCAGTAGCCGCCGATGGGGAAGGCGCGCAGGGAGTAGAGGGTCTCCCCTCTCTGCCTGGTGAAGAGGGCCGGGCCCATGCCGATGGCAAACTCGTTGACCTGAACGTCCAGCTTTTTGGCCGCCAGGAAATGGCCCGCCTCGTGAACGGCGATGAGCAGGCCGAAGAGAAGGACACCGATGATGATATAGAGCAAATTGGTCACCTCGCGTGGGTCGTTCTGAGAAAGCGCGATCCTCGCTGCCTCAGGAAAAGCGGATGGGAGCCGTCCGGGACGCGCTGCGCTCACCGCGCCGCGCAGAATTCCTCCGCCGCGGCCCGGGCCCGTTTGTCCGCCCGGTGGATGGCGTCCAGGGTGAGGGGCTCCTCCCTGGGTACCGCGGTCAGGGCGTGTTCCACCGCCCGGGGAATGTCCGGGAAGGAGATCTTCTCCTCCAGGAATCTGGCCACCGCCACCTCGTTGGCCCCGTTCAGAATGGCCGGGGCCGTGCCGCCCTCCTTGGCTGCCTCGATGGCCAGGGCCAGGCAGCGGAAGGCCTCCGTGTCGGGGCGGGCAAAGGTCAGGCTCCCGCAGGAGAGCAGGTCCAGCTCCTTGGCGGGACCGGTCGTTCGCTCCGGCCAGGACAGGGCGTACTGGATGGGCAGGCGCATGTCGGGGCTGCCCAGCTGGGCAATGACGCTGTTATCACAGTATTCCACCGCGGAGTGCAGTATGCTCTCCCGATGGACCAAGATCTGAATTTTTTCCGGGGGAACGTCAAAAAGGGACATGGCCTCCAAAAGCTCCAGCCCCTTGTTCATCAAGGTGGCCGAGTCGATGGTGACCTTGGCCCCCATGGACCAGTTCGGGTGCTTGAGGGCGCGGGCCGGGGTGACCGCCTCCAGCGCCTGCCGGGTCCAGCCGAAGAAGGGACCGCCGGAGGCGGTCAGGAGGATGCGCTTGATCTCCTTGTGCGCGCTGCCCTGAAGGCTCTGGAAGATGGCCGAGTGCTCGGAGTCCACGGGGACGATCTCCGCCCCCTTCTCCTTGGCCCGCCCCATCACCAGAGGCCCGGCGCAGACCAGGGTCTCCTTGTTGGCCAGGGCAATGCGCTTGCCTTCGTCGATGGCGGCCAGGGTGGGCTCCAGCCCGGCGATGCCCACCAGGGCTGTGACCACCGTGTCTGCCTCCGGCAGGGAGGCCACCGCCAGGACGCCCTCCTCCCCGGCCAGGACCCGGATGTCGGTGTCCGCCAGCCGCGCCTGTAAAGCAGCAGCGGCGGCAGCATCCGCCGCCGCCACGAGAATGGGCTTGAAAATACGAGCCTGCTGCTCCAACAGGTCAACGCTCTTGTTGGCCGTCAGCGCGGCCACACGGATGCCACAGCTCTCAGCGACGTCCAGGGTCTGGGTGCCGATGGAGCCGGTGGAGCCGAGAATAGAAATGCTGCGTTGGATCATACGTATTCGCCTCTTATTTGAACGCAGGGATCCACGTCATCAGGATCTCGATCAGGGGCGCGCAGAAGATCACGCTGTCGAACCGGTCCAGCACACCGCCGTGACCGGGCAGCAGATGACCGAAGTCCTTGATGTCCCGGGTTCGTTTGATGTAGGAGAAGAAGAGGTCGCCCACCTGGGACAGCGCCGCGCCCAGAATGCCGTAGACGGCCAGGAAGTAGTAGTTTACGGTCACGTCGGTGATCTTATGGAAGATCAGACCGTAGAGCAGGCAGAGCACCACGCCGCCCACCAGACCGCCGATGGAGCCCTCCACCGTCTTGTGGGGGGAGAGTTTGGGGGCCAGCTTGCGCTTGCCCAGGTACTTGCCAGTGAGCATGGCCGCCGCGTCCACCATGAAGGGCAGGGCGATGGGCAGCAGGACGCAGGCGGTGCGGAGCTTACCATCCAGCATCCCCATGCGGACAAGGGAGGACAGGGCGTAGGAGATCAGCAGGGCGAAGAAGAAAGCGCCGCCCACCCGCTCGATCTTTACCCTCCGTCCGCTGGCGACCGCCTCCGCAAAGACCAGGACCAGGTAGACCAGCAGGGTGGTCAGGGCGACCACACGGCGCTCTCCGGCGTAGACCCAGAATGGGGTGGCGATGGCCAGAACGGCGGTATACAGGGCGATGCGGGGGTGGTTCATGCCGATGGCATGCATGGCCTCATAGGTGCCCACCGCCGCCAGAATGGCGATCATGGTGGGGGTAAAGGGCTTAGGCAGCACGAAGAGCATCACCAGGATCAGAGGGATGCCCACACATGCCACAATAATTCGATTTTTCATCGGATGGACCTTCCTTTCTGCGTTGTCACGCAGCGCTTGGAACCTGGATCCCGTTCTTGGGTGCGGATGCAGGTCTTAAATACCGCCGAACCGGCGGCTTCTCTTTTGATAGTCAATGATGGCCTCGTTGAGGACCTTGCCGTCAAAGTCCGGCCAGAGCACGTCGGTGAAGTAGAACTCCGAATACGCCGACTGCCAGGGCAGGAAGTTGGACAGGCGCAGCTCGCCGCTGGGCCGGATGATCAGGTCGGGATCGGGGACGCCCCTGCTGTCCAGATAGGCGGAGAAGGCCGCCTCGTCCAGCGCCTCGGCCTCGACCCGGCCCTCGGCCGCGTCCTTGGCCCACGCCTTCGCCGCCCGGATGATCTCATCCCGGCCGCCGTAGTTCAGGCAGACGTTGATCTGATACTTGGCGTCCACCCGTTCGCCCACGGAGACCGTCTCCAGGCAGAGGGCGCGAAGCTCCTCCGGCAGGGCTGTGACGTCCCCCAGGAAGCGGATGCGGAAGCCGTCCCTCTGCATCTTCTCCAGGGCCTCCAGCAGATACTTCCGCAGAAGGTCCATGATGGCGGAGACCTCCTCGGCAGGGCGCTTCCAGTTCTCCGTGGAGAAGGCGTAGACGGTCAGGTACGGGATGCCGAGATCCCGGCAGTGGTAGGCAATGGTGCGGAAGGTCTCCGCACCGGCGGCGTGCCCGGCGGTGCGAGGCAGACCGCGCTTCTTGGCCCAGCGGCCGTTGCCGTCCATAATGATAGCGATATGCTTCGGCAGGCGGGAGAGGTCGAGCGCCGCCTCCCCCGCCTGTTTTTTCGTTCTGAAAAATGCCATGGTCAGCCGGTCACACTGCCATCAGTTCGGCTTCCTTCTTTGCGGTCAGGTCGTCGATCTCCTTGATGCGCTTGTCCGTGACCTTTTGCAGATCCTTTTCGTATTCCTTCAGGTCGTCCTCGGTGATCTCGGACTTCTTTTCCATGGCCTTCAGCTTATCCATGGCGTCCCGGCGGATGTTGCGGATGGCGACCTTGCCGTTTTCGCCGAACTTCTTCACCTGCTTGGTCAGTTCCTTACGGCGCTCCTCGGTGAGCTGGGGGAAGTTCAGGCGGATGACCTTGCCGTCGTTCTGGGGGTTGATGCCCAGCTCGGAGGTCAGGATGGCCTTCTCAATGGCCTTCAGCAGGGTGGCGTCCCAGGGCTGGATGACCAGGGTGCGGGGGTCGGGGGTGGAGATGCTGGCCACCTGATGGATGGGGGTCTCGGTGCCGTAGTATTCCACGCCGATCCGGTCCAGCACGCTGGCGTTGGCGCGGCCCGCGCGGACGCTGGCGAAGTCGCTCACCACCACGTCAACGGTCTTCTGCATCTTTGCATCATAATCATGGATAATATCAGACATTCTTTCGTTCCTCCTCAACAATAGTGCCAATGCTCTCTCCCTTCACCACGCGAAGGATATTCTCCGGGTCTGCCAGGGCGAAGATCATAACGGGGATGTGGTTTTCCATGGCCAGGGCGGTGGCGGGCAGGTCCATGACCTGCAACCCCTCTGCCAGGACCTGGGCATAGCTGATGCGGTCGTACTTCACCGCGCTGGGGTCTTTCCTGGGGTCGGCGCTGTAGACGCCGTCGATGTTCTTGGCCAGCAGGATCATGTCCGCGCCGATCTCCGCGGCCCGCAGGACGGCGGCGGTGTCCGTGGAGAAGTAGGGGTTGCCGGTGCCGCCGGCAAAGATGACCACCTTGCCCTCCTTCAGGAAGCGGTCCGCATCGGCGTAGGTGTACCGCTGGGCCACCGGCCCCATCTCGAAGGACGTCAGCACCCGGGCCTCCTGGCCCTTCTGCTCCAGCACGTCCTGGACGGCCAGGCTGTTGATGACTGTGGCCAGCATCCCCATCTGGTCGGCGCGGCTGCGCTCCATCTTGTCGCCGCCGTCCTTCAGACCCCGCCAGATGTTGCCGCCGCCCACCACGAGGCCGACCTCCACGCCCAGCTGCGCGCAGGCCTTCACAACGTCGCAGACTTGGTGGATAAAGCCGAAGTCATGACCGCGGCCCGGCGCACCGGCAAGGGCCTCGCCGCTGATCTTCAGCAGAACTCGTTTGTACTTTGGTTTGTCCATAGTTTCCTTAACCTCCCGGCGCCTGAGCGCAGAAATTCAAGTCTGTTCTATTTTAATATAATTCTTCGAGTTTGCATAGAGGGTTTTCAAAGTTTTTCAAAAAAAGAGGGCCTAGAAGACAAAGAAAGAAGGACCCGGCAAACATCGGGTCCTTCTCAGCTTGTCGAAAAAGTCTGTGCCTTTCCCGATAGAGGGGGGGATGGCAGTCTGCCGCGCGCAGGTCCTGTGCGCGCCAGCCTGAGCAGTATGTTCTCCATCGGATACAGGCATCAGCTCGACGGGATAAAAGAATAAAACAAGATGCAGAACAGCAGCAAAACCCCTGCCACGCTGATCACACCTCCCATTATCACTCGTCTCGCCCGATGATATCCTTTAAGCAGCTTGGGAAGGGCCTCGGGAACGGTCCATGCCTCGCGAATCACCAAATCAGAAAGCTGGGCGTTCCTGATCAGGTAGTGCCGTCTGGCATCCTCTGGATCTACCGGTTCGCGCAAAGTAACCGTCAAAGAAACCAGAATGGAGATCACCATACTGAAAATATAGGGGGCGATGTCCCAGGGAAGGACAAGCTCCTGGACCGTCGTGAGCACTTGCAGGATCGTAAGCACCAGCGCCCCAGAGATCATCCCGTAAAAAGCTGCCGTAGAGGTATAGCGTCGCCAAAGCAGGCCCATCAGGATCGTAGGCAGCCAACTGGCCGCGAAAATACCACAAGCAAAGATAGAGAGGTCAAAGCCGCTGCCGGGCTGGAGGTATGCGACCGCCCCACCGATCCCAATCGCAAGAACCTGGGCGATCCTCGCTCTCTTCAAGTCATTCAAATTCTCGGTCTTATCCTGGTTTAGTAAGCCATGCAAATCCCGAGAGATGGAAAATCCCGCCAGACAGAACAGAACGGAGGCCGTGGAAATCGCCGCCGTGAGGATCCCCCCCACGCCAACAAGCCCTCCCAAAAGAGGAGAGTACTTCCGGAAGGCTTGAAGGATCACGCGCTCCTGGGGAACGATTCCGGGCTCCACGCCTTGCATAAGGCCAGCGGTAAAGTAGAGAAGAAATGAGATCAAGGCGATAAGTGCCACGCTGATTACAGTTGCTTTCAAAACCGCAAAGTCATTTTTTGCAGGGAAGACCCGGGTGATGATCACCGGAGAGCCAGCAAAGAAGGTAAACCACAGAATCATTTGTGATATTCGGTATCCGGCAGACATGTCATGGATGCCCTGCACAGACCAAAACGCTTCCGGCAGTGCTTGGACGGCTTCCGGATAGATGTTGTATATGACCATTGGACAAACGACAAAGGCCGTCACGAGCACCACCGCAAACATAAGCGTGTCTGTCATCATAATTCCCCAGGTGCCCCCCGGCACGCAGAAGAACATGATCGCCAGGGTGAAGATCAGGATAATTCCCCCGTAAGAGATCCCCGTAGCTTCACTGAGGATCGTGCCAATAGAAACCAGCTGACCAATTCCGTAGATCTCCATGACGGTCACCATAATGATCAGGGCCAGGCAGGTCACGTTGTTGTCCGAGAAGCGTTTTGCGAAGTAATCTGCCATCGTATAACAGCCGATGGCCTTCATTTTCCGTCCAATAAACAGAATTGCCACCAGCATACCAAACCACGCGCCTGGTTGCGCTGTGGTAAGAAGCAGAAAAGGGCCGTTTTCATAGCAGACGCCCGGACCCGAGCTCATAGTCACCGCACTGATGTAGGACATGCAGATGCCGCACACCAAAAAAAGCGTGGGCGCTTTTTCCTCCATGACATAAAAGCTATCCCCATTGCGGATCTTCCGCGCCATACACAGCCCTACAACGCCAAATAAAAGCAAGATCACCAACATGGTAAGAGAAACCAAATTCACGATCCATCCTCCTCCCCCCATAGTTGCTCGGGAGTCTTGTCCCAAGGCTGGCTTCGGCTCAATTCCCGGAGCAAAGGCAGGTACTCCTTTTTTAAGATATAGACTCCGGTGCCCGCCGCGGCCAAGACCGCGCCGATGGTCAGAAGCGCAAATACTACCACAGGTAATCATCCTTTCTGGTCTGGGCCTCAAATTCCTGCCTGAACTGTTCTGAAATCAGATATTTCACATAGGTAAGGAACAATTCCTGCCGACTTCTCACCCCCAACTTGGCGTATCCGTTTTGGAAATGAGATTTAACCGTAAAGAGACTTATATGCAGCGTCTCGGCAATCTTTTGATTTTCCATACCTTCCAGAGCCAGACGAATAAGATCCAGCTCCCGGTTGGTTAGGCTGTATTGGCGGCGGAGCGTTTGGAAGAAACGCTGCTGGATCTGTTCCGCCGCAGACCCAGAGGGAAGGGAATTGTCAGAATCATGGAACTTCGTTTGAGAGAAGATGACAACAAATTCGTACGAGAGCGCCCCCTGCACATCCGGGTGGACGATCATGCTGACTTTGGCAGTACCGTCCAGGAGAGGGATTTGCCGAAAGTCTGGCGGACCGGAGGCATCTCCAGAGAGCTCACCGTCCTCCTTCATCTCCTGGCAGCAGTTTCGAATGGTTCGGAAAAACTCTCGCTGCCGGGCCGGGGAAGACTCTAACTGCATGAGGAAACGCTCTGCGGATTCATTCCCCTCTCGAACCGTTAACATTCCATCCAGAATCACCATAACGTCCGGAATGGTTTTATAGACCTTTTGTGCCAAGTCAGCCTGGACCGCAAGATCATTAAACCGGATGGAAGTCTCGATCCCCGCAGAGAAATGGTCGTGGAGTCGCTCCATTATGGCGACCTCTTGGGGACTGAAATCCGTAAAGATCTGGGAGCGGAACAGCATGACCGTTCCCAAAAGAGCCCCTGAGGCATTGCGGCTGTTTAGAATCAGGCGATACTCAACGTCATATTTCCGAAGAAATTCTTGATAGAATCGGGAGCTTCGCCGCTCTTCCTGGTGAATGCGGCTGCTCTCCAGGAAGACCTTTTCCTGGCTCTGAAAAATCTGCCAACTCAGATAGTCTAGCTGGAAATAGGTATTCAAATATTCCCGGATCATCGCTCCTCCACACCGCACCTCCGCGCAAGGAGCGCACTGTCGTTGACCCTCTTGATGGAGGAACACGGCTGCCTTCTCATAAGGAACGATCTTCCCCAACATTTGCAAAAACTTTTGAGACATCACATTGAGATCCCGCACCGACTGAAACAGGAACACAATGTCCATCAAAGTATTCATTTCTGATAGATTCGAAGTGGGTTCCATAGTACCAGCCTCTCCCGTTGCTCCTAAGAGCGATTTCAGGTGGAAAGCAGGCAATCCGGATGCGAAACGCGTCCGGAGTACCTACCGAAAAGAGATAGAGATGTAAGTAATATGAATAATATACAGGAAAACGCAAACATTGAACAGCGGAAATGTTTTCCAGCGAAATACTGCACTTATGCCTGGTATACGATCTGTCCGTCCAGCACGGTCATGAGAACCTCCAGATCCAGAATGCCTTCCGGCTGCGTCTCCAGAGGGTTCAGGCTCAGAACGGCGAAGTCAGCCATTTTCCCCGGGGTAATGGATCCCTTTTTATCCTCCTCGAAGGTGTGGTGCGCACCCGCCATAGTAAGCGCATACAAAGCCTGTTCCATAGTGAGGCATTCTTTTCTTCCGCAGTCCTGACCGGCAATGGTCCGGCGGACGGTCGAAGCGTACATTCCGTATTTGGGATGGCAACTTTCGACGGGACAGTCGCTTCCGATCGAGACAGGGATCCCCATTTGGAAGCAGGTTTGCATAGGAAACTCATAGGCGACCCGTTCCGCGATGGCGCTGACATGTGCTTTCCCCAGGAAATAGAGAAACGCAGGGTTCATGCTAAGATCAAGTCCCAGTTTCTTCATCCGCTCCAGCAGGTGGGGATAGGACATGGAGGCGTGCTCGATTCGATGTCTATGGTCCGTACGCGGGAGCGCCGCTTGGGCGGCTTCATAGGCGGTGAGGATCATATCCAGGGTATGATCGCCGATGCCATGAATGGATATTTGATACCCGGCCTCATGGGCGGCCCGAACCTTCTCATTCAGTTCTTCCTGCTCCATATAGATAAGTCCCTTGCCATAGGGAGGCGCCAGGTAGGGCTCCGTCATACCGGCGGTCATGCCGCTCAGGGAGCCGTCCATGAAAAACTTTACGCAACCGAAGCGGAAGCGGTCCGTTCCGAAATTACTGGGGATACCCATGGCCTGAATCTGCTCGGAAACCTCGGGAGACATCAGCGCAGAAGTGCGAACCGTGAGCAGACCGCTCTGGCTGCTCTCGCACCAGGCAGGGATCTCACCATGGATCTCAAGCAAGGTGCTGCCGTCACAGGTGCTGGTGATCCCATAGGAATTATAGACCTTACTGGCCAATCCTATGGCGGACTTCAGGTCTTCCTTTCCCGGAGGCGGGATGACGCTTTTCACAAAGGTCTGGGCATCGTCCTGAAGTAACCCTGTCGCCTGGCCATGCTCATCCCGAACGATGCAGCCTCCCTGGGGGTCAGGGGTGTTTTCGCTGATCCCTCCCAGCTCTAAAGCCATGCGATTGGCCACCACCATGTGATAGCAGGTTCGGGTGATCATCACCGGGTTGTTCGGAGCCGCCTGCGTGAGGTCGTCCGCAGTGGGCACACGCCCTTCCTCCATACGGCTCTCGTCCCAACCCCAACCCCGAATCCACTCACCGGGCTTCAACTGCGCAGCGCGTTGGGCAATGAGCCCCTTCATTTTGGCGATGCTGGGACAGACTTCAGGCGTCAGATCCACAGTGGCTAACTCCAGGCCATACTGGAGCAGATGACTGTGTCCGTCGTTGAAGCCCGGAACCATGGTCTTTCCGTCCAGGTGGATCATTTTTGTGTCAGGCCCTGCCATCTCCTCGATCTCCTTCCGCCCTCCCACAGCCAGGATACGGCCTCCGGAGACGGCCACTGCTTCTGCTTTTGGCAGCGCCGAGTCCATGGTGAGGATGGTTCCACCGGTAAAAATAGTATCCGCTTTCATCATAATAGGACCCCTTTCTTCCCTGTGTTTTATCTCCGGCGGTCAGCCAACCTGGGAGGCGGCTTTCCCAGCCAGTTTTTCCTTCATCTTGAAAAATCGCATGGTGAGCTTGTCCAGACCGCCCCGATAGTAGTCAAAGACCTGGATGTCCTGATCCCCTCCGACCTCCAACTTTACCAGAGCCAAAGGATACCAAACCAGCCTTTCTCCAGGTAGGACGCGATGGGACGGTGGTTTGATCATGCGTTTGGTGTCAACCAATGCTTCCAGTCGGGCCGTCTCCCGCGCCGCCTCAGCAGACACTTCTTGATCCATAAAGATGGCGCAGGTTTGGAGTTGGGCCGTCTCCAAGTGCCCCTTGAGGAGCATACCGCGGTTGGTGATGGCATTTACCATGATGGTGTAGGTCTTTCGGATCGTGCCTTGTCCGGGCGCTTGGAGATCCATCTCCACATCTACAAACCAAAATGGGATATACAAGGGAACTGAGGACAGCCACTTGAACTGTTTGCGGAGAAAGGCAGGCTTTCGAACCTTTTCCACACTTTCTCTGGCGGTGGCTTCCGTGAAATGCGGGCAAATGATTTCCGCATATTTGACCGTCTGCGTAGTCATGGGTAGTTCCTCCTATCTTCGGTTCTGTGGGGACGAAAGAGTAGCGTTCTTTATTCGCGTTGATTCTTCTCCTGCTGGCGTTTTTTTGCTTTTTCCGCCTTTATGGGAGCCATAAGCTCCAGAAAACCCTTGATTGCTACGATGATGACGACCGCAGTACAGACAATGAGCGCCAGATAGAACATAAATTGAACGACCATAGGGGTACCTCCTTTACCTTGGTTGGGTTCGTCGGAATGCGTACGTTTAGATATCCTCATCCACGGTACTCAGCTGAGAATACAGGGTCACATTGACAAGTTCGTCGGGTTCTGCCTTCTGGACAAAGCTGAAGAGGATGATGGCGACAAGCGAAGCGATCAGTCCCACCATAATCACGGGGAACCCGTTGGCCAGAAGCATGTAGTCACCGCCGTGGGTAAGGGACCAGATGCAGGTGATCAGGCCGGTCAGGCCACCCACCCAACAAGCCATAACACCGCCGAACTTGGTAGCGCGCTTCCAGAAGAAAGCAGCCAGCACGGGAATGAGGACCCCACATGCAGTGAACACATTGCCCATCTGGAAGAGGATGACTAGGTTGGGGATAGCCAAAGCACCCACAATACCAAAGACGGCGACAATAACAACGCCAACGCGGCCAACCTTCACCAACTGCTTCTGGGTGGCATTCTTGTTGATAAAGGATTTATACACATCATTAACGATCAGCGGAGCGCCGCCCATGAGGAAGGCAGAACCACAGGAAAGGACGGCTGCCATATAACAAACCAGGAAGAACACTCCGGCACCGGTGGGCAGAACATTGACGAGGAAGTAGAAGAAGACCGAGTCGCTGGCCAGATCCAGAGGAATGGGGATAATACTCAGTTCCGCTCCGGCACGGAGCATGATCCCCGCCAGGAAGGGAAGCATGGTGAAGAAAATGGCAATGAAATTACCCAGACTCAAGCACTTGAAGGCCACATCAGGCTTGGAGGCGGCGAAAACCCGCTGGAATGCCCACTGGTCCGCTAAGTAGTAAAAGCCCATACACAAGAAGTAGTTGAGAATCATGTTCCCTGGCAGATCAAAGGGATTAAAGGAAAATCCTTCTGTCCCGGCCATAGTCTGCTGGGCAATGGAAAATGCCTCTAAAATATGTCCATCAGAGACCATGTACATTCCGATAACAGCCAGCAGGATCATCACCAAGCTTTGAAGCAGAGATTGGAACCACTCCACCACGATGGAGGCCATCATACCGCCAATAGCAACGTAGCCAACCAGGATCACGAAGCCGACAGCCATGCCAGTCGTCAGGGAGACGCCGAACCCCGTCTGGAATATGAGCCCCAAAGCCATGATCTGCAAACCAACGATAAAGCCCATACGGAAGAAAACGAACAGAACGGAAGGGATGCGAATGGCGTTGCCGAAGCGGAGTGCCAGGAAATCCGGGATAGATACCAGGTGATATTTGGCCCCTAAAATGGACAGCCGCTTGGCGAAAAGAAGTACGAAAACCAAAAGGAAGACGCAAGCAGGCATGATAGCAAAGTAGCGGACCATACCGAATTGCCAGCCGTAGCCCAGGTAACCTGCGATCGAGGAGCCTCCGAACACACCGCCGATCCAGGACCCGATGAGCACCCAGAAACCAACGGCTCGACCGGACACCAAATATTCGTCCAGGTTTGTGGTTTTTTTGTTGTAGTAGAGGGCGAGCATCCAACATAATACGATGAATACAGCTACGCCAACGAAGGTTAGAATCATTCTTGACATACTATGTTCTCCTCCTTACCTTTTTCTTTTCTCTGATGATGGATGGGATCTTCTTGTCTGGGCTTTCTGTCTGCCTTCAGTATATAGTCTTTCTCTTCCAAGAGAAATCCGTCGGAGGAACGTTTTTTCTCTCCCAGGAACTCATACCCAGGTATGAGTTTTTTCTCCCCTCAAAGAAAAAAGAGGAAAATACAGAGCATGGATACCGTCATAGCAACGACCGTGACAGGCACCGCAGTTCGGCAGTAGCGCCCCCAGCTGATGGGGTGCCCGTGCTTGGCTGCGATGGCAATGCCCACCACATTGGCAGAGGCCCCAATGGGGGTCGCGCTACCGCCGATATCCGTCCCCAATGCCAAAGTCCAAGCCAGGGTATCAAGCTCCATCCCCTGCGTAGCGGCGATGGAGCGGATCACCGGAACCATAGTTGCAGCAAACGGAATGTTATCTACAAAGGCAGAGGCGATGGCCGATATCCACAAGATGATGATCAGGATGACGCTAGGATCCCCGTTTCCAACCCGGGAGAACAGGCCCGCCAGCAGTTCCAGGATCCCCGTCTGCTCCAAGCCGCTTACAGTAACAAAAAGTCCGGCAAAAAACAACAGGGTCCGCCAATCCAAACGAGACAACAGGATTTGGGGCCGCTGATAGGCCGTAATGAATGTAAGACCGGCGGCGATCACCCCAACAGAGGCAACGGACAGGCCAGTAATTCCATGGGTCACCAACAGGAAGACCGTGAGCAGAAAAACAAAAACGCTGCGGTAGAAGTACGGACGAACCACAATGTCAGAGGAAGGCAGAGAAATCTCGGGCTGAACGGATCCTTTTGAGACCATAGAACGGGCTCCAAACAGCAAAAACGGAAGCACCGCAGCCATGGATATCCAAGCGATCATGCCAGTATGACAAAGAAAATCTGAAAAGGTATATCCCAAGGCGGTGCCGATGATGATGTTGGGAGGGTCTCCGCTCATGGTGGCTGCACCGCCCAGGTTGGCAGCAAATATTTCTGACAAAATCAATGGAACCGGATCAAAGCGCAACAATTGGGATAGTTCAACGGAGACCGCCACTAAGAACAAAATCACCGTGATACTGTCAATAAACATGGACAGAAAGGCGGAGAGGAACACGAAGGACAAAAAGAGCGGGATCGTCCGGTAGCCAACTGCCTTGGCCAAGACCATGCAAAGCCATCGGAAAAAACCGCTGTCTTCCAGTCCCTCTACCATAATCATCATTCCAGCGATAAAAAGAATGGTCCCCCAGTTGATGCCGCCGGACTCCGTTCCTCCATTCTGACGGGAGAGCCAGAAGCCAGGCTCCAAAAGAGTGTGGAGCGCAAGCGCCTCATGCAGGGCCTGGGGGCTTTGCATGGTCAGAAGAAAAACCAGAACGATGGTCAGGAGCGCAGCGACAGAAGTCGTGATATGCCGAGAAATCTTCCCAGAGACGATGCAGACAAACATCCCCAGGAAAATAAGAACGGCGAAAATCTGGCTTAGCAAAGCTATTTCCCTCCTTAAAGCAAAAACAGGCTTGATCGATACCGCCATTCTACTGCGCAAGCTCCCCTGATACCATCCGCTCCGGGAACCAATTTAAGCCGTGCCCAAGGAGGATTTTTCAAAACCTTACAGCAGGAAGGTCCGTCTTTCAACTGCACAACTGCCCTGAACAACCTAAGGAAAAACTGAAAGGCTTGCCTCCCGCAATTCACAGGAAGCAAGCCCTTTCGATGGCTTGAAGACTTTTCACTACAATTATTTCTCTAACTTTTTGGAGGCACTTCACATCATCGCCATAAGGCTTTTTCTGAACCACTCGCCTAGCGAGTGGTTTTCTTCATACAAAAAGAGGCCACCCAAATGGGTGACCTCTTTTCATTACGTAATTGCTGTTGTCTGCGGAGACCGCAGGGTAGAACAGAATTAGTGGCCCTTGCCGGACAGGACAGCGCCAGAGATAACGATCTTCTGGATCTGGTTGGTGCCCTCGAAGATGCAGTATGCCTTGATGTCTCTCCAGATCTTCTCAACGCAGTCTTCCTTCATGTAGCCCTTACCACCCATCAGCTGGATAGCGTCGGTGCAGACGGACATTGCGGACTCGGTAGCGAACATCTTAGCCATAGCAGCTTCCTTGGAGAAGGGCAGGCCGTTTGCCTGCAGGTAGTTAGCGTGGGTGACCAGCAGGCGGGAAGCCTCGATCTTGGTAGCCATCTCAGCGATCATCCACTGGATGCCCTGACGCTTGGAAACGGGAGCACCGAAGGTGACACGCTCCTTGACGAAAGCGATAGCTTCGTCCAGAGCGCGGCGAGCGATACCGACTGCCAGAGCGCCGACGCAAGCGCGGGACTTATCCAGGGTCTTCATAGCGAAGCCGAAGCCCTTGCCCAGGCCTGCCTCACCGCCAACCAGGTTGGAAGCGGGAACGCGGACGTTCTCGAACTTCAGGGAGCAGGTGGAGATGGTACGGAAGCCGGACTTGTCCTCATACTTGGTGACGGAGAAGCCGGGAACGCTGGTGGGAACCATGAAAGCAGAGATGCCCTTGGTGCCAGCGGTGGGATCGGTAGCTGCGAAGACGCAGACGATGTCAGCCTCACCACCGTTGGTGATGAAGCACTTCTCACCGTTGATGACCCACTCGTCGCCGTCCTTGACTGCGGTGGTCTTAACGTTGGAAGCGTCGGAACCGGACTGAGGCTCGGTCAGAGCGAAAGCTGCATAGCCCTTGCCTTCCAGGATGTGCTTAGCAAAGTACTGAACCTGCTCGGGGGTACCACCGATCAGGATGGGCTTCAGAGCCAGGTTGGTGGTCTGCATGACGGAAGCGAAGTTGCCGTCATAGTAGCCCATCTCTTCGTACATAACTTCAGCAACGTCCAGGGGAACCTTGTTGCCGCCGAATTCCTTGGGGATCTCGAAGGAGTTCAGGCCCAGCTTGAATGCCTTAGCATATGCATCGAAGGGGATAGCCTTGGAAGGATCCACGACCTTGTCCCAATCCAGCATGATGGGCTCGATTTCCTTCTTAGCGAACTCGCTGATAATGTCGACCCACTTCTTCTGTTCTTCGTTCAGTAAACGCATGGTAATCTACCTCCATAATAAATTATGTCGCAAGACATATATTCGCCTGCCCATATTTCTATCAGACAGACTAAAACACTGCCCTCTGCCAGAAACCTGCAACGGACAATTGTTCTCAGGAATATACCGATCCGGGGGGATTTTTTACAAAGAGATGAACTTTTTGTCGTTCAGTTTTAAATCTTTTGCATATGATAGTCCCACTAATCTACACATTCATGATACTTCCTAATTTCAACAAATTAAATCGGACTAATTAACTAAATTCTATTTTTTTGTACTACTACTTACTAGTATATGCTGATTTTTCCGCACCCAGACTCAGAATTTGAAATCCACGTCGGCCAAAGGCCGGATGACCCGATGATAGATTCGGTAAATATAGTACGCCGTCAGCAGGCCCGCCAGCACCTCCGCCACCGGGAAGGAGAACCAGACCAGGTTCAAGCTGCCGGAGAGGGAGAAGAGATAGGCCAGAGGAAGGACCAGCAGAAGCTGGCGGAAAACGGCGATGCTCATGCTCAGCAGGCCCTTGCCCAAGGCTTGGAGGACCGAGGAGGCCACGATGGTGAAGCCGCCCACGAGGAAGCACAGGCTCATGGTGCGCAGGGCGGGCGAGCCGATGGTCAGCATGTCGGGAGAGGCCTGGAAGAAGCCCAGGAGCTTGTCCGGGGCCAGCTGGAAGAGGGCAAGCGCCACCACCATGATGCACAGGGCCACCTGGATGGCCAGCTTCACGGTCTTCACGATGCGGTCGGGCTTGCGCGCGCCGTAGTTGTAGGCCACGATGGGGACCATGCCGTTGTTCATGCCGATGATCGGCAGGAAGGCAAAGCCCTGGAGCTTGAACCACACGCCGTAGACGGCGGCGGCCGTCTCGGAGAAGGAGACCAGGATCTGGTTCAGGCCGAAGATCAGCACCGAAGGCACCGCCTGCATGAGGATGGAGGGCAGGCCCACGCTGTAGATCCGGCTGATGACCGGCAGGTTGGGGCGCATCCCGGACAGGCTGATCTGGATCTCCGGGTTCTTTTTCCAGTTGCAATAGATCCCCAGGCCCAGGCCCACGAACTGGCTGATGACCGTGGCGATGGCTGCACCGGCCACGCCCAGGGCGGGAAAGCCCAGAAGGCCGAAGATGAGGATGGGGTCGAGGATGATGTTCAGCACCGCGCCCACCAGCTGGATGACCATGCTGTAGAAGGTCTTGCCCGTGGCCTGGAGCAGGCGGGAGAGGAGGACCTGCCCAAAGCAGCCGATGGACAGGAGCATGATCCAGAAGAGGTAGTCGCAGCCGAGCTGAATGATCTCCGGGTCGTTGACCTGGACGGTGAAGTAGAATCGCGTGCCCACGATCCCCAGCAGGGCCACCGCCAGACTGCTGACGAGGCCCAGGAAGATCGTGTTGCTGGCCACCCGGTTGGCTTGGGCGAAGTTCTTCTCCCCCAGGTTTCGGGAAAGGAGCGCGTTGATACCCACGCCGGTGCCGGTGGCCACGGCGATCATCAGGTTCTGGACCGGGTAGGCCAGCGAAACAGCCGTCAGGGCCGCCTCGCTGATCCGGGAGACAAACATGCTGTCCACCACGTTGTACAGGGCCTGGACCAGCATGGAGATCATCATGGGCCCGGACATGGTGAAGAGCAGCTTAGGGATGGGCATGGTGCCCATGATATTTTCCTTGGCCGGTTGCGGCTGTGCGCTCATTTAGCGGCCACCTCCCGGAAACGCCTTTGCCGCCTGCTTGAGGACCGTCGCGGCAAAATCGACGCCGTAGACGCTGCTGATGGCCAGGTGATAGTGCCGGGCATCGCCCCACTTGTTCTGGGAGAAGTAGTTATAGAAGGAGGCCCGCTTCTTATCCTTTTTCTTCACGAAGTCCACCATGTTCCCGGCTTCCTTCTCATAGACCTCCTGGGCGCGCTGGGCGCGGAACTCCACCGGGGCGTGGACGAAGACGCTCAGCAGGTCCTCCCGCTCCCGCAGGATGTAGTCAGCGCAGCGGCCCACGATGACGCAGGGGCCTTCTTCGGCCAGCTTGCGGATGATCTTGCTCTGGACCAGGAAGATCTGGTCGTTCATGGGCAGCTGCTGCGCGCCCATGTACAGGCCGTATAGAAAGCTGGTGGACTTCATCTGCTCGGTTTTCTTGATGTACTCCTCGGACAGGCCGCTCTCCTTGGCCGCCATGAGGATGAGCTGCTTGTCATAGAAGGGAACGCCCAGCTCCTGGGCCACCCGCTCGCCGATGGCGCGGCCGCCGGAGCCGTATTCTCTGGAAATGGTAATGACAGGAAGCTTGTTCATAGGATACCTCCTCCTTTTTCACTAAGAAGCAAAGTGCAGCGAAAAACGCCCGTTTGGAAAGGCCCACCTAGCCTTCCGGAACGAAAAGCTGCGTGGGCCTTTTCAAACGTCAATGCAAGCGAGCCTATAAGCCGGGTTCTGTCTCGACAGCCATCTATCTAGGCGCGCCGTTGCCGGCGCGCTCCAGCCACCTCCCCGGGGAGACCGGGCCGGTCACATTCCCCTCCACGGTGTTGCTCCGGATAGAGTTTACATCACCGGACACTTCCGAGCCGGCGGGTGAGCTCTTACCTCACCTTTCCACCCTTACCTGGCAGAGCCAGGCGGTATCTCTCTGTTGCACTTGTCCTGAAGTCGCCTTCGGCGGGCGTTACCCGTTATCCTTGCCCTATGGAGCCCGGACTTTCCTCATGGACGGCCTTTCGGCCTGCCCACGCGGCTGTCCGGCTCACTTGCACCCTATATTTTAACCAATTCCGGCCCCCTTGTCAATTGTCGGCTGGCCTTTCTGTCGGCATTTCTCCGGAGGGCCTCTCCGGCCGCTGCGCCGCCGCCCCCTCGGGCGGCTCTCCCCTGTCCGGGCCTCCGCCGCCGGGTCCCATGTTTCCCATGGACCCCATGTCGGAGATGGTCAGCGAGGAGGCGTCCACCAGAGCGGCACTCTCCTCCTTCTGGCCCTGGCTGTCGGCGGGGATGGTCCCGTCCAGCTGCCCCTGGATGCTCTGCGCCCGCAGCAGGCAGAAGGCGCGCAGGGTCTCCACGCCGGTCTGGAATTCCGCGTAGGTGCAGAACTTGGTGGGGTCCTTCTCTACGTAGGGCGCGATCATCTCGCTCACCCGGTCGATCTCCTCCTCCAGCCAGCCGCTGGTGAAGAACTGCGCCAGGAAGGCAGAGAACGCCTCGTGGTACTGCTCGGTATACGCCGCGCTGGCGAAGATCCAGGCCAGCATGGGCCGGTCCTCCACCGAGCCGCCGGACACCGGCTCGTCGATGGGGTAGTTCACCAAGGCCGTCGCGTCCTCCATGGACTGGAAGCCGCCAAAGGCCAGGTTGTAGTCCCAGGGGATCATGGACAATACCCCGTCCTCCTCATACAGATAGTAATTGTGGACCATGGAGCCGGTGTAGCTGTCGAAGTTGCACACGAAGTTGTGGACCACGAAGTAGCGTATGACCTCGTCCACGTCCACCACGCTCTCGATGTCGGTCCCCTCATTCAGGGTCTTCAAGGAGGCGATCAGGCGCGCCTTGTCCGCGTCGGTGATCTCCGTCTTCGCGTTGTCAAAGATATTCGCGTAGCTCTCGAAGGCATCCTCGGTGTAGCGCAGCTTCACGTCGTCCGCGCCCAGGGCAAAGCCGCCGCCCTCCATGGGCTTCTCCCCTTCGGGCCTCTCCCCATTGGTGGGGTCGAAGGTGGGGTCGAAGTTTTCCGGCGGTTCCGTGCCGGACGGGGCCGCGTTCTCAGGAGGCTCCATCCCTTCGGGCGCTTCCTGGTCCCCCTGGCCTGAGAAGCCCTCCGGCATATCGAAGTCTCCCCCGGCGCCCTTGCCGCCTCCCATGTCCGTGGCGTCCGGCTTGTAGAGTTCGCCCGGACCGCCGCCGTAGTTTCGCTCCAAAAAGCTCTCCTCCACGGCCTCCACCGCCAGGTAGAGGCCCCAGTCCTCCCCGTTGACCGTGAGGTAGACGTAGCTGCACAGCGGCGCGTCCACCCCGAAGGCGTCCATCATCCGGTAGGTCAGGTAATCCTTCAGGTAGGTGTTGTCCTGAATGATATTATTCAGGCTCAGCTTGTCCAATCCCTGGTAATTGCCGCCCTCCTGGTAGTGGTCGAACTCGAGTTTGAAGCTATATCGGTCGTTGCCGTAGGCCTTCACCGAGGACAGAGAGGTGTTTCCCTTGGCGCGGATGCCGATATCCTGGACGGTCTCCCCGTCGATGACGGCGCTGCACAGGACGTACTTCTCGTCCTCGCAGCTTTCCAGGAAGCCCGACCAGTCCTCCATGGTCAGGTCGATGGTGTGGACCGTGGAGGGATCAAGCAGGCCGGAGGCATAGTCGGGCTCTGCCCCCTCCCCCCAATCGCTCCGGGCCTGGGGCTCCTTCCAGAGGAGCAGGCCGGACACCAGGACCAGGATCACCAGGCACAGCGCCAGGCAAAGTATATCCACATGCTTATGGGTGGACATCGCTCACCCCTCCTTATCCCATGTAATCGCCGTTGTAGCTCACCAGCACGGCGCTGGTGACCCCGTGCATATCCGCCAGGGTGTTCACAAAGCTCGTGTCCTCGTTCCGCAGCCGGACCTCCAGGTTCAGCTCGACGCTGTCCCGCTGGACGGTCTTGCTCTTGACGGTGCACCGCTGGACCTTGGACTTCAGATACTCCATGACGCGGTCCTCACTGTCCTGATCCCAGCACTGGATGACGGCGATGTAGGGCCGCACATGGGGCTTCCGGTTGGCGAAGAGCAGCAGGATCGCGCCGATGACCAGGCTGCCGAGGATGGCCAGGGGCAGCATCCCCGCGGCCAGGATGATGCCCACGGCGATGGCCCAGAACAGGAAGGCGATGTCCATGGGCTCCTTGATGGCGGTGCGGAAGCGGACGATGGACAGCGCACCCACCATGCCCAGGGAGAGGACCACGTTGGAGGTCACCGCCAGCATGACCACCGTGGTGATCATGGTCAGTGCCAGCAGCGTCACGCCGAAGCTGGAGGAATACATGACCCCGGCAAAGGTCCTTTTATAAATGAAGAAGAGGAAGAGGCCCAGGGCAAAGGCCAGCAGCAGGGTGATGAGCATGTCCCCGATGCTGACGCTGGACACATTCTCCAAAAAGCTGGATTTGAAAATATCTTGGAAGGTCATAGGTCAAATATCTCCTCTCGATCTGATTAAGGTTTGTCGGAAAACGCGGGTCAGTCGTAGGCTCTGCACGCCGCGTATTTGGAAAAGGCCTCCGTTCGGCGGCCCGGGAGCTGGACCGCGTCCCGGATGACATCCGGCAGGAAGGCGTCCCACTTCACCTCCAGGATCACCGCGTTGTCCATGGCGGGGATGGTGACGCAGTTGGGGTCCAGGAAGTCCACGCACCGGAGGCCGGTGCGGATGTCGTAGTCCAGGGTCACCCGGACGTTTCCCGGCGGGTAGACGAAGGGCTCCCGCTGGTAGTCCACCAGGGTCCTGGGCCGCAGCCCCTGTAGGGTCATCTTGCAGGAGAGCTCTCCCACCAAGGGATCCTGGCTCTCCCCCATCCAGCCCAGGTCTCCATGCAGCAGGGCCTGGACCTGGCCGGGAGTGAGCAGGGCCTTGTCCTTGCTTCCCAGGCCGTTCCACTTGCTCTTCTTCTCCAGGTGGATGAGGGCGGGGTCCTTGTTGTAGCAGCGGATCCGAAATTTCTCCCGGACATTCACCCCGTCCAGCTTCTCCCGCAGGGCGGTGTCCGCCGGGGTGTCGAAGTAGAGGGAGCGGATGTGATATCTTCCGTCGATGGCATAGGGGTCCGGCTGGGCGACGGCGCGCAGCCGCTGGCGCAGGACCAGCAGGTCCGCCGGGGAGAGTCGGTGCTTCCACTCGTGTCGCAGGGTCACGTCATGTCTCCTCCTTTTCTTGACTTTACCTGGATTTTACACAAGCAACCTTAGCCTTACCTTAGAAAAAGACGCCTCCAGGTAAACAAACCTGGAAGCGTCTGTAAACAAAGTATGAAGTTTGCGTCTACGCGGAAGGAAGCCGCACCGTGAACACCACCGTGTCCTCCCCCTCCAGCTCGGCTCCGATGCGCCCCTTCCAGGCCTGAACGATGGCCTGGGCGGCGGAGAGGCCGATCCCATAGCCGCCGCTCCTCTGGGTCCGGGCGGGGTCGCCCCGGTAAAACCGGTCAAAGAGGCGGGAGAGGTCCCCCTCCGGCGTCCGGGCCGGGGCGTTTCTCACCCGAAGGCAGACCACGTTCCCCTCTCGGGCCAGATGCAGGGCAATGCCGCCACCGGCGGCTGTGTATTTCACCGCGTTGTCCAGGAGGATGGACAGAAGCTGGACCATGTGCTCCCGGTCCGACCGGATGGTCAGCCCCGGAACGACGTGATCCTCCAGAAGGATGCCCCGCAGGGCAGCCGCCTCCCGGAAGGAATCCACTGCCTCCCGGGCCAAGGCGCTCAGGTCCACGGGCCGGGCCGGAGGAAGCTCCCCCGCCTCGTCCATCCTGGCCAGGGTCAGCAGGTTCCCCATGAGGCCGCTGAGCCGGGCCGTCTGGGCCTTGATGTTCCGCGTCCACTTGTTCTCCCCCTGGTGAAGCTCCATGGCCTCCGTGTTGGCCTGGATGATGGCCAGCGGCGTCTTGAGCTCATGCCCGGCGTTGGTGACGAACTGCTTCTGCTTTTCTATGCTCACTCCGATGGGCTGGATGGCCTTCCGGGCCAGGACCCGCACCAGGGCCAGCATCCCCAGCCAGCACAGCAGGCCGCCGGCGGCGGAGAGGACCAGCATCGACAGTAGCTTCTGCCGGGCCACCGCCCGGATATCCTCCCGCATATCCGACGGAAGGACCTCCTGCCAGCCCGGCGACCGATGGGGCGGCATCTGGCCCGGCGGGGCGACGGGGTCCGGCAGCGCGTCGCTCTGGAGGACCGTCTGGAGCATCCGGTCCGTCTGCTGGTTCACCAGATACCAGTTGGCCAGGTTGATGGCCACCAGCAGGACCAGCAGCAGCGCCGTGATCGGGCCCATGGCGGTGAGGAGGAACTTCCGCTGGAGGGTCCTTCTCATGGGCCCACCTCCAGGGTGTAGCCGATCCCCCGCTTGGCTTTCAGCGTCACCCGGGAGCCAAGGGCGGCCAGCCGCTTCCGCAGGTAGGAGATATAGACCCATACCGTCCCCACCTCGGCCTCGGTGTCATAGCCCCAGACCTTGACCAGCAGCTCCTCCGAAGACAGGTAGCGTCCCTGGTTGCGCATGAGGCTCTCCATGAGGCGGTACTCCATCTTGGGCAGCGTCACCACCCTCTCTCCGCAGGAGAGTGAGAAGGCGCCCAGGTCCAGGGTCACGTCCCCGCAGGTGAGGCGCTCCGGCGCAAAGTCCTCCCTTCGCCGGAGCATGGCCCGGACCCGGGCCAGCAGCTCCCCCATGGCGAAGGGCTTTGGCAGGTAGTCGTCCGCCCCCAGGTCCAGCCCTCGGATGCGGTCCTCCACCTCTCCCTTGGCGGTGAGCAGGAGGATGGGGGTGCGGCATCCCTCTCCCCGCAGGGTCTCCAGCACGGTCAGCCCGTCCAGCTTGGGCATCATGACATCCAGGATCATGCCGTCATAGGCTTCCGCCCGGGCATAGGCCAGGGCCTCCTCCCCGTCGGGCACCACATCCACCAAATAATGATGATAGGTCAGGATATCCGTCACGGCCTCGGCCATGGCGGGCTCATCCTCAGCGTACAGCAGCTTCATGCGCTTCTCCTTTTCAAAGTCAAAAAAGCCTCGCAGCGTTCGCGGGCTGCATCCCCCTGTCGGAAAAGACCCAGCTTTTTCGACAAACGGAGTCCCCCCTCTGACGAGGGGGGACTTGGGGACTCAGGTGGTTTTGTCGAGCGCGCCGTAGCGAAGGGCGGTGCGGCGCTTGTGGCCGCTGCGGGCGTGGTAGCGGTCGATGATGGCCTTGTCGTGCTCGTTGGCCTCGCCGGTGGTGATGTAGCGGTCGATGGCGGCATAGGTGACGCCCATGTCGTCCTCGTCGGTCTGTCCCTCAAAGAGGCCGGCAGAGGGGGCCTTTTCGATGACGGCGGAGGGCGCCTCCAGGTAGCGCAGGTACTCAAAGACCTCGGTGGCGGTCAGGTCGGCGATGGGGTTCAGGTCGAACGCGCCGTCGCCCCACTTGGTAAAGTAGCCCATGTGGTACTCGCTGGCGTTGCCGGTCCCGGCCACCAGGCGGTTCTCGCTGGCTGCCACAGCGTACAGGGTGATCATCCGCAGGCGGGGCGCGATGTTGGTCACGGCCTGCTGGTTCAGCTCGGTGATGCCGGAGAGGGCCTGCATGGCCAGCTCCTTCTGGGGGGTGATGTCCAGAATACGG
Organism: uncultured Eubacteriales bacterium; assembly: GCA_934572535.1. GTDB lineage: Bacteria > Bacillota > Clostridia > Oscillospirales > Oscillospiraceae > Evtepia. The sequence goes on from CAKTLJ010000006.1 coordinate 83,764, forward strand.
GTCTTGATGCCGAACTTCTCCGCCACCTCCATGCCATCGTCCTTGTCGATGGTGAAGTTGCGCTTGGAGCTGCACGGCAGGATGATGCTCTCGGTATTGTCACAGGCCAGTTTACACAGGATGCCCACCAGGGCGGAGTCCTTCCCGCCGCTGTTGCCCAGGATGATGCCGTCGGCGTGGGCTTCGGCCAGGGCATCCCGGATAAACTGGATCCTCTTTTCGGTTTCTACTGCATAATCACGCATGATATCAACTTCCTTTCGCGGCCAACGGGCCGGGATCATTCAACGGTAACGGATTTCGCCAGGTTCTTGGGCTTATCAATGTCGCAGCCGTTGGCCTTGGCCACGTAGTAGGCGAAGAGCTGCAAGGGGATGATCTCCGGCAGCGAGTTGAAGAGGGGGTTGGTCTTGGGCACGAAGATCACGTCGTCGGCCTCGGCGAAGATCTGGCGGTTGCCCTCCAGGACCACAGCCAGGACCTGTGCGCCCCGGGCCTTGACCTCCTTGATGTTGCTCATCATCTTGTCAAAGAGCCGCTCGTAGCAGGCCAGGGCGATGACCGGGCGGCCCTTTTCGATCAGGGCGATGGTGCCGTGCTTCAACTCCCCGGCCCCGTAGGCTTCGGAGTGCAGGTAGGATATCTCCTTGAGCTTCAGGGAACCCTCCATGCAGGCGGCGTAGTCCAGGTTGCGGCCGATGAAGAAGAGGTTGTTGTAGCCGTGATACTTCTCGGACAGGGCCTGGATGTTGGAGGACAGGTCGATGGCCCGCTGGATGAGGCTGGGGAAGGCCAGGATATCCTCCACCAGCGCCTTGTTCTGTTCATCCGTCAGTCTGCCCAGGCGACGGGCCATGTAGACGGCCAGCATGTGCATCACGGCCACCTGGGTGGTGTAGCCCTTGGTGGTGGCTACGGCGATCTCGGGGCCTGCCCAGGTGTAGACCACGTCGTCGGCCAGCTTGGCGATGGTGGAGCCCACCACGTTGACGATGGCCAGGATGCGCGCGCCCCGGGCCTTGCACTCCTTCATGGCGGCGATGGTGTCGGCGGTCTCGCCGGACTGAGAGACCACCACCAGCAGGGTGTGCTCATCCACCAGGGGGTTGCGGTAGCGCAGCTCGGAGGCCAGGTCGGTCTCCACGGGGATACGGCAGAGCTCCTCGATGACATACTTGCCCACGCTTCCGGCGTAGAAGGCCGAGCCGCAGGCGGTGATCATCACCTTGTTGATCTTCTTCAGGTCCTCGTCGGTGAGGCTGAAGTCGTCCAGAACGATCTCCCCGTCCTTGACGCGGGGCTCGATGGTGGACTTCAAGGCGTGGGGCTGCTCCATGATCTCCTTGAGCATGAAGTGCTCATAGCCCCCCTTCTCGGCGGCGGCGATGTCCCAGGCGATGTGGGTGACCTTGACCTCCACCTCTTTGCCCAACTCGTTGTAGAGGGTGATGGCTTCGGGGGTGATGTCCGCGATCTCGCCGTCCTCCAGGTAGACCACGTTCTTGGTGTGGGCCACCAGGGCGGTGACGTCGGAGGCGAAGTAGTTTTCCCCCACGCCCACGCCCAGGATCAGGGGGGCGGCGTGGCGGGTGGCGATGATGCGGCCCTGCTCCTCGGCGCAGAGGATGCCCAGGGCATAGGCGCCGTCCAGGCGGGCCACGGTCTTCATCACGGCCTTCTTCAAATCGCCCTCGTAGTACAGGTCCAGCAGATGGACGATGACCTCGGTGTCGGTCTCGCTCTTGAACCGGAAGCCCTTTTCCTTGAGCTCCTCCCGCAGCGCGGCGTAGTTCTCGATGATGCCGTTATGTACGATGGCGAACTTGTTGTCGTTGCTCATATGGGGATGGGCGTTCACATCGGTGGGTTCCCCGTGGGTGGCCCAGCGGGTATGGCCGATGCCGGACGCGCCGGACATGGCCGCGCCCCCCTGGATCTTTGCGTCCAGGTTTTTGATCATGCCGATGGCTTTTTCCATATGGATGCCATTCTCCCCCAGCACAGCGATGCCGGCGGAGTCGTATCCTCTGTATTCCAGCTTCTTCAGCCCGTCCAGCAGGATGGGGGCTGCGTTCTGGCTGCCGGTAAAGCCGACAATACCACACATCAGCGTATTCCTCCTTTTTCCCCGCGGGGCCGGTCGGCTCCGCGATGTTCATATAGTCACGCGGCGGGGCGCGTCAGTTCTCCGGCAGGCGGCAGCCTGCCGGGCTGCTTCCCTTGCCCGGGCCGCGGCGGAATCTGTCCTTCTCCAGCGTTGCGTTGGTCTCCCGGTCCCGCAGGCGGCAGGCCAGGGAGGATTCTCATCGACCGGTCAAGCATTGGCTTGCCGCCGATGAGCAGGCTTTCTGATCCACTTCCCTATTCTCCCATAAATCCATGGAATTTGCAATGGGCTGGCCCACCTTTGTTTCCTTTATTTTATGATGTTCTCTCTGTGCAAACACCACAAAACCCCGATGATTTTGACGGGGCCGCCAAAAAAGATTTCATGCGGCACTTTCTCCTTGACAGGGTAGGCGCAGGATACTATAATTTAAAAGAGCGGACGGGTGCTTCGGAATTCGAAGCTTACTTGTCCTTTTTTTGCGTGAAAGGAGACGATACCTTTATGGGCAAATACACCAAAGAAGACATCATCCGCATGGTGGAGGAAGACGGCGTTGACTTCCTCCGTATGCAGTTTACCGATATGTTCGGCCAGTCCAAGAACGTGGCCATCACCGCCTCTCAGATCGAGAAGGCCCTGAACAACCAGATCTCCATCGACGGCTCCTCCATCGAGGGCTTCACCCGCATCCACGAATCCGACCAGTACCTGCACCCCGACCTGGACAGCTACGCCATCCTGTCCTGGTACGAGAGCAAGGGCAAGGTCGCCCGGCTTCTCTGCGACGTGTGCAACCCCGACGGCTCCCCCTTCATCGGCGACCCCAGAGGCGCTTTGAAGCGCGTCCTGGCCCGGGCGGCGGAGATGGGCTACACCTTCAACGTAGGCCCCGAGTGTGAGTTCTTCCTCTTCGAGCTGGACAAGGACGGCAAGCCCACCACCAAGACCGGCGACGAGGCCGGCTACTTCGACCTGGGCCCCATCGACCACGGCGACTACACCCGCCGGGAGATCTGCCTGGCCCTGGAGGCCCTCGGCTTTGAGATCGAAGCCTCCCACCACGAGTGCGCCGCCGGTCAGCACGAGATCGACTTCAAGTACGCCGACGCCCTCACCGCCGCTGACAACATCATCACCTTCAAGCAGACCGTGAAGAAGATCGCCTATGCCAACGGCCTGCACGCCACCTTCATGCCCAAGCCCATCTACGGGGTGGCGGGCAACGGGATGCACATCAACATGTCCCTGTTCAAGGACGGCGAGAACGTCTTCTTCGATCCCGACGGCAACCGCCGCCTGTCCAAGGACGCCTACCACTTCATCGCCGGTCTGCTGGCCCACGTGAAGGCCATGACCGCCATCACCAACCCCCTGGTCAACTCCTACAAGCGGCTGGTCCCCGGCTACGAGGCCCCCTGCTACCTGGCCTGGTCGGCCTCCAACCGCTCCGCCCTCATCCGCATCCCCTCCGCCCGCGGCAAGTCCACCCGGGTCGAGCTGCGCAACCCCGACCCCTCCTGCAACCCCTACCTGGCCCTGGCCGTCTGCCTGGCCGCCGGTCTGGACGGCATCGAGCGGGAGCTGGAGCCGCCGGAGGAGATCACCGAGAACATCTTCGACATGGACGCCACCGCCCGCGCCGCCAACGGCATCGAGGACCTGCCCAGCTCCCTGGAGCACGCCCTCTTCGCCCTGGAGAAGGACCCCCTGATCCAGTCCGTCCTCGGTCCCCACATCTATCCCCAGTACATGACCGGCAAGAAGAAGGAGTGGGAAGAATACTGCACCCGCGTCTCCAGCTGGGAGGTCGCAAAGTATATGGTGACGTACTGAGCAGTGCGCCGCCCGAAACCGGGAGAAACCGAACCCTCTGGCTTCCCCCGGTTTTTTTCGGAAGTGGATGGATATTTATTCGTATATTCGTCATTTTATGGATATTCCTTCGGCATTCTCCCCAAAAACAACGAAAAAATACCCGCGTTGTTTTCTGCCGCTTTTTCGCGCAACACATTGACGGGAGGCAAACTTTCCGGTATACTTAAATGTTAGAAATCAAGTTGATCGCACGAAGCATACAGTGAGCAACCGTTCAATTCCTGTATTTATGGATGGAGGGACACGATGAAAAAAGCATATCTCTACTTAGAAAACGGTCAGGTCCTGGAGGGCAAATGTTTTGGCGCCTCCGGCACCGCCATGGGGGAGCTGGTCTTCACCACCGGCATCACCGGCTGCGTGGAAAGCCTGACCGACCCCAGCTACTACGGGCAGCTGGTGATCTACACTTTCCCCCAGCTGGCCAACTACGGCATCTGTCTGGCAGACAAGGAAAGCCCCAAGTCTCAGATGGGCGGCGTGGTGGTCCGCGAATACTGCGAGGAGCCCTCCAACTTCCGATGTGACGAATCTGTGGATTCCTTCCTGAAGGCCCAGAACGTGGTGGGCATCGCCGGGGTGGACACCCGTATGCTGACCCAGATGATCCGCGACAACGGCGTGATGAACGCGATCATCACCACCGAGGAGGCCAAGCCCGACCTGGAGGCGCTGAAGGCCTTCCGCGTCGTCCAGTCCGTGGAGAACACCAGCGACACGCAGGTCCACGAGCTTCTCCCCGAGGGCGAGGCCAAGTTCTCCGTGGCCCTCATCGACTACGGGGCCAAGCAGTCCATCGCCAACAGCCTGCTGGCCCGGGGCTGCAAGGTCACGGTCTACCCCTACAACACCCCCGCGGAGGACATCCTGGCCGCCAAGCACGACGGCGTGATGCTCTCCAACGGCCCCGGCGACCCCGCCGACAACCCCTTCTGCATCCAGCAGATCCAAGCGCTCTTCGGCAAGCTCCCCATGTTCGGCATCTGCCTGGGTCACCAGATGATGGCGCTGGCCGCCGGTGCCAGGACCGTCAAGCTGAAGTTCGGCCACCGGGGCGCCAACCAGCCCGTCAAGGACCTGGAGAGCGACACGGTGCTCATCTCCACCCAGAACCACGGCTACGCGGTGGACGCCGACTCCCTGGCCGGGACCGAGGGCAAGCTGCGCTTCGTCAACGTCAACGACGGCACCTGCGAAGGCGTGGACTACCCCGCCTACCGCGCCTTCTCCCTACAGTTCCACCCCGAGGCTCACGGCGGTCCGCTGGATTGCCAGACTGCCTTTGACCGCTTTGTTGACACGATGAAGGAGGGTTTCTAATGCCGAAGGATACTTCCATTAAAAAAGCGCTCGTGATCGGCTCCGGCCCCATTGTCATTGGCCAGGCCGCCGAGTTTGACTACGCCGGCACCCAGGCTTGCCGGGTGCTCCACCAGGAGGGCGTCGAGACCATCCTGGTCAACTCCAACCCCGCGACCATTATGACCGACAACGCCATGGCCGACGCGGTCTATCTGGAGCCTCTGACCACCGAGACCATCAAGCGGATCATCCAGGAGACCAAGCCCGACAGCCTGCTGGCCGGTCTGGGCGGCCAGACCGGTCTGACCATCGCCATGGAGCTGGCGCACGAGGGCTTCCTGGCGGCCAACAACGTCCGCCTCATCGGCACCAACGCCGACGCCATCGACAAGGCCGAAGACCGCCAGCTCTTCAAGGACGCCATGGCCCGCATCGGCCAGCCCACCATCCCCTCCGACACCGCCAACGATGTGGAGGCCTGCGTGGCCATTGCCGACCGCATCGGCTACCCCGTCATCGTCCGGCCCGCCTTCACCCTGGGCGGCGGCGGCGGCGGCGTGGCCTACAACGAGGAGGAGCTGCGCGAGAAGGCCTCCGTGGGCCTGGACTACTCCCCCATCACCCAGGTCCTCATCGAAAAGTACATTTTCGGCTGGAAGGAGATCGAGTTCGAGGCCATGCGGGACCACAAGGGCACCGCCATCACCATCTGCTCCATGGAGAACTTCGACCCCGTGGGCATCCACACCGGCGACTCCATCGTGGTGGCCCCCGCCCTGACCCTGGGCGACAAGGAGTACCAGATGCTCCGCTCCGCCGCGCTGAAGATCATCGAGGAGCTGGGCATCGAGGGCGGCTGCAACTGCCAGTTCGCCCTGAACCCCGAGAGCTTCGAGTACGCCGTCATCGAGGTCAACCCCCGCGTGTCCCGCTCCTCCGCCCTGGCCTCCAAGGCCACCGGCTACCCCATCGCCAAGGTCACCGCCAAGATCGCCCTGGGGTACACGCTGGATGAGATCCGCAACGACGTCACCGGCGAGACCTTCGCCTGCTTCGAGCCTGCCGTGGACTACGTGGTCTGCAAGTTCCCCAAGTGGCCCTTTGACAAGTTCCACGGGGCCAGCCGCAAGCTCGGCTCCCAGATGAAGGCCACCGGCGAGGTCATGTCCATCGAGCACACCTTCGAGGCCGCCCTGATGAAGGCCGTCCGCGGCGCGGAGATCAAGCTGGACAGCCTCCGCCGCGCCGACACCTCCGGCAGATCCCTGGACGAGCGCCTGGCCTCCATGGACGACCTGCGCCTGTTCACCGTCTTTGAGGCGCTGGAGCAGGGCGTGTCCGTGGACCACATCTACGATGTGACCCGGATCGACAGATGGTTCATCCACAAGATCAAGAACCTGGTGGACTTCGAGGCCGACGTCGCCAAGAACGGCATCGACGCGGCGCGCTACCTGCAAGGCAAGAAATACGGCTACCCTGACAAGGTCCTCGCGCGGCTGGCCGGTGTGGAGGAGGCCTCCCTGCCCCACCGCTTCCCCAGCTACAAGATGGTGGACACCTGCGCCGCCGAGTTCCAGGCCCGGACCCCCTATTTCTACTCCACCTACGACGACGCCTGCGACGCCCGCTCCTTCCCCCGCTCCGGCAAGGATACCGTCATCGTCCTCGGCTCCGGCCCCATCCGCATCGGCCAGGGCATCGAGTTTGACTACAGCTCCGTCCACTGCGTCCAGACCCTGAAGCAGCTGGGCTACGACGTGGTCATCATCAACAACAACCCCGAGACCGTCTCCACCGACTACGACACCGCCGACCGCCTCTACTTCGAGCCGCTCTCCCCCGAGGACGTCATGGGCGTCATCGAGGTCGAGCACCCCATCGGCGTGGTGGTCGCCTTCGGCGGCCAGACGGCCATCTCCCTGACCGACTTCCTGGATAAGCAGGGCATCCCCATCCTGGGCACCTCTGCCGACGGCATCGACATGGCCGAGGACCGCGGCCGCTTCGACGCGCTGCTGGAGTCCATGAACTTCCGCCGCCCCAAGGGCATGAGCGTCACCACCCTGGAGGAGGCCCTCAACGCCGCCGAGGAGCTGACCTACCCCGTCCTGCTCCGCCCGTCCTACGTCATCGGCGGCCAGAACATGGTCATCGCCCACGACCGGGGCGACGTGGAGAAGTACATGAACGTCATCCTCTCCGGCGGCTTCCGCAACGACGTGCTGGTGGACAAATACATGCCCGGCACCGAGATCGAGGTGGACGTGATCTCCGACGGCGTGGACGTGCTGATGCCCGGCATCATGGAGCACATTGAGCGGGCCGGTGTCCACTCCGGCGACTCCATCGCCGTCTACCCGCCCTACACCCTCACCGACAAGATGATGCAGGTCGTGGTGGACTGCTCCCAGAAGCTGGCGCTGGCGCTGGGCACCAAGGGCCTGGTGAACATCCAGTACCTGATCTACCACGGCGAGCTCTTCGTCATCGAGGTCAACCCCAGAGCCTCCCGCACCATCCCCTACCTGTCCAAGGTCACCGGCGTGCCCATGGTGGACCTGGCCACCAAGATCATGATGGGCGCCAGCCTGAAGGAGCTGGGCTACGGCAGCGGCCTGTGGAAGATCCCGCCCTATTACGCCGTCAAGGTCCCTGTCTTCTCCTTCGAGAAGATCACCGACGCCAACTCCATGCTCGGCCCCGAGATGAAGTCCACCGGCGAGGTCCTGGGCCTGGGCCGCACCTTCAACGAGGCCATGTTCAAGGGGCTGGCCGCCGCCGGGTACCGGCACTACAACGGCAAGGGCGTTCTCATCAGCGTGGAGAACCACGAGCTGCCCGATGTCGTGCGCCTGGCCAAGAAGTTCGACGACATGGGGATGCCCATGTACGCCACCCGCGACACCGCCGAGACCATCCGCAGCCTGGGCATCCAGGTCACCGAGATCCCCCACATCCTGCCCGGCACCGACGCCTTCCAGCTCATGGAGGCGGGCAAGATCGGCCTGATCATCTACACCGGCGCGCTGTACGACGACACCCTGTCCGACTACATCGAGCTGCACCGGGAGGCCATCCGCCACTCCATCGCCTCCATCACCTCTCTGGACACCGCCAACGCCATGGCCGACATGATGGCCAGCAAGTTCCACCTGAACAACACCGAGCTGGTGGACCTGAACAACATGCGCAAGGAGCGCCAGCTCCTGCCCTTCGCCAAGATGCAGGGCTGCGGCAACGACTACATCTTCTTCGACAACCGCGACGGCAAAATCTCCAGCCCCGGCTCCCTGTGCGTGAGCGTCTGCGACCGGCACTACGGCATCGGCGGCTACGGCATCGTCCTCATTGAGAACTCCGACGTGGCCGACGCCAGGATGCGCATCTTCAACCGCGACGGCACCGAGGGCAAGATGGCCGGCAACAGCATCCGCTGCGTGGGCAAGTACCTCTACGACAAGGGCATCGTCAAGAAGGAATACATGACCATCGAGACCGCCGGCGGGATCAACCGCCTGGTGCTCTACATCCGCAACGGCAAGGCCAACACCGTCAGCGTGGGCATGGGCAAGGCCGACCTGCTCACCAGCAGCCTGCCCACCACCCTGCCCGGCAACACCATCGTCAACCGCCCCGTGGAGATCGCCGACGGGACCTATCACATCACCTGCGCCTCCATCGGCAACCCCCACTGCGTGGTCTTCTGCGAGAATCCCTCCGCCCTGGACCTGGAGACCATCGGGCCCAAGTTTGAGCACGCGGAATACTTCCCCGAGCGGATCAACACCGAGTTCGTGCGCATCGTCAACAACGACACGCTGCGTATGCGCGTCTACGAGCGGGGCAACGGCGAGACCGTGGCCTGCGGCACCGGCGCCTGCGCCGCCGTCATCGCAGCCACCGAGAACGGCTTTTTGAAGAAGGGCCGGGACATCACCGTCAAGCTGGTCGGCGGCGACCTGACCGTCAACTACACCGACGAGGAGGTCCTCCTGACCGGCGACGCCGTGCTGGTCTACGAGGGCGTGGTCGAGTACTGATCCCCCGAAGCGCACCCGAAAAAAACACGCTCCCCCGGTCTGCGGACCGGGGGAGCGTTCGTCTGCATAAAAAGAAGGAGGCCGAAGCCTCCTTCTTTTTGCGTAGGATCTAAATCACTTGCCCACGTTTCCGCCGGTGGCGGAGTTGGCGTCGGACCACTCCTTCTCGAAGGCCGCCCAATCGCGGGTCTTC
>CAKTLJ010000007.1 GCA_934572535.1 uncultured Eubacteriales bacterium
TGAGGAAATAGCACCCCGCCACGACCACAAGGATCACAACGACCGCCAAACCAGCGACTGTTCTCTTTTTCAACATAGCTAACGCCTCCCTTGCACTTGTCTTTCCGAACGGTTTCTGTGTCAGTGTTCTACTAAGAATAACGAACGGGAAGGGCGTTTTTTGACACGAAACAGGAAACTTTTTGAAATTCGTCGTTTTGCACAATGCAAAGGCCGGGCGCAAGGCAAGACAACCAGAGGGCGAAACGGGAGCGCTTCTGGCAACGCGGCACGGTCGGGCCGCGCGTCTCCTTCAACTTGCAAGGTGAATCGCAAGCTTGTCTCTTCCACTTGGAGGTTCGTTTTTTCGATAGACAGAGTCGGATCGAACACCACGTATCCGATCACTTTATACACGCCCGGCTCTGAGGGGGCCTCCACCTGGAGCCTGCCATTCAAGGTGGTGCCCTCCTCGCTCTCAAACAGCAGGTAGCCTTCCCCATTGATCTTCCTCTATCCAGCCGGTGGGTAGAAGACCATAGCTGTAGCAAACGGAACCATAGACATGATGAGAAGAGACACGGCAGCTAACATAACAGGAATGCGGTATTTCCACGGGTCTTCCTTCCGCTGCGGGAAATAATGGATCGCCCGAATCATCTGCGTCACAAACAGGATGGGCCAAAGCCAAAAGGTATAGCGATCCAGGCCAAGAATGATATGCATTGCGTTGTTCCACCAAATCATGAAGATTCCCCTCCTCTCCTACAATTTCAGTTGATTTGTTCAAACGATGGGTGTGTAAACATCAGCGAAGCACGTACAGGCTTATCATGATATGTGGAAGGAGTGATAGAAATGGAAGCGGATTTAGGAATTCCAACTGAAATACCGACAGAATAACGCGTTTTGTTCTTCGCATAGCTAACGCAAATCTTCATATTAGTCGTACTCGAACTACTGGGAATCATTTCACCCGAAACATATCCCATATAAGAATGATATTTTGCAAACCTGTTTGTCGTATTGATAGAATAATATATGGGAACATTGATTCCAAAGCCTGCATCGCCATGATCCATATTATTATATCCTTTATACTCTTTGTTATGGTTCTTATACGTGTACGACCAAGTTCCGGTGCCATTCATTGTTCCGTTGATGGACTGAGCTTTGCTGATAGCATATTCAGTATCATCAATAAAGTCTCCGGTTTTATCCGGCGCAATGGTAAAGATATCTTTTCGAACACCAAGAGCAAATCCTTGGGGATCTGTTTTCCATTCATATCGTCCGGATAATAAATATCTCCCGTTTGCTTTTTTGGTTGCCATGCTCTTCAATTCAAGGTAACCATTAAATACAAGTTCTGGTTGTGTTAAGGTCATTGGCCGAGCAGTGTCTTGGAGAGGATTTTGAATCTGCTCCTGCATTGCTTTGACAATTTGAGATTCATATTCAAAAGTCTCTTTGTCAATGATTTCGAATGTAGAAGCCAAATTACTAATGTCATCTTCCGAAACTTCAACAAACAGATTATTTGCCTTGGCGAGACCTGCCACACTATTTGCTTCGTTAGATTCGTCAGATAAGTAATAACGCACACGAACATACTGTGTTGTTGTAACGGCAGCAGTACCACCCGCATAACTTTCTACATGAGACTTATCCATATCATCAATGAGTTCGGCAGGAATTCCTAAGGACAACATGACCTCTCTGCCCTTCTCATAGGCAGAAGAATCAGACTCTTCTATGGTCTGCAATAAGTCAATCGTTTCTGTGTACTCCAGAACTGCGCTCATGTTAGCAGTTTCATCCCACGCCATCGCTGTGGGGAAAAGGGAAATCGCCATGACCAAGGTCATTGCTAATGCGAGAAACTTTTTCATATTTTCCTCCTTATATCATAGATTAGTAGTTTTTATCACACCTCTTCAAGGGCTGTGCTGCACAGCAAGGAATGTCGCCAAGCGACGCTTCCAAAGCGTCTTTTGTCATCACCTCCACACGGGACTCTCCCCCTTCCTTTCCTCCGCAGGGTGGCGGGCTAAGTCGTTCTGTTTCGTCCTTCTATTAGCTAAATGTCCGCCGGGGGATAAAAGTTCACTTCTTTTACAAATTTTTTCAAAAAAATTTAGGGCGCGGAAGTGCGCGCCCTAAATCTGTGTCCTATGTACTTGTTCAAGTCGCTTTTACGATGCCAGAGGACACCCATCTTGTCCCCGATCCCGAGGCATTTTTTGCATAGCATTTTGCTTCCACGTAATATCTTTTCCCTGCGGCACCCTGATAGGTAAGCTGAATGTTTGCCCGCAGTACGTTTGCCTTAATTAATGCAGGGAACCTATCTCGAGTATAGTGAACCATTTGGGTGTAGCGGCCATCGGACTGCACTAGATATACATAAAGGTCCGATGCCCCAAGTTCTTTCATCTCGGCTGTGCCCTTCACGTCAATTTCGATGGCAATTTTTCCATTGCCTACCGCAGAAACACCTAGCTTTTCTGATTGAAAATAGCTACTTCCCCGGATTTCTGCATCAGCCCCGGGGGCAACGGCCGCTCCTACAGGAACCATTACCCCAAGCATAAGGGACATAAGCAAACAAAGAGGAATCACCTGCATGAAACGTTTTTTCATTTTTTATCTCCTCAACTGTAAATCGAATCGATCATTTGCTTCAATTCCTCCACCGTCAAGTCTCCCTGAATCGCATTTTCCGTATTTCCGTTCTGCCAAACAACAGTATATCTCCCTATATTCCCCATGATGTAGTGGGGGATATGGTTGACATAATACGGCTCTACATACCCCTCCTCCTTTTCATACTGCGTAATCCCCTCTTGCTTGGAATCATAGACCGAAATACTGAGAGAAAAGATATCTTCTCCCAGAGAAAACAATACATCAACGCCTGTCCCATTGAGCAGATCATTGACTTCCATTTTCTCCAACACCGTTCCTTCTGGATACCAAGTCGGCAGCACCGGCAAATCGGTGAGCTGGGCCAGCGTGTTCTGGACCTCCTCATAGGTCACAGCGCCGGGACGTTCCTGGGGAGCGCTGCTCTGAGGCAGAAACCAGAAATGCTGCGTCGTCCACTCCACCAAATTTTCCATCGCACCGCTGCCCATGGCGGGTACCGTCATCAAGCAGACCACAGCGGCCGCGACGACCACCCAGCGGAGCTTTCTTCGCCCGGCTCTCTTTCGTTCCGGTTTTGCAGCGGGGACTGCCGCAGGGGCGGCAGGGGGGGCTTCAGGGATCCGTTCCGTGGGGGCACTTTCTTCTTTGACCCGGGCCAGGAAGTCCGTCAGCGCGGCCTCTACGTCCGCGTCGGTGGGCGTATCTTCCTCCCGGTCGTTGATCACCTCCGTGATGGCCAAAATGTCAGCGGGATCGAGGGACCCGTCCCGGTCGGCGGCGAAGTCCTGCCAGAGCAGGTCGTCCAGCGCCTGGGTGGTCAGCGTTTCCCAGCCTCGTCCCTTGCCGTGGTTTTCAGGTCGATCCTTCATCGTCCAGAACCTCCTCTCTGCCCAATTGGGAACCGCTTCTACTTCTATCATGTTCTGCCGGGGCGCATTGTTCACACGCCGGGGCAAAAAAAGCTTCACTTTCCCAATATTTTTTCTGAAATGCCTCCTTGCTTCGCTTCACGCGCATGGCCAGGGTGCTCTTTTTGAGGCCCAGCTCCGCGCACACCTCCGCATAGGTCTCTCCGTGGAGGTAGAGCCGCTTCAGCAGGTCCAGCTCCTCCGGGGGTAGCAGGCCCTCCAGCTCCAGGTCCGCCCCCGGCGCGGGGTGGACCGCGGCGCGGTCCAGGCTGTCCTGGACGTCCTGGAGGCGGGCGTGCCACCGCGCGTCCTCCCGGACCATGTTCCGCAGGACGTTTTTCAGCGTGTTCACCAGCCAGCCCACCGGGGAGAGACTGCCCAGAAATTCCGTAGGCTTCTCCCAGGCGATCAGGAAGGTCTCCTGCACGGCCTCGTGCGCCCGCTCCGGGTCCGCGCGGCCGGTGTGCCGGGCCAGGATGCGCTGGGCCAGCCGCCACAGCTTGGTATAGTGGGCCTCGAAGTAGTGCGCGAAGACCGCTTCCATCGGGGGTTTCTTGTCCATGGGGGCTTCCTCCCATTCGCTTTCTGCCCACACTATAACAAAAAACCTACCCCCCAGCAAGCTTTTCCCGCATACTTTCCCGCCCATCCGTCCATACTGGAAGGGACATGGAAAGGAGTGGGAACCATGGTAAAAGGCGTAGCTCGCCGGGTGGTGGTCTTGACCTCCCCCGACCCCAAGCACTTTGAACAAGCGATCTTCCTCCTGCGGGAGGACGCCCTCGACAGCAAGACCCCGGAGGAGCAGGTCCTCCGGCAGGCCCAGGAGGTGGCCAACGCCTACCTCCAGCGCGCCTCCCCCCGCCACCGGCGGCGGCGCGTCCTCCTCCCCCTGCTCTCGGCCTTGGCGGGCGCGGCCATCGCCACGGCGGTCTGCCTGCTCATTTCCGGCGTTTTGCCCCTTCCCTTCTGACTTTCTCAGTGGTATACTAGGTTATCCAAAATGAAAGTGGGGAACGCCATGGACAACGTGATACTCATCGGAATGCCCGGCGCGGGCAAGAGCACCCTGGGGGTGCTGCTGGCCAAGGCCCTGGGCTACCGCTTCCTGGACACCGACCTGATCCTCCAGGCCCAGGAGGGCCGTCTGCTGCGCGAGATCATCGCCGCCGAGGGCATCGACGGCTTTCTGGCCCGGGAGAGCCGGGTCTGCGCCGCCCTCCAGGCCGACCGCGCGGTGATCGCCACCGGGGGCAGCGTGGTCTACTCCCCCGAGGCCATGGCGCATCTGCGGTCTCTGGGCACGGTGGTCTATCTGCGGCTGGGCTACCACGCCCTGGCCCGGCGGCTGGGCAGCCTGAAAAAGCGGGGGGTGGTCCTCCGCCCGGGGCAGACCTTGAAGACCCTTTACGAGGAGCGCGCGCCCCTCTACGCCCGCTTCGCCCACCTCACCGTGGACTGCGGCGGGCAGAGCGCGGAGCAGTGCGTGGCGCGGATCCTCCAGCGCCTGCGGGAGGCGCAGGGATAAAAAAAGTCCTCCCTTGCCGAAGGGAGGGGGAAAGCGTTCGGTATGGCTTGTACGGCGGGGGATACCCCCGCCGTTTTGCGTGGTGCGGTTCGCGGGACAGCCGCCTGTAGGGCGGGGGCTTGCTTCTGGCGCGCCCCAAAGGGCAGCACCCACGCCCCCGCGCGCCCAGCCGGTGCAGGTTTGCGGTGTCGAGCCGGGCTGCTTCTGGAGCAGCACCCACGCCCTTCGGGGTGCGGCGGGGGGATCTATCTGCGCAGTTCCAGGCGGACGGCGATGACGGTGCCGTCGTCTTCGCCTTGGCACTGCTCCTCGCTCTCCCGCAGGACGCGCTCGGCCAGCTCGCCGGGGCTGGTCCCCTGGTAGTCCAGCAAAAGCCGTCGCAGCCAGTCGTCCTCCCGGCCGCAGAGGACCCCGTCGGTGAGCATCACCACCCAGTCCCCCTGCTGGCCCCGGAAGGAATGGCTGTCCGGCTGGGACCGCGCCCCGGCCAGGATGCCCGCCGGAAGCGAAGTCCCCGCCGCGCACTTGAGCCGCCCGTCCCGGCGGACGTAGGTGGGGGCCGCGCCCTGCTTGCACACCCGGCACCGGCCCGTGAAGAGGTCCACCGACAGCAGGTCCACCGTGGTGCTCCCACCGGCCTCGCCCCGCAGGGCCAGGGCCGAGGAGACCGTCTCCAGCGCCTGGTTCGGCTCCATCCCCGCCCGCAGGAAGCTCTCGATGAGCTTGGCCGCCTGGGCGCTCTCCCGCTTGGCCGCCGGGCCGCTGCCCATGCCGTCGCAGAGCAGGAGGAAGAGCATCCCGTCCTCCCGGCGGAACCAGGTGCCCGTGTCGCCGCTGACCGTCTCGCCCCGCCGGGCGGCCCCCGCCACGGCGGCGGTGGCCCGGAACGGCTCCGCCTGGGTGAAGACCAGACGGTCGTTCTCCTCCTCCGCCTCCCGCAGGGGCGTGCCCAGGACCTGGGCCAGCTCCTTCCGGGCCGACCGGGTCCGCAGCTCGTCCGAGACCGGGGTCTCCGCCCGCAGGCGGCCCGCCTTATCGTAATAGACCAGCCCGCCGCTCAGGTTCATGCTGCGCAGGAAGGCGTCCAGCCGGGCCTGCCGGGGCTGGTCGGGGGTGAGCTCCGCGGACAGCTCCGCCGCCGCCCGGGCCATGAGCTGGTCCAGGCGGGCGTACTGGCTGCACAGGGCCTGCCGGGTCTCCCGCGAGCGCCGCAGCGCCTGCCGCCGCCGCAGGAAGGCGGTCAGCTCCCGGTTGACCGCCCCCAGAAACTCGGGGAAGTGGACGCACCGCCCGGAAAAGGTCCCGGGATAGTCGGTCGCCAGGGACCGCCCCCGCTCCAGCATGGGGGCGGTCGCGTCGTTGCAGGCCCCCCGGGTCTGCTGGTAGTCCTTCTGCCAGCAGGTCTGGTTCAAGACGCACTTGGCGCAGACCTTGTCCGCCGCGCGGGCAAAGATGGCGGCGGGGTTTTCCGTGTTCGCGTCCTCGGGGCGCAGGGTCTCCTTGACGCTGTCGTGGAGGGTGTGGAAGGCGTCGGCCATCTCCCCCATCCGGCGGGAGACGGCGCGCCGGGCGCTGTCCTGGTCCCCGGGGACCAGAGGGAGGACGGCCGGCAGGGGCGTTTCGTCCGCCGCCGCCTCGACCCGCAGGGGCAGCAGCAGGAAGACCAGCGCCCCCACCAGGGACTCCAGCGGCATCCCCATCCGCACGCCGCCCTCCCAGGTCCACAGGACCGCGAGGGAGCTGACCGCCGCGTAGACCGCCGCCGCCAGGAGCTTCCGCCTGTCCCGGCAGAGGCCGCAGGCCAGCCCGGCCAGGGTGAAGACCATGCTGCAATACGGCTCCCGCCCCGCGGCCAGGTCCAGGGCCACGCCGCCGCAGGCCCCCGCCAGAACGCCCTCGCCCACGCCCCGGCGGGCGGCCGCCATGACGCACACCGCCGCCAGAAGGCGGCCCATGGAAAAGGTCTCCAGGATCTCCACCCGGCCCAGGGCCATGAGGACGGTCCCGGCCAGCAGGAGCGCCCCGGCCCCCTGCCGGGGCGAGAGCGCCCGCGGCTCGTCCAGGACCTGGGTCCACTGGGTAAAGATGATGTTGTAGCAATAGGCCGCCACGGCGGTAAGCGCGACCTCGGTGACGAAGAAGACCAGGTCCTCCCCGTGCCTGCCCTCTCCCGCCCGGCAGACAAAGCCCGTCACGGCGGAGAGCAGGGCGGCGATGGCCGGCATGAACCAGGGCCGCCGGTAGAGCCGCGTATCGTAGAAGGCGAAGGCCACCGAGTAGGTCAGGATGGCCGCGGCGGCGTAGCGCATCCCGTCGGTCAGGCCCTCCAGGCAGAGGTAGCCCAGGCAGGCCCCGGCCAGCGTGCAGAAGCCCGTGGAGCCTGACCCGGCCGCCGCCACCGCCGCCACGCCGAAGGGGGCGTAGCGCCCGAAGATCTCCGCGCCCGACAGCACGCCCCCCAGCAGAAAGCCCACCGCCCGTTCCGCCGCCCCCATGAAGGCGCGGCGGGAGAGGTTCACGCTGTCCCCCCGGGGGAAGCGCAGCAGCCTGCCGCCCGTTCTCTCTTTCGTTGCCATGACGATCCCTCCTATGTTCCGTGTGCCCAGATTATACGCAGGACGGGCAAAAAAGGATGTCGGAGGGTGGATGGGGAAAACGAGGGGCTTTCTCCAGAATGGGCCTGGACTCGCCCCCTTCGCCGGGGAAGGGGCGCGTTTCCTGCCCGGGCCCGGACGAAGGCGGACGGGAAAAGAAAAAGCGCGGCGTGCGAAAGTACGCATACCGCGCAGCAGGGCAGTCCGCCCCGTTCCGTCAACGTCAAAACGGCTGTGGAGACCCACAGCCGTTTTGGATGGTTCACTTCTTCCCGTTCTTCCAGGCCTGGTCCAGGTCCAGCAGCCGCCAGGCGAAGGGGACCAGCGCCCGGGCGGAGGGGTGGCGGATGAACTTGGCGTCCAGGTCCTTCAGGCGCACCCGGTCCAGGTTGTCCGCGTCCTTCAGCAGGCAGGTCAGCTCCACCGTCTTGGCGTAGTCGGCCGGCTGGAAGGAGCGCAGGATGCTCTCCATGTCGGCGTCCGGGTGGGCGTGGGCGGTGACGGCCGCCTTCAGCTCCAGCAGGGCCTCTCCGGTCTGGCCGGTCAGCTCCTCCAGGCGCAGGGAGGAGCGGGCCCCGTGGTAGAGGTCGAACCCGTCGAAGGTCCGGCCCACATCGTGGTAGCAGGCCGCCCGGAAATATTGGCGCACATCCTCCTCCGCCAGCCCCTCCTTCCAGGCGATGAGGGCGGCAAAGAGCAGGGTCCGGTGGATATGGCCGCTGCCGTGGACGCGGCTCTTATACAGGGCGCTCTCATCCATGGTGCGGTAGGTCTCCAGCAGCAGGGGGTAAAGCTCCCACTCTTTCAGGCCCTGGATGAGCGCGGTGTCTTCTCCCCAGTCTCCTGCTTCCAGCAGGGACAGGATTCGGTTTTCAGGCATGGGACGTCCCCCTTTTCTTGGCAATGGCAGATGACGGCGCGCGCCGTCATCTCAGTATTATCCTACGAAAATACCCCCCTTGTCAATGGTGAGTTCTCGGCCGCTCGCGGCTTCCCTGGTCCAGCAGGTCGTCCCGGCTGTAGCGCAGGCAGCGCCGGACCCGCTCCTCCCCCCGCTTCAGGGTCCGGGAGACGGTGCTGGGGTCCACCCCCAGCCGCGCGGCGATCTCGCGCATGGTCAGCTCCTCGCCGTAGTAGAGGGCGATCATCTCCCGCTGCCGGGGCGTGACCTCCTCCCGCAGCACCACGGCCAGCTTGGCCCGCAGCGCCCGGTGGGACTGGTCGGGCCGGTCCGACAGCTTCTGGTTGTAGGCATCCCAGTCCTTGCTGTACCAGTTTCTCCGATTAGATCGTGTACTTGCCATTCCGGCGGTACCCCCTTTCATAGTAGTGCTCCAAATGCTCCGCCAGCTCCTGGCTCTCCCGCCATAGGACGGTCAAGGCCCGGACGCGGCCGTGCAGCTCTGCCTTCTCCAGCGGCTCCTCCGTCCGCTTCTCCTGCTGCCGCAGGGCTTGGATGCGTCGGTTGAGACGCTTGGCCTGCCGCCAATAGTCCACGGACATCTCCTGTAGGGTCATAGCATCCTCCTCTCGTTGCGCTTCCCGGCGGCGGCACAGGGCGCAAAGGCCCCGCTCCCACCGGTCGTATTCATACTGCTCCTGCCCGCATCCGGCGCAAAAAAAGCGGGGCGCTTCCCGCTGGCGATCCCGGAAGGGCAGCAGACACCGCGAGGCCTCTTGGCGCGCCTCGGGGTCCCATTCTGTTGACTCTCGAAAAAAATTCTTCATTTTTTGAAAAAAGATGTTGACAAATCGGGGGGTATCTGATATAGTAGTCATCGCTGCGGACGACATGGCAACGACAACAGCAAACAAGCTGGTGTAGCTCAGTTGGTAGAGCAGCTGATTTGTAATCAGCAGGTCGGGGGTTCGAGTCCGTCCACCAGCTCCAATTTCATACGGAGGAGTTCCCGAGTGGCCAAAGGGGGCAGACTGTAAATCTGTTGTCGACGACTTCGGTGGTTCGAATCCACCCTCCTCCACCAGAAAAAGCAAGTCTTCGGACTTGCTTTTTCCGTTTCCTGAAAAAACCGCGTGCCGCAGACAGAACATATGTTCTACTAATACCATACCACCCGCCGCCCCTCCCGTCAAGGCGCGGGCGCGGATGCTTTTCCCGGCCTGTCCCGACTTTCGGTCCCGGCCTGCCGCGCGAGAAGAAAAAGTCCCCCCTGGACCGCCAACGTGCTTCGTTTGGCGGTCCAGGGGGACTTTTTTCGTTACCTCTGGGTGAGGTGGTCCTTCAGGAAGAGGATGGCCTGGCGGTAGCCCTCCAGGCCCAGGCCCATGAAGGTCTTGATGCAGGCCATGCCCGCGTAGGACACCTGGCGGAAGTCCTCCCGCCGGGAGACATCGGAGATGTGGACCTCCACGGCGGGCAGGGCGACCGCCTTCAGCGCGTCCAGGATGGCCACGCTGGTGTGGGTGTAGGCGGCGGGGTTGATGACGATGCCGTCCGCGGTCCCATACGCCGCCTGGATCCTGTCCACGATGGCCCCCTCGTGGTTGGACTGGAAGACCTCCACGCCGATGCCCTCCCGGGCGCAGGTCTCCTCCACCAGCCGCACCAGGGCGGCGTAGTCCGCCCGGCCATAGAGGTCCGGCTCCCGGACGCCCAGCAGGTTCAGGTTGGGGCCGTTAACCACTAAAATGTTCATAGGCTTCCTCCATATCGCGGGCCACGGAGGCCGGGTCGCCGTCGTT
Organism: uncultured Eubacteriales bacterium; assembly: GCA_934572535.1. GTDB lineage: Bacteria > Bacillota > Clostridia > Oscillospirales > Oscillospiraceae > Evtepia. Next base: position 10,362 of record CAKTLJ010000007.1, read on the forward strand.
GGAGATGATGATGTCCGCAAACCGGCGGTACATGGGCAGGCGCATGGTGTACATGTCCTGGAGGTTCCCCCGCAGGGAGAGGGGGCGGCCCTTCTTGGGCAGCTTGGACAGCTCCCGCTCCAGGAAGAAGATGACCCCGTTCTGGTGCAGCAGGGGGTAGTTCTCCGGCCGGGTGACGCAGCCGCCGCCGGTGGCGATGACCAGGCCGGACAGCTTGCCCAGCTGGGCCAGGACGGCGGTCTCCTTGGCCCGGAAGGCCTCCTCCCCGGCCTTCAGGATGTAGTCCCCGGCGGACATGCCCAGCGCCTTCTCCACCTCCTGGTCGCAGTCCACGAAGGGGCGGTCCAGCCGCTCGGCCAGCGCCCGGCCGACGGTGCTCTTGCCGCTGCCGGGCATCCCCACCAGGATGCGGTTCTCCTTCCGGCTGCTCAGGGCGCTGTAGACCTCCTTGGAGCGGATGGCGGGCAGGGGCCGGCCGGTGAAGACCTGGCTGGCGCAGCGGGCCTGCTCCACGAGCATATACAGGCCGCCCAGGCAGGGGATGCCCAGGACCTCGGCCTGCTGGATGAGGGCGGTGCGGGCGGGGTTGTAGATCACGTCCAGAACGCCCTCGCACCGGGGGAAGTCCCGCAGGTCCACGGGGGTGGCGGCGGGGTTGGGGTACATGCCCACGGGGGTGGTGTTCACGATGACCTCCGCGTCGGCGTGGCGGTCCAGGTTCTCGTAGTTGTCCGGGCCGGAGCGGGAGATCACCACGACCTCCTCGGCCCCCAGCTTCCGCAGCACATACTGCACGGCCAGGCTCGCGCCGCCGGAGCCGAGCACCAGGCACTTGCGGCCCAGGACCCGGACCCGGCTCTTCCACACCATGCCCTCGAACCCGGCGGCGTCGGTGTTGTCCCCCAGCAGGAAGCCGCCCGGCTTCTTGACCACGGTGTTCACGCTGCCGATGGCCCGGGCGGACTCGGTGAGGTTGTCGCACAGGTCGTAGAGGGTGGTCTTATAGGGGATGGTCACGTTCAGCCCCTGGAAGTCCTCGGTCTTCAGAAAGCTGCCCAGCTCCTCGGGCGGGACCTCAAAGAGCGCGTAGTCGTAGTCGCCAAAAAAGGCGTGGATCTCCGGGGAATAGCTGTGCCCCAGCTTCTCGCCCAACAGTCCGCATTTCATCAAATCACCTCACTATAGCTGCCCAGATACTGGAACTCGTCGCAAACGCTGTCCAGATCGTCGATCATCCGAATGAACTCGTCGGAGTAGACCGAGGTCTCCAGGTCGAAGTAGAACATAAACTCAAAATCCCGGGCGGGGATGGGGCGGCTCTCCAGCTTGATGACGTTCAGGCCCAGGGTGTAGAACCGGGCCAGGATCTGATAGAGCGCGCCGGGCCGGTGCGGGGCCACCAGCATGAGGCTGGTCTTGTCCGCGCCGGGGTAGATCTCCAGGTCCTTGGAGATGGTGATGAACCGGGTGTGGTTGTTGCCCTGGTCCTGGATGTCCGCCGCCAGACGCTCCAGGCCGTAAAGCTCCACGCAGTTGTGGGAGCAGATGGCGGCCACGTCCCGCCGGTCCGAACCGGCCACTCGCTCGGCGGCCACGGCGGTGTTCTCGCAGGGGATGACCTTCACGCCCCGCGCCCGGAGCGGTTCGAGGAAGGCGCTGCTCTGGCTGATGGCCTGGGGGTGGGAGTAGATCTCCTGCACGTCCTCCAGCCGCGTGCCCCGCCTGGCCAGCAGGTTGTGATCGGTCTTCAGCCGGGTGGCCCGGACGATCTTGAACTGGTGGCGCATCATCAGGTCGTAGATCTGCGTGACCGACCCGGCGGTGCTGTTCTCCAGGGGGAGGACGCCGTACCGGCAAAAGCCCTGCTCCACGGCGGTGAAGACGCTGTCAAAGCTGCCGAAGTACATGATCCGGGGGTGCTTGAAGACCTTTTCGCAGGCCATCTGGGCATAGGCCCCCTCCGCGCCCTGGCAGGCGACGGTGGCGCTGGGCGGGAAGAGGCGGGGCGTGGTCTCGATGGCCTGCTCGATCTCCCGCCGCAGGGCGGTGGGGGCGGGGTCCAGGGCGCGCTGGTAGCTGCGGCTGAGCTCAAAGAGCATGGACCAGAGGGGGTAGCCGTACTGCTCCAGCGCGGGGGGCAGCTTGGCGGCGATCTCCGCCAGCTTGGCCCGCTCCCGGCCGGCGTCCAGCACGGGCTTGCCGAGCTGCTTCTTGGCCTGGCCGATCTGGGCCACGAGGTCCATCCGGTCGGCAAAGGCCCGGACCAGAACGTCGTCGATGGCGTCGATCTCTTTTCTCAGTTCTTCTAGGCGCATGGCTGTTCTCCTCCTCTTATCGTTCTCTGTCCTGCTCCAGCAGGGCGTCGAAAATGGCGATGGCGGCGGCGGCCTCCACGCAGGGGACCGCCCGGGGGACGATGCAGGGGTCGTGGCGGCCGTGGATGACCAGCTTGGTGTCCGCCCGGCGGGACAGGCTCACGCTGTCCTGCTCCCGCCCGATGGAGGGGGTGGGCTTCACCGCCGCCCGGAAGACCAGCGGCATTCCGTTGGTGATGCCGCCCAGAATGCCCCCGGCGTGGTTGGTGCGGGTCCTGACCCGGTCCCCGTCCATGTAGAAGGGGTCGTTGTTCTCGCTGCCCCGCCGGTCGGCCACGGCGAAGCCCGCGCCGAACTCCACCCCCTTCACCGCGGGGATGGCGAAGACCAGGCGGGCAACGCGGTTCTCCATGCCGTCCAGCATGGGGTCGCCCAGCCCCACGGGCAGGCCGGTCACGGCGCACTCGACGACCCCGCCGACGGAGTCCAGCTCCGCCCTGGCAGCGGCGATGACCGCCTGCATCCGCGCCCCGGCCGCGTCGTCCGTCACGGGGAAGGCCTTCCCGCCCGGGGCCAGCAGGGTCTCTCTGTCCACCGCGACCGGGTCGAAGGGCGCGTCGGCAACGCCGCCGATGGCGGCGATGTGCGCGCCCACGAAGATGCCCCGGCGGGCCAGGAGCTGCTTGCAGATCCCGCCCGCGACGCACAGCGGCGCCGTGAGGCGGCCGGAGAAGTGCCCGCCCCCGGCCACGTCCTGGAAGCCGCCGTACTTCACCTGGGCGGTGTAGTCGGCGTGGCCGGGCCGGGGCACGTCCTTCAGACCGGCGTAGTCCTTGGACCGGGTGTTGGTGTTGCGGATCAGGGCGGCCAGGGGCGCGCCGCAGGTCCGCCCGTCCACCAGGCCGGAGAGGATCTCGGGCACGTCCCCCTCCCTGCGGGCGGTGGACCAGGCGTTGCCGCCGGGGGCGCGCCGGGCCAGAAAGGCCTGCAATTGCTCCAGGTCCACGGCCTCCCCGGCGGGCAGGCCGTCCAGGGTGACGCCGATGCCCGGGGCGTGGGACTGGCCAAAGAGGGAAACGGTCAACCGACCGTGGTATATGCTGCTCATAGGTGCTCTCCTCCATCATACATAAGATCCGCAGCGGGAGCAAGCCCCCGCCTTACTTTTTTATCGTTTCCTCCACGCGCTTTCCCAGCGTTCGCAGGTCCTGCCAGAAGGAGGGGTAGGATTTCTCGATGGCCTGCGCGCCAGTGATGGTGACCGGCGCGGCGCAGACCACGGCGGCCACGGCGGCCAGCATGACCACCCGATGGTCCCCCTGGGCGTCGATGGTCCCGCCGGTCAGGCGCGCCCGCCCCCGGATGCGCAGGCCGTCCTCGGTCTCCTCCACCTCGCCCCCCAGGGCGTTGAGGGTCTGGCAGGTGGTGCGCAGGCGGTCGGACTCCTTGAGGCGCAGGCGGGCGGCCCCCACGATGCGGGTCTCCCCAGGCGTGGCGGCCGCCACGGCGGCGAGGACGGGGACCAGGTCGGGGATGTTGCGGGCGTCGATGACCGCAGGCCGCAGCGCGCCGGGCTTTGCGGTGTAGTCGCCGCCCGCGCGGGTGAGCTGCCCCCCCATGCGGGTGAGGACGGCGCAGACGGCCCGGTCCCCCTGGAGGGAGTCCGGGTCCATCCCGGTGACGGTGAGGCCCGCGCCGCCCAGGACCCCCATGCACAGCCAGGGGGCAGCGTTGGACCAGTCCCCCTCCACCGCGACCGTCTCGGGGCCGCGATAGGCCGCCGGGCGGACGCGGAAGCCCCCCGCCTCCGCCTGGGGGGCCGCGCCGAAGTCGGCCAAGGCCCGGCACGTCAGGTCGATGTAGCCCTGGGACTCCACCGCGCCGGTGACGCGCAGGGTGCTCGGCGCGGCCAGGAGGGGCAGGGCGAAGAGCAGGCCGGAGATGAACTGGGAGGACACGTCCCCGGGGAGGGTGAAGGTCCCGGGGCTGAGGGGGCCGGAGAAGTCCAGCCGGTCCGCCTCGGGCCGGGGGGTGATGGCGCAGCCATGCGCCCGCAGCTCTTCCGCCAGCGGCTCCATGGGCCGCCGGGCCAGGCGGCCCGCCATGCGGAAGCTTCCGGCGGCGCCCAGGGCGCAGACCACCGGGAGCAGGAAGCGGAGGGTGGAGCCGCTCTCGCCGCAGTCCAGGACGCAGGCGCGGGGGAGGGCGGTCCGGTCGATGGGGGTCACGTCGTACCCCCCGTCCCGGCGGGCGATCCGCGCACCCAGACCGGTCAGACAGCGGATGGTGGCGGCGATGTCCTGCGATTCCTTCTCGCAGCGCAGGAAGGTCCTTCGCGCGCCCAGGGCGGCGCAGATCAGCAGGCGGTGCGCCGCCGACTTGGAGGGAATGGCACGGAGGCTGCCCGAGAGCGGGCCAGGTTGGATGGTGACAGTCATCTCTTCAACCCCTTTTCGATCCAGTGATAGAGGTCCGGCACGGGCACGGCCCGCAGCACACTCTTGCCCCAGGCGGTGGGGACCACCAGGGAGATGCTGCTGCCGGTGCGCTTCTTGTCGGACAGGGTCTTTTCATAGAGCGCCTTCGCCCCGTATTCGGTGGCGTCGGGCAGGTCATAGCGCCGCAGGAGCGCCTGGAGGCGGGGCAGGACCTCGGGCGGGCAGAGGCCAAAGGCCGCGGCCGCCCGGGTGATGAGGGTCATGCCGATGGCCACCGCCCTGCCGTGGGAGATGGCGTAGCCGCTGCACGCCTCGACGCCGTGGCCGATGGTGTGGCCCAGGTTGAGCAGCTGGCGCTCGCCGGTGTCGAACTCGTCCGCCTCCACCAGGTCGCGCTTCTGGGCGACGCAGCGGGCCACGACCTGCTCGGGGTCGGCCCGGAGGCCGTCGCTCTCCAGCCGCGCCAGCAGGCCGGGGTCCCCGATCATGCCGTACTTGATGACCTCGGCGCAGCCGTCGGCAAAGACGTCGGCGGGCAGGGTGTCCAGGGTGTCCAGGTCGCAGAGGACCAGGCGGGGCTGGCAGAAGGCCCCGGCCAGGTTCTTGCCGTTTTTCAGATCAATGGCCGTCTTGCCCCCCACGGAGGCGTCCACCGCGGCCAAGAGGGTGGTGGGCAGCTGGGCGAAGGCCACGCCCCGCAGGAAGGTGGCGGCGGCAAAGCCGGTCAGGTCCCCCACCACGCCGCCGCCCAGGGCCACCAGGACATCCGCCCGGGTGAGCTGGTGCTCCGCCAGAAATTCCAGCAGGTCCAGGTAGGTCCGGCCGTTCTTGGAGGCCTCCCCGGCGGGGAAGACGAAGGCGCAGGTGCGAAACCCGGCGGCCTCCAGGCTGGCCCGGGTCCGGGCCAGGTAGAGGGGGGCCACGTTGTCGTCAGACACGATGGCGGCGGCGCGGCCGGGCAGCAGGTCGGCCAGCTCAGCCCCCACGGTGCGCAGCAGGCCCCGGCCGATCTTCACCGCGTAGGACCGGGAGGCCGTTACCGAAACGGTGGTCAATGTCCGTCCACCTCCTCCTTGATCCGGCGGCCCTCGTCCAGGAGCTGGCGAAGGGCGGGCAGGTCGTCCGCCTCCAGGGCGGCCCGGTAGGCCGCGAGGCCTTCGAGGAGGGTGTTCAGCTCGAAGAGCAGGTTCTCCTTGTTCTCCAGGAAGAGCTCGGCCCACATGTCGGGGTTCAGCCAGGCCACCCGGGTCAGGTCCTTGTAGCTTCCGGCCGAAAACCCGGCGTGCTCCCGGGCCGTGGGGCTTTTCACATAGGCGTTGGAGACCACGTGGGCCAGCTGGGAGGTGAAGGCGATGCGCCTGTCGTGCGCGGCGGCGGTGGTGATGGACACCCGGCCAAAGCCGACGGGGGCCAGCAGCCGCTTCGCCTCGTCCAGCAGGCGGATGTCATGGAAGTTGGGCGGGACCAGGACCATGGGCGCCCCGTCGAAGAGGTCCTCCCGGCTGTACTTGAAGCCGGAGTTGTGGGTCCCGGCCATGGGGTGGCCCCCCAGGAAGCGGAAGCCGTAGCGCTCCGCCAGGGGGAAGACCGCCCGGCAGACCCGCTCCTTGGTCCCGGCGCAGTCGATGACCATGGTGTGCCGGCTGAGCTTGGGGGCCAGCCGCTCCATGTGCTCGACCACCGCCTCGGGGTAGGTGGCCAGCAGGAGCAGGTCCACGGTGGGCAGGCTCGCCTCGGTGAGCGGGGCCTGGATGGCCTCCGCGATCTGGGCAAAGTCCACGATGGACCGGTTCGTGTCCCAGCCCAGCACGGTCACGTCCTTGCTGCGGCAAAACGCCTTTGCCATGGAGCCGCCGATCAGCCCCAGGCCAATGATCCCTACGATCATCCCTGCATCGCCTCCCTGATCCGAAAGATCCTCCGCGCCGTGGCGTCAAACGCGTCCGGCGTCTGGGACTGCGCGCCGTCGCAGAGGGCGCGGGTGGGGTCGTTGTGGACCTCGATCATCAGGCCGTCGGCCCCGGCGGCCACGGCGGCCAGGGCCATCGGCTCCACCAGGTAGGTGTGGCCGGTGCCGTGGCTGGGGTCCACCACCACGGGCAGGTGGGTCAGCGTCTTCAGCACCGGGACGGCGGACAGGTCCAGGGTGTTTCGGGTGTAGGTGGACTCGTAGGTGCGGATGCCCCGCTCGCAGAGGATCACCTGCTCGTTGCCGCTGGCCATGATGTACTCGGCGCTCATGAGCAGCTCCTTGATGGTCCCGGCCAGGCCCCGCTTGAGGAGGATGGGCTTCTGGGTCTTGCCCAGCTCCTTGAGCATGTCGAAATTCTGGGTGTTTCTGGCCCCCACCTGGATCACATCCACCTCCTCAAAGAGGTCGAGGTTGCGGATGTCCATCAGCTCCGTGACGATGGGCAGGCCGGTGGCCCGCTTGGCCTCCAGCAGCAGGCGGATGCCCTCGCTCCCCAGGCCCTGGAAGTCATAGGGCGAGGTGCGGGGCTTGAACGCGCCGCCCCGGAGGAAGTTGGCCCCGGCCTGCTTCACCCGGTTGGCCACATAGGTGATCTGGGCCTCGTTCTCCACGGAGCAGGGCCCGGCGATGAGGCCGAAGTGCCCGCCGCCGATGGCGGTCCGGCCCACCCGGATGACGGAGTCGTCGGGGTGGAACTTGCGGTTGACCGCCTTGAAGGGGTCGGAGACCCGGGTGACGGACTCCACGATGTCCAGGCTCTGGATCATCTCCATGTCCACGTTGGCGGTGTCGCCGATGAGGCCCAGAACGGTGTGGGACTCCCCCTGGGAGACGTGTACGCCCAGGTTCTGCTCCTTCAGCCATTGGATGAGGTGCTCGGTTCGCTCGGGGGAGGCCCCGTGCTTCAATACTGCGATCATAGTTTGGTTGCTCCTTTCTCGCCGTGGCGCGGCAAATAAAAAACGCCACACAGAACGGAATCTGTGTGGCAGATAAACTATCTTCCCCATCTCACGAGGAGGTCCCGGGGTTGTTTCCAGCACAAATCACCATTACCTTATTCCCTTGCCGTTCATAAAGTAATAGTAGGTAAAAGCCAGGTTCAGCGCGTCCATGCTTCTGGTCATCGCCGTGTCGCCCCTTCCTCGTTGATGCCAAATAGTTTATCACGCCGCCCCGACAGCGTCAAGGGCTTTTTTGCAGAAACTTCCACAAAGCTTGTAGGAGTTTCCCCCAGCCGGGGCAGCGCCGCGTCAAGACGCGAACGAGGGACGCACCTCCGACAGCGGCAGCCCGAGTCGCTTCGCCCGGTCCCGCTCGTAGGTAACGCGGGTCACTTCTTCAATAAAGAGCCGTTCCTTCGGCGTGGCGCTGGCCCAGCGCACGCCGTACTTGCGGCACAGGAAGAAGAAGATCTCATAGAAGCGTTCTTCCTCCGGGTCCTTGCGGAAATACCACGCCGCGTCAGATGCCGGTCTGGTTTTATTCTCATCCATAAAAGCACCTCCTCGCAGGCGATCACACAAGATACGTAAAGAAAATTTGCTTGGCGGCTTCGTCCGCGATCAAATACCTCGGCGCGGACGATTGGAAGCTCGGAAGCCGGACCGCGCCGAACGCTTCCTCGTAATGCTTCGCCAAGCTCGTCGTCTTCGCCTCAAGCACCACATCGCCAGCCAAGCCATTGTCGATAGACAGCTTGATGCCATACGCGATCATCAGCCGCCCAATTCCTCCGTATTTTGGTGCTCCGCCATCCAGGGTAGGGTTCGATTCCGGTTGCGCCTCCATATACACAATGTGCACGACCAGCGCGGTCGGGAGGATCTCATACGCTGCCAACGCGATCAGTTCTTCTCCCACCTTGGCTGCGTATTTTTGATAGGTTTCGTCCGCCAGATACTCGCTCGTCCAAGAGGTCTGCCACAGCGGTTCCCTGTCTGTCGATGCGGCATCCTGCGCCGTCATCGGCTCAACCGTCACGGGGACCTGCCGATTTTCTCGATCATACACAAACGGTTGAAACTGCATGGCTCTCACCTCGTAGGTAGTATATCACAGTTTGCGCGAAAAATGAAGGGGCGATCTGCAAGGCTTCGTCCAAAAGGCGGAAGCAGAGACTGTCAAAAAGCCTCGCGGAGTGCGCGCCCGCGGCGGACTGTCAGCCCCCCCTCTGTCGGAAACGGCGCGCCGTTTCCGGCAAACTGCGGCAGCCCCGGCACCGCCGGGGCTGCCGGTCTGTCGTCTTATCGGAAATCCCGCGCCCGGGGGCGTTTTGGCCGAAACGGGCGGGAAGGTCCGCCCGGGTTTGTGAACTTTTTCGTGATTTCGCCATTGACAAACCCTGGGGATTCGGCTATGCTGTATGCGAAACAGAAAGTTCATATCGACACGCGATGAAGGGAATAAGCCTCTTCCGCCTCCATCTCAGAGAGCAGCCGTCCGGTGCAAGGCTGCATGGAGCGAGTTGGCGTCTCACCCCGGAGTGTGAACTATTTGAGTGGGCGTTGCTGGACGCCAATAAGAGTGGTACCGCGGAGAATCTCAGGTCTTCGTCTCTTTGGATGCTGTATGGATCCAAACGGACGGGGCTTTTTTTATTGCCCGCCACCCGCTCGAACCAAGGAACGGAAAGGACTGTGACCCATGAAAAACTACACCAAATACCGTCCCGGGTATTACATGCCCCCGGAAACCTGCATGGACTGGGTAAAGAAAGAACGCCTCACCGAGGCCCCCGCCTGGTGCAGCGTGGACCTGCGCGACGGCAACCAGGCCCTCATCACCCCCATGAACCTGGAGGAGAAGCTGTCCTTCTTTACCTTCCTGCTGGAGCTGGGCTTCAAGGAGATCGAGGTGGGCTTCCCCGCCGCCTCCGAGACCGAGTATGAGTTCCTGCGCACCATCATCGAGGAGCACATGATCCCCGACGACGTGTACATCCAGGTCCTCACCCAGTCCCGCCCCCACATCATCAAAAAGACCTTCGACGCCATCAAGGGCGCGAAGAACGTGGTGGTCCACCTCTATAACTCCACCTCCTTCGCCCAGCGGCAGCAGGTCTTCCGCATGAACGAGGACGAGATCGTGAACATCGCCGTGGAGGGCGCGAAGGCCTTCAACGAGTACGCCGCGAAGATGCCCGAGACCAACTTCCGCTTTGAATACTCCCCCGAGAGCTTCACCGGCACCGAGGTCGAATTCTCCCTGCGCATCTGCAACGCCGTCATCGACGTGTGGCAGCCCCGGCCCGACCGCCAGGTCATCATCAACCTGCCCTCCACCGTGGAGATGTCCATGCCCCACGTCTACGCCCAGCAGATCGAGTACATGAGCAAGCACCTGAACTGCCGCGAGAACGTCATCCTCTCCATCCACCCCCACAACGACCGGGGCACCGGCGTGGCCGCCGGGGAGCTGGCCCTGCTGGCCGGCGGCGACCGCATCGAGGGCACCCTCTTCGGCAACGGCGAGCGCACCGGCAACGTGGACATCGTCACCATGGCCATGAACCTCTTCACCCACGGGGTAGACCCCCGGCTGGACTTCTCCGACATGCCCCGCATCGTGGACTTCTACGAAAAGCTCACCGGGATGCACGTGGGCTACCGCCAGCCCTACTCCGGCCAGCTGGTCTTCGCCGCCTTCTCCGGCTCCCACCAGGACGCCATCTCCAAGGGCATGAAGTTCCGGGAGGAGCACAACGAGGACTTCTGGACCGTCCCCTACCTGCCCCTGGACCCCAAGGACGTCAACCGGGAGTACGAGACCGACGTCATCCGCATCAACAGCCAGTCCGGCAAGGGCGGCATCTCCTACATCCTGGAGCACAACTTCGGCTACGACCTGCCCAAGGAAATGGCCCAGGAGGTCGGCTACTACATCAAGGACATCTCCGACCGGGCCCACAAGGAGCTGACCCCCGACGACATCCTCCTGGCCTTCACCCACGAGTACCAGAACAAGGACCTGCCCATCGCCATCCAGGACATCACCTGGCTCCGCGAGAAGGGCTCCACCGTGGCCGACGTCACCCTGGCCATCAACAACGAGCTCTTCTACCTCTCCGCCCGGGGCAACGGACCCCTGGACGCCGTCAGCAACGTGCTGAAGCTGGCCAGCCCCAACATCCGGTACCGCTTCGTGGACTACGAGGAGCACGCCCTCCAGACCGACTCCGACTCCCTGGCCTCCGCCTACGTCGTCATCGCCGACGAGCAGGGCAAGCACTACTGGGGCGTCGGTGTGGACAGCGACATCACCATGGCCTCCGTCTACGCCCTGGTCACCGCCATCAACCGAGAAAACAAGGATAAGCAGTTTATCCCCACCGCGGAATAACCGCTCCGCGCCACCAATATCAAGAGGAGGGATCCCCCTATGGGAATGACAATGACACAGAAGATCCTCGCCGCCCACGCCGGTCTGCCCGAGGTCAAGGCCGGTCAGCTCATCCGCGCCAAGCTGGACATGGTCCTGGGCAACGACATCACGTCCCCCGTGGCCATCCGCGAGTTTGAGAAGGAGGGCTTCACCGGGGTCTTCGACAAGCGCAAGATCTCCATGGTCATGGACCACTTCACCCCCAACAAGGACATCAAGGCCGCTGAGCAGTGCCTCCAGTGCCGCACCTTCGCCAAGCGCTTTGACCTCGACAACTTCTACGACGTGGGCCAGATGGGCGTGGAGCACGCCCTGCTGCCCGAAAAGGGCATCGTGGCCGCCGGTGACTGCATCATCGGCGCGGACTCCCACACCTGCACCTACGGCGCGCTGGGCGCCTTCTCCACCGGCGTCGGCTCCACCGACATGGCCGCCGGAATGGCCACCGGCGAGACCTGGTTCAAGGTCCCCGAGGCCATCCGGGTCCACCTGACCGGCAAGCTCCGCCCCTGGGTCAGCGGCAAGGACGTGATCCTCCACCTGATCGGCCTGATCGGCGTGGACGGCGCGCTCTACCAGAGCCTGGAATACTGCGGCGAGGGCGTGGCCTCCCTGTCCATGGACGACCGCCTGTGCATCTCCAACATGGCCATCGAGGCCGGGGCCAAGAACGGCATCTTCCCCGTGGACGACGTGACCATCGCCTTCCTGGAGGGCCGCGTTGCCCGCCCCTACACCGTCTACGAAGCCGATCCCGACGCCGAATACGTCCGCACCATCGAGATCGACCTCAGCCAGATCGAGCCCACCGTCGCCTACCCCCACCTGCCCGAGAACGCCCGCCCCATCTCCCAGGTGGAGGAGATCTCCATCGACCAGGTCATCATCGGCTCCTGCACCAACGGCCGCCTGGAGGACATGGCCGCCGCCGCCAAGCTCCTCCGGGGCAAGCGGGTCGCCGACCACGTCCGCTGTATCGTCATCCCCGCCACCCAGCAGGTCTTCCAGCAGTGCATCGACCTGGGCTACATGACCACCTTCATCCAGGCCGGCTGCGCCGTCTCCACCCCCACCTGCGGCCCCTGCCTGGGCGGCCACATGGGCGTCATGGCCAACGGCGAAAAGTGCGTGGCCACCACCAACCGCAACTTCGTGGGCCGCATGGGCGGCATCACGTCCGAGATCTATCTGGCAAGCCCCGCCGTGGCCGCCGCGTCCGCCATCGCCGGGAAGATCGCCGACCCGAGAGAGGTGTAACAACTATGAATGCAAACGGTTTTGTACATAAGTATGGCGACAACGTGGACACCGACGTCATCATCCCTGCCCGCTATCTGAACATCGCCGACAAGAAGGAGCTGGCCACCCACTGCATGGAGGACATCGACGACAACTTCGTCCACGTGGTCAAGGCCGGAGACGTGATGGTCGGCGGCTTCAACTTCGGCTGCGGCTCCTCCCGGGAGCACGCCCCCATGGTCATCAAGGAGTCCGGCATCTCCTGCGTCATCGCCAAGACCTTCGCCCGCATCTTCTACCGCAACGCCATCAACATCGGCCTGGCCATCATGGAGTGTCCCGAGGCCAGCGAGAAGATCGCGGCCGGAGACGAGGTCTCCGTGGACTTCGACACCGGCCTCATCACCAACCTCACCAAGGGCGAGACCTACCAGGCCAACCCCTTCCCCGACTTCATCAAGGAGATCATCCAGGCCGGGGGCCTGATGGCCTCCATCAAGAGCAAACAGTAAGGGAGGCGCGCGAGCATGAACTACAACATCGCTGTGATCCCCGGGGACGGCATCGGCCCCGACATCGTGGAGCAGGCCCTCCACGTCCTGCGCAAGGTGGGCGACCGCTTCGGCCACACCTTCACCTGCCAGACCGTCCTGGCCGGGGGCGCCGCCATCGACGCCACCGGCGGCTGCCTGCCCCAGGAGACCATCGACGTCTGCAAGGCCGCCGACGCCGTCCTCCTGGGCGCCGTGGGCGGCCCCAAGTGGGACGACCTGCCCGGCGGCGAGCGCCCCGAGCGCGCCCTGCTCGGCATCCGCAAGGCGCTGGGCCTCTTCGCCAACCTGCGCCCCGCCGTCATCTTCGAGGAGCTGGCCGGGGCCTCCCCCCTCAAGCCCGAGATCCTGGCCGGGGGGCTGGACATCGTGGTGGTCCGTGAGCTCACCGGCGGCATCTACTTCGGCGAGCGCGGCACCAGGCAGACCGACCTGGGCCCCGCCGCCTACGACGTGGAGATGTACGCCGAGGAGGAGGTCCGCCGCATCGCCAAGGTCGCCTTCGACATGGCCATGAAGCGCGGCAAGCACGTGACCAGCGTGGACAAGGCCAACGTCCTGGAGTCCTCCCGCCTGTGGCGGCGGGTCGTGGCCGAGGTGGCCCAGGACTACCCCGAGGTCACCCTGGACAACCTGTATGTGGACAACGCCGCCATGCAGCTGGTCCGCAACCCCCGCCAGTTCGACGTGATCGTCACCAGCAACATCTTCGGCGACATCCTCTCCGACGAGGCCAGCCAGATCACCGGCTCCATCGGGATGCTGCCCTCCGCCTCCCTGGCCCAGGGCAACTTCGGCATGTACGAGCCCATCCACGGCTCCGCCCCCGACATCGCCGGGCAGGACAAGGCCAACCCCACCGCCACCATCCTGTCCGTGGGCATGATGCTGCGCTACACCTTCGGCCTGGGCGCCGAGGCCGACGCGGTGGACGCCGCCGTGAAGGCCGTCCTGGCCCAGGGCTACCGCACCCCCGACCTCTACACCGGCGAAGGCACCCTCGTGGGCACCGCCGAGATGGGGCGGCGCATCGCGGACGCGATCTGAGCTTTCGCAAAAGAAAAGGCCCCGGCTCCCTTGACAAGGGAGCCGGGGCAGGCTATACTAAATGCAGCGGAAGCTGGCCGACGGTCAGCCCCTAGATCGTTTTATTTTTTGGCATAAACCGTCCGGTGGCCGCCGGGCGGTTTACTTTTTTCCGCTCTGGATGACCAGGGCAATGATGCCGATGATGACCAGCGTATACTGAAACAGCTCCGCGTAAGTAACCATCCCATCACCCCCTTTCCCGAAAGAATGGGGGCAAAAAGTTCTCACCCCCAAGAAAACAGGGGGCCAACCGCCTGTAAGCCAGCAGATCCATCTGCTGTATAGCAGGAAGAGCATACCACACTTCGACGAGATCCGCAAGGACCGCCTGGCAAACAGGGGGCCTTGCGGGTCTTCTTTCTGCCAGGCGGCCGGACCGGACGGCTTTACATTTCCGCCCGGAGCGGGTATACTGGGTGCAACAAGAATCACCGGAGGTGCCCCCTATGGAACTGTTTCGCAAAGCCGCTGTGATGCGGGCCGAGCCAGGCGACAAGGACTGGACCCGGGAGCATGGCCTCGCCCAGACCAGCGAATTCCCCTTCCCCGACATCTACCTGCACGAGAAGGTCAGCGCCCTGTCCGCCCGGGACGCCGCGCTCCTCCCCTTCCTCCACGACTGCCTGCGCCGCTTCGTGAACCACGACTACGGCAACCTCATCTCCATGGATCAGGTGGAGAACTTCCTCAGCCGGGAGCAGCGCAAGGAGTACACCTGGATGCAGGGCATCTATCCCACGGAGACGTGGGGCTACGTCCACCTGGACATCTTCTACGACCTGGCCCTCTTCCACCTGGAGGACGCCGCCCCCAGAGCCCTCGCCCTGGCGCAGCGGGCCAAGGAGCGGGCGGCCAAGTGACCCCTCGCACCATCCAAAAAGGAGCGTTTCCGCGCGGCGGAAACGCTCCTTTTTCAGTTGTAGCTCACTCTGCCCAGTCCAGCTCGCCCTTGTCCAGGATGGCCTTGCCGCTGGCCTGCTCCACCAGGCGGAAGGCGGCCTTGCCCGGCTCCAGCTTCCAAAGGTGGAGGGCGATGGGGGTGTCGGGGTAGAGCACGCGCTTCATCGCGGCGTACATCCGGGTGAGCTTCTCCGGCTGGCCGGGGAAGAGGGCCTGGGTCGCCAGGCGGCAGGCGTAGCCGAAGGCGCACAGGTCGTGGACGAAGGGGCCGTCCAGGCCCCGGCTCCGGGCCACCGCGTCGTCCACGTGGACCAGGTTGGTGTCGCCGGTGAGGCGGTAGAGGAGGTTCTGGGCCTTCCCGATGCAGTCGGGGCAGACGAGGTCCGGGTCCCGGTCGGGGATGCGGCTCTCCCGGCGGGGCAAGGCCTCGCCGCCGTAGCCGCCCAGGGTCGGGAAGAGGGTGGTGCAGCGGTTGGTGCACAGGAGGGTCCCGCCCTCGTCAAAGACCTCCACCTGGGACCGGACGGCCATGCCGCGCCCCTCGCCCCGGTCAAACAGGCCGGTCAGCTCGTCCCGGTAGACGAAGGTCCCCTTCAGGGGCTGGATGGGCTTGTGGTAGAGAAACTCATAGTCCAGGTTCACATAGGACTTCTCCGGCCGCAGCTTCTCCTCGAGCAGCACGGGGATGGAGGTGGGCCGGGGCAGCCTGGGGGTCACGTTGACCGTCCCCCAATAGGGGGTCACGCCGAAGGTGGGGATGGCCTGCATGTCCTTCTCGTAGGTATAGCGCGGCTCGGTGCCGTCGGCCCCCACGGCCAGGGCGTAGAGGGCGTGGTCCCGCCAGGTGTAGGCCATGGTCCGCCACTCGGTGGTCAGCCCGGCCAGCTGCTCGATCTTGGTTTTCATAAAAACTCCTTCTTTCTCCGCTGCGGGGTTCAGGTCCGCAAAAATTCTTCCAGGGCGGCCAGGCGCTTTTCCGCCACGGCCCGGCCATGCTCATAGGCCGTCCGGATCTTTTCCGGGTCGTGCTCCACCCGGCTGATGCCCAGGGCCGCCTCCGGCCGGAGGACGAAGACCTTGCCCTGCCGCTCCCTCTCCCGGATGTAGGCGGTGAGCGCGTTGTAGCGCTCGTGCCGGTGGGCCATGACCTCGAGCAGGTGGGGGTAGGCCTTATAGACCCGCCGCGCCACGGGCAGGGCCTTGTTCCGCGCCTTCACAAAGCCCAGGGGCTGGGTGAGGACCACCACGTTTTTCTCGTACCGGGTCTCGGCGTAGCGCAGGGGGATGGAGTCGGAGATGCCCCCGTCCAGAAGCTTTAAGCCGCCGATCTGCACGATGTTGGCCGCCAGCGGCATGGAGGCCGAGGCCCGGAACCAGGCCAGGTCCTCCTCGCCGCCGTCGGGGCAGTCGTGGTAGACCGGCTGGCCGGTGGTCACGTCGGTGGCCACCACGGTGAAGGCCATGGGGTCGTTCCGGTAGGCCTGCACGTCGAAGGGGTCCAGCTCGTTGGGGATGTCCCGGTAGCAGAACTGCGCGTCGAAGAGGTCCCCCGTGCGAAAGAGGTTGCGGAAGCTGGCGTAGCGGGGGTCTCGGCAGTATTTCAAATTGTATCGAACGGTCCGCCCGATCTGCCGGGACTTGTAGTTGCAGCCAAAGACCGCCCCGGCGGACACGCCCACCAGGCCGTCGTAGGTAAGCCCGTGTTCCATCATCACATCGGTGACGCCAGCGGTGAACAGGCCCCGCATGGCCCCGCCTTCCAGTACCAACCCTCGTTTCATGGGTTTGGCCTCCTTTCGGGTGTTGCAAAATCAGTTCTATCCTATCACCCTTTGCATTTTTTGTAAAGAAAGAGAAATTGCCGCTTTCCCCTTGTGCCGCCGGGGAATTTGTGGCATTATTGAATCTGTATGAGTATGACGTAACGCCGGAAGGAGGGGCTGCCATGCTGCGCAAGATCCGTTCCCTGGGGGTCCAGGGCATCGCGGGCTACGAGGTCACCGCCGAGTGCGACCTGGCCGGGGGCCTGCCCAACTTTGACATCGTGGGGCTGGGGGACACCGCCGTGAAGGAGGCCCGGGAGCGGGTGCGCTCGGCCATCAAGAACAGCGGCTTTTCCTTCCCCGTGGGGCGGATCACCGTGAACCTGGCCCCCGCCAACCTGCGCAAGTCCGGCACGGTCTACGACCTGCCCATCCTGGTGGGCATCCTCTCCGCCGGGGACCAGATCCCCTGGTCGGACCCGGACTGCGCCTTCGTGGGGGAGCTTTCCCTCTCCGGCACCCTGCGGCCGGTGGTGGGGATGCTGCCCATGGCCCTGGCCGCCCGGGCGGCGGGCGTGCGGCGGCTGTACGTCCCGGCGGACAGCGCCCCGGAGGCCACGCTGGCCGAGGGCCTGCTCGTCTACCCGGTGGAGACCGTCCGCCAGCTGGCCGACCACCTGACGGGGGCCGATCCCATCCAGCCCGCCCAGCCCTGGTCGGGCTCCCCGGCCGACCTGCCCCTGCCGGACTTTTCCGACGTGCGGGGGCAGGAGCAGGTGAAGCGGGTCCTGGAGATCGCCGCCGCCGGGGGGCACAACGCCGCCATGATCGGCCCGCCCGGCTCCGGCAAGAGTATGCTGGCCCGGCGGCTGCCCTCCATCCTGCCGCCCATGTCCCGGCGGGAGGCCTTGGAGGCCACCCAGGTCCACTCCGTGCTGGGGCTGACCAGCAAGGAGCAGCCCCTCCTGCTCAGCCGCCCCTTCCGCGCCCCCCACCACTCCATCTCGGCGGTGGGCATGGCGGGCGGCGGCAGCCCCTTCCCCAAGCCGGGGGAGATCTCCCTGGCCCACCACGGGGTCCTCTTCCTGGACGAGCTGCCCGAGTTCCACAAGGACGTGCTGGAGGTCCTCCGCCAGCCCATGGAGGAGGGGGCCATCACCCTGGTCCGGGCCGCCGCCTCGGAGACCTACCCCAGCGACTTCATGCTGGTCTGCGCCATGAACCCCTGCAAGTGCGGGTGGTACGGCCACCCCTCGGAGCGCTGCCGCTGCAGCCCCGCCGAGGTGCAGCGCTACCTGGGCAAGCTCTCCGGCCCCCTGCTGGACCGCATCGACCTCTACGCCGAGGTCCCGGCCCTGGAGTTTGAAAACCTCTCCGACCGCAGCCCCGGGGAGTCCTCCGCCGCCATCCGGGCGCGGGTGGTCCGGGCGCGGGAGCGCCAAAGCCAGCGCTACGGACCCGACGGCCCGGCCTGCAACGCCGCCATGGGCCAGGAGGAGCTGGGCAAATACTGCGGCCTGGACCCGGCCGGGAAGGCCATCATGAAGGGGGCCTACGACCACATGGGCCTCACCGCCCGCAGCTACGACCGCATTTTGCGGGTGGCCCGGACCATCGCCGACCTGGACGGCGAGGCCAACATCGCCCCCCACCACCTGGCCGAAGCCATCCAGTACCGCGAGTCGGAGTATTTCCAGAGGTGACGACTATGGATCATAAGCACAATCCTGCTCTGACCCCGTATGCAAAAGAGCTGCGGAAACATATGACCAAGGAAGAGCGTCGCTTATGGTATTCCTTCCTCCGGGGGTATTCTCCGCGCTTTTTGCGGCAGAAGGTCATAGAGCACTATATTGCGGACTTCTACTGTCATGCCGCCGCCCTGGTCATTGAACTGGACGGCTCTCAGCACTATGAACCCCTTGGAGCGATGAAAGACGCGATCCGAACCGAGAGGATCGAAACCAGAGGACTCACCGTTCTGCGGATCCCCAACAATGCCGTAAATCAGAATTTCCAGGGCGTGTGCAACTATATCGATCAGGCTGTCCAAGAATCCCTCCACCGCCTGCGGCGGTCCCCCTCCCTTTGACAAGGGAGGCTTTGAGGATCGCAGTACCCTCGCCCCCCTTGTCAAAGGGGGGAGGGCCACGAAGTGGCGGGGGGATTCCCGGCCTCCCGCACCCCTGCCATAAGAAAATCAACCACGAAAGGAAACCACATCCTATGGGTAAGTATTACAACAAGCACAAGGACCTCACCCCGCCTGTGGGGGATGAGATCTTCCTGTTAAAGATGGGCGAGATGGTCCTGAAGGGCCTCAACCGCCGGTCCTTTGAGGAGCGCCTCATGGGCAACGCCCGCCGCCGCCTCCAGCGGTTCGGCAAGTTCCGCATCTACTCCCGCCAGTCCATCACCTATGTGGAGCCGCAGAGCCTGGACTGCGACCTGGACGGGGCCTTCGACTCCCTGTCCAAGCTCTTCGGCGTGGTGGGCCTCTCCCGGGCCAAGGCCTGCGAGAAGACCCCCGAGGCCATCCTGGAGACCGCCAAGACCTACCTCTGCGACGACCTCATGCAGGCCAGCACCTTCAAGGTCGAGTCCAAGCGCTCCGACAAGTCCTTCCCCCTCTCCTCCATCCAGCTCTCCCAGTATGTGGGCGGCGAGCTGGACGACGCCTTCCCCCACCTGCGCGCCGACATGCACACCCCCGACGTGGTGGTCCACGTGGAGGTCCGGGACTTCGCAGCCTATGTCCACGCCAACCCCGTCCTGGGGGCCGGGGGCCTGCCCGTGGGCGTGGGCGGCAAGGCCGTCTCCCTGCTCTCCGGCGGCATCGACAGCCCCGTGGCCTCCTGGATGATGGCCAAGCGGGGCCTGGCCCTGGAGATGGTCCACTTCTTCAGCTACCCCTACACCTCCCCCGAGGCCAAGGAGAAGGTCCTGGAGCTGGCCCGCCTCATCACCCCCTGGTGCGGCCGCCTCACCGTCCACGTGGTCCCCTTCACCGAGATCCAGGAAGAACTGCGCCGCGCCTGCCCCGAGGACCTCTTCACCCTGCTCATGCGCCGGTTCATGATGCGCATCTCCGAGCAGGTGGCCCACCGCATCGGCGCCCACGCCCTGGTCACCGGCGAGTCCCTGGGCCAGGTGGCCAGCCAGACCATGGAGGCCATGGCCGTCACCAACGCCGTCTGCACCCTGCCCGTCTTCCGGCCCGTGGTGGGCATGGACAAGGAGGAGATCATCCGCATCGCCCGCAGGATCGGCACCTTCGAGACCTCCATCCTGCCCTATGAGGACTGCTGCACCGTCTTCACCCCCCGCCATCCCAAGACCCGCCCCTCCCTGGAGGAGCTGCTGGCGGCCGAGGCCTGCCTGGACATCGACGGCCTCATCCAGCGCGCCGTGGACGGCATCGAGCGCGTCACCGTGGGCTGACCCGCCGCCCCGCTATCATCGTGAAAAGGACGGAACCGCACCATGAGCCATACCGCTGAACTCATCGCCATCGGCACCGAGCTGCTGCTGGGAAACATTGCCAACACCGACGCCCAGATGATCTCCGAGGGACTCTCGGCGCTGGGCATCAACGTCTACTACCACACGGTGGTGGGCGACAACCCCGACCGGGTCCGCCAGGCGGTGGAGATCGCCCGCGGCCGGGCGGACACCATCATCACCACCGGGGGCCTCGGCCCCACCTGCGACGACCTG
This sequence comes from uncultured Eubacteriales bacterium, assembly GCA_934572535.1. GTDB lineage: Bacteria > Bacillota > Clostridia > Oscillospirales > Oscillospiraceae > Evtepia. Next base: position 30,729 of record CAKTLJ010000007.1, read on the forward strand.
ACCAAGGTCGCCCTGGCCGAAGCCTTTGGCAAGAAGCTGGTCTACCACGAGCCGTCCGCCCAGCGCATCCGCGACCGCTTCGCCGCCATGGAGCGCCCCGTCACCGAGAACAACTTCCAGCAGGCCATGGTCCCCGAGGGCTGCACCGTTCTGGACAACGACTGGGGCACCGCCCCGGGCGTGGCCTTCGAGGCCGACGGCGTCCACGTCGTCCTCCTGCCCGGCCCGCCCAGGGAGTGCGAGATGATGTTCCGCCACCGGGCGGTCCCCTACCTCAAGTCCCTGTCCGACGGGGTCATCGCCTCCCGGACCGTGAAGACCTTCGGCATCGGCGAGTCCGCCGCCGAGGCCCTCCTGCGGGACCTCATGAACGCCCTGCACAACCCCACCCTGGCCCCCTATGCCAAGCCCACGGGGACCGAGCTGCGCATCACCGCCCACGCCGCCTCCGAGGAGGAGGCCTACGCCCTCATCGCCCCGGTGGAGGCGCAGGTGAAGGCGATCTTGGGCGACCACGTGATCGGGGTCAACGTGGGCTCCATCCAGGAGGTCTGCCTGGACCTGCTCAAAGCGCGGGGCCTCACCCTGGGCACCGCCGAGTCCTGCACCGGCGGGCTCATCGCCAAGCTCATCACCGACCTGCCCGGCGCGTCCGCCGTGCTCAAGGGCGGCATCGTCAGCTACACGGACGCGGTGAAGGAGACCGTCCTGGGGGTCCCCCGGGCCACGCTGGCGGAATACGGGGCCGTTTCCCCCCAGGTGGCCGAGGCCATGGCCCGCGGGGCCAAGCGCCTGCTCGGCTGCGACTTCGCCCTCTCCGCCACTGGGGTGGCCGGGCCGGACCGCGACGACCGGGGCAACCCGGTGGGGCTGGTCTACCTGGCCCTGGCCTACGGGGACGACTGCATCGTGCGGGAGTTCCACGCGGGCAAGGGAAGCCGGGACCGGGTCCGCCGCCTGGCCGCCGGGACCGCCCTGGACATGCTCCGCCGCCACCTCACCGGGGCGCACTGAACCAACAAAAAAGGAGCCGACGCAGAGGGTATCCTCTGCGTCGGCTCCCTTTTTTAACGGCTCAGGTCATCTTCTCCTGCTTGACCTTCTTGTCGATGATGTGCTGGGGACCGCCCCGGCCGAGAACCCAGGACTGACCGTCCACCTGCTTCACATCTACGGACAGGACCACGCGCTTTCTGGAAATAATGTCTTGTTTTTGTTGACTTTTGATTTGTTTATTGTATAATATAAACAACAGAGAGGAGGTAAAACAAACCGTTCATTCCGCTGACAAAATTTCGAAGTGGGAGGGATATTTTTGGAGAACATTTTATTATCCATCAAATTAATACTTTTAGGTATTGCCTTTATCCTGTGCGCCATAGCTCTCACACCTATAGCACCAACATTGGCTTTGGCTATTCTGATTGTCGGTATGTTTTTCTCTATTTATGGATTTTTTCAGGCGCCTGCCAATGACAAGAAGCAAAAAACAACACGAATTCAGATGAATGCTAAGAGGGCAAGTCGATTTGACTTCTATCGCTGATGATCTCTACATCGAAAATGGAAACGTAAAGATTCGTGGAGTTACCTCTCAATCCGCCAACTTTTTAAAGTCTGAGTTATCACATAGCCCTAATCTGAACAAGATTTTGTCACAAATGATTAGCGAGGGATTGACTCCTGATGGCATTGCCTATACTATTGTTGAACTAAAAGAGGTCACTGACGCAGACGGATTTTCTCATCTCGAACCCATGACCGTAGGTGATGTTCAACTTCTCGGATCTGGCGGTAAGGTAAGCAAAGGAAATTTAAGGCTATATGTAGCAGCTGCTAGAACAGGGAAGGCAAACGAATTTAGATCTGTAACAACTGCTGAATGGACGACTGACTTTCAACTTTCTGCGTCAAATCGTCCCGCTGACGGAGATGATTTGATGACCATTACAGCACCCAAGAATTTTCAGTACGCTACTTCGTATTTTACTTCTCAAACATCGGGATTTTATGAGTCGATTCCCAGTAGCAATTACCGCTTGGCCGACATCAAATACTCTTCCGCAGTATTTGCATTCAAAGAATTTGTTAGCGGCCAGTACTCACTGAAAAGCGCAGGTGCTTGGCTAGTCTCTACAGGGTCTCTTACTTCTAATAACAATCTGTTTATTGGAAAATACTGTCACACCTGGACGACCGCCGTTCCCTCCTTTACAATTGCTTCTGGGGGGGTATCCTTTAGCGCGGGGCAGAATAGTTGGAATATAGCTTGTAATTATCATCTCCCTGTATAATTATATCAATGCATCCATTGTAGCATACGCCCATAAAAAGGACCCGGTTGCAGAAGGTATGCCTTCTGCAACCGGGTCCTTTTTTCACGTTAGGAAACCCGGCGGCCCCCAAGCGACCTCAGGTCATCTTCTCCTGCTTGACCTTCTTGTCGATGACGTGGCGGGAGGCCAGCTCCTTGCGCACGTCCTCCAGGCTGATGCCCAGCTCCAGCATCAGCACCAGCACGTGGTAGGCCAGGTCGCCGATCTCGTAGACGGTCTCGGCCTTGTCCTCGGCCTTTCCGGCGATGATGACCTCGGTGGATTCCTCCCCCACCTTCTTCAAGATCTTGTCCAGACCCTTTTCAAAGAGGTAGGAGGTGTAGGACCCCTCCTTGGGGGCGGTCTTGCGGCCCGCCAGCATCTCCATCAGGGCGTCCAGGGAGAAGGCGTGGTTCTCCGCGCTCTCCCACAGGGGGTTGTGGAAACAGGACTCCGCGCCGGTGTGGCAGGCGGGGCCGTCCTTGTTGACCCGGACCACCAGGGCGTCGTAGTCGCAGTCGGCGGTGATGTCGATGATGTGCTGGGCGTTGCCGGAGGTCTCCCCCTTCCGCCACAATTCCTGGCGGGAGCGGCTCCAGAAGCAGGTGCGCTCCTCGCGGATGGAGATCTCCAGGCTCTCCCGGTTCATATAGGCCAGGGTCAGGACCTGGCCGCTCCTGCCGTCCACCACGATGGCGGGGATCAGGCCCTTTTCGTCAAATTTCAGCTTTTCCATGTCGATCATGGTCAGTACCTCCTACGTTATCGAACTAAAATGCCGCTGTCTTTGCGCTGCGTTCTAGGTTAGCGGACTAAACTGTCGCTGTCTTTGCGTCGCGTTCTAGGTTAGCGGACTAAAATGCCGTTTTGCTTCAAATCGGCCTTCAGGTCGGGGATGGCCACCTCGCCGAAGTGGAAGATGGAGGCGGCCAGCCCGGCGTCCACGCCGGGGATGGCGCGGAAGAGCGCCGTGAAGTCCTCCTTCTTCCCCGCGCCGCCGGAGGCGATGACGGGGACCTTGACCGCGGCGCAGACGGCCCGGAGCAGGTCCAGGTCAAAGCCGCCCTTGACCCCGTCGGTGTCGATGGAGTTCACCACGACCTCCCCGGCCCCCAGGTCCACGCAGCGGCGGATCCAGGCGATGGCCTCCATGCCGGTGTCGTCCCGGCCGCCGCGGGCGAAGACGCGGAACTGTCCGTCCACCCGCTTCACGTCCACCGAGAGCACCACGCACTGGCTGCCGTAGCGCAGGGCGGCCGCCCGGATCAGCGCGGGGTCGCGGATGGCCCCGGAGTTGACGCTGACCTTGTCGGCCCCGCATTTCAGCACCCGGTCGAAGTCCTCCAGGGTGTTGATGCCGCCGCCCACGGTCAGGGGGATGAAGACCCGGCTGGCGGTCTCTTTCAAAATCTCCGTGAAGAGGGCGCGGCCCTCGGCGGAGGCGGTGATGTCATAGAAGACCAGCTCATCGGCCCCGCAGCGGCTGTAGTAGTCGGCCAGCTCGATGGGGGAGCTGACGTCGCTGAGTCCTTCAAAATTGACCCCCTTGACCACCCGGCCGTCCCGGACGTCCAGGCAGGGGATGATGCGTTTCGTGATCATTGGGTTACTCTCCTTCCCCCAGGCGGACGGCCTGGGCCAGGTCGATGGCTCCGGTGTAGTAGGCCTTGCCGATGATGGCCCCGTGGACCCCGGCGGCCTTCAGGGCCAGGATGTCCTCCAGGGAGGAGACCCCGCCGGAGGCGATGATGTCCATGGCGAAGCGCTGGGTCAGCGCCCGGTACAGCGCCCGGTTGGTCCCCTGCATGGCCCCGTCTCTGGAGATGTCGGTGCAGATGACGGTGCGCACGCCCAGGGCCTGCATCCGTTCAAAAAAGACCTCCCAGGTCTCCTGGCTGGTCTCCAGCCAGCCCTTGATGGCCACCCGGCCGTCCTTCAGGTCGGCGCCCACGGCGATCCGATCGCCGTAGTCGGCCACGGCCCGGGCGGTGAAGTCCGGGTCGGTGATGGCGGCGGTGCCCAGGATCACCCGGTCGGCCCCGGCGTCCAGGTAGCGGCGGATCGTGTCCATGCTCCGAATGCCGCCCCCGACCTCCAGGAAGAGGTCCGTGCCGGAGGCCAGCTTCTCGATGGTGGGCAGGTTGGTGGTCTGGCCGGTCTTGGCCCCCTCCAGGTCCACCAGATGCAGGTGCCTGGCCCCGGCGGCCTCGAACTTGCGGACGGTGCGCAGGGGCTCGGGGTCGTAGACCGTCATCTGGTCGTAATCCCCCTGATAGAGGCGGACCGCCTGGCCGCCGTAGAGGTCAATGGCGGGAAATATCTTCATGGCTCACCACGTCCCTTCGCAGAAGGTCTTCAAAATGCCCAGGCCCACAGGCCCGCTCTTTTCCGGGTGGAACTGGCAGCCCATGACGCTGCCCTTGGCCACGGCGGCGGTGAGCTCGGCCCCGTACTCGGTGGTGGCGATGACCGCCTCGGCGCAGTCCGTGGCGTAGAAGGAGTGGACGAAGTAGACGCAGGCCCCCTCCTCCACGCTCCCCAGCAGGGGATGGCGAACGCCCTGGGGAAAGCGCAGGCCGTTCCAGCCGATGTGGGGGATCTTGTAGTCGGCGGGGACCACGCCCTGCATGGGGACCACCTTGCCGGGGAGCAGGCCCAGGCCCGGCCAGACGCCGAACTCGTGGCTCTGCTCGAAGAGCAGCTGCATCCCCAGGCAGATGCCCAGGATGGGCTTGCCCTGGGCGGCGGCCTCCTGGATGACCCGGTCCAGGCCGGTGGCCCGGAGCTTGTCGGCGGCGTCCCGGAAGGCGCCCACCCCGGGGAGGATGAGCTTGTCCGCCTGGCGGAGGACCGCCGGGTCCCCGGTGACCACCGGCGCCTGGCCGATGGCCTCTAAGGAACGGCAGAGGGAGAAGAGATTGCCCACGCCGTAATCAATGACTGCTATCATATGGATACATACCTCCTGATCCGTCTTGCGCTCAGACCAGCATCCCCTTGGTGGAGGGGACCTCGTCGGAGCCGTTCCGCTTCACCGCCGCCCGCAGACTCCGGGCCGCGGCCTTGAAGACGCCCTCGATGATGTGGTGGCTGTTCTCTCCGGCCAGCAGGCGCAGGTGGAGGGTGCAGTTGGCCTTCCGCGTGAAGGCCAGCCAGAACTCCTTGACCAGCTCCGTGTCGAAGGTCCCCACCTTTTCGGTGGGCAGGGGCACGTCCCAGCAGAGCATCCCCCGCCCGGACAGGTCCACCGCAGCCAGGACGAGGGCCTCGTCCATGGGCAGGAGGGCGTGGCCAAAGCGCTCCACGCCCCGCAGGTCCCCCAGGGCCTCGGCAAAGGCCGCGCCCAGGCAGATGCCCACGTCCTCCACCGAATGGTGGTCGTCCACCCAGGTGTCCCCGGCGCAGGTGAGCGCCAGGCCGAAGCCCCCGTGGCGGGCAAAGCCCGCGAGCATATGGTCCAGAAAGCCCACGCCGGTCTGGATCGCGCAGGTCCCGCCGTCCAGGTCCAGCGCGAGGGAGATCTTCGTCTCCCCGGTGGTCCGGTCGATCTTGGCCGTCCTCATAGCAAGCCCTCCTCTCGCAGGATCTCTTTTACGCCCGCCAGGAAGGCCTCCATCTCCCGGTCGGTGCCCACGGTGACCCGGTTGTACTGGGCGATGCGCGGGTCGGAGAAGTGGCGGACCAGGATCCCCCGCGCCTTGAGCTTCCGGTAGAGCAGCGCCCCGTCCAGCCCCTCTCGCTTGACGAAGAGGAAGTTGGCCTTGGAGTCCGGCAGGGTGAAGCCCAGGGCGCGCAGGGCCTCGGCGGTCCGCGCGCGGGTGGCCACGATCCGCTCCGCGTTGGCGCGGAAGTAGGCGTCGGAGTCCACCGCGGCCTCGCCCAGCTTCAGCGTCAGGCGGTTGACGTTATAGGGGTTGGTGGAATACTTGAGCCGCTCCAGGTCCTGGATGATGGGGCGGCTGGCCAGGGCGAAGCCCAGCCGCGCCCCCGCCATGGAGCGGGACTTGGAATAGGTCATGACCACCAGCAGGTTGTCGTACCGGTCGATGAGCCCGGCCGCCGAGGCCCCGCCGAAGTCCACGTAGGCCTCGTCGAGGACCACCACCCGGTCGGCGTTGGAGGCCAGGATGCGCTCCACCTCGGACAGGGGGAGGGCAAGGCCGGTGGGGGCGTTGGGGTTTGCCAGGACGGTGAACTTCCCGGTCCCGCACAGGCCCTCCACATCCACCGTGAAGTCCTCCTTCAGGGGGACGGTCTCGTAGGGGACGGCGTGCAGGTCGGCAAAGACCGGGTAGAAGCTGTAGGTCAGGGCCGGAAAGACCGCGCCGTCCTGGGCGAAGGCCATGAAGGCGAAGTTCAGGATGTCGTCGGAGCCGTTGGAGAGAAAGACGTTCTCCGCCCGGCAGCCGTAGAGGCGGGCCAGCTTCTCCCGGAGGGCGGTCCCCTCGGGGTCGGAGTAGAGCCGCAGGTCCTCCAGGTCCCGGCCGGTCAGGGCCGCCAGGACCTCGGGGGAGGGCGGATAGGGGGACTCGTTGGTGTTCAGCTTGATGTACTGCTTGTCCCGGGGCTGTTCGCCGGGGGTGTAGGCCGCGAGCGCGGCGTATCGGTCGCGCAGGAATCTACTCATCGCTCACTCTCCCGCCCCGGTGGGCTCAAAGCGGATGTCGATGGACCGGGCGTGGCCGGTCAGGCCCTCCTGCTTGGCGAAGTGGGAGACCGACTGCTGGACCACGGACAGGGCTTCCTTGGTGTAATAGGTGTACTGGGTCTTCTTCACGAAGTCGTCCACCGACAGGGGGCTGGAGAAGCGGGCGGTGCCGCTGGTGGGCAGGGTGTGGTTCGGCCCGGCGAAGTAGTCGCCCAGCGCCTCGGGGCAGTTGCGCCCCATAAAGATGGACCCGGCGTTCCTGATCTTGTCCAGCCAGGCGAACGGCTCGTCGATGCACAGCTCCAGGTGCTCGGGGGCAAGCTCGTTGGCGATGTCGATGGCGGCGGCGAGGGAGGTCGCCACGATGATCTTGCCGTTGCCGTCGATGGAGGCCCGGGCGATCTCGGCCCGCTTGAGCTTGGGCAGCTGCGCCTCCACCTCGGCCTGGACGGCCTGGGCCAGCGCCTCGCTGTCGGTGACGAGGACGGCGGAGGCGTTCGGGTCGTGCTCGGCCTGACTGAGCAGGTCGGCGGCCACGATGCGCGGGTCGTTCTTCCCGTCGGCGATGACCAGGATCTCGCTGGGCCCGGCCACCATGTCGATGCCCACCTTGCCAAAGACCTGCTTCTTGGCCTCGGCCACGTACTGGTTGCCGGGGCCGACGATCTTGTCCACCCTGGGGATGCTCTCGGTGCCGTAGGCCAGGGCGGCGATGGCCTGGGCGCCGCCCACCCGGAAGACCCGGTCCACGCCGCAGATGCGGGCGGCGGCCAGGATGTTGGCCGGGACCTTGCCGTTCTTGTCCGGGGGCGTGACCATGCAGATCTCCTTCACCCCGGCCAGCTTGGCGGGGATGCAGTTCATGACGACGCTGGAGGGATAGGCGGCCGTGCCGCCGGGGACGTACAGCCCCACCCGCTCCAGCGGGAGGATCTTCTGGCCCATGACCACGCCGGACTCCTCGTTGACGAGGAAGCTGTTGCGGACCTGGTGCTGGTGGAAGGCGGCCACCCGCTCGGCGGCCCGGTAGAGGACGTCCACCAGGAAGGGGTCGGCGCTGCGGAAGCCGTCGTCGATCGTCCCCATGCCCAGCTCCACGGTGGGGATGTCGGCCCCGTCAAACGCCTTGGTGTATTTCTTCAAGGCCGCGTCGCCGTGGGCCTTCACGTCCGCGAGGATGGCGCGGACGGGTTCCTCCACGCTGCCCACGGGGTCCTCCCGGGCGAAGATCGCGGCGCGGTCAGTCTCTGCTTCTTTTAAAATACGGATCATTTCTTTTCTGCCTCCTTGGCGGCCACCTGCTCCGTCAGGCTCTGGAAGAGCCCCTGGATGGCGTCGTGCTTGAACTTAAAACTCACTTTGTTGGCGATGAGCCGGGCGCTGATGGGAACGATGGTCTCGATGGGCGACAGGTCGTTCTCCTTCAGGGTGGTCCCGGTCTCCACGATGTCCACGATCACATCGGTCATGCCCAGGATGGGGGCGATCTCGATGGAGCCGTGGAGGAGGATAATGTCGATATCCTGGCTGCGGGCGCTGTAAAAGGTCCGGGCGATGCGGGGGAACTTGGTGGCCACCCGCAGGGTCTGGTCGGGGTCGGGCCGGAAGCCGTTCTCCGCGGCCACGCACATGCGGCACTTGCCCACGTTCAGGTCCAGCAGCTCGTAGACGTCCGGCGCGTACTCCAGCAGGATGTCCTTGCCCACCACGCCCACGTCGGCCGCGCCGCGCTCCACGTAGACCGCCACGTCCGAGGGCTTGACCCAGAAGTAGCGGACCCCGGCCTCCGGGTTTTCAAAGATCAGCTTCCGCTTGGGGTCCAGCAGCTCCTCGCAGGGGAAGCCCGCCTGGGCGAACATGGCGTATACCTTCTCGCCCAGCCGCCCCTTGGGCAGGGCTACGTTCAAAAATTCCTGGCTGCTCATGCCCGCACCCCCCCTCTCATGTCGATCGTCTCCTTCACCCGCAGGTCGCCCGGCTCCTTCCGGGCCAGGGCCTTCCGCCCGGCGGCGGCCAGGGCCGCCATCCGCCCGGTGAGGGCGGTCAGGTCGGTCTGCTCGTCGTAGCGCACCAGCACGTCGGCGTCCCACGGGAGCCGCGCGGGGCGCAGACGCTCCAGCTCGTTGAGGTAGAGGGCAAAGCCGATGGCCCCGCAGCGCTTGCCCATCCGCTCCGCCATCTTGTCATACTGCCCGCCGGAGAGCACCCCCGCAGACAGCTCCTTCAAAAAGCCCCGGAAGACGATGCCGCTGTAGTAGTCCATGCCGCCCTCCACGGAAAAGTCCAGGCAGACCCTGTCGCCCAGGCCGTTGGCCTGCAAGAGCTGACAGACGCTGTTGAGCTCCTCCCAGGCCTCCCGCGTCTTCTTGCCGCCCACGCACAGGGGGGCCAGCTCCGCCAGGACGGCCTGGATGGGCCCGTAGGTGCTGACCAGCTTCTCCAGCAGGGCGGAGACAGTGGCGCTCATGCCCCGCGCCCGGCAGAAGGCCCGCAGGGCGGCGGTGTTCTTCTCCCGGACGGCCTCCAGCACGGCGGGGTAGTCCTCCTGACGGACCCCGGCGGCCTCCATGAAGCCGGAGACCAGGCCCATGTGGGAGACGTCCAGCACGTAGTCGGGGCTGATGGCCGCCAGGCTCTGCACGGCCAGGGCGAGGACCTCGTAGATGTGGTAGAGGTCGAGGTCGCCGATGCACTCCAGGCCGGTCTGCATGATCTCCTGGAAGGTGTCGTCCCCCTGGTTGGTCCGGTAGACGGTCTCGTTGTAATAGACCTTGCGCGGGCCAGGCTCCTTCTCCCGGGTGTTCTTCACGATGGAGAGGGTCACGTCGGGCTTCAGGGCCATGAGGACCCCCCGCGCATCGGTGAAGGTGATCATCCGGTCGCTGACCAGGAAGTCCTTGTTGCGGACATAGAGGTCATACTCCTCAAACTTGCTCATTTTGAACCGGCGGTAGCCGTAGTTCTCATATAAGCCCCGCAGGCGATAGATGGTCTGCTCATCGCTGCGGAGGATGCTCCAATCAAATTCCATGGGTCCTGCCCCTTTCTCAATCAGATACACTTGGATGGTGGATATTTTATCACTCTACCGTGATAAAGTAAAGAGGGGATCGCACATCTTTTTCCCGGAAAGCGAAAATTTTGCCCGGTCTTTGCCCCCTCTCCTTTGTGCAGATCGGCGGGGCAACGAAAAACGGGGGCCGCAGCGTCTGCCGCGGCCCCCGTTTCAGCTTGTCGGAAGGGTCCGTTTTGGGGGGGGCGGAACGGGTCTGCCTCACCAGATGCACTTGACGTCGCACTCCAGCTTCTGGCCGTCCACCTCTGCGGTGACGGTCGCGCTGCCCTTGGCCACGGCGGTCACGGTGCCGTCCTCGGCCACGGTGGCCACGCTGGTCTTGTCGCTGGACCACTTCACCGCGCCCTCGGTCCCGGTGACCTGGAGCTGCTTGGCCACGCCCTCGCCGTCCAGGGTCAGGGTGGTGGCGCTGAGGGCCGGTCCGGCGGGGGGCTGCGGCTCCTCCGCGGCGGTCCAGGCGCAGTGGACCACGCACTGGGCGGCCGCGCCGTTTTCCAGGGCGGCGGTGATGGTGACGTCGCCGGGGGCCACGGCCGTCACCAGGCCGCTCTGGTCCACAGTGGCCACGGCCTCGTCGCTGGACGTCCAGGCGACAACGCCCTTCGCGCCCTCGGGGGCCAGGGTGGCCGTCAGCACGGCGGTCCCGCCCGCCTCGCCCAGGCTCACCTCGGCCTGGTCCAGGGTCAGGGTCTCGGCGGCGACGGCCTCGCCCTCGTTCTGATGGTTGCCGCTGAGCAGGCCGGTCTGGAAGGTCGGCAGCACCTGCTTGACCACGATCACCGCCGCGGCCACCACGATGACCAGGGACAGGATCAGGGGCAGCAGCTTGAGGCGGCGCTTCTTCTTCGGCGCGTGGTCCTCTGTCTTATGGGTCTCCGGCTTGGGATGCGCCGGTTTCTTCTCTTCCTTCTTGGCGCCGCGCTTCTTTTCGCGGGCAGGCTTCGCGACCGCCGTGGGCTCGGCGTCCCAGGCGGGGTCTTCTTCAAAGCTCGGCAAAATTTGGGTGGGCTGGTCGTCCACCAGGTCCCCGTCGGCCAGCGCGTCCTCGGTGGGCTCCACCTCGACGGCCAGGCCCTCCAGGTCCTCCAGGCGGGGCAGGACGACGGTGGGGGCCTCCATCTCCGGTGCCTCTTCCACGGGCGCGGGTTCTTCCGCCACGGGCGCAGGTTCTTCCGCCACGGGCGCAGGCTCTTCCGCCACGGGGGCAGGCTCTTCCGCCACGGGGGCAGGCTCTTCCGCCACGGGCGCGGGCTCTTCCGCCACGGGCGCGGGTTCCTCCGCCACGGGCGCGGGTTCTTCCACGACGGGCGCGGGCTCCTCCACGACGGGGGCGGGCTCCTCCACCACGGTGGGGACGGGAGATTCCACCACGGGCGCGGTCGTCTGGGGGTCGGTGGCCAGGTACGCGCCGCCCTCGGTGAGGATGGTCTGGGGGATCTCGGTCTGGGGCACGGGCTGGGCGGGCTTCTTCAGCTCCTCCGGCTTCAGTCTGGGCACGGGGCTGTCGGCCAGCAGGTCCCGGATCTCGCTGAGCAGGGCGTCCAGGTCCTCCTCGCCCTCCACCGGGGCGGGCTGCGCCTGGGCGGCGGGGGCGGCGGGCTCCACGGGGGCAGAGGTCCGGACCTCCGGCTGGACGGCAACAGGCTCGGCCCCGGCCACCTCCACCACGGGGGCGTTGGGCACGGATTCCAGCTCACGCAGCAGCTCCCACTGCCCGGCACCGGCATCCTCCCCCACAGGCTCCTCCTGGGCGGGAGCCGCCTGCTGGGCGGGAGCCGCCTCCTGGGCGGGCGCCGCCTCCTGGACAGGGGCAGGCACTTCCTCCTGGGTGGGGGCTGCCTGCTGGACGGGTTGCGCCTGCTGGACGGGGGCGGCCTCCTCCGGCACGGCCCCGGCGGGGAAGACGGGGATGTCCTCCAGGGCAGGGGCGGGGGATTCGTCCACCAGCACGGGGCCGTCGGCGGAGACGGGCTGGGCCGCCCCCACGGGCACCTCCACGGTGGGCAGGTCGGTGTAACCAAAGGTCTCGGGAACGGCGTCCTCCTCAAAGACAGGCCCGGCGGTCTGCACCGCGCTGGCGGCCAGCTCGGCCTCCCGGGCGGCCTGGTCGCGCAGGCGCTTGCGCTCGGCGGCGCGGGCTTCCCGCTCGGCCAGGCGGGCCTTCTTCTCCTCCTCGGTCAGCTCGCTGGTCTTCTTGCGGGCCTCCTTCTTGAAGAAGAGGGACTCCTTCTTCTTGGCCGGGGCCTTCTGGGGCTTGGGTGCGTGGTCTCTGGGTGCGTGCTCCCGCTCAGCGTGCTCGCGGGCGGGGCGCTCGGCCGGGGCCTCGCGGCGGGGGCGGTCTGCGGGGGCCTCGCGGCGGGGGCGCTCTGCCTCCCGGTGGGGGCGCTCCGCGGCGGCCTCACGCTTGTGGGCCGCGCCTTCGGGACGCTTTTTCTTCTTTTTGTCCGCGCCGCCGCCCAGGAGACCGCCCAGCATGTTCTGGCGGTGCTTCTTCTTCTCGGCCTGCCTGCGCTCCTCCTCCTTGCGCCCGGCGTCGCAGAAGGGGCAGTAGTTATATGTCACAGAATAGTACTCCCCGCAGTGAGGGCACTGCGTGGTCTGGCTGCGCAGCGTAATCTGTTTGGTTTCCATGCGGTTTCCTCCTTCAATGGTCCGGGCACGGGATGCCCGAAGGAAAGTCTAACCCATTGATCCCTCGGCGTACAAGGGCAAACATTTATGATTATTCAAGGTATTGTACCACAGTTCCGGGAACATCGTCAACTAGTTGCACCCCAAAATGGCCCCTCTCTCCCCTTCCTTTCTTCCCCAAACCTGGAAGCTCCCCCCGCTTTGCGAAGCGAAGGTTTCCTCTCTCCCCCTCCCATTTCCCTCTTGACAGGAGGGCCTCCACCGGGTATACTGTGTATACAGTGCATGAACAGAATGGACGGGTCTCTATGAACATCCTCATCAGCAACGCCACCAACAAACCCATTTACGAGCAGATCGCCACCCAGGTGAAAAACGCCATCCTGTCCGGCGCCCTTCGCCCCGGCGAGGCCCTCCCCTCCATCCGCGCCCTGGCCAAGGACCTGCGGGTGAGCGTCATCACCACCAAGCGGGCCTACGAGGAGCTGGAGCGGGCGGGGTTTCTCTACACCGTCCCCGGCAAGGGCTGCTACGTGGCCGAGAAGAACACCCAGCTCGTGCGGGAGGGCTATCTGACCCAGATCGAAGAGCACATGTCCGCCATCCTCACCCTGGCCGCCGGTTGCGGCCTGTCGGTGGAGGAGCTGAGCGAGATGCTCCGGCTTCTGTCCGGGCAAGACCAATGCGCGCGGGAGGTAACGCCATGAACGCCATCGAATGCCGCGGCCTGACCAAGGCCTACCAGGGCTTCACCCTGGACGACCTCACCTTCTCCCTGCCCGCCGGGTGCATCCTGGGCCTGGTGGGCGAGAACGGCGCGGGGAAATCCACCGCCCTGAAGCTTCTCATGAACGCCATCCCCCGGGACGGCGGGACGGTCTCCCTGCTGGGGACCGACAACCAAAGCCCGGACTTCCTGCGCGCCAAGCAGGAGATCGGCGTCGTACTGGACGAGGCCTGCTTCCCCGAGGTCCTCACCCCCAAGCAGCTGGGGCGGATCATGGCCCTCACCTACACCAACTGGGACCAGGCCCGCTACGCGGCCCTCCTGTCGCGCTTCCGCATCGACCCGGACAAGCGCTTCAAGACCTTCTCCCGCGGGACGCGGATGAAGCTGGCCCTCGCCGTGGCCCTCGCCCACCGCGCCAGGCTCCTCCTGCTCGACGAGGCCACCAGCGGCCTGGACCCCATGGTCCGCAACGAGATCCTGGACCTGCTCAACGACTTCACCCGGGACGAGGACCACACGGTCGTCCTCTCCTCCCACATCGTCAGCGACCTGGAGAAGCTCTGCGACTACATCGCCTTCCTCCATCAGGGCAGGCTCCTGCTCTTCGAGGAGAAGGACCGGCTGCTGGAGGAATACGCCTTGCTAAAGCTTCCCCGGGCGCAGCTGGACGAGCTGGACCCGGAGGCCGTGGCCGGGTGCAAGTGCACGCCCTACGGGGCGACCGCCCTGGTCCGCCGGGAGCGCATCCCCGCCCAGTTCACCACCGAGCGCACCACGCTGGAAGACATCATCCTCTTCCTGGCCCAGGAAGGAGGGACCGAGGCATGAAAGCACTGCTGTATAAGGACTTCTGCGTGCTGTGGAAGCAGATGAAGTTCGTGATCGCCCTCGTGGTCATCCTCTGCACCATTCCCAACAGCGCCCTCAACCTGAACCTCTTTTTCGTGGTCTACGCCGGGCTGCTCATCCCCGCCACCCTCTTTGCCTACGATGAGCGGGACCGGTGGAACGCCCTGGCCGCCATGCTGCCCTACTCCATCCGGACGCTGGTCCTCAGCCGCTATGTCTTCGGCTGGCTCTTCACCGGCCTGGCCGTCCTGTGCAACCTCGCCGGGAAGACCCTCGCCGCCGGGGGCCGCCCGCCCGCAGACGACGACCTGCTGGCGCTGCTCATGACCCTGACCATCACCCTGGTGGTCCAGGCCGTCTACTTCCCCATCCTCTTCCGCCTGGGGCCGGAGCGGGGGCGGCTGCTCATGCTGATGCTGCTCGTCGGGGTCATGGTGACCGTGGGGCTCAGCGCCGAGCTCCTGCGGGGCGTCCGCTTGGGCAGCCCCATGCACCTGGCTGTTCCGGCCCTGCTCGCGGCCGTCCTGCTGTGCCTGGCCTCGGTGAAGGCGGCGCAGCGGCAGTACGCCCGGCGGGTGTGGTGAGCCGCGGGCGGAAAAGGCCGAAAATACCCCTTGACAAGTCGCTGGTTTTGTCGTACATTTAAGGACGACAACGAAACACAGAAAGGCAATGAAGAGAAGAGTACCCGGAGTGATACGCCGCAGAGAGTCCCCACTGGTGGAAAGGGACGCAGAAGACTCGGGGGAAGATGGTCTCGGAGCCGCGCACCGACCGGGAGCCCGCTAGGCTGCGACGGGAGCGCCCGTCATCGCGCGGGAGTGTGTTGGCACTCTAGGAGGCCGGTTCCGCGAGGAGCCGCGCGAACCAAGGTGGTACCACGGCTGTTACAGTCGTCCTTGATGAACTTCAAGGACGGCTTTTTTGTTTGTCTTTTCCCCTTCCATTGCGATAAAACAGAGAAATCAAGGTGAGAACATCGTGAATCGATCCATCATTCAGATCCAGCATCTGAACAAGACCTTCGGCACCGGCCCCTCGGCGGTCCGCGCCCTGGGCGACATCAACCTGGACATCCGCGCGGGCGAGATCTTCGGCATCATCGGCCTGTCCGGCGCGGGCAAGTCCACCCTGGTCCGCTGCATGAATCTGCTGGAGCGCCCCACCTCCGGCGCGGTGCTCGTGGACGGACAGGACATGACCAAGCTGCGGGAGCGCGACCTGCGCAAGGCCCGGCAGAACATCAGCATGGTCTTCCAGAGCTTCAACCTGCTCATGCAGCGCAACGCCCTGGACAACATCTGCTTCCCCCTCGAGCTCATCGGCGTCAAGCGCGCCCAGGCCGTGGCCCGGGCCAGAGAGCTGCTGAAGCTCGTGGGCCTGGAGGAGCGGGAGCGGGCCTACCCCGCCCAGATGTCCGGCGGCCAGAAGCAGCGCGTGGCCATCGCCCGCGCCCTGGCCACCAACCCCAAGGTCCTCCTCTGCGACGAGGCCACCTCCGCCCTGGACCCCACGACCACCCTCTCCATCCTGGAGCTGCTCAAGCAGCTCAACCAGAAGCTGGGCGTCACCGTGGTCGTCATCACCCACCAGATGAACGTCATCGAGGAGGTCTGCCACCGGGTCGCCATCCTCGACAGCGGCGTGGTCGCCGAGCAGGGCGACGTAGCGGACATCTTCTCCAACCCCCAGACCGACATCGGCCGCCGCCTGGTCTATCCCAACGGCGTCCGGATCGACCGCCTGCCCGCCTCCCGCGTCATCCGCATCGCCTTCAACGGCGGCTCCTCCTACGAACCGCTCATCGCCTCCCTGGCCATCGACTGCGGGGTGAAGGTGAACATCCTGGGCGCGGACACCCGCAACATCGACGGCAAGGCCTTCGGCACCATGCTCCTGGGCCTGCCCGACGACGAGGCGGAGGCCACCCGCGCCCTGCGCTACATCCAGGCCCAGCCCGACATCACCGTAGAGGAGGTCCCCCACCATGCTTGACACGATTTCCGGCTTCTGGTCGCAGTACGGCCAGCTCCTGTTCGACGGGACCTGGGACACCCTCATCATGGTGCTCGTCTCCACGGTCTTCGCCTATGTCATCGGCCTGCCCCTGGGCATCCTCCTGAACATCTCCCAGCCCCACGGCATCGCCCCCAACCGGTGGCTCAACCGCATCCTGGGCTGGGTCGTCAACGTCGGCCGCTCCCTCCCCTTCCTCATCCTCATGGTCGCCATCATGCCCTTTACCAAGGCCATCGTGGGCACCAAGATCGGCATCCGGGGCGCCATCGTTCCCCTGGTCATCTCCGCCGCCCCCTTCATCGCCCGCATGGTCGAGACCTCCCTGGCAGAGGTGGACGCCGGGGTGGTGGAGGCCGCGCAGTCCATGGGCGCCTCCCGCCTCCAGATCGTGCGCAAGGTCCTCCTGCCGGAGTCCCTGCCCTCCCTGATCCTGGGCGGCTCCATCTCCATCATCACCATCCTGGCCTACACCGCCATCGCCGGTGCCGTGGGCGCGGGCGGCCTGGGCGACCTGGCCCTCCGCTACGGCTACCAGCGCAGCGTGGAGTCCGTGATGTGGGTCACGGTGATCCTCATCATCGTGCTGGTCCAGGTGATCCAATCCCTGTTCAGTTGGCTGTCCAGCAAGCTGGATAAGCGCCTGAGATAAATCCCAACCAACCATATAATAAGGAGGAACATCCCAAATGAAAAAGCTTCTGACTCTCCTGCTTGCTCTGACCATGGCTGTGGGCCTGTGCGCCTGCGGCAGCGACGCGGAAAAGCCCGCCGACGACGGCGACGCCGCCGCCAACGACGGCAAGACCGTCGTGCTGAAGGTCGGCGCGACCCCCACCCCCCACGCGGAGATCCTCGCCCAGGTCGTGGACGTCCTGGCTGAGCAGGGCATCGACCTGCAAGTCACCGAGTACGGCGACTACAACGTCCCCAACACCGCCGTGGAGGAGGGCGAGATGGACGCCAACTTCTTCCAGCACACCCCCTACATGGAGGACTTCAACGAGAAGAAGGGCACCCATCTGGTGAGCGTGGCCAAGATCCACTACGAGCCCATGGGCATCTATGCCGGTAAGACCGCCTCCCTGGAGGACCTGGCCGACGGCGCCGTCATCGCCGTGCCCAACGACCCCACCAACGAGGCCCGCGCCCTGCTGCTGCTGGAGGCCCAGGGCCTGATCGAGCTGAACAAGGACGCCGGTCTGAACGCCACCCCCAACGACATCGAGTCCAACCCCAAGAACCTGCAATTCAAGGAGATGGAGGCCGCCATGCTGCCCCAGATCATTGAGGAGGTCGATCTGTCCGTCATCAACTCCAACTATGCCCTCCAGGGCAACCTGAACCCCGCGGAGGACGCCCTGGCTTCCGAGTCCGCCGACTCCGAGGCCGCCCAGACCTACGCCAACATCATCGCCGTCAAGGAGGGCAACGAGAACAACGAGGCCATCCTGGCTCTGGTGAAGGCGCTCCAGTCCGACGCCGTCCGCGACTTCATCAACGAGACCTATTCCGGCTCCGTCGTCCCCATGTTCTGAGCCGCCGCCGCGTATGCACACCGCGAAGGAGGAGAAGCTGCCGCTTCTCCTCTTTTTTCGCGCCCGCCCTTGACAGACGGCGCGGATTGCTTTAGGATTGGCTGGTTGGATTTTTTCACTCTCCCGCAGAAAGAAGGCGCTTTATGGAACACCAAGCCGAAAACAAGATGGGCGTGATGCCCGTGGGCAAGCTGCTCTTCAGCATGTCCATCCCCATGATGATCTCCATGCTGGTCCAGGCCCTGTACAACATCGTGGACAGCATCTTCGTGGCCCAGATCAGCGAGAACGCCCTGTCCGCCGTCTCCCTGGCCTTTCCCCTCCAGACCCTGATGATCGCCGTGGCCATCGGCACCGGCGTGGGCATCAATGCCCTGATCTCCCGCTCCCTGGGGGCCAAGGACCAGGACACCGCCGACCGGGTGGCCAACGTGGGCGTCCTGCTGGCCCTGTGCTCCTTCGCCGTCTTCGCCCTGCTGGGCGCGCTGCTGGTCGGCCCCTTCTTCCGCTTCCAGACCGACGTGACCGAGATCGTTCACCACGGCATCGCCTACGGGCGCATCTGCCTGTGCGCCAGCCTGGGCCTGTTCTGCCAGATCACCCTGGAGCGCCTGCTCCAGTCCACCGGCCGGACCAAGCTCTCCATGCTCTCCCAGCTCACCGGGGCCATTCTGAACATCGTGCTGGACCCCATCCTCATCTTCGGCCTCTTCGGCCTGCCCCGGCTGGAGGTGGCGGGCGCGGCCCTGGCCACGGTCATCGGCCAGTGGGTCGCCGCCGGGGTGGCCCTCTTCCTGAACCTGCGCTGCAACCCGGAGCTTCACCTGGGCTTCCAGCGCCTGCGCTTCCACGGGCCCACCGTCCAGGCCATCTACCGCATCGGCGTGCCCTCCATCCTCATGCAGTGCATCGGCTCGGTGATGGTCTTCTTCTTCAACCGCATCCTGCTGGGCTTCACCACCACCGCCGCCGCCGTCTTCGGGGCCTATTTCAAGCTCCAGAGCTTCGTCTTCATGCCCATCTTCGGCCTGAACAACGGCATGGTCCCCATCGTGGCCTACAACTTCGGCGCGCGCAAGCCCCAGCGGCTCAGGCAGACCATCCGCCTGGCCATCCTCACCGCCATCTGCATCATGGCCGTGGGCACGGCCGTCTTCGAGGCCATCCCCCAGGTGCTGCTGGGCTTCTTCAGCCCCTCGCCGGACATGCTGGCCATCGGCGTGCCCGCCCTGCGGATCATCGCCATCCACTTCGTCCTGGCCGGGTTCGCCATCCCGGTCATCTCCGTCTGCCAGGCCATCGGCAACCCCTTCTACAGCCTCATCTGCTCCGTCTGCCGCCAGCTGGTCGTCCTGCTGCCCGCGGCCTGGCTGCTCTCCCGGACCGGGACGCTGGCCCTGGTGTGGCTGGCCTTCCCCATCGCCGAGCTGGTCTCCCTGCTCCTGTCCACCCTCTTCCTGCGCCGGACCCTGCGCA
Organism: uncultured Eubacteriales bacterium; assembly: GCA_934572535.1. Taxonomy (GTDB): domain Bacteria; phylum Bacillota; class Clostridia; order Oscillospirales; family Oscillospiraceae; genus Evtepia. The sequence goes on from CAKTLJ010000007.1 coordinate 50,008, forward strand.
AGGCGGACGCCGCCATGGCCGGGGAGGCGTAACGGCCCGCCACGCAACACAAAACGCACCCTGCGGAAGGGGCGCGCTGCCGCGCGCGCCGCTCCCATGGGGTGCGTTTTCTTCTTGCAATGTGTTCAGCAGACCACCCGGAGCGCGCCGGTGTGGGTGTCGATGACGTAGCCGCCGAGGCGGATGTCGTGGGGGATGAGGGGATGGTTACGGATGGTCTCCACGGTGTCCTGGACGGACTGCTCCTCGGTGTCGAACCCGGCCAGCCACTGTTCAAAGTTCACCCCGCAGTATTTCATGAGGTCGATGGCCTCCTGGGTGATGCCGCGGGCCTTCATGTGGCCGATGATGGTCTCGCTGTCGATGTGGCGGACGCCGCAGTCGGTGTGGCCGATGACCATGATCTCCTCCACGCCCAGCTCCACGATGGCCACCAGCAGGGAGCGGATGACCGAGCCGAAGGGGGTGTTGACCACGCCGCCCGCGTTCTTGATGATCTTCACATCGCCGTTTTTCAGGCCCAGGGCGGCGGGCAGCAGCTCCACCAGCCGGGTGTCCATGCAGGTGAGGATGGCGATCTTCTTGTCGGGGTATTTGCTCGTGGCGTACTGCTCGTACCGCTTCTCTTCCACGAATTTCTTGTTGTAAGCCAGGATCTCGTCGATCATACAGCGTCCTCCTTGTCGGGTATTCCCCTTTATTTTACCGGGGATCGCCGCGGCTGTAAAGGGGGGCGCACGATTTCGTTGACAGCGGCATAGAATCTTGGTATTATATGGGTATTCTCGTTGCGCTGCGAATCGGCACCGTACAAAAGCGACAAACTGAACAGGCCGGGGGACTCTCCCTGGGGCCGGGTCACGCTCCGTGGCAGTGGATGCACATCCGCAGGACAGTCATTACGATCACTGGACCCGTGGGTGTCTTTTTTTACCCAGCTCGCAGCTGCCGCAGAGAGCCAGCACAAAGGAGGTTTCTCTCATGACCCAAACCCGATCCTTCCAGCAGGTGGCCACCCGAGTCTCCCTCGTGAGCATCGTGGGCAACCTGGTCCTGTCCGCCTTCAAGCTCTTCGCCGGGGTGTTCGGCCACTCCGCCGCCATGGTCAGCGACGCCGTCCACTCCCTCTCGGACGTGTTCAGCAGCATCATCGTCATCCTCGGCGTGCGCATCGCCGCCCGGGAGCCGGACAAGGAGCACCCCTACGGCCACGACCGCTTTGAATGCGTCGCCGCCGTCCTCCTGGCCGTCCTGCTCTTCCTGGTCGGCCTGGGCATCGGCGTCGGCGCGCTTCGCACCGTCCTCTCCGGGGGCTACGAGGCCCTGTCCGTCCCCGGCTGGCTGCCCCTGGTCGCCGCCGTCGTCTCCATCGCCGTCAAGGAGGCCATGTTCTGGTACACCAAGGTCAACGCCGACCGCATCCAGTCCCCCGCCCTCATGGCCGACGCCTGGCACCACCGCAGCGACGCGCTCTCCTCCGTGGGGGCGCTCATCGGCATCGGCGGGGCGCGGCTGGGCTTTCCCATCCTGGACCCCGTCGCCAGCCTCGTCATCTGCCTGTTCATCCTGAAGGCCGCCGCCGCCATCTTCAAGGACGCCATCGACCGCATGGTGGACCACGCCTGCGACCAGGAGACCGAGGCCGCCCTGCGGCAGTGCGCCCTGGACCAGAAGGGCGTCCTGGGGGTCGATCTGCTCCAGACCCGGGTCTTCGGCAGCGTCATCTACGTGGACATGGAGATCGCCGCCGACGGCAGCCGCCCCCTGCGGGAGGCCCACGCCATCGCGGAGACCGTCCACGACGCCATCGAGACCGCCTTCCCCCAGATCAAGCACATCATGGTCCACGTCAATCCCTATACAGAGACAGAGAGCCCGGAGAGCTGATGCCCTCCGGGATCTTTTTTGTCGGGATGGGGGGTGCTGCACAGGTGGGACTTTCCCAAAACCTCCCTTGTTAAAGGGAGGGGGACCGCCGGAACGGCGGTGGAGGGATTCCGGGTTAGGACCCACGTTGTTCGGCAACGGGAATCCCCCCGTCACAGCTGGCGCTGTGCCACCCCCCTTTGACAAGGGGGGCTTGTAGGGCGGGGGCTCAGCCCTCCTTCTTTCGGGCCAGGAGCTGGTCGCGCACGTCCCGGTGGTCCAGCTCCTCCTCCCGCAGGGCGGCCATGCGCTGGCTCAGGGCGTGGGCCTCCTGCTTGGCGCGGGCGCAGGCCTCCAGCTGCTTGCGGGACTTGAGCAGCAGGGTCTGCCGGGTCAGGGCGCGGAAGGTCGGCTCCAGGGCGAGCCGCTGCGCCTGGAGGTCCTGGATGGCGGCCTCCTCCCGGGTCAGGGCGGCGTCCACCTCCGCCAGCGTCATGGCCTGGATCTCCTCCGAGACCGGGACGGGCTGGGCCTGGTACTCCAGGGCGTTTCGGGCCGTCTCCAGCCCCTGGCGGACGTCCTCGCGCAGGAGCGCGTCCTCCCCCTGGGCCAGGGTCACTTCTTCCGGGGATACGTTTCGTTCGTTCGTGTTCATGGTTCAGATACCTCACAATCAGCGCGGGAACGTCAGGACCGCGGGCCCCAGCTCTCCTCCTTGGGGAGATACTGGCCAAAAAAGGTCTCGTTCCGGTTTTTCTCGTCAAACAGGTTGTTGTACTGGACGATGGCGTACTTGTTCAGCCAGGCGGCCTCCAGGCCCTCGGCCTCGTCCAGGTCCTGGTAGCAGCCCTTGGCCTTGGAATAGTAGCCCTTGGCGCTCAGGGCGGGGATGCGCTTCTCCACCGCCTCCAGGAAGCGGTAGTAGGGGGGCAGCTCGATCCCGGCGGCCTCCAGCACATAGCGGGAGAGGTAGTTGAGGGACGTGCCCTCCAGCTGCTGCTCCTCGATGTCGAAGTTGGCCCAGATGAAGAAGGGCACGGAGTAGCGCAGGACCTCCTCGTCCAGGCTGTCGAAGGGCCTGTCGTGCAGGTCCTCGTAGAAGTCGTTGCCCAGGCTGGGGAAGTGGTCGCCGAACATGACGACGATGGTGTCCTCCGGGAAGAAGCGCAGCTCCCGCAGCAGGTACTGGACGGCCTTGTCCGTCTCGTGCAGGCAGGTCAGGTACTGCTCGGCCTTCTCGTAGCGCTTGCTGTAGCGGCCCGGGCTGAGCCAGATGGTCTGGTCGTAGTTGAGGCCCTTGTAGGTGTAGCCGCCGTGGTTCTGCATGGTGACGCCGAAGAGGAACATGGGCTGGTCCGTCTCCTTGTTCTTCACCTTGTCCACGACGTACTCGAACATCTCCTGGTCGCTGATGTACTCCCGCAGGAGGTTCTGGTTGGGGTAGTCGTCCATGAAGGTGGTCGTGGGGAAGCCCAGGTAGGGGTAGATGCGGTTTCTGGACCAGCCGTTGGCGTAGTAGGGGTGGGTGGCCTGGCTGCTGTAGCCCAGGGAGCGCAGGAGCCAGGGCAGGGCGTAGACGTTCTCATGGACGTACTGCTGGTAGGGCACGCAGCTCTCGGGCAGGAAGGCCAGGGTGTGGCCGAGGAGGAACTCAAACTCCGAGTTGGCCGTGTTGGCCCCGTAGATGGAGGCCAGGGCGTGGCCGCGGATGGTGTTGCTCTTCATGCCGTCCAGGAAGGGGGTGACCTCCTGGTTGGTGTAGAGGTCGCCCAGGAGGCTGAAGTCGGCCCAGGACTCGTTCATGATGACGATGATGTTGGGCAGGTCCTTGCTCTGCTGGGTGGCCGCTCCGGCGGCGTAGTGCTCGGCCAGCTCCTCCACGGTGTTGGCGTCGTAGCGGTCCGGCTCCTTGACGATGGAGTCCCGGACGCCCAGGTAGAAGTTTAAATAGTAGCCGTTGTACTTGGTGCCGTAGTTGGTCCAGTTGCGGATGGCGAGGCTGCCGGAGGCGAAGTAGAGGACCACCGACACGGCCAGGACCCAGGTCACCGACACCAGGCGGCGGCTGCGCTTCTGCATCGGGAAGGAGGGCATGGCGTAGGCCATGAACAGCAGCAGGACCATGAGGCAGAGCACGTAGACCATGGTGGCGGTGTACTCCTCCAGCCGGTACTGGCCGACCACGTTCAGGGCGGTCCCGGCGGAGCGCAGGTCCATGGGGGTCAGCTCATTGCCCCGGAACTGGTAGATCAGCCCGTTGGCGACGGCGAGGACGGACAGGGCGATGGCGGTGATGGCCACCGAGAGCTTGAACTTGGCCGTGAGGATGAGGACGAGGCCGCAGAGGACGGTGACGCAGAGGGCGTTGAGGATGCCGTGCCAGCCCATGTCCTGCGGCCAGGTGCTGACCATCGCGTTGGGCATGAGGCTGGTGAGGAGCACCACCGCCAGCCCCCAGAGGAGGTTGGCCAGGTAGTTCCAGCGGATGCGGGGCAGGTCCAGCTTCATGCTGCCCACAAGGAGGAACAGGGGCGCAAAGAGCAGCCCCATGCCCCAAAAGGCAAAGGCCGCGCAGAAGGCGAAGGCCGCCACCCCCAGCAGCCCGCCCACAAAGGCGCGCGTCTGGACCTGGAGCAGCAGGGCGCCGTTGCCCCAGGATTTGATCGGTGTTTTCGTCAGGTGTTCTTGTTTCATTGTTTTCCTTCCTCGTGTTTCATGGGTGCGTTGCGTGGTCCTCCAATTCCAACAGGTACTTGTCAAAATCGGATAGGAACGCGCGGTCCTGTATCACGCGATATTTTTCAAATTCAGTCTCCGCCTTGGCCCGCGCGATCTCTGCCGTGATCTTTCCCGCGTCCTGAAGGACCTCTCTGTCATCTGCCATCAGGAAGAGGTCCAGCCGCTTCGCCCAGTCCTCCATCGTCATGGGGATGCGGCGCTCCGCGCGGTCCTCTGCCAGGTCCAGGTAGGCCGACACGATCCGCTCCAACGAGCGCAGCTCCGCCTCCGTCAGATAGTTCTTCGCGACCCGAACGTCGCTCTTTACGATCTTCCCCTCCGGCGCGGCCGCCCAGGTGGTGAGTCCCATGTGCGGTCTCTCCGCATCCGCGCGCGCATAGATCAGCTCCGCCGCCGTGTGGCCATGCACCGCGTAGTGCATCTTGTTCTGCACCTTTGCGAAAAACTGCTTTGTTGTCTTGGCGGTGCGGTCATAGTCGAGCGAGGTCGCGTAGATGTCCGTTATCTTCTGGTAAAACCTCCGCTCGGACAGGCGGATCTCCCGGATCTGCTCAAGCAGGCGGTCAAAGTATTCCGTTGTAAGCGTGGAGCCGCCGTTTTTCAGGCGCTCATCGTCCATGACCCAGCCCCGGATGGTGTAGTCCTTGACGATCCCGTTGGCCCACTTGCGAAACTGCACCGCGCGGTCATTGTTCACCTTAAACCCGACCGCGATGATCATTTGCAGGTTGTAATGCTTTGTATCGCGGGTCACCTGACGTGATCCTTCGGTTTGAACGATTCGGAAATTCCGAATCGTTGCAGACTCTTCTAATTCACTGTCCGCATAAATCTTTTTAATATGTTCATTTATCGTTGGCAAACCAACGCCATACACTGTGGCCATCATCCTCTGGGTCAGCCAGATGTTCTCGTTCTCATAGCGCATCTCGATGCTGTCCTGCTGGTCGCCGATAGAGGCAACGTAGGTCAAGTATTCCGCAGCGCTGGAACGGATGGCGCCTTCCTCTTGTTTCTTTGCCAAAGCAACTACCTCCCTCGCTTTTCAAGCTGCTCTTCCGCTCAGGGCTGCGCGCGGGAGAGCAGGCAGACGGTCTCTACATGGTGGGTCCTGGGGAAGAGGTCGGCGGCTTCGGCCCGCTCCAGGCGGTAGCCCTGCCCGGCCAGGCGCTGGACGTCCCGGGCCAGGGTGGCCGGGTCGCAGGAGACGTAGACCAGGCGCTTCGGGTCCATGCGGACGATGGCCTCGATGACCTGGGGCGAGATCCCCTTCCGGGGCGGGTCCACGCAGATGACATCCGGGCGGATGCCCTGCCCGGCCAGGCGGAGGGCCGCCTGGCCGGCGTCGGCGCAGAAGAACTCGGCGTTTTCCACGCCGTTGCGCCGCGCGTTCTCCCGGGCGTCCTCCACGGCGGAGGGGACCACCTCCGCCCCCAGGGCCTTCTTGGCCTTCCGGGCCATGCAGAGGGTGATCGTCCCGATGCCACAGTAGAGGTCCAGGACGGTCTCCTCCCCGGTCAGGCCCGCGAAGTCCAGCGCCCGCTCATACAGCAGCTCCGCCTGGTCCCGGTTGACCTGGTAGAAGGAGGGGACGGACAGCCGGAAGGTCAGGCCGCAGAGGGTGTCCTCCAGAAAGTCCTGCCCCCAGAGGGTGCGGTGCTCCTTGCCGAGGATCACGTTGGTCTTTTCGGTGTTTACGGACAGGACCACGCCCACCAGCCCCGGCTCGGCCGCGCGGAGCAGGCCGAGGAGCGCCTCGGTCTCGGGCAGCTTCCGCCCGTTGGCGACCACCGCGCAGAGGGACTGGCCCGCCCGGTTCACCCGCACGTAGAAGTGGCGGATGAGGCCCCGGTGGGCCTTCTCGTCATAGGCAGGGACCCGGCAGGTCTCCATCCACGCCTTGAAGGCCGTCCGCAGGCGGGTGGCGGCCAGGGGCTGGAGCAGGCAGTCCGCCGCGTCGATGACCTCGTGGCTCCTGGCCCGGAAGAAGCCCACCCGGGGGCCGTCGGCCACGGGGAACTGGATCTTGTTCCGGTACCGGTCCGGGGCCTGGGCCGCGTGGATGACCTCCACCCGGCCGTCCCAGCCGCCGATCCGCTGGAGGGCATCCTGGACCCGGCGGCGCTTCATCTCGGTCTCCTCGGCGTAGGTCATGTGCCGGAGCTGACAGCCGCCGCACTTGGGGTAGTAGGGGCAGTCGGGGCTTTGGCGGTGGGGGGACGGCTCCAGGACCTCGTTGACCTTGCCCCAGGCGGCGGTCTTGCCCACCTTCAGCAGCTGGACCCGGCACAGCTCCCCCGCCAGCGCGCCCTTGACAAACACCGCCTGCCCGTCCAGCCGGGCCACGCCCTCGCCGGAGGCGCCGTAGCCCTCCACGCGCAGGGGATAGATCTCGTTCTTCCTTGCCGCCATATCCGCTCGCTCCCTCCCCCCGGGGCGGACCCCGTGGAAATTGTTACAAATCTGTTAAGCTGTAGTATACCACAAATGCGCGGCCGTGAACAGTGTCGATTTTTCCCTTGGCGCTTTATTTGGATCTCTTCCCGAAATTCACGTCTTTCCTTTGTAGAAATTGTATTGTCTCGTGTGCGCCGCAGAAGGCCGTCCGCCCTCTTCTCCAAAAACAACGGCTGGCAGCCGAAGCTGCCAGCCGAGAGAGTGTCAAAAAAGCCTCGCAGAGTTCGCGGCCCGCAGGCCGCGAAGAAAGTGAGATCCTGTTCTCCGGCGGCGTGTACGTCGGAGAACATACTGCTCAGGCCGCAAGTGTGGGTCCTGTGCGCCAGAGGCGCACAGGACCTGCGCGCGGCGGCCTGCCATCCCCTTCTGTCGGAAAAGGCGCAGCCTTTTTCGACAAGCTGACGGCTGGCAGCCGAAGCTGCCAGCCGAGAAACGTGTTTCCTTCCTCTTGTCTCAGGATAGCGCCGCGCAAGCCAAAAAGCCAAATCCCTGCGCGATCCCGCGGGCATCCGCCTCGGCCCAGCGCGTGAGCAGGTCCCCCTCCACGGCGGCCTTCCGAACTTCCGGGACCGTGTGCATCCCGTGCTCAATGATGATCCCCGGGACCCCGACCTCGGCCGCCCCCCGAAGAACGCCGTAGTACTCGCGTCCCTCCCGGTCCCGCCGAAGAAATACGGACCCAGGCAGATCCAGGCCATCGTTATACGCCTCCGTCCATGGTTTGATCTCATGCGGCAAAGCGGGCTCGAACGCAGCGGTCGCCCCCACGCCGCACTGAAAGCTGGCTTGGGCCAGCTGGGCCCCAATGGCATTGGCCGCCCGCAGCGCGGTCTCCGACTCGCACGCCGGTTCGTTCAGGAGCAGAACGGGCTTGTTGATCCCGATCGGCTGCGCACAGGTCGGGTAGCCATTCGCATGGTCCTCGTTTGCATTGCTGTGAAGAGACACAAACAGATCGCACGCCGCTTCTCCCGCATACGCGCCGCGCAAGCTAAGGTGCGCGGAATCCAGGCTCTCGTCGGAATAGCCGCCCAACGTGATCGTTCCGTCGGTCCGGGTCATGCAGCTGTCGATCCCATAGTTCTCCTTCAACTCTGCGCGCAAGGTCTCGCCGAGGCAGAGCATGGCGTCTCCCTCTGTGTAGCCGTTCTCGATCTGATTGACCCCGGCGTAATGCCCTGGGTCAATGCAAACCATCAAATTGCTGGCCAGCACAGGTTGGCTCTGCACGCAAAAAGCCTTCGTGCTGTCCCGCGGCTCCAGATCAATGACATACAAGAATTGCTTCGCTGCCGCCTCGGGCAGCGCATCCAGGAAGGTCACCGGAGCGCCCGTCGCACTTCCATCCGAGGCGATCTCGCCCACGAGCGCCCATTCACCCGGCTGTCCATCGCGCCGGACTTCACATCGCTTTACGAAATAGGTCTCCACCTGCCCGTCCAACGTATCCGGCCAAGTGAGCCGGAGCCTCTGCGGGGAAAGGCGTTGCGTTTGGATCTGCGCCCTGGAAAGGCCGAGCGTCTGCCTCTCCTCGTTCAAAACCCCGTTCGTCGGCTCTCCGGCGGGTCCCGTTCCGGTTTCTTTTGCTTCCGCTGCTTCTGCTCCCGCCGCACAGCCTGCGGTCCAGAAGCAAATGAGGAGCAGCAGCGCGGCGATCCGCTTTCCACAGTTCTTCATCAAAAAACGCTTCCTCATACCAGACGCTCTGCTTCCACGTTCTTCATGAAGCAGAGCGCTTACTATTCTTATAGTATATCAAAAAGCTTCTGCGCTGAAAAGTCCGTTTTCAAAAAACTGTCGTTTCTTCCCCCGGAACTTTATTTGGATTTCTTCCCGAAATTCACAGATTCTTCTTTTTTCTCTCTGACAAATGTGATATAATACCATGAATCTGGGTCCATGTGCCCAGGCTTCTGCCTCTGCAAACCACAAGCGGCGCGCCGCTTTTTTGAAAGGATCTATCCAACTATGGGTTTACTAGCAAAGCTGTTCGGAACCAACACCACCAAGGAACTGAAAAAGATCGAGCCTCTGGTCCAGAAGATCGAGGCCCTGGAGGATGCCTACAAGGCCCTGTCTGACGCGGAGCTCCAGGCCAAGACCCCCGAGCTCAAGGCCCGCTACCAGCAGGGCGAGACCCTCGACGACCTGCTGCCCGAGGCCTTCGCCGCCTGCCGGGAGGCCTCCGCCCGCGTGCTGGGGATGCGCCCCTACCGGGTCCAGCTCATCGGCGGCATCATCCTCCACCAGGGCCGCATCGCCGAAATGAAGACCGGCGAAGGCAAGACCCTGGTCGCCACCCTCCCCGCCTACCTGAACGCCCTGTCCGGCGAGGGCGTCCACATCGTCACCGTCAACGACTACCTGGCCAAGCGCGACAGCGACTGGATGGGCAAGGTCTACCGCTTCATGGGCCTGTCCGTGGGCCTGGTCATCCACGGCGTTGACCCCGCCGGGAAGCAGGCCGCCTACAACGCCGACATCACCTACGGCACCAACAACGAGTTCGGCTTCGACTACCTGCGGGACAACATGGCCATCTACAAGGCCGAGCTCATGCAGCGCGGCCACGCCTTCGCCATCGTGGACGAGGTGGACTCCATCCTCATCGACGAGGCCCGCACCCCCCTCATCATCTCCGGCATGGGCGAGCAGTCCACCCAGCTCTACACCCTGGCCGACAACTTCGCCGCCGGGCTCAGGGGCATGACCGTGGCCACCGTGGACGACAAGGAGGAGGAGGCCGACGACCTCGACGCCGACTACGTCGTCAACGAAAAGGCCCGCGCCGTCACCCTCACCGCCCGCGGCATCGCCAAGGCCGAGAAGGCCTTCAACGTCGAGAACCTGGCCGACGCGGAAAACTCCACCCTCTCCCACCACATCAACCAGGCCATCCGCGCCCGCGGCCTCATGAAGCGGGACATCGACTACGTGGTCAAGGACGGCGAGGTCATCATCGTCGATGAGTTCACCGGCCGCCTCATGTACGGCCGCCGCTACAACGACGGCCTGCACCAGGCCATCGAGGCCAAGGAAAAGGTCACCGTGGCCCGCGAGTCCAAGACCCTGGCCACCATCACCTTCCAGAACTACTTCCGCCTGTACAAAAAGCTCTCCGGCATGACCGGTACCGCCAAGACCGAGGAGGAGGAGTTCGCCTCCACCTACCAGCTGGACATCCTGGAGATCCCCACCAACAAGCCCCTGGCCCGCACGGACCACCCCGACGAGGTCTACAAGAACGTCCACGGCAAGTACAACGCCATCGTCAACCAGATCGCCGCCTGCCACGAGAAGGGCCAGCCCGTCCTGGTCGGCACCACCTCCATCGAAAAGTCCGAGCTGATCTCCAGGCTGCTGACCAAGAAGGGCATCCGCCACAACGTCCTCAACGCCAAGAACCACGAGAAGGAAGCCGAGATCGTGGCCCAGGCCGGTAAGTTCGGCGCCGTCACCGTGGCCACCAACATGGCCGGTCGTGGCACCGACATCATGCTGGGCGGCAACGCCGAGTATCTGGCCAAGAACGACCTGCGCAAGGCCGGTCTCTCCGACGAGATGATCGCCGAGGCCACCGGCTTTGCCGAGACCGATGACCAGAACATCCTCCAGGCCCGCAAGCTCTTCTCCGAGGCCGAGGCCAAGTACAAGGCCGAGCTGGCCCCCGAGGCCGACAAGGTCCGCGCCGTGGGCGGCCTGTTCATCCTGGGCACCGAGCGCCACGAGTCCCGCCGCATCGACAACCAGCTGCGCGGCCGTGCCGGCCGACAGGGCGACCCCGGCGAGAGCCGCTTCTACCTGTCCATGGAGGACGACGTGATGCGTCTGTTCGGCTCCGAGCGGATGCAGAACATGATGGACACCCTGAAGATCGACGACGATATGCCCATCGACGCCAAGGTCCTCTCCAACGCCATCGAAAACGCCCAGAAGAAGGTCGAGTCCAAGAACTTCCAGGCCCGTAAGAACACCCTGGAGTACGACGACGTGATGAACGTCCAGCGCAACATCATCTACAAGCAGCGCCGCCAGGTGCTGGACGGCGAGAACATGGCCCAGTTCATCCGCAGCCTCATCCACCGCTGGGTCGAGGAGTCCATCCGGGGCCACCTGGGCGAGAGCAAGCACCTGGACGCCGAGTCCTGGCAGCAGGCCACCGCCCCCTTCCGCGGCCTCTTCTTCGCCCCCGCCGAGTTCCAGCTCTCCGAGGAGGAGCTGGCCCAGGAGAAGCCCGAGGCCCTCATCGAGCAGGTCGAGGCCAAGGCCCTGGCCACCTACGACGCCAAGGAGACCGCCTTGGGCGAGGAGCTCATGCGGGAGCTGGAGCGCGTCATGATGCTGCGCACCGTGGACGAATACTGGATGGACCACATCGACGCCATGCAGGAGCTGAAGAAGGGCATCGTCCTGCGCGCCTATGCCCAGACCAACCCCGTGGACGCCTATAAGAAGGAAGGCTTCGAGATGTTCGAGGGCATGATCCAGGCCATCCAGGAGGAGACCATCCGCCGCATCCTCACCGCCCGGGTCCAGACCAACGAGGTCAAGCGGGAGCGGGTGGCCAAGGTCACCGGCACCTCCGGCGGCAGCGACGAGACGCTCAAGCGCACCCCCGTCCGCAAGACCGTGAAGATCGGCCCCAACGACCCCTGCCCCTGCGGCAGCGGCAAGAAGTACAAAAAGTGCTGCTATTTAAAGGATAAGGCCGCGCAGTAAGCCCGCCCCATCCCCGCCAGAGCCGCACATGACCGCGAGGTGCTTTATGGCATTTACCAAGCAAACCAAGGGCGGCGTGGTCTTCCACACCGCCGACGCCCTCTCCGCCGCCGGGGGCATCGCCCACGGCTTCGCCACCCGGCTGGGGGGCGTGAGCACCGGGCCCTGCGCCCAGCTGAACCTGGGCCTGACCCGCCACGACAGGCCCGAGGCCGTCCGGGAGAACTACGCCCGCTTCTGCGCCGCCGTGGGGACCGACGCGGGCAGCCTGGTCATGACCCATCAGGTCCACCAGGACACCGTCCGGCAGGCCCGGCGCGCCGACGTGCTGGCCGACCTCTTCGACCCCATCCCCTACGAGGCCGACGGCCTGGTCACCAACGAGCCGGGCCTGTGCCTGACCATCTACTACGCCGACTGCATCCCGGTCCTGCTCTATGACCCGGTGCAGAAGGCCATCGCCGCCGTCCACTCCGGCTGGCGCGGGACCGCCCTGGGCATCGTCCCCAAGGCCGTGCGCGAGCTGACCGAGCGCTACGGCAGCCGCCCGGAGGACCTCCTGGCCGCCATCGGCCCGGGCATCGGGCCCTGCTGCTTCGAGACGCACGACGACGTGCCCACCGCCATGGCCGCCCAGCTGGGGGAGGGCGTCCTGGCCTACATCACCGCCCTCGAAACGCCCGGGAAGTTCTCCGTGGACCTCAAGGGCGTGCTCACCTGGCAGCTGGCCGCCGCCGGGCTATCCCCCCACCACGTAGAGGTCCTGCGCCAATGCACCGGCTGTCACCCGGCGCTTTGGTGGTCCCACCGGAAGCTGGGCGACCGGCGGGGCAATCAGGCCGCCATGATCCAGCTCATCCCCTGAACCCCATCCCTATGTGTCAAAAGAAGGAGGCATGTTCCCGTGCGCGGCGCGTCCCGATCCACTCGCAACGCAGACCGTAAGAACCGGTTCGTGCGCTTCCGCCAAAGGCGGGAGGCCCAAAGCGTTCTTCATCCCATCCGAACCAACCTGCCCTTTCTGGGCGTGACGGCGGTGGTCCTGTCCGGGGCCATCCTGGTCTCCTCCTGTACCCTGTGCTACGCCGTGGACGCCCAGGGGCAGCCTGTGACCTACTTCCAGGGGGAGGAGACCTACCTCCAGGCCGTCTCCCAGGCCGAGGCCCGCACCTCCAAGATCCTGGACACCGACTACGCCTTCACCGAGGAGCTCACCGTCCGCACCACCCTGGCCCCCAAGGACCGCCTGGAGTCCGCCGCCCAGATGGCCGACTCCTTCATGGAGATCATCCCGGAGCTGGAGCACGTCTACACCCTCTGGGTGGACGGCGTGATGGTCGGCGCGGTCCGCTCCTCCGACGAGATCAACCAGGCCATGGCCCTGGTGAAGGAGAAATACGCCACCCCCGAGACCCTGTCCATCCGGGTGGACAGCCAGGTGAACCTGCGCTATGAGTACGTCGCCTCCGACACCGGCGTGCTCACCGCCGAGCAGCTGGCCGCCCTCCTGCTGGAGGAGTCCACCCGCGCCCTGCCCTACACCGTCCAGGAGGGCGACACCCTGGAGACCCTCCTCGACCGCTTCGGCATGACCCAGGAGCGGCTCCAGGAACTCAACCCCGACGTGGACCTCTCCGCCCACGTCACCGCCATGGGCATCGAGTTCACCGGCGAGGAGGAGGCCTTCTCCGACCTGGCCGAGATCTGGGCCGCCGAGTTCGGCACGCCCCTGGAGGCCGGGCTGGCGCTGACCGTTGAGCAGACCTGCCCCCGCCTGGTGGTCTCCACCGTGGAGGAGCAGTCCCTCACCCGGCCCGTGACCCCCACGGTCCAGACCGAGCCGGACGCCACCATGTTCACCGGCGAGCAGCGCGTCGTCCAGGAGGGCACCGCCGGGGAGGAGGCCGTCCTCGCCCGGGTGGTCAAGCGCTGCGGCGTCCCCGTGGCCAGCACCGACCTGAGCGCCGTGACCACCGCCGAGGCCACGCCCCTCGTCGTGGCCACCGGCACCCAGCCCAAGCCCCAGCTGCCCGACGGCTGCCTCTTCCTCTGGCCCGTTCGCGGCCCCATCACCTCGGACTACGGCTACCGCTTCATCTTCGGGGAGACCAACTTCCACCGGGGCGTGGACATCGCCGCCCCCGCCGGGACCGCCATCAACGCCGCGGCCGACGGCGTGGTCACCTTCGCCGGGGAGCGGGGGACCTATGGCAACCTGGTCGTGGTCTCCCACCAGAACGGCTTTGTGACCTACTACGCCCACTGCTCCAAGCTGCTGGTACACGCGGGCGACACCGTCACCCAGGGCCAGCCCGTGGCCGCGGTCGGCTCCACCGGCCGGTCCACCGGCCCCCACTGCCACTTCGAGGTGCGCTACCAGAACAGCCCCATCGACCCGCTGCTCTACCTGCCCGGGGAGAACAACGCCCCCGCCCGCACGCAGATCCCCTTGGAGGAGGAGAAGGAACCGGCCAAGCCCGAGGAGCCTGCCGCCCCCGAGACGCCCGCCGTGCCCGAGACCCCGGCCCAGCCCGAGGTCCCGACCGTCCCCGAGGCGCCCGCAGAGCCGGAGCCGCCCCACCCGGAGCCGGAGCCAGCCGCGCCGCCGGAGGAGGACACCCCGCCGCTCCACGCGACCACCGGCGCCAGCCCGCTCGCCCGCGCGGAGGAGCAAGATACCCCGTGATATAAGCCAAAACGGGGCTGCTGCAACCATTCCATTGCAGCAGCCCCGTTTCCATGCAACCCTGCGGCCTGGCCGCATATACTAGAGACGGAACTTTCTCCGCCCAGCGCCAGGTCCCTCTTGACGACACGGGCGTTCTGTGGTATAAAGTTCTTAGTGATCGTGTCGCAGAAGTCTGCGAGACCTGCGACCTGAAAGGGAGGCTCTCCGGAGTCCCCCTTTCTTTTTATAGTAAAGGGGTCTGCTTCAAATACGAGCCTGTCAAAAAAGCCTCGCAGAGTTCGCGGCCCGCAGGCCGCGAAAACAGTGCGATCATGTTCTCCGGCGGCGTGTACGTCGGAGAACATACTGCTCAGGCCGCAAGTGTGGGGCCTGTGCGCCAGCGGCGCACAGGACCTGCGCGCGGCGGCCTGCCATCTCCCTCTGTCGGAAAAGGCCCCGCCTTTTTCGACAAGTGAATACCTCTTGTCAAGCGATGAATTTGAAGAGACCGCGCACAAGATCGACGCGGAGATCAAACGACTCTGCGCCCGAACGAGCCTGCTCCCCGAAAGCAAGATCCTGCACTGTATGGGATTTCCTCCAAACTGGCTTGACAGCATCGCCCTTTGACCCCCTCCCCCTTGTCTGCCTACGGGGCTGTTGCCGTTCGTGCCGCGCAACAGCCCCGTTTCCATCCATCGTTCGCTGCTCTGCTAGGGGGCTTCGTGGGCTTTGATGACCTGTCCGGCGGCGCGGGCGAAGAGGCGCGCGCCTGCCAGGACCTCCTCCAGGGTGTTGCCGTGGCTGCCCATCTCCACCAGGAGCGAGCCCTTGGTCAGCTGCTGGTTGAAGCGGGCGGTGCGCAGGGTGATGGGCCGGGCCAGGCCGGGCCAGAGGGCGTTCATCTGCCCCTGGATCTCCATGGCCAGGGCCAGATGCTCCGTCCAGTCCGGGAAGCTGGCCCCCGCGTCGTCCGTCCCCACCAGGAGCATCACCTGGGCGGTCTTCACCCCGTCCACCTGGAGGACAGGCTTATAGACGGTCCCGTCGCTTCCCACCAGGGCGTCCCGGTGGATGTCCAGCACCATCTGGATGGTGGGATACCGGGCCAGATAGCCCTCCACCGCCGCCCGGGACCGGTCGTAGGCCCCGTTGTAGGAGGGATAGTCGTAAAATTCCGTGTCGTGGAGGACCGAGATCCCCTGCTCCGCGAAAATTCGTGCTACCTCATCGCCCACTCGTATGATATTATAAGAGGAGTCCGTGGTGTGCGCGGTCCCCGTCTCCGTGTACGGCTCCGTGCCGTCCCGGGCGAAGGACTCCGTGGCATGGGTGTGGATGAGCAGGACCTGCGGTCCCTGCCCGGCCGCCTGGAAGCGCAGGCCGGTCCCCGCCGCCGCCACGGCGGCCAGGTCCACCGTCTTCCCCGTGCGGTTGAACAGGGCGATGCCCCCGCCGTTGACGTACCCGCTCCCGCTGCCGGAGAGGGTGCGCTCCTCCACCCGGTCGGGCGTCACCGCCGCCAGCTCCCGCTCCTCGTCGGCCTCCTCCGGGGCGGTCTGCTCCGGCTTGCCGCGCTCCGCCGCCCACTGGGCCAGCAGGGCCGACTCCCCCAGCAGCAGCCGCCGGGGAAAGGGCAGCGGCTCGTCCCCCGGCGCGGCGTGAACGGCGGCCGCCGGGAGAGGCCCCGGCGGGGACAGCCCCGCCGTCTCCGCGGCCATCCACAGCCCCAAAAGGGCCAGCATCCCGGCGGCGCACCGCCGCAGAAAGCGCCCCGCCCCGCCGACAGTCCCACGTTGTTTCATTCGCATCACGCTCCTATGTCTGGCTCTACTCTATGCAGGCCAGTCCCCACACAGAACAAGGAGGTCCCTCTGTGCGTAAACTCTTGCAGAAGCTCTTCTCCCTCCCGCCCGCGCAGTTTCTGCGCGACGGCGTGCTCACCTACTTCAATCTCCGCGTCCCCCAGGCCGCCGCCTGCCTGGCCTACTTCGTGCTGCTGGCGGTCTTCCCCGTGCTCATCTGCGTGTCCTACCTGCTCGGCCTGGCCCACATCGACATCACCAGCGTCATCAACCAGCTCGAGCCCATCCTGCCGATGGAGGCCCTGGTGGTCATCAAGAGCTACCTCATGTACATCTCCTACCGGCAAAGCCCCGGCCTGTTCATCGCGGGGCTGGCGGCCTGCTGGTTCTCCGCCGCGGCGGCCTACCGGACCATCGCCCGGGTGATCCTGGACGTGTATGACTACGTGGCCCGCTCCGTCATCCGCAGCATGGCGGTGAGCATCCTCTTCCCCCCGGCCCTGCTGCTGACCCTGGACATGTCCATCATCGTGGTGGTCACCGGGGAGATGACCCTGCGCTCCCTCGCCGAGCGCCTGCCCTTCCTGCATGACGTGCTGGGTCTGTGGAGCTGGCTGCGCTATGTGCTGCTCTTCGCCATCTTCTTCCTCTTCATCCTGGCCGTGCTCACCATGGCCTCGCCCAGCGGGACCCCGCGCACCCCCATGATGGTCAGCAGCCTCGCCGCCACCCTGGCCCTGGTCGCGGCCTCGGGCTTCTTCTCCTGGTTCATCAGCATGTCCTCCCGCTACTCCCTGATCTACGGCTCTTTGGTGTCCATCGTGGTGCTGCTCATCTGGCTCTACCTCTGCGGCCAGATCCTCTTCCTGGCCATCGTCTTCACCAGCGTGTGGTACAAAAAGCGGCACAAGGCCCGCTGAGGACAAAATTTCCCGGCAGAGACCCGAAAAGTTCCCCCCTTTCTCCCCCCGTTTCCGGGTTTTCCGGTTGTAAGTCCCTGTACGCTGTGGTATAATGTAGGTTATATTTTTGCGACTATTTTTAGACAGCCTCAGGCTGCATCGGGGGTGCGCGTATGCGACAGCAAACCTTCCATAAGGCTCTCTCCCGCCTGACGGGGACCGGGTTCCGGGTGTTCTTCGCCGCCTGCCTGGTCTTCGCGGTGCTCACGGGCCTGTTCAACGTCTGGCTTTCCCTGGGCGAGATCGCCGTGGTCCTCATCCTCTACCTCTACCTTCACGCCGGGACCAGCCGACGGAAGAACGAGGTCCTGGCCTATCTGGACCACGTGACCAACGGCGTGGACTCCGCCTCCCGGCGGACCATGATCTCCTCGCCGCTGCCCATCGTCATCTTCCGCCCGGACACCGACGACATCATCTGGAGCAACAACCGCTTTCTCCACCTCACCGGGGACCGGGAGCATCTCTTCGAGACCAAGCTCTCCTCCCTGGTCCCCGCCTTCCAGTCCCAGTGGCTGCTGGACGGGGAGCACGTCTGCGCCGAGCCGGTGCAGATCGGCGACCGGCAGTACCTGGTCTACGGCAACCTGGTGTCCATCGGCGACGAGCTGGAGGGCGAATTCCTCGCCACCACCTACTGGGTGGACGTGACGGAATACGCCCGCACCGCCGCCCGGTTCGACGCCACCCGCCCCGTGCTCATGATCATCCAGGTGGACAACTACGAGGACCTGAGCAAGGGGCTGGACGAGTCCGAGCGCTCGGTGCTGCGCACGCAGATCAACAACCTGCTCACCGAATGGCTCGCCCCGGCCCACGGCATGATCTGCCGCTATGACCGGGACCACTACCTCTTCCTCATGGAGGCGGGGAACCTACAGAGCTTCCAGCGCCGCAAGTTCTCCGTCCTGGAGGAGATCCGCCACATCCAAAGCCCCAACGGGGTCGCCGCCACCCTCTCCATCGGCGTCGGCCAGGGGGCCGAGACCCCCAGCCAGCTCCACGAGTACGCCTCGCTGGCCCTGGACATGGCCCTCAGCCGCGGCGGCGACCAGGTGGTCATCAAAAACGGCACCGACTTCTCCTTCATCGGCGGCCGGTCCAAGGAGACCGAGCGCCGCACCAAGGTCAAAAGCCGCGTCGTGGCCACCGCCCTGGCCGAGATCCTGGACGTCACCGAGCACGTCATCGTCATGGGCCACAAGCTCCCCGACCTGGACGTTCTCGGGGCCGCGGCCGGGATCGCGGCCATGGCCCGCAAGAAGAAGGTCCCCGTGAGCATCGTCCAGGCCCCCTCGCCCTACCCCGCCGAGGCCATGGCCAAGCGGCTCATGAGCGGCCTGCCGGAGTACAAGGGCCTCTTCCTCCCCGCCGAGCAGGCCCTCCACCTGGCCGGGCCGGACACCACCGTGGTGGTGGTGGACACCAACCGCCCGGAGCAGACCCAGGCCCCGGAGCTGCTCACCTCCGGCGCGAAGATCGTGGTCATCGACCACCACCGCCGGGCCGCGTCCTACATCGAAAAGCCCTCCCTGAGCTTCCAGGACCCCTACGCCTCCTCCGCCAGCGAGCTGGTCACGGAGCTGGTCCAGTACAACCTGGACTCCGGCGACCTGAAGCGGCTGGAGGCCGAGGCCCTGCTGGCCGGGATCGTGCTGGACACCAAGGCCTTCACCATGCGCACCGGCAGCCGGACCTTTGAGTCCGCCGCGTTTTTGAAAAAGTCCGGCGCGGACACCACCGAGGTCAAGAAGTTCTTCCAGATCGACCTGGACGAGACCCTGGCCAAGTTCCGCATCATCCAGCGCGCCCACACCTACCACAAGACCATGGCCATCACCTGGACCGACAAGCGGGTCGGCCGGGCCATCGCCGGGCAGGCCGCCGACGAGCTGCTGAACATCGCCGGGATCGACGCCTCCTTTGTCCTCTTCCCCGAGGAGGGGCAGACCTGCCTCTCCACCCGCTCCAGCGGCAAGGTGAACGTCCAGGTCATCAGCGAGATGCTCGGCGGCGGCGGCAACGCGGCCACCGCGGGCGCGCAGTTCCCCGGCAAGACCGTGGAGGAGGTCCTGCCCCTGCTCAAGGGGGCCATCGACCAATACTTTGAAGAAGGTTCCTAACCCCATTCCCACCATATTCCCACCATTCAGTTCCAAAACGGAGGTATTATCTATGAAAGTCATTTTACAGCAGGACGTGAAGGGCCAGGGCAAGCGTGGCCAGCTGGTGAACGTCTCCGACGGCTACGCCCGCAACTTCCTCTTCCCCAAGAACCTGGCCGTGCCCGCCAACGCCGACAACATGAACAAGATGCTCATGCAGGACAAGGCCAAGAAGGCCCAGATGGCCGCCGAAAAGGCCGAGGCCGAGGCCATCGCCGCCCAGCTCAAGGACCTGGTGGTGAAGATCCCCGCCAAGGCCGGGGCAGGCGGCCGCCTCTTCGGCGCGGTCACCTCCAAGGAGGTCTCCGACGCGCTCAAGGCCCAGCACGGCCTGACCGTCGCCAAGGCCAAGATCGTCCAGGACGAGCCCATCAAGAGCTTCGGCGCCTACCAGCTCAAGTGCAAGCTGGGCTATGAGATCACCGGCACCGTCCACGTCGAAGTCGTCGAGGCTTGACGCGGACGCCGCCCGAACACGAACCCGTTCCCCGTTCTGAGAAAAGGAGGTGGCACGCCATGGACGAGACCCTGCTTCTCCGGCAGATCCCCCACAGCGTAGAGGCCGAGCAGTCGGTGCTGGGGGCCATGCTCATCGACCCCCGCTGCATCCCCGATGTGGTGGAGGCCCTCACCGGTGAGGACTTCTACCTGAAGGCCAACCGGGAGATCTACGAGACCATTTACACCATGTTCAACTTCTCCGCCACCATCGACCCGGTGACGGTGCTGGACCAGATGCGCCTGACCGGCGTGTACGACGAGAACAGCTCCCGCGGCTACATCCTCCAGCTCATGGAGATCACCCCCACGGCGGCCAACGTGAAGGAGTACGTCCGCATCGTCAAGGACAAGGCCCTGCTGCGCCGCATCGCGGAGACCGCCGGGGAGATGACCGCCCTGGTCCAGGAGGGGGGCGAGACCGCCCAGGCCGTCCTCGACCTGGCCGAGCAGCGCATCTACGCCATCCGCCAGGGGCGGAACACCCAGGGGCTGGAGCCCCTGTCGAAGATCCTGGTGGACGTGTTCGACCGCCTCCAGGAGCTGTCCATGGCGGGGTCTGAGGTCCCCGGGATGCCCTCGGGCTTCGCGGACCTGGACCGGACCCTCACGGGCCTGCACCCCTCGGAGCTGGTCCTCCTGGCCGCCCGGCCCGGCATGGGCAAGACCTCCTTCGCCCTGAACATCCTGCTCCACGCGGGCAAGTACTCCGGCAAGACCGTGGTCTTCTTTTCCCTGGAAATGAGCCGGGAGCAGCTGGCCAACCGCCTGATCTCCAGCGAGGCCTTTTTGGACAACAAAAAGCTCATGACCGGCAAGCTCAGCGCCGACGACTGGGACAAGGTCACCCTGGCCTCCTCCGCCCTGGCCCACACCACCATCTACATCGACGACAACCCCTCCCTCTCGGTGGCCGACATGAACGCCAAGTGCCGCCGGGTGGACAACCTGGGCCTGGTCATCATCGACTACCTCCAGCTCATGCAGTCCTCGGGCAGCGGCAAGGGCTACGCCGGGGAAAACCGCCAGCAGGTGGTGGCCGACATCAGCCGCGCCCTGAAGATCATGGCCAAGGAGCTGCGCGTCCCCGTTCTCTGCCTGTCCCAGCTCTCCCGCGCCAACGAGAGCCGCGCCGACAAGCGGCCCATGCTCTCCGACCTGCGCGAGTCCGGGGCCATCGAGCAGGACGCCGACGTGGTCATGTTCCTCTACCGGGACGACTACTATAATAAGGACAGCGACAAGCGCAACCAGGCCGAGTGCATCATCGCCAAGAACCGCCGGGGCGAGACCACCACCGTCCCGCTCCAGTGGCTGCCCGAGTTCACCACCTTCTCCTCCGTGGAGCGCAACCATGAAGAGCCCTGGTGAGGCCTTCCCCGCCCGGGTCCTCGCCTTTGCCGACCGCCATGGGATGCTCCCTGCCGGAAGCACCCTCCTCTGCGCCCTCTCCGGCGGCGGGGATTCCATGGCGCTGCTGACCTGCCTGCTGGCCGTGGCCGCGGACCGGGACCTGACCATCCTGGCCGCCCACTACGACCACCAGCTCCGGGGCGAGGCCTCCCGCCGGGACGCGGCCTTCGTCACCCGCTGGTGCCGGGCCCAGGGCGTCCCCCTGACCGTGGGCCGGGGCGACGTGGCCGCCCGGGCCGCCCGGGAGGGCAAGGGCATCGAGGAGACCGCCCGGGCCATGCGCTACGCCTTCCTGGAGGAGACCGCCCAGGCCGTGGGGGCCGACGGCATCCTCACCGCGCACAACGCCGACGACAACGCCGAGACCCTCCTGCTCCACCTGGTCCGCGGGACCGGCCTGGACGGCCTGACGGGCATCCCCCCCAAGCGGGGCAAGCTCCTCCGGCCCCTGCTGACCCAGACCCGCGCGGAGATCGAGGCGTATCTGGCGGCGATGCAGGTCCCCTTTTGCCAGGACAGCTCCAACGACGACCCCGCCTACGCCCGCAACCGCATCCGCCGGGACGTCATGCCCGTGCTGCGGGCGCTGAACCCCAGCTTCTCTCACCGCCTGGCCGCCAACCTCGCGCACATCCAGGCGGACCGGGCCCTCCTGGAGCAGCTGGCCCGCGAGGCCCTCACCCCCCAGGCCGAGGGCCGGGGCCTGGCCCTGCCCGCCCGGGCGCTGGCCGACCTGCCCCGGCCGCTGGCGAGCCGGGTGGTCAAGCAGACCCTGGCCGCCCTGGGCCGCCACCAGATCTCCGCCGTCCACCTGGAGGCCATCCTGGCCCTGGCCGGGAGCGGCCCGCCCGCCGGGCGCTGCGCCCTGCCCCAGGGCCTCTCGGTCCGCCGGGTCTACGACCGGCTCCTCTTCGCCCCGGACGCGGCGCTGCCGCCGCCCCTCTCCCCCGTGACCATCCCCGCCGAGGGGACCTACACCCTGGGGCCCTGGCGGCTGGACCTGCGCCGGGAGACCTGCCCCGCCGACGCCGTGCAAGGCCCCTTCCAGTGGTTCCTGCGGGCGGAGGCCGTGGCCCTGCCCCTCACCGCCCGGGCGCGGGCGACCGGAGACCGGCTCCGCCTGCCCGGCCGGGCCGAGCGCTCCCTCAAGAAATGGTACATCGACGAAAAGATCCCCCGTCAGGACCGGGACACCCTCCCCGTGCTGACCGACGCCCACGGTCTGGCCGCTGCCGCCGGGCTTGGGCCGGACCAGGCGCGCATCGCCGCCCCCGGCGAGGCCGCCCTCCACATCACCCTGACAGAAACAGAAAGGACTTGACCGCCTTATGATGGAACAGGATATGCAAGAGATCCTCTTCACCCGCGAACAGCTCTCCGCCCGCATCGGGCAGATCGCCGCGCAAATGAACGAAGACTACCGGGGCAAGGCCCCCGTGGTCATCGGCATCCTCCGCGGCTCCTTTATCTTCATGGCCGACCTGGTTCGGGCGCTGGACATCCCCGACATGACCCTGGACTTCATGTCCGCCTCCTCCTACGGCGCCGGGACCGTCAGCTCCGGCCTGGTGGAGATCAAGCTGGACACCTCCGAGCCGATCACCGGCAAGGACGTCATCCTCGTGGAGGACATCCTGGACACCGGCAACACCCTCTCCCGCCTGGTCGAGGAGCTGAAAAAGCGGGACCCCGCCTCCATTCGCGTCTGCGTCATGCTGGATAAGCTGGAGCGCCGCGTCAAGTCCATCCGGCCCGACTACACGGGCTTCCAGATCCCCGACGGCTTCGTCGTGGGCTGCGGCCTGGACTATGACCAGAGGTACCGCCAACTGGAGTACATCGGGATCCTGAAGCCCGAAATTTACGAATAAGCTTCCCTCCGGCGGAGCGCCAAAGGATGTGACCCCATTTTGAACAACAACAAGACCTCGCAGACCCCCGGCAGTCCCGCGCGCGGACTGATCCTGCTGCTCTGCCTCTTTGCCATCGTCTTCCTCTTCTCCTCCTTCTTCCGAGGCGCCGGTTCCACCGGCACGGTCTACTCCTACGCCGACATCCGCGCCTTCTTCGACAACCAGCAGGTGGAGACCGTCCAGGTCCAGGAGCATTCCGTGACCCTCACCCTCAAAAAGCCCGTGGACGGCACCTCGGTGGTGACCTACCGCCTCTACGACTTCCAGCTGTTCTACGATGACTTCAACGACATCATCGTGCAGCAGTGGGAGGACGGCATCATCAAGGACTACGAATACCCCGACAGCCCCTCCCCGGCCTGGATGGGCACCATCCTCACCTGGGTGATCGTCCTGCTCATCATGGGGGTGCTGTGGTACTTCCTCTTCCTGCGCCGCCAGGGCGGCGGCGGGCCAAACGCCACCCAGTTCGGCAAGGCCAAGGCCCGCACCCTGGCCGAGTCCGGCCGGGTCGTCACCTTTGCCGACGTGGCCGGGGCCGACGAGGAGAAGGAGGAGCTGGCCGAGGTGGTGGACTTCCTCCGCCAGCCCGCCCAATACACCCAGCTGGGCGCGCGCATCCCCAAGGGCGTGCTGCTGGTCGGCCCGCCCGGCACCGGCAAGACCCTCCTGGCCCGCGCCGTGGCCGGGGAGGCTGGCTGCCAGTATCTGTCCATCTCCGGCTCCGACTTCGTGGAGCTGTACGTCGGCGTGGGCGCCTCCCGCGTCCGCGACCTGTTTGAGCAGGCCAAGAAGACCGCCCCCGCCATCATCTTCATCGACGAGATCGACGCCGTGGGCCGCCAGAGAGGCACCGGCCTCGGCGGCGGACACGACGAGCGAGAGCAGACCCTGAACCAGCTGCTGGTGGAGATGGACGGCTTCGCCTCCAACGAGGGCGTCATCGTCCTGGCCGCCACCAACCGCGCCGACATCCTGGACCCCGCCCTGCTGCGGCCCGGCCGCTTTGACCGCCAGGTCTACGTGGGCCTGCCCGACATCAAGGGCCGCGAGGAGATCCTCCGCGTCCACGCCCGCAACAAGCCGCTGGCGGAAAACGTGGACCTGCACACCATCGCCCAGGCCACCGTGGGCTTCACCGGGGCCGACCTGGAGAACCTGCTCAACGAGGCCGCCCTGCTCTCCGCGCGGCAGAAGCAGCCCTTCATCCGCATGGACGTGGTCCACGAGGCCATGCTGAAGGTCATCGCCGGGCCGGAGAAGAAGAGCCGCGTCGTCCCCGAGCTGGCCCGCCGCCTGACCGCCTACCACGAGGCCGGGCACGCCGTGGTCATCCACGAGCTGACGACCCAGGACCCCGTCCACCAGATCACCATCATCCCCCGCGGCCCCGCCGGAGGCATGACCATCTCCCTGCCCGAGGAGGACCGGATGTACCAGTCCCGCAAGGAGCTGCGCGAGCGCATCGCCTCCCTGCTCGGCGGCCGGGTGGCCGAGGAGCTGGTGCTGGGCGACATCTCCACCGGCGCGTCCAACGACCTGGAGCGCGCCACCGCCATCGCCCGCAGCATGGTCACCAAGTACGGCATGAGCGAGCGCCTGGGCGCCATCAGCTACGACAGCAACCAGGAGGTCTTCATCGGCCGCAGCATGGCCGCCGGACGCGCCTACTCCGAGGAGGTCGCAGGGCTCATCGACGAGGAGATCAAGGCCCTCCTCGACGAGGGCTACCGCCACTGCAAGGAAATCCTCTCGGCCCACATGGCCGAGCTGGAGCGCACCGCCCAGTATCTGCTGGAGTTCGAGACCATGTCCGCCGAGGACTTCGCCCTGGTCTTTGACGACCCCGCCGCCCTGGCGGCCCACATGGCCGACGCCCGCGCCAAGCGGGCCGCCCAGGCCAAGCAGGACGCCGAGCTGCGCGCCCGCGTCCAGGCCGAGCAGGAGGCCGAGGCCACCCGCCGCCTGCGGGCCGCCGACGAGCTGCTGCGCAGCCAGGAGGACGCCCCCAAGCCGCCCGACGACCCCGACCCCTTCTGAGCGACCCACAGACGGAGCTTCCCCACCCCGGGGAGGCTCCCAGCTTGTCGAAAAAGGCTGCGCCTTTTCCGACAGAAGGGGATGGCAGACCGCTGCGCGCAGGTCCTGCGCGCCTCTGGCGCACACGCCCCACACTTGCGGCCTGAGCAGTATGTTCTCCGACGTACACGCCGCCGGAGAACATAATAGTAGCTTCTTCGCGGCCTGCGGGCCGCGAACTCTGCGAGACTTTTTTGACCGTTTCGGAGCTTCCCCACCCCGGGGAGGCTCCGTTTTCCGTTCCTTCAATCGTCAACCGTTTCCCAACTTCCGGTTGACAATCAGAGGGGCGCGTGGTATACTCGCCTCATCCTGAAAAAAAGAGAGGTTCTTATCATGTCTACCGCTGTGATCTCTTCCCACGCCAAGACCCGTGACCTGGCCTTCATCGCCCTGATGGCGGCCCTCATGGCCGTCTGCGCGTGGATCACCGTTCCCTTCGGCCCCGTGCCCTTCACCCTCCAGACCTTCGCCGTCTTCGCCGCCCTGGGTCTGCTGGGCGGCCGCAGAGGCACCGTCGCCGTCCTGCTCTACCTGCTGCTGGGCCTGGTGGGCCTGCCCGTCTTCTCCGGCTTCAACGGCGGCGCGGGCGCGCTGCTGGGCGTGACCGGCGGCTACCTCATCGGCTTTCTGGCCTCCGCCCTGGTCTACTGGGCCGTGACCGCCAAGTTCGGCACCACGCCCCTGGTGATGGCCCTGGCCATGGTCCTGGGCCTGGTGGTCTGCTATGCCTTCGGCACCGTCTGGTTCATCCAGGTCTACACCAGCGGCGGCAACGCCACCACCCTGCTGGGCACCCTGGGCCTGTGCGTCTTCCCCTACATCCTCCCCGATCTGATCAAGATCGCCCTGGCCATGCTGGTCGCCAAGCGCGTGGGCAAGGCCGTCTCCCTCTGAGCGCCATGCTGATCCGAGATCGCGTCCTGGAGGCCCTGGAGGCCAACCGCGGCGTCTACTTCTCCGGGGAGGCGCTGGCCGGGAAGCTCCAGGTGAGCCGCAGCGCCGTGTGGAAGGCCATCTCCCAGCTGCGGGAGAGCGGCTACCCCATCGACGCCGTCTCCAACCGGGGCTACTGCCTGCGGGCGGAGAGCGCCATCCTCTCCCCCCAGAGCATCGCCCAGTACCTCACCGCGCCGGGGCTGCGCGTGGAGGTCCGGCCCGTGGTCACCTCCACCAACACCCTCCTGCGGCAGCAGGCCGAGGCCGGTGCCCCCGAGGGGACCGTCCTGGCCGCCGTCACCCAGACGGCCGGGAAGGGGCGGCGGGACCACAGCTTCTTCTCCCCGCCGGACTCGGGGCTGTACCTGAGCATCCTCCTGCGGCCGGAGCTGTCCGCCCAGCAGGCCCTCTCCCTCACCGCCTGCGCCGCCGCCGCCGTGGCCCTGGCCATCGAGGCCTGCGCCGGGACACCGGCCCAGATCAAGTGGGTCAACGACGTCTTCTGCCGGGGCAAGAAGGTCTGCGGCATCCTCACCGAGGCCGCCCTGGACCTGGAGACCGGGGGCCTGCAATACGCCATCGTGGGCATCGGGGTGAACCTCTTCCCGCCCGCGGGCGGCTTCCCCCCGGCGCTGACCGAGGCCGGGGCGGTCTTCCCCTCCAAGCCCGAGGGGCTGGAGAGCCGCAGCCAGCTGGCGGGCAGCATCCTGAACCACTTCTTCGCCTTCTACCCCCACCTGACGGAAAAGCCCTTCTTCGCGGACTACCGCAAGCGCTCGATGGTGCTGGGCCAGCCCATCACCATCCTCGAGCGCGGCCAGACCCGGCCCGCCGTGGCCCTGGACCTGGAGGAGGACCTCACCCTGCGCGTCCGGGAGGAGGACGGCACGGAGCGCTGCCTGTCCTCGGGCGAGGTCAGCGTGCGGCCGAAATCGCCCTGATTTTCCATTTTTTTGCCCTTCCGACCTTGACTGTCTCTGCCCGCGCGGTATAATGGACAGAAGACTGTTTTGCAGGAGGTGGCCCCATGGCGGACCCGAACAACTTCTTTCAGAAGCACCCAGGCGCGGACCTGTACAGCCTCTTCTGGCTGGTGCTCTTCCTGGCGCTGGCGGCCGTGGGTCGCTTCTACCTGCCCCTGCTCATCCCGGCGGCCATCGCCCTGATCTACCTGCTCTTCCGGCTCCTGTCGAAGGACGCCGAGAAGCGCCAGATGGAAAACGCCCGCTTCCTGGCGCTGCTGCGCGCCATGGTCCGCTGGGTCCGCCGGAAGAAAAAGACCCTCCAGCCCGACCGGGAGCACGTCT
Organism: uncultured Eubacteriales bacterium; assembly: GCA_934572535.1. Lineage (GTDB taxonomy): Bacteria > Bacillota > Clostridia > Oscillospirales > Oscillospiraceae > Evtepia. Next base: position 77,538 of record CAKTLJ010000007.1, read on the forward strand.
ACTTCAAGTGCCCCAACTGCGGCCAGCCCATGCGCGTGCCCAAGGGGCTGGGCAAGATCCAGATCACCTGCCGGGCCTGCGCCTCCCACTTTGAGACCAAGTCCTGACCCCGCCCCGGCCTTCCCCCCGGAAGGCCGACGGGGAACGGCAGGATGCGACAAAACTTCCCCCTTGCATTTTCCCCTCACCCGTGCTACAATAGGCTCACCAAAGGTCCACAGGCAGGTATAGTTCATCGGTAGAACGCAAGCTTCCCAAGCTTGATAGGAGGGTTCGACTCCCTTTACCTGCTCCAACGAAACCGAGCGCATCCTTACGGATGCGCTCGATTTGCTTGTCGAAAAAGGCCATACCTTTTCCGATTTTACCGTCTCACCGAGCGCATCCTTCCTAAAATGTCGTTTTCTTAACGGCACTTCTGCGGAAAAATGCGCCGCCGTATCGCGTGGCCCTTGCCTCCTGTGCTATCACATAACGATCGCCCTCCGTTCTCCTGCGCAAGATAGCGCCTATGATTTGTTGGCATGAATCTATCATCCCATTCCGTTGTTTGTCAATAGGAAATATATAAAACGTATCCGCGCGTTTGCTCCCTTTCCTCCCCCCGGCCGTTTCGTTGACACCCGCTGCGGTTTGGGCGTATACTGGAAGCACCAACACACGAAGGAGGTCCTCCCCCCATGAAACCGGCTTCCGACTCCCCCAACCCCCTGGGGACCGCCCCGCTGGGTCCGCTGATCCTCAAGTTCGCCGTCCCCTCCATCATCGCCATGCTGGTCGGCGCAGCCTACAACATCACCGACCAGATCTTCATCGGCCAGGTCGTGGGGATGCTGGGCAACGCCGCGACCAACGTCGTCTTCCCCCTGGTGTCCCTGTCCGTCGCCCTGTCGCAGATGGTGGGCGTGGGTATGGCGGCGGGGTTCAACCTCTCCCTGGGCGCGCGGAAGCAGGGGGACGCCCAGCGCTTCGTGGGGACGGGCCTGACCCTGGCCGCCCTGACGGGGCTGGTCTTCACCGCAGGGGTCCTCCTCTTCGAGCGGCCCATCCTCCTGCTGTGCGGCGCGACGGAGCACACCCTGCCCTACGCCAGCGAGTACCTCTCCGTCACCGTCTGGGGGATGCCCTTCGTCCTCTTTGCCAACGCCGTCTACCCCATCATCCGGGCCGACCGCAGCCCCAGGGTGGCGATGGTCTCCTCCCTGGTGGGGGCCGCGCTGAACGTCGTTCTGGACTGGCTCTTCCTCTATCCCTTCCAGCTGGGCATCCGGGGCGCGGCCCTGGCCACCGTCATCAGCCAGGTGGTCTCCTGCGCGGTCTGCCTGGCCTACTTCCCCCGCTTCAAGGCCTTCCCCCTCCGGCGGGCCTTCCTGGGCCTGCGGGGGCCGTTCGTGGCCGACATCACGAAGCTGGGGACCGCCAGCTTCGCCAACCACATGGTCATGACCCTGCTGAACGTGGTCATGAACAACACCCTCGCCCACTACGGCGCGCTGTCCGTCTACGGCAGCGACATCCCCCTGGCCGTGGCCGGGGTGGTGGCCAAGGTCAACATGGTCATGGTCTCCCTCGTGGTGGGCCTGGCCCACGGCTGCCAGCCCATCCTCAGCTTCAACATGGGGGCCGGGCGCTACGACCGGGTGAAGAGGACCTTCCGCCTCGCCGCCGTGGCGGGGCTGGGCTTCAGCCTGTGCGCCTTCGTGCTGCTCCAGGCCTTCCCCCGCCAGATCGTCTCCATCTTCGGCGCGGGCGACCCCCTGTACTACGACTTCGCGGCGTCCTACCTGCGCATCTTCCTGTTCATGGTCTGCCTCTTCGGCATCCAGCCGCTGGCCGTGAACTACTTCACCAGCATCGGCGCGGTCAAGCAGGGCATCTTCCTGTCCGTCTCCCGCCAGGGCTTTCTCCTGCTGCCCCTCCTGCTCCTGCTGCCCCGCTTCCTGGGGCTGGACGGGGTGCTCTGGGCCGGGCCCATCGCGGACTTTCTGGCGGTGGTGCTGTCGGTGACGATGCTGCGGCGGAGCTTCCGCGACCTGGACCGCCTGGCTGGCCAGGCGGAATGAGTCCTTTTTCGACAAGCAAAACCCCCCGCCGGGGCCGAGAACGGCCCGGGCGGGGGGTTGTTTTGCTCAGAACAGGGGGGAGAACAGGCGGTAGAGGGCCGTCATGAGCCGCCGCAGCGGCCGCTGCGCCCGGCGGCAGTCCTCCAGGGTGATCTCCTGGCAGAGGGGGATGGTCTCCAGAAAGTCGTCCCGCACGGCCTCCACCGTGTCCGTGCCGCAGAGCCACACCCCGTTTTCAAATTGCAGGTAGAAGCTGCGGTAGTCCAGGTTGCAGCTGCCCACCGAGGCGTAGAGGTCGTCGGCCACCACCGTCTTGCTGTGCAGGAAGCCGGGGGTGAACTCGAAGATCTGCACCCCGGCCCGCAGCAGGGCGGGGTAGTTGGACCGGGTGACGGCGAAGACCGTCTTCTTGTCCGGGATGTGGGGCGTCATCACCCGCACGTCCACCCCGGACCGGGCGGCGGTGCACAGGGCCGCCGAGAGCGTCTCGTCCAGGACCAGGTAGGGGGTGGTCAGGAAGAGGTAGTTCTTGGCCTTGGTGATCATTTGCAGGTGCAGGTCGGCGCAGATGGTGTCCTCGGGGAAGGGGGTGTCGGCGTAGGGCGTCACCACGCCCTGGACGCTCTCCAGGTCCGGCAGCGCCGCGGGGCGAAAGCGCGCGTAGTCCGACCGGCTGTGGTGGTCGTCCCACATGGTCAGGAAGAAGACCGTCAGGCTCCACACCGCCGCCCCGCGCAGCAGCAGGGCGTTGTCCTTCCAGTAGCCGAAGCGGCGGAGGCGGTCGATGTACTCGTCGGCCAGGTTCAGGCCGCTGACGAAGCCCGTGACCCCGTCGATGACGCAGAGCTTCCGGTGGTCCCGGTTGTTCTGGTGGATGGACAGGATGGGCAGGAAGGGGTGGAAGGGGCGGCAGTGGATGCCCCGCGCCTCCAGCTCCTCCGCGTAGTCCTCGTCCAGGGTGTTGGCCGAGCCGATGCCGTCGTAGATCACCCGGACCTCCACCCCCTGCTGTACCTTCTCCTCCAGGATGGCCAGGATCTCCTGCCACATGGAGCCTTCCGCGATGATGAAGTATTCGAGGAAGATGTAGCGCTCGGCCTTGCCCAGCTCCTCCAGGAAGGCCGGGAAGAAGGCCTTGCCGGAGGAGAAGTATTCGGTCTGCGTATGCCCGTAGGTGGGGCACGGCCCGGCGTTCTGGAGGTAGAGCGCCTGCTGGGCGGCGTCGGACCCGTAGCGCAGCAGGGCCAGGTTGTCCAGCTGCTGGGGCAGCTCCTTGCGGTAGACGCGCTGGGCGTCGCTCCGCTGGAAGCTCAGGCGGCGCACCCCGCCCAGGAAGATGTACAGCAGGCCCCCCACCACGGGGACCAGGAGGATGGGGACGATCCAGGCGACCTTATAGGCCAGCTTGGTGCTGCGGGTGGAGATGTACAGGGCCACCGCCGCGCTGACCAGGATGGAGAGCCAATAGAAGTAGACGAAGTATTGGTTGAAGCAGAAGAGCACCCCCAGGACCAGGCCCAATTGCAGCAGGATACTGAGGATGACCCAGAGCATCCGCTGGCGGCGGGGCGAAAAGGCGGCTTTGATGGGGTTCATGGGCGCTTCTTCCTTTCATCTTTGTTGGCCCGGGCGGGCCGGGCGCGTCAGTCGTCGAGATACAGGGCGGAGCACTTCCACTGGCCGTCCTCCCAGATCATGAGGTAGCGGTACCGCTCCATTTCGTAGGTCCCGTCCCAGTTGTCGTGGTAGGCGGTGACCTGGAGGGTCGCGCTGGTCCCGCTGCGGCTCAGAACGCGCTCGGCCTGGATGCCGCGGAAGGAGACGTCGTCCCCGATGCCCTCTACGTTGGTGTAGAGGCGGCCGTTGCGCTCCATATAGTTGGGGATGTCGTCGGGGGAGAAGGCCCAGGCGCGGGCGAAGTAGGTGTACCACACCTGCCGGATGTCCGCCAGGGAGTTCATCCCGGGGGCGATCACCAGCTTCCAGGTCTCCACGCCGCCGTCCGGGAGGGGGGTGGTGAAGGCAGGCTCCCAGGACCAGGCAAAGGCCGCGCCGGTCCACAGCTCGGCAAGAAAGCGGAACTGGTCCTCCAGGCGGGCGTTGGCCAGGTCCAGCAGGCCCTGGTCGGAGACCGCGCCGGGTCCGCTCACGGGGGCGGCAGGCCCGGCGGGGGGCTGGACGGGGACCGCCTCGCCCAGGCGGCAGAGCACGGCGGCGGCCTGGGCGCGGGTCATGGTCAGGTAGCCCTCAAAGCTGCCCCGGGCGTCCATGCCGGTCAGCAGGCCCAGGGCGTAGGTCTCGGCCACGGCCTGCTCGTAGAAGCTGGGGATGACGTCCCAGTCGCCGATGCTGGCGGCGGCGTTGAAGTACTCGGTGGGGCGGCGGCCCGTGTCGGCCAGGAGGTTGTCCAGGACCTGGGCCATCTGGTAGCGGCTCAGGCCGGTGTTGAAGTCCTCATCGGTCTCGAGGAAGGCCCCCTCCCGCAGGCCGTGCCGGTCCGCGGCGATCACGTAGGGCTGGTACCAGGCCCCGCTCGTCCCGGCGGGGATGTCGCCGGGGTAGACGGCCCGGGTCACCATGGTCAGAAACTGCGCGCCCGTGACCGTGCCCTCGGGCTGGTACTGGGTCGCGGTCATGCCGTTGACCCAGCCCTTCTGCACGGCGGTGGAGACGTAGGAATAGGCCCAGTGCTTGGGGGAGACGTCGGAAAAGCTCTTGGCCGCCAGCGCGGCGGGCACGAGGGAAAGGCAGAGCACCAGGGAGAGAAGACAGGCAAAGAGTCGTTTCATGAGAGTTCCCTTCCTTTCGGGTCGTGTGGGGTCGGTTCAGGTCGCGCGGGGGACTCAGGCGGGGAGCAGGCCGCAGCTGATCCAGCGCCCGTTCTCCCAGACCATGGGGCAGCGGTAGGTCTCCGTCCTGTAGCCTCCGGCCCAGTCGTCGTAGTAGGCGACGACCTGGAGGCTCGCGTTGTTCCCGCTGCGGCTGAGGATGCGCTCGGCCCGGATGGAGCGGAAGGAGATGTCGTCGCCGATGCCCTCGTTGCAGGTGTACAGGCGGCCGTTGCGCTCCATGTAGTTGACCAGGTACTCGGCCGGGGCGGAGGAGGCGGCGGCGAACTGGGTCCGCCAGACCCGCTGCACGTCCGCCAGGGTGTTCACGCCCGGCGCGGTCACCAGGAACCAGTGCACGGGCTCGTCGCCCGGCCGGGCCCACGTAAAGCTGGGCTGCCAGGCCTGGTCGAAGAGCGCCCCGGCCCGCAGGCCGTAGAGGAAGTTGAACTGGTCCAGCAGGACGGCGTTGGCCTGGGCCAGCAGGGCCTGGTCGGAGACCATGTCGGCGGCGCTGATGGGGTCGCTGCCGGGGGACTGGACGGGGACCGCCTCGCTCAGGCGGCAGAGCACGGCGGCGGCCTGGGCGCGGGTCATGGTCTGGTAGCCCCGGAAGCTGCCCTGGGCGTCCACGCCGGTCAGCAGGCCCAGGGCGTAGGTCTCGGCCACGGCCTGCTCGTAGAAGGTGGGGACGACGTCCCAGTCCGGGATGCTCCCGGCGGCGTCGAAGTATTCGGTGGGGCGGCGGCCCGTGTCGGCCAGGAGGTTGTCCATGACCTGGGCCATCTGGTAGCGGGTCAGGTCGCTGGTGAGGTCCTCGTCGCTGCTGATGTAGGCCCCGGCCCGCAGGCTGTGGCGGTCGGCGGCGACCACGTAGGGCTGGTACCAGGCCCCGCCGCTGCTGGCGGAGATGTCACCGGGGTAGAAGGCCCGGACCACCATGGTCAGAAACTGCGCGCCCGTGACCCTGCCCTCGGGCTGGTACTGGGTCGCGGTCATGCCGTTGACCCAGTTCTTCTGCACGGCGGTGGAGACGTAGGAATAGGCCCAGTGGTTCGCGGGCACATCGGAGAAGGTCCTGGCTGCCAGCGCTGCGGGCGCGAGGGAAAGGCAGAGCGCCAGGGAGAGAAGACAGGCAAAGCGTCGTTTCATAGGGGGTTCCTTCCTTTCTTTCGTTTGGCGTTGGGCGGTCATTTCACCACCACGTTTTCCTGGCCCATCCGCTCCTCCAGCTCCTGGATGAGCGCGTCGTGGAGGAGGCAGCGGGCGCCCAGCCGCCGCTGGGTGTCGGCAAAGTAGAGCACTGCCTGGCTCTCCCCGGGAAAGAGGGAGAGCAGGGCCGTGACGCGCCGGAAGAGGGGGGAGTCCTGGCTGGCAAAGCGCAGGTAGAGCTTGCCCTGGCGGGTCCCCGGCCGGGGGCGGGGCTGGAAGTCCGGCTGGCCCGCCGGGGTCTGGGAGAGGGGGGTGACCCGGTCGCAGAGCAGCTGGGGGGGCTTCTCCTCCCGGACGGAGATGCGCCCGGCGGCAAAAATGGGGACGTTGGCCTGGAGGTAGCTGCCACTCTGCTCCAGCACGCGGGCAAAGACCAGCAGCTCCACCGCGCCGGTGTCGTCCTCCAGGGTCACGTAGGCCATGAGGGCGTTGCTGCGGGTGGTCCTGGTCCTGGCCTCGGCCACGATGCCCGCCAGGAGGACCTTGTCGCCGTCCCGGAAGCGGGTGGGGCCCTCCGGCTGGGCGAAGTCCTCCATCATGACGCCGATGGGGACCGCCCCGGCGGCCTGGGCCGCCTCGCGGTAGGCGTCCATCGGGTGGCCGGAGAGGTAGAGGCCGGTGTATTCCTTCTCCATGGCCATGAGGTCCTGGGGGGAGAACTCCGGCACGTCCCGCAGCCGCAGCTCCACCACCTCGGACTCCCCGCCGCCGGTGGTGAAGAGGTCGAACTGCCCCTCCAGGTTCTTTCGCTTGTTGCGGACGAGCGCGTCCAGAAACGGCTCGAAGGCGCCCACGAGCTGGGCGCGGCGCAGGCCCATCGCGTCGAAGGCCCCGGCGCGGATGAGGCTGTCCAGCACGCGCTTGTTCAGGTCGCTGTCCAGCATCCGCTGGCAGAAGTCGGGGAAGGAGCGGAAGGGTCCGCCCTGCGCCCGCTGGTCCATGATCTCGCCCGTCACGCCCCGGCCCACCCCCTTGATGGCGGCCAGGCCGAAGCGGATGTCCGCCCCGTCCACGGTGAAGTGGGGGCCGGACTGGTTCACGTCCGGGGGCAGCAGGTGGATGCCCATGGCCCGGCACTCGGTCATGTACTCGGCGATCTTGCCCTGGGAGTCCAGCACGGAGGTCAGCAGGGCGGCCATGTATTCGCGGGGGTAGTGGCACTTGAACCAGGCGGTCTGGTAGGCCACGATGGCGTAGCAGACGGCGTGGGCCTTGTTGAAGGCGTAGTTGGCGAAGTCGGTGATCTCGTCGTAGATGCGCAGGGCCGTCTCCTCCGGGATGCCGTTGGCGGCGCAGCCGGTGATGCCGCGCGCCGGGTCCCCGTGGAGGAAGGCCGCCCGCTCCCGCTCGATGTCCTTGCGCTTCTTCTTGGACATGGCCCGGCGGACCATGTCGGCCTGGCCCAGGGAGTACCCGGCCAGGTGGCGGAAGATCTCGATGACCTGCTCCTGGTAGACGATGCAGCCGTAGGTGTTGGCCAGGATGGGCTGGAGCGACGGGTGCAGGTAGGTCACGGTGGACGGGTCGTGCTTGGCGGCGATGAAGCGGGGGATGGAGTCCATGGGGCCGGGCCGGTAGAGGGCGATGATGGCCGTGAGGTCCTCGATGTCCTTCGGCTTCAGGCCCACGCACACCCCGGTCATCCCGGCCGACTCCATCTGAAAGACGCCGCTGGTCCTGCCCTCGGAGAGCATCCGGAAGGTCTCCGGGTCGTCCTCGGGGATGGCCTTGCCGTCAAAGTCGGGGGTGTGGGCCTTCACGAGCTGGACGGCGTCGTCCAGGACGGTGAGGTTGCGCAGGGCCAGAAAGTCCATCTTCAGCAGGCCCAGCTCCTCCAGGGTCGTCATGGGGTACTGGGTGACGATGGCCTCGTCGTTCTTGGCCAGGGGCACGTAGGTGTCCGCCGGGTCGCGGGTGATGACCACCCCGGCCGCGTGGGTGGAGGCGTGGCGGGGCATTCCCTCCAGCCCCTTGGCGGTGTCGATGATCTTCTTCACCGTGGGGTCGGACTCGTACATCTCCCGCAGCGGCTTGGAGGTCCTGAGCGCCTGCTCCAGGGTGATGTGCAGGGCGTTGGGGACCTGCTTGGAGATGGCGTCCACCTCGGCGTAGGGGACGCTCAGGGCCCGGCCCACGTCGCGGATGGCCCCCTTGGCGGCCATGGTGCCGAAGGTGACGATCTGGGCCACGTGGTCCTCGCCGTACTTGCGGTTGACGTAGTCGATGACCTCGCCCCGGCGGCGGTAGCAGAAGTCCACGTCGATATCGGGCATGGACACCCGCTCGGGGTTCAGGAAGCGCTCGAAGTAGAGCGAGTACTTCATGGGGTCCACGTCGGTGATGTCCAGGCAGTAGGCCACCATGGACCCGGCGGCCGAGCCGCGCCCCGGCCCGACGGGGATGCCCTGGCGCTTGGCGTAGCCGATGAAGTCGGAGACGATGAGGAAGTATTCCACAAAGCCCATCCGGCGGATCATGGCCATCTCATACTCCAGCTGCTCCCGGTAGGCGGGGCTGCCGCCGGGGTAGCGGCGGGCGAAGCCCGCCCGGCAGAGGCTCTCGAAGTAGGCGTCCCCGTCCGTGCAGCCCGCCGGGAGCCTGAACTCGGGCAGGTGGTAGGTGCCGAACTGGAAGTCCATGGTGCAGGCCTCTGCGATCCTGGTCGTGTTCTCCACGGCCTCGGGCCACTGGGGGAAGAGGGCGGCCATCTCCTCGCCGGACTTGAGGTAGAACTCGTCGGTCTCGAAGCGCATCCGGTGCGGGTCCTCCACGGTCTTGCCCGTCTGCACGCAGAGCAGCACGTCCTGGATGGGCGCGTCCTCCCGGGTCAGGTAGTGGGCGTCGTTCGTGACCACCAGGGGGATGCCGGTCTCCTGGTGGAGCTTCAGAATGGCCCGGTTGACCTCCTTCTGCTCCTTGAGCCGGTGGTCCTGAAGCTCCAGGTAGTAGCCGTCCGGGCCGAAGAGCGCGCGCATCTCCAGCGCGTGGGCCTTGGCCCCCTGGTAGTCTCCGGCAAGGATGCGGCGGGGGACCTCCCCGGCCAGGCAGGCCGACAGGGCAATGAGGCCCTCGCCGTACCGCCGCAGCAGGTCGAGGTCCACCCGGGGCTTGCCATAGAAGCCCTCGGTGAAGGAGCGGCTGACCATGGCGCAGAGGTTGCGGTAGCCGGTCTCGTTGCGGCAGAGCAGGACCAGGTGGCGGGGGTTGGCGTCCAGGTTGTGCTCCTTGTCGAAGCGGGTGCGGGGGGCGAGGTAGACCTCGCAGCCGATGATGGGCTTCACCCCGGCGGCCTTGCAGGCCTTGTAGAAGTCCACCGCCCCATACATGACGCCGTGGTCGGTCAGGGCGATGGCGGTCTGCCCCAGCGCCTTGGCGCGGGCGACCAGGCCCTCGATGCGGCAGGCGCCGTCCAGCAGGCTGTACTCCGAGTGGACGTGGAGGTGGACGAATGGGGTCATAGCGGTCTCCTTCGCGCCGGGCGCGTCAGGCGCGGGCGGCCAGCATGTCCTCCACGACCTCCATGGCCGAGAGGATGAGGACCTCGCAGCGGTTGCTCACGCCCGCGGCCTGGGCGGCGGGAGAGAGGGCGGGGTCGATGTCGGTCTTGAGCAGGGCGGAACAGCGCAGGCTGCCGAACTTCTCCTGGAAGCGCTTCTGAAACTCCTTGGCCAGGGCGCCGGTGCGGCGCTTGCTGGCCACGGGGTCGTCCCGGTCCACGGGGGTGGCGCTGCCCAGGACCATCACAGCGCTGGAGATCGCGCCGCAGACCTCGCCGGTGAACATGCCCGCGCCGAACCCGGCGCCCAGGTCGAAGCTGGCCTGCTCAGACAGGCCGGTCACGTCGGTGAAGGCGGCCAGGAGGGACTGGTTGCAGTTGTAGCCCTGCTTGTGGAGGGCGACAGCCTTTTCAAAACGGTTCATGGTGCATTTCTCCTTCTCTTGGGTTGGGGGGTGTTACGTACGGTTCTTGCTCAGCTCGATGAGCTTGCGCAGGCGGTGGCTCAGGGAGGACTTCGTGACCGGCGGCTCGCACAGCCCGGCCAGCTGCGACAGGGACAGCTCGGGGTGGGCCTCCCGGAGGCGGGCGGCCTCCCGGAGCTTGGGGGTCAGCTCGTCCAGGACCCCCGCCTGGCGCAGGGCCTGGATGGCCTGGCGCTGCTCCATGGCGGCGTCCACGGTCTTGTCCACGTTGGCGGCCTCGCAGTTGACGCGGCGGTTGACCCCGTTGCGCAGGAGCTTCTCCGCCTTGGCGTTCATGAGCTGCATGGCGCAGACCGGCGCGCCGATGGCGGTGAGCAGGTCCTCGACCGCCTCACTCTGCTTGAAGTAGGTGATGTGGTAGCTTTCCTTCCGCGTGACCTGCTTCGGGGCGTAGCCCAGCTCCAGCAGCAGGGCGGTCAGCTCCCGGCTGACGGACCGGTGGGTGGTGGACAGCTCCAGGTGATAGCCCTTCTGCGGGTCCGTCACCGAGCCTCCGGCCAGGAAGGCCCCGCGCAGGAAGGCCTGGCGGCAGTGCGTAGCCTCCAGCATCCCGAAGTTGATGTGGTGGGCCGGACCGGCCGGGTCGAAGGCGCACAGCTCCCAGAGCTGGGCCAGCTTCCTCGGGTCGGTGATGGTGAAGACCTGCTTGGGGCTGTCCGGGTCCCCCCGCTCGTCGAAGGCCAGGCCGAAGGCCCGGTAGAAGAGGGTGGGCAGCCGCTGGGCGAAGGGCTGCGACTCGGTGACGATCTTCACCGCGCCGGGGGAGAAGCGGTTGCAGTAGAGCAGCACGCCGCAGGCCTCGGCCTGGGCGCAGCATCTCCGGGCGAGCTTGGCCCGGCAGAGCTCGGCCTTGACGTCGCTGGCAAATGACATGGCGGTTCCTCCCTGTGTGCGGTTTAGCGGGACAGGTCTCTGTGCTGCTCCTCGACGCTGTAGCCCTTCTGGCGGATGAACTCGGTCAGGGCGTGGGCCACGGCCACGGAGCGGTGGTGGCCGCCGGTGCAGCCGATGGCGATGACGAGGGCGGCCTTGCCCTCCTCGGCGTATTGGGGCAGGAGGAAGCCGAGCAGCTCCTCCAGGTAGCGCATGAACTCGACGGTCTGGCGGTAGCCGAAGAGGAAGGCGCGCACGGCCTCCTCCAGGCCGGTGCACTCCTTGAGCTCGGGGATGTAGTAGGGGTTGGGCAGGAAGCGCACGTCGAAGACCAGGTCCGCGTCGATGGGGATGCCGTACTTGAAGCCGAAGGACGTCACGGAGACGGCGATGGCCTCGTTCGGCGCGCCCATGCCGAACAGGCGCAGCAGCTCCCCGCGGAACTTGGCCAGGGTCAGGCCGGTGGAGTTGAGGATGTGGGTGGCCCGGCGGCGGACCGGCTCCAGGGCGGTGCGCTCGAGCTGGATGGCCTCGGTCAGGGAGTAGCCCTGGCGGCAGAGGGGGTGGTTGTGGCGGGTCTCCTTGTAGCGCTTGATGATGAACTCGTCGGAGGCCTCCACGAAGAGGATGTCGTAGGCCAGGTCCATGGCGGTCAGCTCGTCCAGGGCCTGAAAGAGCTCGTCAAAGCTCTGGCCGCCGCGGATGTCGGTCACCAGGGCGACCCGGCTGTATTTCCCGGTCCCGGCCCCGGCCATGCAGAGCCCGGCAAAGCTGGTGATGAGGGCCACGGGGAGGTTGTCCACGCAGTAGAAGCCCAGGTCCTCCAGGAAGGAGGCGGCGGAGGATTTTCCCGCGCCGGACAGGCCGGAGATGATGATGAATTCCATAGACAGTCCTCCCGATGCTCGCAGTTTCGATACACCTCTATTATATCACACGCATCCGGCCGGGGCAAGCGTTTCCCGCGCCTGCGCCGCCCATCCCGGTCCCATTTTGGACCGGGATGGGCGGCAGGCGCGTCAGCGGACGGGCGGGTCAGCGCTGTTGCCTGCGTTCAGGCTGGCGTTGGGCGCGGCGTTGGCGCCGGTCAGGCCGTCCAGCGCGTCCTCCGCGGCGTCGCCCACGCTCCGGGCCGCGTCCCCGGCCCCGCGGGCCAGGTCCTCCCCGGCGCTGCGCAGGTCCTCCCCGGCGCTGCGCAGGCCCTCGCCCAGGCTCGTCCGGCGGCCGTCGGCGGAGTGGGCGCGGCGGCCGTTCACCCGCCCGGCCCCGTCCGCGTAGTAGCTGCCGCCCCGGGCCAGGTCCCGCTGGACCTGGGCCGTGTGGTCCCCGTCCCGCCAGCGGTGGGCGGTGGCGGAGGCGTCGCGCCCGGCTCCGCAGCCCGCAGCCGTCAGGCTGAGCGAGAGGATGAGCGCGGCGGTCATGAGCAGTCGTATCATAGGTTCCTCCGATCGCGTTCGTCATGTTGTCGGCAAATGCCGCCCTGCTAGTATGCGTCGGCGGCGGGATTTTAACGGGCGCGGCAAACGCCAAATTTTCTCTTGCGTTTTTTCCGAAACTGTGTCAAAGTCACAGTATGGGGCGGGTCGCTTGGGGTATGATAGGACCAGAACAAAGCAACACCATCTCAACTTCCCCCTCACATAGATCTACTACATTGCATGAAAGGAGAACGACAATGGAACTGAAAGGCAGCAAGACCGAGGCCAACCTGATGGAGGCCTTCGCCGGGGAAAGCCAGGCCAGAAACAAGTACACCTACTTTGCAGAGGTCGCCCGCAAGGAGGGCTATGAGCAGATCGCCGCCTTCTTTGAAGAGACCGCCGGGAACGAAAAGGAGCACGCCAAGCTGTGGTTCAAGGAGCTCTCCGGCATCGGCAGCACCGCCGAGAACCTGATGGCCGCCGCCGAGGGCGAGCACGACGAATGGACCAACATGTACAAGCGCATGGCCGAGGAGGCCCGCGAGGAGGGCTTCCACCGCATCGCGGACATGTTCGCCTTCGTGGGCGAGATCGAGAAGTCCCACTACGAGCGCTACCTGAAGCTGGTCGAGAACCTGGAGTCCGAAGAGGTCTTCAAGAAGCCCGCCGTCAAGGTCTGGTACTGCCGCAACTGCGGCCACCTGGAGTACGGCGACGAGGCCCCCGAGAGATGCCCCGTCTGCGGCTATCCCCAGGCCTACTTCGAGATCAAGGCAGACAACTACTGAACCGTCCCCCCAAACGCCGCAGCTCCCCCAAACGCCGCAGCTCCCCCGAGGAGCTGCGGCTTTCTGCGCGGTTTTCAGGGGGGCAAGGCCAAAGCCTCCCTTGTCAAAGGGAGGGGGACCGCCGGGACGGCGGTGGAGGGATTCCGGGGTAGGAGCGACGCCTGTAGGGTGGTGCTTCTGGCGGGGCGTTGCATTTGCCCTCCAGGTGGGTGTTGCCTCCGGCGGCCCCCATTTCTTTCAAGAAATGGGGGGAAAGAAGACCAGGGGGCACCCCTGGACCCCGTTGGGGTGGTTCAAGACCTGCGGGGTGGTGCCTCTGGCTTGCCCGGCCTGCGGCCTCGTGTCGGCAGGTGGGAGGCGGCGCGCCCACCGGCTGGGCGCGCGGGGGCGTTGGTCGTGCCCAAAAGCCTCCCTTGTCAAAGGGAGGGGGACCGCCGGGACGGCGGTGGAGGGATTCCGGGGTAGGAGCAGCGCCTGTAGGGTGGGGCATTGCTTCTGGCGGGGGGGTTGCATTTGCCCTCCAGGTGGGTGATGCCTCCGGCGGCCCCCATTTCTTTCAAGAAATGGGGGGAAAGAAGACCAGGGGGCACCCCTGGACCCC
>CAKTLJ010000008.1 GCA_934572535.1 uncultured Eubacteriales bacterium
GTCAGCATCCGGAAGAAGATGGTGGCCACCTCAGCGCGGGTGATGTTCCCCTGCGGCTGCACCGTCCCGTCGGGATAGCCGACGATGTAGGCGTAGTGGTCCTTCTTGTTCAGCACGGGCTTGGAGGAACCACCGCTGCTGGACTGGTGCTTGGTGTAGGTGTTGGTGAAGAGGACTTTCTCTAAGGACAGTATATTTTCAACACCACCATTGCCAGGTACAGTTCCAGGTACAATAGTTATATTGCCAGCGTTGGTTGTAGGTTCTGCTTTCTGGATATTTTTACTGGTTACTTTCAGCACATCGTTTTGTTTCGCCACGGTCACAGTCACGACGTAAGTCGCGGGATCGTAGGTCCAGTTTGTATCGGTACCGGCAGTTTCTTTGACTTCATAGACATAGGTGTCCTTTTCCTTGCTCTCGGTCAAATTGGTATAGCGAGGATTGAATTTGAAGTCACCCGCTTTGCTGCTTACGGTGTACGTCTCGCCGTCCGGAACATTCTCACCATTCTTTTGGACCAGCTTCATGGTAAAGGTAAACTCTGCATCAGCGGGAGGCGTCACATTGCCGCCCTGCTTCACTTCCTTCGTGCCCTGGATGTCAACCGTTGCGGCAACCGTGATGGGTTCGGTAACTTCTGTTTCGCTATCATCAATCTTCACGCTGTTCGTGTAGGTCGTTCCAGGATCTGCATTATCAGGAATCTTGACCTGATAGGCCAGCGTCTTGGTTCCCACTGCCGGAACAGTGACGGTTTCCCAAGTTATCTTCTTGTTTTCATACTTGCCGGAATCGCTGATGTTTTGGGGAAGAAAGCCGTCTATATTGGTCAGTTCAGTAGGCAGGGTGTCAACAACCTTAACCGTTTTTTCTTCGGTGCCGCTGTTGGTCAGCGTGATGGTGTAGGTCACCGTTTCGCCGGGCAGAGGCGCCTTCTGGTTTGCTTCCTTCTTTATGGTCACACCGGGTTCAACGGCCGTCCACTGCGCGGTAAAGGTTACGTTACTTGCAGGCATGGTGAACTTGTTATTGCTTACGGTGACATCGCTAGTTGTCCAACCGTTGAAGGTAAAGCCCTGACGGGAAGGAACATTGGTAGAAACCGTCTGCTCTGTGTTAGCGAGAACACCGGTAACCTCAGCAGGCAGACCGGTTACTTCGCCTTCCGGAGCACCCGCTGCATACGTGATCTTGTACGTCTCTTCCGTGTAGTCCGGCGTTCCATTGTTATTGCTGTCTACAGCCCAAACCGCATAGAGGGTATCAAGCTTGTCCTTAGCAGGAGCATATTCTGTAACAACACCAGTTGCGTCACTCTCAGTGGTTACAAGGTCTTTCTTCTCTGTGCTAAAACCAAGCAGAACAGCATTATCCTTTTTCAGCGTATCGCAAGATGCAGGAACAGGGAATGTCTTTCCATTCACATTGATCTGAGTGGGAGGAACATCTCCCGTGCCGCCGTTGGCGTCATACTTCACACCGCAGAAAGATGCCGTACCAGGAGTGCCTGTTGCAACAGGTTTATTATCGAGATACAGACCCGCACCGTCTTCATTGGTTGGAACCGGGAAGCTCTGAGCTGTGGCCAGGTTTGTCCAATTCGGCGTGATCGTGAACTCGATCACCAGTTTTTGACCACGCGGAGCAGGCGTATCGGACACAAAGTTTGCGGCATAGTCATAACCCGTAACCGTTACAGTCTGATCATCGATGTGAACAATTGTGCCGGTAGCATCTTCACGATCTGCCCACTTCTTATTACCCTCATAGTTCTGGGTATAAACCTTAATGCCATCGGTATTAGTGGGCAGATCGAAGTAGTCCGTCATGGTGTCCTTCACGACCGCCCTCGTATCCAGCTCTGCATTTACCGCCGTGTTGATCTCCTGCGAAATCTCGGTAAATACACCATTCAGACTTGCAGAATCCGTTGCGGTCAAATAGTAATTGGAAGCCGAACGTTTGAAGTTCTGGGTGATTTTATAGCCAGTACCATCGACCAAAGTATTACTAGGATCATATTGTCCTCTTTCAACGCCAATGCTCGTCGCGTCGGCAAAATTCGAGGACAGGTAATTTAAGAAGCGGTTGCCTGCTGCAACATCAATATCCGGGAAATCATTCCCAGCAAACAAACCAGCAACCCAAGAGCCGCCCCAGTACGAGCCTACCTGGCCAGTACACGTCACATCAGGATAGACAGTATATTTCCATTTATCACCGTGCAGCTGATCTGCATTAACGCCGTTAAAAATACCAATCGTGTAAATTGTAGTTTCGCTAGCCTTTAATACCTTTGCCGTTGCGATCGCACTCGTTGCAACACCTGTGTTAAACACATTGCTCGTCGTGGGAACACCATCAGTAAAGACAACTACAACTTTTTTGTGGCCATCCGCAGGAGTGGCAAGCAGAGTCTGTGCTTGGGTCATCCCCGAATCTACGCGAGTTGCACCACTGGGGCTATTGGGCAAGGCATTAATCGCAGCTTTCAGATTGTTTTGTCCGGTTGTATCAACTGCTGTCCAGCCCTGCAATGCCGTTGCGCTCGAACCAAAGGTCACAATCGAAATACGATGTGCAGCGTCTGCTGCATTATAATTTCCTGCAACCTGGTCAATGAAGCCATTGACAGCGCTCTTCATGGCCGCCTGTCTGGTGGTCTGCCTGTCAAAACGTTCCGCCATCGAACCCGACTGATCCAAAACCAGAACAATGTCTAGGGGCTGGGGTGTCCCGATCTGAGTGGTTGTACCAGTCGCATAGGCCTCCAGCGTAATTTTTACGTCACCATTGGTTTGCTGTTTAGCTTTCTTTGTAAAAACCGCACCGGAGTCAGACGGTTGATCCGTATCTATCTCCGTCGCCAATGCGCTCATCGGCAGCAGCGACAGGGCCATGACAAGCGCCATGAATATGGCCAATATTCGCTTTTTCATCTTGTTTTTTCCTCCTTTTTCACATCAAGTGTTGATAGCAAAGCGATCACGGACGTTTTCCGTATCGCACCACCTCCATCCTGGTCTCGTTCCAATGGGTCGTCGCAAAGGCCCATTTTCCTGGCCCCATTTTACCCCAAACCACAAGGATTTGCAATGGGTTTTCCAGATTTTAGTCATCTTGACGGCCCCGCCGCGCGCGCTGGCAGCCAGGCCCCACCATTCCCTCAAGATCGACACGAACAGGCACCCCCGTCCCCCGCGCCTCATAGGATAGGGCAGCCCTCTTCCCGGGGGCGATCCATCCAAAGGAGGACTCCTATGCTTGACGATGTTTTTCTCCTGGCCTACCCCGTTCAGGCCCTGCTGGCCACCCTGGTCACCTGGGGGATCACGGCCCTGGGCGCGGGCGTGGTCTTTTTCATTCGCAGACCCAACCGAAACTTCATGGACGCCATGCTCGGCCTGGCCGCGGGGGTCATGGTCGCGGCCTCCTTCTGGTCCCTGCTCTCCCCCTCCATCGAGATGTCCGGCGCGCTCGGCCTGAACCCCTGGCTCACCGCCCTGGCCGGTTTTCTGGGCGGCGGCGCGCTCCTCTTCCTGGGCGACCGGTCCTTCACCCGCCTCCAGGCCCGGCGTGCCCTTCCCCCCGACCCCAGCCGGGACCCCAAGGGCCGCAAGCGCAGCGCCCTCGTCATCTTCTCCATCACCCTCCATAACATCCCCGAGGGCATGGCCATCGGCGTGGCCTTCGGCTCCGTGGCCTACGGCCTGGAGGGCGGCACCCTCATGAACGCCTGGATGCTCGCCCTCGGCATCGGCCTGCAAAACCTGCCCGAGGGCATGGCCGTCAGCCTCCCCCTCCGCCGCGAGGGCTTCTCCCGCCGCAAGTCCTTCTTCTACGGCCAGCTCAGCGGGATCGCCGAGCCCATCGCCGGGGTCCTGGGGGCGCTGCTGGTCCTGCGGGTCCACGCCTGCCTCCCCCTCCTGCTGGCCTTCGCCGCCGGGGCCATGATCTACGTCGTGGTCGAGGAGCTCATCCCCGAAAGCCAGACGAACGAAAACAAGGACTGGATGGCCCTCTTTACCCTGGTGGGCTTCTCCGTCATGATGGTCCTCGACGTGGCCCTCGGCTGACCGCCGCCTGGTCTATTCCCGCCCCCGGACCGCATAGACTCCAACAGCTTACTTACCTTGGAGGCGGTCTGACATGGAAGAAATGGAAAACCGGGTGCTCCTGCGCGGGACCGTGGCCGACGCGGCGGCCTTCTCCCACCGGGTCCACGGCATCGACTTTTACCGGTTCCCCCTGGCGGTCCCCCGTCTGTCCGGACGGGAGGACCTGGTGAACGTGCTCGTCGCCCGCGCCCCGGGCGACGACCCCCTGCCCGCGCCGGGGGAGCCCCTGACCGTGACCGGCCAGATCCGGTCCTACAACAACCGCAGCGGCGTGGGCAGCCGCCTGGTCATCACCGTCCTGGCCCGCTCGCTCCTCCCCGGCGACGGCGACCCCTGCAACCAGGTCAGCCTCATCGGGACCCTGTGCAAGGACCCCGTCCCCCGCCGCACCCCCCTGGGCCGGGACATCTGCGACCTGCTGCTGGCCGTGAACCGGAAGTACCGGCGGGCCGACTACCTGCCCTGCATCGCCTGGGGCAGCCTCGCCCTGGCCTGCGCCCACCTCCGGACGGGCGACTCCCTCCGCCTGGAGGGGCGGCTCCAGAGCCGCACCTATCTGAAAACCATCGGCGACCAGACCCAGGAGCGGACGGCCTTTGAGATCTCCGTCTCCGCCCTGACGCCCCTGGACGAGGCGGACGACGCGCCGCCCTGACACCAGCCAAACGCCTCCCCGCCCGGGGAGGCGTTATCTGTTCACATTTTATTCATGCTTCACGGGGGCTGGTATGCTACACTTTTTGTACGTATTCTAACCATTTGACCCGGGAGGACCTCTTATGAACACACGAATCCTTTCCCTCTGCCTGGCCGGGGTCCTGCTCCTGTCCTCGGGCGTCCCCGCCGCGGCCGCCCGGGTGGGCGACACCACCACCCCCAGGTCCACCACCAGCCACGAATGGGCCTTGACCCCCGTGCGCGCCACCCTCTCCTTTGACCAGCTCGACGCCAGGGTCCGGGCCGGGAACCTGACCGTGCAGTCCCTGGAGCACACCATCCAGTCCATGGAGGCCATGGATTGGAACAAGGTCATCGGGGAGTTGGAGGACGCGATCGACGACATGGAGGACGGGATCGCCAACCTGAAAAACGCCGCCAACAGCATCGACAATGCCTCGCAAAATTTGATGGCTTCTCTCATGCAGATCGAAAAACAGCTCGACGCGATGCAGGCCGCCGGGATCGTCGGCAACGTCGCCAACCTGAGCACCGCCATCTACAGCCAGTTTCAGCTGGCCAGCCTGAACTCCGCCCTCGAATCCATGGAGGACCAGCTCGACGACCTGAAAAAACAGAAGAGCGACTACCTCAACAAGACCCTGCCCGACACCAAGCGGAAGATCGACGCCTCCATCAACCAGATCACCGTCGGCGCGGCCTCCCTCTACCTGACCATCCTCTCCACCGAGCTGCAACGGGAGTCCCTGCGCGACACCGCCGCCGCCCTGGCGCGCACCGTGGCGGAAATGGAGCTGCGCTATGAACGGGGGCAGATCTCCCAGCTGACCCTCACCCAGGTGAAGAACGGCTACACCTCCCTGCTGGCCAACTCGGCCAGCCTGGACGCGGCCCTGACCTCCCTCTACGCCTCCCTCCAGTCCCTGCTGGGCGAGACCACCAGCGCCAGCCTGACCCTGGCGGCCCTGCCCACGGTCTCCGCCGAGCAGGTCGCCGCCCTCTCCTACACCCGGGACCTGGAGACCGCCCGCAAGGCCAGCTATGACCTCTACGCCGCCGCCCGCGCCGTCGAGGACGCCAAGGACGACATGGAGGAGGCCCGCCGCGAAAACGGCAAGAACAGCTATCAGTACAAGATGGCCCAGCACACCTACGAGGCCGCCGTCCTGTCCGAAAAGTCTGCCGCGCAGAGCTTCGACCTCTCCTTCCGGCGGCTCTACGACCAGCTCTCCCCCGCCCTGGCCCGCCGCGCCGCCGCCGAAAACGACCTGGCCTATGAGGCGCAGGTCTATCAGGCGGCCGAGCTCAAGTACCGCCAGGGGAACCTCTCCGCCAACGCCCTGGCCAGCGCCAAGGACACCTGGGAGAGCGCCAAGCGGGACTACACCTCCGCCCAGATGGACCTCTTCACCGCCTGGAACAGCTACCAGAACGCCGTGCGCTACGGCCTCGTCAGCAGCGGCGCCTGACCATCGGGAGAGAAACCGGGATTTGTTTACAATTTGGAAATCAAATTCATAATTTGGTTACACCATTCCAATATTTTGGTCATATTTCTCCGCTAAGATATAGCCTGTAAGTAGCAGAAAACAAAAACACGTCTGACTTAGCTTACACACTCTCTTTTCTCTCTCTTTTCTCTCTTTTTTGTAAAAAGGACGGCAGCGACCTGGGAAATCGCTGCCGTTCCTTTTTTATTTTTGTTAACACCTTCAAAAGAACTTCTTTATTGCATAATAAACTATTCGAAAGTCGTTGATTGAAGCTGTATTTCCTTTCTGACCAAAAAATGCCCCTTCAATCGTTGATTTCCGACCTTTCCTGTGGTAGAGTGTTAGGGTACAATTTGTCCTTGGCCGGAAACGGATGTCGAAATACCTGTCGCTTGACAGCGCTTTCAGTCAAGTTGGCCAGTTGGTTCTCACCAATGCAAAAAAGGAGACAATTTTATGAATTTTGAACTGAATGAACAGCAACTGTCGATCCAGAAGATGGCGCGTGAATTCACGGAGAAGAAGGTCCTCCCCGGCGTGATCGAGCGCGACGAGTCCCGCGAGTACAACGTCGAGCTGTACAAGGAATTGGCCAAGATGGGCTTCATCGGCCTGCCCTATGCAAAGGAATACGGCGGCCAGGGCCTGGGCTACATGGAGTACGCTCTGGCTGTTGAGGAGATCTCCAAGGTGGACCCCTCCCTGTCTGTTTCTTTCTCTGTTTCTACCTCCCTGTATGGCGGCTCCCTGTACTTCTCCGAAGCCACCGACGAACAGCTCAAGCGCTGGATGCCCCCCGTCATGCGTGACGGCCACTTCGGCTCCTTCGGCCTGACCGAGCCCAGCGCAGGCTCCGACGTCAGCGGCATGAAGACCTTCGCAGAGCGCCAGGGCGACGAGTTCGTCATCAACGGCAGCAAGTGCTTCATCACCAACGGTCCCCTGTCCGACTACTACGCTGTCTACGCCCTCACCGACCACGAGATGGGCCCCAAGAGCATGGCCACCTTCATCGTGGAGAGAGACACCCCCGGCTTCTCCATCGGCGCGCGTCACAACACCATGGGCATCCGCAGCGCCATGGTCAGTGAGCTGTATTTCGACAACGTCCGCGTCCCCGTGGGCAACATGATCTCCTCCCCCGGCAAGGGCTTCGCCACCGCGATGAAGACCCTGGACGGCGGCCGGATCGGCATTGCCTCCCAGGCCCTGGGCATCGCAGAGGGCGCCTTCGAGATCGCCCGCCAGTACATGAAGCAGCGCGAGCAGTTCAAAAAGCCCCTCCACAAAAACCAGCACCTGGCCTTCCGCATGGTCGATATGGCCAACCAGATCGAGATGGCCAAGTACATGGTCTATAAGGCAGCCTGTGACAAGGACGCGCACAAGCCCTTCTCCCAGTCCGCCGCCAAGGCCAAGCTGATCGCCGCAGAAACCGCGATGCACGTGGCCACCGACGCGGTCCAGATGATGGGCGGCAACGGCTACATGAAGGAGTACCACGTGGAGCGCCTGATGCGCGACGCCAAGATCACCCAGATCTACGAGGGCACCAGCGAGGTCCAGAAGATCGTCCTGTCCAAGACGCTGTTCGACTGAGTCACATTCCTTTCTATCCATACAGAAAAGTCGCGGAGGTCCAACCGACCTCCGCGACTTTTTTCGATTCAGTTGACCATATTCACCAGGACCATGGCCTGGACTTCGTCGGATACCACCCCTTTGTGCTGGAACAGGAACACGATGGCGGGGCCGAACTCCCCTCCCCCGGGCTGGTACCAGAGGTAGTCCCCCTCCCAGTCCCAATAGGGATCGTCCCGGGCCTCGGGATAGGCCGCCTTCACCTGCTCCCGGGTGCTGCCCACGTGGATCCCCCGGGGGGTGTACAGATCGGGGTGAAGACAGGTGATGTGGTTGGCGGAGCAGCGGTCATCCGCCTGGCTGTGATAGCAGTTGACCGTCAGAAGCTCGCCCCAGCCATGGGTCTCATAGTGATCGCCCGCTGCGTAGATCGGCGCGGCGTACTCGTTCCCCAGGACGTCAAGGGTCTCTTCTCCATCCGCAGGCTCCATGATGCGGCTGACCTCGGTGCCGATGCCGAGGGGCTGGTCATGCCCCTCCCTCCACAGAGAGACCTCCCAGTTCAGCAGACGCCAGTCCACCTGCCGGATGATCTGCTCCACGGTCAGACCGTTGGTGTCGAAATTGGGCGTTCCCAGGTCCTCCAGAAAAGTCCCGTCTTGGGCCAGGCGCAGGACCCGGATGCTCGGGTAGCCAGCCACCCACTCCAGGGCCTTCCCCTTCCCCTGCTGCTGGTACCAGCTTCTCTCCAGCTGATAGGCCGTGCCCACAGCGTCCCCCAAGTCGGCGGAGCCCAGGTAGGTCACCTCGTCCAGACGAAGGTCGTCCTCCTGCGGGTCCTCCGGCTGGTCTTCCGCCCAGTAGACCCGCTCTCCGTAGTCCGCTTGGTAGATGCGGAGGAGCTGGTCCCTGTTTGCGCTCTCCCAGTCCGTCTCCCGAGGGGCGCAGGCGCTGAAGGCGATCATGCCGCAGGTGAGGATGATGATCGCAAGCCCCGCCATGAGGAGGACCGCCGGGCGCTGGCGCTTTCCCCGGAGGATGTTTTGGATACGCACCGTGATCTCCTTGGCCGAGCCGGACAGACCCGTGCTGAAGGGGGATATGGGATGATTTGATCTCATGGGTTTCTCCTTTCCGTGGCCACGTTCACAAGGGCGTGGGCGTAGGCTGCGTGCTTCTCTTTGGGAAGATGGGCCAGCACCCGCTCGTCGCAATCCAGCTCGGTGTCACGCTGGATGGCCCGAGCCATGAGCCAGGCGCAGGGATTGAACCAGTGAAGGGCGCAGACCCAAAGCGCCAGGGCTTTGAGCCAGATATGACGGCTGCGGCAATGGATGAGTTCATGGAGGATGACGTAGTCCAGCGCCGCCGCCTCCATCGGCTCCGCAGGCAAGAGGAGCGTCTTCCGAAACAGCCCCACCAGGGCGGGCGAGCGCAGATTCGCGCAGGCCAGCAGCTTCGGCGGATGGGATATCCCGACCCGCTTCGCCAGCTGCCGAAACCGCGCCCGGACAGCTGGGTCGTCCACCGGGCGACCTCGCCGGTGCATCCAGACCAGAAACCGCCCGTGCCGCCAAAAGACCCAGAGCAGAACAGCCGCCGCCCCAGTCACCTCCAGGGCAAAAAGGAGCTGGGAGGCCGAGATGGAGACGACCGGTTCCTCCGACCCGCGCGCGGCGGGCGGGCCTTCCGCAAGCCCTGCTCCGGCCTGTGGGGCCTTCCCGACAGGCTCCGCCTGCGGCCCTCCGCCAACCGGCCCGGTCTGGTAGATCACCCGGTCCTCCGGCAGCCTCACCTGGATGGGCGCGGGCGCAAGGAGCGCCTCTCCGGGGAGCAGCACCACCGGTATCGCCATCCGCAGACACAGCAGCAGCCAAGCCAGGCAGCGCCACTTCGCCCCGTACCGCATCCGTCCCACCCGGCCCAAAAAGAGCAGCAGCAGGATCACCAAGCCGCCCCCTATGCTCAGGGCCAGCAGCTCCGTCAAAAAATCAGTCACAGTGGTTCTTCCCCTCTCCTTCTTCTGCCTTCACCTTACCACACTTGCAGGTCTACGTCAATAGATTTCTTCTTTAAAACCATTCCCCGGGAAACTGCTTCCCGGGGAATGGCGTAAGCTTACATTAAATTTTCATCATAGAGCGCGCGGCTGCCGCCGATATATTTGGGGCGCACCCGGGCGGCCAGAAGCATCGCTTCGCCGACATTCCTTTGGGCCAGGCGGACGGGAACGGCCACTCTCTTCAAATGCATTCCGATGAGGGTCCCGCCGATGTCCAGACCGGCGTCGGCCCGGATCTCCTCCACGGCCACAGGGTCCTCGAAGGCGTGGTACGCGGCGGTGGCAAAGGAGCTGCCTGCCTTGGGCTGGGGCACCACGTTGCAGATCTCCGCGCCGGGGACGGCGGCCCGCTCCACGATGATGGCCCGGTTGAGATGCTCACAGCACTGGGCGGCCAGGTAGATCCCCTTTGGGGCCAGGACTTCATTCAACCCATCGAAGATGGCCTGGCCGATCTCCGGGCTGGAATGGCTGCCCATCTTATGTCCGGCCACTTCGCTGGTGGAGCAGCCCACCACGAGGATCTGGCCCTTTCGGAGCTTCGCCACCTCACAAATCTCTTCTGCGGCCGCATGGGCTTCGCTACGCACTTGATCCAACATATCTCAATACACCTCGATGTCTCTTCGGTATTCACTGGCAGGGCCTACTTCCCCGCATACCCTATTGTAGCCAGTGGGTCTCGCTTTTCCATACCCAAACCGAGATTATTTTTGATGGTCAGTTTTCCTCCTGTCCGCCGGGCTTGTGCCGGGCCTCCAGTCTTCTGTGGCGGCGGCGCTGGATGTTCATGACCAGGCGGACGATCTCCGAGCCGATGACGATGCCGCCGGCGATGCCAACGGCCACCAGGGCAGTCTCCCGTCCCTTCAGGACGAACTGATCCAGGTCGCCGGAGACGATGCCGCTCATGGCGTAATACAGCGCGCCGCCGGGCAGGAGGGGCACAATGCCGGGGATCAGGAAGACATTGGCCGGGGCCTTCCGGAGCCGGGCCATGGCCTCCGACCAGAGGCAGATCACCGCCGAGGCCACCAGGGCGCTGAGGAAGACGTTGGCAGAGGGCGCTCTGACCACCAGATAGCACAGCCAGGACAGCGCACCACCCAGGGAGGCCACAAGCAGGTGCTGTCTCCGCACCTGGAAGAAGAGGGCAAAGCCCAGGGTGCCCAGGCCCGCGCAAATGATCTGAATGACAGCTTCTTTCACAGCACGCCACCTCCCAGCATCAGGGCCACGGCGTAGCCCACGGCAATGGCGGCCGCGCTCAGCAGGGCCTCCGTCATCCGGTAAATGCCGGTGAGGATGTCAGAGTAAAAGAGCTCCCGGACGCCGTTGACCAGCGCCAGCCCCGGGATAAAGAGCATCACATCGCCGATCATGATCATGTCCAGGTGGACCCCCAAGCCCAGCCCCGCGCAGCCGCGGGCCAGGATGCCGGAGACGAAGCAGGCCACCACCGTATAGATGATACGGTGCTGCTGGTGGACCCGGCGGATCTGATCCATGCCGTAGATCAGCGCGGCAATGAGCGCCGCCGTGAAGCCGTCCCCCAGTGTGCCGCCAAAGAAGACGGCAAAGGCGCCCGCGCCCAGCAGGTAGCCGATCAGCTCCCGCCAGAGCCACCGGGGACCGGAGGGAGACAGGCAGAGCGGCAGGTCGTCAATGGCCGGGGGCTTGTCACAGATGGCCCGGGCCGCGGCGTTGATCAGCTCCACCCGCTGGAGATTGGTCCCCGTCTTGTCCGGCAGGATCATGCAGGTGCTGGTGTAATGGTAGCCGTCGGGGGCTTTCACCGTCACCGCCGCCTGGGTGGCAATGGTATGGGCGTCCAGGACCTCCAAGCCATAGGCCCGGAAGATGCGGGCCATGGTGTTTTCTGCCCGCCAGGCTTCCGCGCCGCACTCCACCATCTGACGCCCTAAATTCAAGGTGTATTCCACAAGGGCTTCACATTCCATGCGAGTCATGTCTCTCCTCCTCTCGTTGGTCAGCAAAGGGTTTCAGGATAGCACATCTTAAACCAAACCCGCCGGAAAGACAAGAGGTAAAGGACACAGAAAAGCCCGTCCCTGCCCCCCGTTTTTCATACAAATTCGCAGGGGCAAGTCAGAGATTGACCTTTTCCCGAAAATACGCTATAATGACGAAAACCAAAATTCCCCTGACCAAAGGAGGTTGCCCTATGTGGGATCGAATTACGTTTAAAGCCACAGGCAAGGCCAATTTTAAGGCGAATTACTGGCCCTTTGTGGCGGTGTCCGTGCTGTACGCCCTGCTCTTTGGAAATCTGCTCTCACTGAACTTCAACAGCAGCGAGGAGCTCAGCAACCTCCTCTACCTGTGTGAGACCTATGGCATCCACACCGGCAGAGACCTGCTCTACCTGACGCAATATGTCATCTCCCTGCTGGCGCCCTTTGCCGTCGCCGGGTTCGCCCTGAGCGTTGCCATCAGCCTTCTGGTGGCCAACCCCTACGAGGTCGGCGCCAGCCGGTTCTTCCTGGAAAACACCACCTTCCACGCCGCCCCCTTCTCCCGGGTGTCCGTGGGCTTCACCGGCAACTTCGGCAACGTGGTCCTCACCCAGTTCCTGCGTGCGCTGTATACCTTCCTGTGGTCCCTGCTCTTTATTATTCCCGGTATCGTCCGGGCATATGGCTACTTTGCCGTCCCCTACATCCTGGCGGAGAATCCCAGCATCCACTATACGCGCGCGCTGGAGTTGAGCCGGGCCATGACCATGGGGCACAAGGGCGACCTCTTCGTCACCGACCTTTCCTTCCTGGGCTGGCAGCTCCTGAACGCCCTCACCCTGGGTATTCTCGGGGTCTTCTACGTAAACCCCTACATCTACGCCACCAAGGCGGAGATCTACCGCTTCCTCCGGGCCAAGGCCATGGAGCAGGGCCTCACCACCCCTGCCGAGCTTCCCGGCATGGGCAGTCTTTGACTCCACCAACCCCCGCTGGTTTTCCAGCGGGGGTTTTCTTCTGCGCGTCTCTATGGTATGATACCATCAAACCGATTTGGGAAACCAGGAAAGGAGACCGCTGATGAGACCCATCATTTCCCTTTTGATCGCCGTCCTGTTGGCCGCAGCCCTGACCGCCTGCGGGCAGGAGAAGCCCACCCCGGCAGAAGCCGTGCCCGCTCCGGACCCGGCCCCCATAGAGCAGGTTCGGGAGGACCCCTTCTCCGCCTACTTCGACCTGAGCGGCCTGACGCCTGAGACCTTGGAGCAGGCCCGGCAGGTCATCGACCAAGAGAGCGTCCAGGACGGGATCACCGTTCACGTCAGCCAGACGTTGGGGGACGGACGCAGTCTGTATGTGGCCTTCACGGTGACCTCCTCCGACGCCATCGACCCCGCAGAGCCTCTCACGGTCCGACTGGTGAAGGGAGGGGACCCCACACAGACAGAGGAACTGCCCGGCCGCATCAACAGCGGGATCAACGGCACCCTGACCGGGGAAAGCACCATGTCCTATCTGGCGGAATTCGAGTTCCAAGACCCCTGTCTCACCGGGCAGGCGGTCTCCCTGCTGGTGGAAGGTCCCTCTATGAAGAGCATCCACACCTTCACCTGGACCGTGGAAAACGAAGGCTTTTTTGTCCAGGCCGACCTGGTGGACCAGGCAGGACACACCGTCGGCAGCGCCGCCCTCTCCCCCTTCCTCCTGACCCTGGAGCTTCCCGCCTGGAACGAGAAGCCCCAAGAAGAATGGACTGCCTTTGAGGAGAGCCTTCACCTCCTGGATGCCGACGGCAAGGAGCTCCACTCCTCCCAGCACCTCATGGGCTTGCAGGTCGGCGACGGCGCGCGCTTCGCCCAGTTCTACGCGCCCATTGCCCCCGATACGGCGGCCACCATCCAGGCCGAGGGCTACACCGGGACCTTCCAGTGAGACGAAAGGCCGCGCCCACGGATCGACTTCTCCTTTCGTTTTTCGGCCTTCGCCATATCCCCGTGGCTCTGGCCGATGTCGCCGCCGTCCAGGTTGGCCCCCGTCACCGAAGTCCCCCGCTGCGGGCATTGCAAAACCCCTGTCTGCCGTGCTTTCACGGCAGACAGGGGTTCTTTGTGCAATGGCATGGTTACGCCTTCGCACCGGTTTTTTCGATCATGTCCTTCTTCAGCTCCAGCATGTTGATCTTGCCGGTGGAGAAGGCGGGGAAGGCATCATAGACCACAAAGTGGGCGGGGATCTTGTACTTGGCCAGGCGCGGCGCCAGGAAGGCCCGCATCTCCTCCTCGCGGAAGTCTGCGCCGTCCTTGAGGAGGATGGCCGCCCCCACGATCTCGCCATAAAAGGCGTCAGGCAGACCCAGGACCTTCACGTCGGCGATGGCCTCGTGCTCCGAGATGGCGGAGGCGATCTCGTTCGGGATGATATTCTCGCCGCCGCGGATGATGATCTCCTTCTTCCGGCCCACCAGGTGGACATACCCATCCGGGTCGATGTAGCCCAGGTCGCCGGTACACAGCCAGCCTTCGTCGTTGAAGTCCTGGCGGTCCAGCTCCAGCTTGTAGTAGCAGACCATCATGTTGTAGCCCTTCAGCAGGATCTCCCCGGTCTCCGAGCCGTCCCGCTTGCACTCCCGGCCGGTGGCCATGTCCCGGACGGAGACCTGGATGTTGGCCAGAGGCTTGCCGATGGTGTTGGCCACGTGATCCAGGGTGTCCTCATAGGCACTCTCCGTGGCGATGGCCAGCTCGGTCAGGCCGTAGGCCGCCATGAAGTGGGTGTTGGGGAAGTGCTTGCGAAGCAGCACCACCTGGGCCTCGGTCGCAGCGGCGCCCCCCAGCAGGCTGCACCGGACGGAGGCCACCTTCTCGCTGGTGAACTCCTTGCTATGGACCAGGGCCAGCATCATGGTGGGGACCGAGTGCAGGAGGGTGCAGCGCTCCCGCTGCACGTGGGCAAGAATGGTCTCCGTGCGCATGTTCTCGGGGATGTGGACCTCCGCCCCGGCGATGGCGCAGGCGAAGAGCGAGCCGGTGAAGCCGAAGATATGGAACAGGGGCAGGATCTGGCAGTTGCGGTCCCGGGCAGTCATGCGGGTGTTCTCCGCCGTGGCGGCTGCCGCATTGAGGACGTTGTAGGCCGACAGAAGCACGCCCTTGGGCTTGCCGGTGGTCCCGGAGCTGAAGATGACCACCGAGGCGTCATCGGCCTCCACCTTCTCCTGGAACTGCCCCACCAGGCTCTCATACTCCCCATAGCGCTTGGAGAAGTCCACCTGGCTGCCCATGTCGTAGACCCAGCGGATGTGGGAGTCGGGTCCGGCCAGCTCGTCGGCAAAGGCCTCGCGCTGGCTCACCCCAGGCATGTCACCCAGGCAGAAGTGGGTGATGTCCCCGATCTGGGCCAGCTGAACGATCTCCTTGGCCTTCAGGTCGTAGTTGATGAGCAGGGCCACGGCTCCCAGCTTCTGGATGGCGAAAAAGGTCATGATCCAGTTGGGGGAGTTGGACCCGCACAGGGCCACATGGCTCCCCTTGTACACCCCCAGCCGCTGAAGGTCCTTGGCGATGATCTGGGCGCTCTGCTCAATGTCTCGCCAGGTGTAGCGGCGGTTGGCCACCAGGAAGGTGGCGTTGGGGCAGCGGTCCATCTTCTCCTGAAGCAGCTCGTGGAAGGACTGGTAGCGGTGGCGGGGCTGCTTGGTCTGGGGCAGTCTGGTTATGTCCAGCAGATTCTCCAGGCCCGCCGACCGGACGGTCTGATAGACGGCTTCGCTGGCGTTGAGGATCTTCACCAGCTTTCCCGGACCCATCCGCTTTCGGATGACCAGAAGCTCCCGCAGTCCGGCGGAGGAAACGTAGACCACATCCCGGAAGTCAAAGATCAACTCCTGTATGGCGTCATAGTCCAGCGCCTGGGTCCTCTCATGGAAGATCGGGCAGGTGTGGGGATCGATTCGCCCCTCGATGGAAATGATGCATCGGCTCTCGTACTGTTGAACGTGAAGTATCATAGTGGGCCCCCCTTTATGAATTAATCATTTCCTTAGTATTTTATCTCGGTATCATTATGGTACAATATAAGAGCTAAAATGTAAAGATGGATTTTTACCCGAATCCTGAGAGATCCTTCTTCCGGATGACAAAAAACGCCGACCGCCCCCAAGGACAACCGACGTTTTTACCAAGTCATGCCGAGATCCCCAAGAGCTGGAGGATGACCTTCCCGAAGAAGATGGCCAGCACCACCAGGATGACGGGCTTGACGAAGGTCACACCGCCCCGGATGAAGAAGCGGGTGCCCAAATAGTTCCCCAAAATGCCAAAGCATCCGGCCACCAGGCCCAGGGGCAGCAGGACCTTGCCGCCCAGCAGAAAGACCGCCAGGGCGGAGAGGTTGGTGGTCAGGTTGATGGCCTTGGTGACGCCGTTGGCCCGGGCCAGCTCCATGTGGGCCAGGCCGGTGAGGGCCAGCAGGAGAAAGGTCCCGGTGCCAGGCCCGTAAAAGCCGTCGTAGCCGCCGATGACCAGGGCCGCCAGCGAGCCGATCACCAGGGTCCTGCGGGGGCTGCACGGCGTTGTTTCCTCCCCCTCTCTCAGGGCCTTGCCCCGGAGGACGTAGACCGCCACCAGGGGCAGGATGCCCAGCATCAGCAGGGTGAAGATCTCCGGGTCCAGGCGCAGGGCCAGCTTGGCCCCCAGGGAGGAGCCGACGAAGGCGAAGACGACGCAGACGGCGGCCTGCCGCCAGGGGATGAACCCCCGCCGGGCGAAGCGCACAGTGGTGAGGGTGGTGCCCATGGCCGAGCTGAGCTTGTTGGTGGCCAGGGCGTTGTGCGGCGGGACCCCGGCGATCAGATAGGCCGGGAGGGAGATCAGCCCTCCCCCACCTGCCACCGCGTCCACAAACCCGCCCAGAAAGACCAGCGGGCACACGATCACAAAATGAAGGAGGGCCAGTGTCATACTCGGTACTCTCTCAGTTCAGGAAATCCTTCAGCTTCTTGGAGCGGCTGGGGTGGCGGAGCTTCCGCAGGGCCTTGGCCTCGATCTGGCGGATCCGCTCACGGGTGACGTTGAACTCCTTGCCCACCTCTTCCAGCGTGCGGGTGCGGCCGTCCTCGATGCCGAAGCGCAGCTTCAGGACCTTTTCCTCTCTGGGGGTCAGGGTGCTCAGGACCTCCACCAGCTGCTCCTTCAGCAGGGTGAAGGAAGCCGCCTCGGAGGGCTCGGAGGCGTCCTCGTCGGGGATGAAGTCGCCCAGATGGGAGTCCTCCTCCTCGCCGATGGGGGTCTCCAGGCTGACAGGCTCCTGGGCGATCTTGAGGATCTCCCGCACCTTGTCCACGGGCATGTTCATCTCCTCGGAGATCTCCTCGGGGCTGGGGTCGTGGCCCAGCTCCTGGAGGAGCTGACGGGAGACGCGGATGACCTTGTTGATGGTCTCCACCATGTGGACGGGGATGCGGATGGTCCGGGCCTGGTCGGCAATGGCGCGGGTGATGGCCTGCCGGATCCACCAGGTCGCGTAAGTAGAGAACTTATAGCCCTTGGTGTAGTCGAACTTCTCCACGGCCTTGATGAGGCCCAGGTTGCCCTCCTGGATCAGGTCCAGGAACAGCATACCGCGGCCCACGTAGCGCTTGGCGATGGAGACCACCAGACGGAGGTTGGCCTCGGCCAGGTTCTGCTTGGCCCGCTCGCCGGCCTTGATGAGCTTTTCCATCTCTCTGCGGGCGTCCTCGGGCAGCTCGATGCCCTCGGCCTTCATCTCTTCCAGCTGCTCCTTGGCCTCCTGCCCGGCCACCATGGCCTGGGCCAGCGCCACCTCCTGCTCGCTGGTCAGCAGGTCCACCTTGCCGATCTCCTTCAGGTACATGCGGACGGGGTCGTCGATGCCAAAGGAGTCCACCAGGGTGTTGGGGTCCACGATCTCCTCCTCGGGGATCTCCTCGATCTCCTCCAGGGGCGGCATGATATCGTCCGCGTTCAGGTCGGGCAGATAGGCCTCGCCGGTGGTGTCAATGCCCATGTTCTCCAGCACATCGTAGACCTTGTCCATCTGCTCGGAGTCCAGGGTGACGTCCTCCAGCGCTTCCATGAGTTCGCTGGAGGACAGGCGGCCCTTCTTCTTGCCCTTTTCCAGCATTTCCTCCAGCTTCTCTGCGCCGCTGGTACCGGCCACGATCTTCATCAGCTCGGCCTTACCAGCCTGGACCTGCTCCTCGGTGACGTGGACCAGCTTGATCTTTTCGTGCTTCTGCTCGGGTGCTTTCTTTTCGCTCATGGCATCCATCTCCTATATGCTTTTCTTTTGTCGATACTTCTCCCGGGCGGCCAGAAGAGCTGCTGCGTCGTCGGCTCCCCTCTTCATCTGCTCGGTATCCAAAATGGCCCGATAATCGGCCATGGCACGCTTTCCGTTCTCCAGAGCCTCCGGCTGGCGCAATATGTCCGCCAAAAGCTCGATCTCGTCTCGGTCCAGCTCCCCCTCCAGCATCCCCAGCTGGACGGTCCGTCCCTCCTGGATGTGGCGGCGTAGGACCGCGTAAATTTTCCCCAGGTAGGGGGAAGAAAACTGGTCGGGCTCCAGCCCGTCCGCCTCCCGCAGCAGGCTCCCGTCCAGCAGGAGCAGGCGGAGGATTCCCTCCTCTGCCCGGGCAGAGCGGGGATTTTCATAGCGCATTTGACGGGCCTTGGGCTGGACCTGGGTCACGGGAGTCATATCCCGCCGGGCCTGCTTTTTCTTCGCGCTGCGCAGGTGTTGGTTCCTGGCGCGCTGGATCTCTTGCAGAAGGGCCTCCTTGCCCACGCCGGTGAGCTCCGAGAGCTGCCCGGCGTAGACCTCCCGCTCCACGGGGCTGTCCAGCCCCGCCAGCATCTCCGCCGCGGCCCGGGCAAACTCGGTCTTCTGGACCGGGTCCGTCAGGTCGTACTTGCTCTTGAGCTGCCCCAGGTTGTACTCCACATAGTTCTCCGACTGGTCCAGCAGGCGGGCGAAGGCGTCCGGCCCGTATTTGCGAAGAAACTCGTCCGGGTCCTTGGCCCCGTTGACCCGCAGGACACGGACCTTCAAGCCGGTCTTTTCGAGCAGCGGGATGGCCCGGTTGGCCGCCTGGACCCCGGCGGAGTCGGCGTCGTAACAGATGACCACTTCCTTGGTGAACCGGGACAGGAGCTTGGCGTGGTCTGGCGTCAGGGCGGTCCCCAGGCTGGCCACGGCGCAGTCAAACCCCGCCTGATAGAGGGATATGGTGTCCATATACCCCTCGGTGAGGACGATGCGGCCCAGCTTCGTGGTCTTGGCCAGGTTCAGGGCAAAGAGGTTGCGGCTCTTGTTGAACACCGGGGTGTCCGGGGAATTCAAATACTTGGGGGTCCCGTCCCCCAGCACGCGCCCGCCGAAGCCGATGACATCCCCCCGCAGGTCGATGATGGGGAACATCACGCGGTTGCGGAACCGGTCATACACGCCGCCCTTCTTGCCGCTGACCGCCAAACCGGCGTCCAGCAGGTCTGCTTTGCCAAAGCCCTTGGCGGTCATCGCTTTGGTGAGGCTGTCCCAGCTCTCGGGGGCAAAGCCCAGGCCGAAGCGGGTCATAATGCCCTTGGACAGGCCCCGGCCCCGGAGGTAGTCCAGGCCCTCCCTTCCCGCCGGGCTGTGGAGCTGGCTGTGGAAATACCGCGCGGCTTGCTTGTTCAGCTCCAAAAGGCGGGTCCGCCGCCGTCGGCCGGACTCGTCCAGGTCTCCCTCGGGAAACTCCATCCCCGCCCGCTTGGCCAGGAGGCGGAGGGCGTCCAGGTAGGGCAGGTTTTCCAGCTCCATCACGAAGGAGACGACCCCGCCCCCCTTGCTGCAGCCAAAGCAGTGGTAGAGCTGCCGGTCGGGCAGCACGTGGAAGGAGGCGGTCTTTTCCCCGTGGAAGGGGCACAGGCCCCAGTAGCTGCCGCCCTTGGGGGATAGGCTGACGTAGTCCGAGACCACGTCCACGATATCGCTCCGAGCCACCAGCTCGTCGATAAAGGCAGATGGAATGGCCATGTCGTTTCCCTCCTTTCCAGGGCGCGCGGTTTATTTCACCGACCAGGCCATCGGAACGTAGGCCTCGCAGTATTTTTCCACCGCGTATTTGTCGGTCATGCCCGCGATGTAGTCGCAGACAGCCCGGTCCACGCCCTCCCGCATCCGGATGTCCTGATAATCCGGGGGGAGCTTGTCCGGGTCCTTTCGATAGTACTCAAAGAGTCGGGCGATCATGTCCTGGGCCTTGGACTCCTCGCCCTTGGCAATGGGGTTGTGGTAGACGGCCTCGAACATGAAGGCCCGCAGGCGGGCCATGGCGCTGCCGCAGGCCTCGGACTGGCAGAGCTTGTCCCTTCCTTGGCTGGCCCGGATCGCGTCCCCCACCAGGGTGTTGATGCGCCCGCTGTGGTCGAAGCCCAGCACCTGGGAGATGTCCAGGGGGATGTCCAGGGGGTAGATGATCCCCCCGCGCATGGCGTCGTCGATGTCGTGGTTGATGTAGGCGATCTTGTCGGACAGGCGGACCACCTGACCCTCCAGGGTCTCGGCCCGGTCCGGGCCGGTGTGGCAGAGGATGCCCCGCCGGACCTCATAGCAGAGGTTCAGGCCGTCGCCGCCGTTTTCCAGGCTGTCCACCACCCGCAGGGACTGCTCGTTGTGGCGAAAGCCGCCGGGCAGGATCTCATGTAAGATCCGCTCTCCGGCGTGACCGAAGGGGGTGTGGCCCAGGTCGTGGCCCAGGGCGATGGCCTCGGTCAGGTCCTCGTTGAGCCGCAGGCCCCGGGCAATGGTCCGGGCGATGCGGGCCACCTCCAGAGTGTGGGTCATGCGGGTGCGGTAGTGGTCCCCCTCTGGCTGGAGGAAGACCTGGGTCTTGTGCATCAGGCGGCGGAAGGACTTGGAGTGGACGATCCGGTCGATGTCCCGCTGGTAGCAGGTGCGGATCTCGCAGGGAGGGATCGGCCGCAGGCGGCCTTTGGTCTCTGCGGCCAGGGCGGCATAGGGCGACAGGGTCTGCCGTTCCAGGTCTTCCGTGTTTTCTCGCAGGGTCACAGCCATCACTCCCCTCTTCCCAAACCGGGAACTGGTCTTGGTTTCTATGTGCTACGTATGCTATATACGAAAAATCGGTTCAAAATCCTGCTGAAAGAAAAGATTTTTTTCGAAATTCTTTGCTTCGGGCGGTTTTTCTGCTCTGCCTACGGCTCCACCGAGGCGGCCCGGAAGACCTCCCCCAGCTTCTCCGCCGCGATCTGACCAGCGGTGAGCTCGGTGACCCGGGCCTCATAGGCTGCCCAGTTCTCCGCCGGGAGGAGGGCATGGATGCGCACATCGGCGCCATACTCGATCTCTCCCAAAATGCCTTGGACTGCGGCCACCTCCAGCTTCATGCGCTCCAGGAGGTTATAGGGGCAGGTCACCGCCGTCTCGGCCCACTGACGGACCACGGAGACCCCGGCCGCCTCCAGGGTGTCCTTGGCGGACTTGGTATAGGCCCGGACCAGCCCGCCGGTGCCCAGGAGGATGCCGCCGAAGTAACGGGTGACCACGCAGCAGACGTTCTCCACGCCCTCCCGCTTGAAGACCTCCAGCATGGGCTGACCGGCGGTGCCCTGGGGCTCGCCGTCGTCGGAATAGCGGGTGACGTTCCCCTCTCGGAGGATATAGCACCAGCAGTTGTGGCGGGCGTCGTAGTATTTGGCTTTCATTTCCGCGATCTTCTCCCGGGCCTCCTCCTCGCTCTCCACCCGCCAGACATGGCCGATGAAGCGGGAGCGCTTTTCGGTGAACTCCGTCTCGCAGAAGTCCCGGCCGGGAACATAGTACTCTGCCATAGGGTCTTCCTCCTTTTCTCTGTCGAGGCAGCTCAGTCCTCCCAAAATTCCTTGGGCGGGGTCCAGCCGTCGGTGATATAGTCCTTCACCTGACCCACGGTCTTCTCGGAGCAGACGGCCACCACGCGGATCGCGTCGTCGTACTCCACGGACTCCACCTTGGCGTCCCGGTACAGGGCCTCCAGGACCCCGCCCTTGTCGTAGGGCAGGGCCAGGGTGACTCGGTAGAAGCCCGTGTCCAGCCGCTTGCCGATCTTGGCCAGCAGCTCGTCCAGCCCCTCCCCGGTCTTGGCCGAGACGGAGACGATGTCCTCGCCGTGGGGGCGGATATCCCCCACGTAGACATCGGACTTGTTGAACACGTCGATGCGGGGCGTAGCCTCGGCCCCAAGCTGGGCGATGAGCCGCTCCACCACCTCCACCTGGTCCCGCCACTCCGGGTTGGAGGCGTCGATGACGTGGAGGATCAGGTCGGCGTAGGCCAGCTCCTCCAGGGTGGCCTTGAAGGCCTCCACCAGGTGGTGGGGCAGCTTGCGGATGAAGCCTACCGTGTCGGAGATGAGCACCGTGCAGGTGTCGGAGATCTCCAGGGTGCGGGTGGTGGTGTCCAGGGTGTCAAAGAGGCGGTTCCGGGCGGGGATGTCCGCGTCGGTGAGGGCGTTGAGCAGGGTGGATTTACCCGCGTTGGTGTAGCCCACGATGGCCACCACAGGGATCTCGTTCTTCTCCCGGCGGTCCCGCTGGACAGCCCGGACCCGGCGGACCTCCTCCAGGTCCCCGGCCAGCTTGGCGATCTTTCGCCGGATGTGACGGCGGTCGGTCTCCAGTTGGGTCTCGCCGGGGCCGCGGGTGCCGATCGGGGACTTGCCGCCCGAGGCCGTCTGGCGCACCAGATGGCCCCACATGCCGGTCAGGCGGGGCAGCAGGTATTTGTATTGGGCCAACTCCACCTGGAGGCGGCCCTCCCGGGTGCGGGCCCGCTGGGCGAAGATGTCCAGGATGAGACCGGCGCGGTCGATGACCTGGACGCCGATCTCCTCGGTGAGGACCCGCTGCTGCGAGGGCGACAGCTCGTTGTCAAAGACCACCAGGTCGGCCCCCTGGGCCTGGACCAGCTCTCGGGTCTCGGACACCTTGCCCTCGCCGATGAAGGTGCGGGCCTCCGGGGCGTCCCGCTGCTGGAGGATCATCCCCACGCTCTCGCCGCCGGCGGTCTCCACCAGGGCGGCAAGCTCCTCCAGGGAGGTCTCGCTGGCATTGTCTTCCCGGGGCAGGCTGTTGGCGCTCAGGCCCACCAGGACCGCCCGGTTCCGGGCTCCTTTTGTAAACTCTTCGGTCATAAAAACCTCCTAAGATGACTTGCGCGGAAACGACGCCTCGTCTCGCCGCCGTTACGCCTTGACCAGGACCTTGGTGATCTCGGACAGGTACATGCGGTGGTAGTCGTGATCTTTATAGTGCTGCAACGCGGCCGCGTCCATGTGGGCGGGGTCCAGGTCGCTCCAGTAGAGCTTCCGGCAGACCAGCACCAGGTCAGCCTCCTGGATGTAGGGGGCGTTCTCTCCCTCCATGGCCACATGGAAGCCGCAGTGGGCGAACTTATCCGTCTCCCGGCCGCTGACCTGGCCGCAGTAGACCAGGGCCTTCCGCCAGTCCTCTCCAAAGAAGGAGAGGGTGAAGGTCGGCGCGTTCTCCAAAAATTCAAAGGTATACCGCTGGGGACGCACGTAGATGGTGGCCACGTTCTTGTTCCACAGGACCCCCAGGCCGCCCCAGCTGGCGGTCATGGTGTTGCAGTGGTCCCGGGTCCCGGCGGTGATGAGGGTCCACCGGTCGGCAAAGAGAGAAAAGACATTCTCCGTGAGCTGTTTGGGGTGAAGTTCCTGAAACATGGTTCTCCTCCTTCTTGATCTCCCTCTCAGTATATGCGGATGGAGGCGGGGAAGCCCCGCCGATCGAGGTGTTTTCAGATACACCCCAAGGGAAGACCCACCGCCCTCTTGCAAAGGACCCGAGCCTTCCCTGTTTGTCTTCCTTCCCACGGAAAAACCCGTGCCGAGAGCGGCACGGGTCCGAAGCCAGAAAT
The DNA here is from genome assembly GCA_934572535.1 of uncultured Eubacteriales bacterium. Taxonomy (GTDB): domain Bacteria; phylum Bacillota; class Clostridia; order Oscillospirales; family Oscillospiraceae; genus Evtepia. Next base: position 23,849 of record CAKTLJ010000008.1, read on the forward strand.
TATCAGTTTTCCAAACCGAACTTCTTGTTGAAGCGGCTGACGCGACCGCCAGTATCCACCATCTTCTGCTTACCGGTGAAGAAGGGGTGACACTTAGAGCAAACTTCTACGCGGATATCGCCCTTGGTAGATCTTGTCTCGATAACGTTACCGCAAGCACAACGGATTGTAGCCTGCTCGTACTTGGGATGGATGCCTTCCTTCATGAGTGTTCACCTCTTTCTGCATAACAAAAATAGTATGCGTTCTCAAAACGCATGTCATATAATAACACTTTTATTCCGAAATTGCAACTCCTTTTTTCGGAATTATTTCGAAAAGTTTTCCGGTTCTGTCCCATCCGGGGGCAGCAGGACCCCCAAATCGGGCCGGAGGAAGTACAAAATGCGGCGGGTGACCCGCTGGCCGGTGATCTGCTCCAGGGCGTAGGCATAGGCGGCCAGCTGCCCCCGGTAGCGCGCCGCCCGTTCCCGGGCGGCATCGGCGGTGACCCGGTCGGTCTTGAAGTCCACCAGGGTGAGGCCGTCCACCCCCTGGAACCAGCAGTCGATGACGCCCTGCAAGAGGATCTCCTCCCCTTCCCCCACATCCGGGTAAAACCGGCGGGCGGGGGCCAGGATGGAGAAGGGATACTCCCGGTGGAGGGAGGCGCTCTCCCGCATCTCCCGGCCCAGGTCCGAGGCGAAGAAGCGCGCCACGGCGGCGGGGTTCACGGCCTGCGCCTGCTGGCCGGTGAGGTACTCTTCCGCGACCAGGCGAGACAGCTCCTCCCGGATCTCCGCTGCGGAGCCGGTTCGGTCCATTCGGACGCACTGCATGACCTGGTGGAGGGCGGTGCCCTTCTGGGCGGGCGTCAGACCCAGGGTCTCCTGGGCAAACTGGGGGCGGGACACGGGGGCCGGTTCTCGGTCCGCCTGTCGGCGGAGCAGGAAGACTCCCGGCTCCTCTCCGTTCTCCTCCACCTGGGTGGCCGTGACCTTGGCCGGGGTGGCGGCGGAGACGGCGTAGGGATACTGCCAGCGAAGCTGATCCAGAACCTCCTGTGCGGTGTATGCGGGCGCTTCCTCCTCCCGGGCCGTCTCCCGGCGGACGACCTCCTCCGAGACCGCCCCGGCGTGGTAGCACACCTTCCAGGCCGGACCAAAGGCCACGCCGGGGACCGGCGCGTCCTCCACCTCTGCCGCTTGCCGAAGGGCGGCGCCCTCCGGCCGGGCCAAGGCGGTGAGGATGAGCCACTGGCCCACGCTGGAGCAGGATGCCAGCACCCGAGGGTCTGCCGGGCAGGAGACGCTCTCCGCCAGATTTTTCAGCTCGGAGAGACCGTAGGCCAGGCTGTGGGTCAGGATGAGCTTTTCCTTGGCGCGGGTCATGGCTACATATAATAGGCGCATCTCCTCGGCCAGCATCTCCTTCTTCAGGGCCAGGGCCACGCCGCCGCGGGCCAGGGTGGAGAACTCCACCATGGTCTCGCTGTCCAGCCCCTTGGGACCCAGACCCAGCTTGGGGTGAAAGAGGACGGGCTTCTGCATGTCCCCGTAGTTGAACCGACGGCCCAGGCCGCAGAGGAAGACCACCGGGTATTCCAGGCCCTTGGAGCGATGGATGCTTACGATCTTGACCCCGGCTTCCTTGGACGGGGCGGAGGCCGAGCGCAGGCCGCCGCTCTCCCGGACACGGTTTAAATGAAGGAGGAAGCCGAACAGGCCCTTGTGGCCGGTCCCCTCAAAGCGGCGGGCCAGCTCGTAAAAGGCCAGCAGGTTCTCCCGCCGCTTCTCCCCGCCCGGCATGGCAGCGAAGATCTCCAGCAAGTCCGCGCGGCGGTACAGCTCCCACAGGAGCTGATGGCTGCTCTGCTCCCCGGCCTGGAAGCGCAGGGCAGCCAGCTCCTCCAGAAAGGCCCGGCAGTCCTCCATCCCCTGCGCGGCGGCGGCGCAGAGGGCGGTGTAAAAATCCCCCGCCGACGCGGCGCGGATCTCCGCCAGCCGGTCGCCGGTGAAGCCGCAGGCCGGGGAGCGCAGCACGGCGAGCAGCGGGATGTCCTGCCGGGGGTTGTCGATGATCTGAAGCCAGGAGAGGGCCACTGAGATCTCCGTGGTCTGGAAGAAGTCGCTTCCCTCCTCCGCCGACCAGCCTATCCCCTGCTCCTCCAGCGCCAGGGTGTAGTAATGGCGCACCGGGCCGGGAGAGCGGAGCAGGATGGCGACATCGTCCGGCTCCAAGGGCCGCTGGCCCCCTGCCCCGTCGGAGACCAGAAAGCCGGACCGGAGCAGCGCCGCGATCTGCTTGGCCACGAACCGGGCTTCCAGAAAGTTCTTGTTCTGCTTGTCCTCGGTGAGGGCCGGGTCGTCGTTGAAGTTCAACACGTGCAGCTCGGTCTCGTAGCCCGTCCCCGCCGGGAAGAGGCCGCCGGGATAGAGGGCCTCCGCGTCGGTGTAGTCCATCTCTCCCAGGTCCCGGGACATGATGTTGCGAAACAGGTCGTTGGCCGCCTCCAACACCTCCGGGCGGGAGCGGAAGTTTTTGGACATGGTGATCTTCCGCTCCCCCCCCTCCCGGGCCTTCGTCCAGTCGGCAAAGGTCCGGTATTTTTCCAGGAAAATGGTGGGGTCGGCCAGGCGGAAGCGGTAGATGGACTGCTTCACGTCCCCCACCATGAAGAGGTTCCGCCCCTCGTCGGAGAGGGCCTTGAAAATGGTGTTCTGGACCTGGTTCGTGTCCTGGTACTCGTCCACCATGATCTCGGCGTAGCGGCTCCCCCACTGGCGGGCCAGCTCGGTGGGCTGTCCCGCCGGATCCACCAGAAGCTGGACGGCGCAGTGCTCCAGGTCCCCGAAGTCCAGCAGGGATCTTCGCAGCTTCTCCCGGCGGTAGGCCTGGGAGAAGTCCTCCACCAGAGAGATCAGGCCATTCATGGCCGGGCGGACCAGGGCCATGTCGGCCAGCAGGCTCTCGCTGGAACTGGCGAACTGCGTCATCAGCTCCCCCACCGCCTTCTTGCACCGTTCCCGGATGGCCTTGCACTGCGCCTGCGCGGCCGGGTCCTCCGAACCCTTGGCGCTTTTCAGCCGCGGGAAGTCCACAGTACACCGGGCAGTCTCGTCCCAGCTCTGCGCGGCAGCCTGGGCCAAGGCCTCCAGATCTCGACAGGTGGCGGCCAGGCTCTCGCCATAGGCCTTCGACAGCACCTCGTCCTCCTCGGCCAGGCGGCAGGCCCGCGCCATCTGCCCCGCCCAGTAGCGGGCGGTCTGGGCGGCCTCGTCCAGGAGAAGCTCGCCCCAGGGGGTCTGGCCCGCATCGGTGAGGCCGGTCAGGTCCAGCGCAGCCCGCTGCTCCTCCAGCCAGGCCACCGGGTCGGGATAGCTCTGGATCTTTCCATACACATCCAGCGTGATCTCCATCAGGCGGCTGTCGTCCCGCCCGGCAGAGAGGATGTCCAGGAGCTTGGCGAAGTCCCCCTCCGGGTCGATGTGCTCGTATCGCTCCTCAAGCACCTGGTTCAGGGTGCGGACCATGAGGACCTGGGCCTCCTCGTCCTCACAGAGCGCGAGATCCGTCGGCAGGTCCAGCAGGTGGCCCCACTGGCGCAGGAGGACGGTGCAGAAGGCGTGGATGGTGGAGATCTGGGTCTGATAGAGCAGGGCAGTCTGCCGCCGGAGGTGGCCGTTCTCCGGCTGGGCCGCCAGGACCTCCGAGAGTTCCTTGGCGATCCTGGCCCGCAGCTCCTCGGCCGCTGCCCGGGTGAAGGTGATGATGAGGAAGTCATCAATGTTTTTGCCCTCGTTGCAGATGCGGTCCAGAAGGCGCTCCACCAGGACGCGGGTCTTGCCGGACCCGGCCGCCGCCGACACCAGCAGTCCGCCGCCCCGGTCCTTTACCACCGCCTCCTGCTCAGGGGTTCTCTTCACGGCCATGCGCTTCGCCTCCTTCCTCCCGTTGGGCCAGCCAGACCCAGAATTCGCTGTTCTTCACCGACGGGATCCAGCGCCGGTGGTCCTGTTTCTCCTCAAACTGGCAGGCCCGGAAGTATTCGCAGTACAGACAGGCGTTCTTGTTCGGCCCCCGCCAGAAGGGGTCCGCGTCGATGTTCCCGGCGGAGATCTCCCGGCAGATCTGCTTCAAAATGGCCTGGGTGTGGCCCTTGAGCCGCCCCAGCCTCTCCGCGCTCACCAGCGCGTCGCCGGTGATCTTCCCCGTCTTAGCGCTCACCCGCAGGGGCAGGAAGCGCAGGCCGCCCTCGGCGTGCTCCATGGCCTCCAGCACCGCCCCGTCGTCCAGGACCAGCCCCCGCCGAACCAGCTCCTTGTCCAGGAGCCTCTGGCGGGCGCTCTCTGCCATGTCCCGGCTGCCGGAGATCATGGCGTCCCGGGCCGGCAGATAGAGGACCCCTGCGGGGATCGGATCGGTCTGAAAGACCCGATGCCCCGTTTCCTCCAGGGCAAACAGGTAGAGAAGCATCTGAAGCCCCAGCCCGTTCCAGATCTCCGTCAGGTCAAAGGACTTCCGCCCGGTCTTGTAGTCCACCACCCGCAGGTACAAACGGCCATCCTTCACCCAGCCGTCCACCCGGTCCACGAAGCCCGAAACGCGCAGGGTGACGCCGTGATCCCGCACCTCCACCGGGGGCAGCTCCTTGCCGGAGCCGAAGCCCAGCTCGAAGGCGATCGGCTGGAAGTCCGAGGCCCGCAGCTCGGCGATGACATTGTCCACCACCGCCTGAATGCTTCTTTGCAGGCGGCGGAAGAGATATCGAAACCGAGGCGTCTGGTGCTCCATGCCTCCCAATTCTGTAAAGGTATATTCCTTTACAGTATCTTGTGTCAAAGCCTTGATCTCCTGATCCGTACATTCCGCGACACCGCCCTTGTCCCGGACGGCCCGCAGGACCCGCTCCAAAACAAAGTGGACGAAGGTCCCATACTCCGGGGCGTGGAACCCCGCCGGGCGGCGGTCCCTGGCCCCCAGGCCGAACTGCATGAAGTAGGCAAAGTGGCAGGATTTGTAGCGGTCCATCCGGGAGGCCGACATGGCCACCTTCTCCCCATAGAGGGTCTTCACCGCCTGGGGAGACAACCTGCCCCGCTCCCACTGCGCCGCCCGGTCCAGTCGGCGGAAGCGGCGGGCATAGTCGGGGTCCTCCTCCAATGCCGCCCGGGCTTCGGGCTGCTTGGCAGCCAGGGTCCGCAGACGGTCGGGCGAGTCCATCGGGACGCAGGTCCCCCAGGCCGCCGGGAAGAGGGTCAGCAGGCTCTCCACCAGGAAGGAGGGCCGCTTTTCGCCGCCGTTCTCGCCTCCGGCCGACCAGGTGACATAGAGTCGTTCCGTAGGCTGTGCACAGGCGGTGTATACGATGGTCCTCTCGCGGTCCAGCTTCTCCTCCATCCGGGGGGAGAGGGTCAGGCCGTAGTCCTCCAGCAGCTCCCGGTCCCGGTCGGTCAGCAGGCCCTGGCCGGGAACGACCTGGGGGATGGAGGCGTCGTCCGCCCCCAGCAGGAAGAGGACCTTACAGGACCGGTTGGACAGCCGTTGGGCGTCTCCCGCCGTCACGCGGTCCAGAGAGGCCGGGATCGAACCCACAGAATAGCGGGAGAGCAGCAGACGCAGCAGGCGGGCGAACTCGGAAAAGTCCGCCTCCATGTCCCCCAGGATCGAACTGCACTGCTCCAGCCCCCCGCAGAAGATATCCCAGAGCTGGCTCACCTGTCGTGCCAGCTCCGGCTCTCCCTGCTCCAGAAGCCAGGCCGTGCGAGCCTCCAGGGCCTCCGGCACTTGGATCTCCTCCAGAAATGCGTAAAGTGAAATCACTTGACTCTGTATGGAATCCTTGGCTTTTTTCTTCAAACGCTCCAGCGGGGCGATGACTCGCTGTCGAAGCGCGTTGAGGTCCTCCAGGGTCTGGCGGTCCTCCTCGTCAAAGGTCTGATGATACCCTCCCGGGTGCATGGTCCAGGCTCTGGTCCACCGCCCTCCCCAGATATCCCAGGTGAGGACGTAGTTTTCCAGCCGGTCACACTCCGCCGGGGTGAGCCCCGTCAGGCCGGTCTTCAGATAGCGGAACATGTCCTCGTAGGCATAGCCCCCGTTCACCGCATCCATGGCGGCGGTGATGAGGGTAAAGATGGGCTTTTGGAGGATGTCGGTCATATCGGACTGGAAGACCGGAATGTCGTACTGGGCAAACAGGCCCTCGATGTGCTCCCAGTAGCGGTCCATGGAGCGGGCGGACAGGGCAATGTCCCGGTAGCGCAGACCGCCCTGCTGGACGAGCCTGCGGATCTCTCCCGCCGCCCAGCGCACCTCCTCCCCGGGGGTGGGGCAGCACCCCACGAACACGCTGCCGTCCCATTCCCCTTCGTAGGGCGGCAAGGGGCGGGCAAAGAGGTTCTGTTCCAGCCAGTCCAGGGCCTCGGTCCGGACCCCCGGTCGAAGCGGAAGGGCCTCCTCGGTCAGCGGACAGCTCGCCTTGGCGGCCAGCCGTTTCAGCCAGGCTATGGTCTTTTGCGCCGGGGCGAAGACGCCCTCCTCCCCTTCCCGCTCCCCCAAGGTGAGGGTCACGGTGACCGAGTGGGCCTGCCGCAGGATCTGCTCCAGCACCAACCCCTGCTGGGGGGTGAAGTCCGTGAAGCCGTCCAGATAGACGTCCTGGTTTCGGAAGAAGGGATAGCCCTTGAGCTTGTCAGCCAGCCGGGTGAGGCGATCTCTGGGGTCCAGACTGCCCCGGGCGGTCATCGCCTCGTAGGCCCCGAAGATCAGGCCCAGGTCACGGAGCTTTTCTCCGTCCAGCCCCTCGGTCTCCTCTCCCACCTGGGTCAGCTGGGCCCCGGTGACGCAGCAGCTTTTCAGCTCGTCCATGGTGGTGAGGAGGCTGGACAGAAATTCCGGCTTTTGGGAGGGCATGGCGTATGCCCGCAGGTTGCCGCTGACCGACCGCAGGGCGGCGTACATGACCAGCAGGCGGCCACCCTCGTCCAGCACCGGCCGCGCGCCGCCCCCGGCCAGGGAGATCACCCGGTTCTCCAGGCGGGTAAAGGAGAGGACCTCGCCGTACCTCCCCGCCTGGTTGCCGTTTTCCCGGCAGAACCGCTCCTCGGTCTCGAAGGAAGCCTGCTCCGGCACCAGCAAAAGCTGGCGGCGGCGCTCGCCCTCCTCTCTCATCCGGCCCAGGACGGTCCCTGTCTTGCCGCAGCCGGCCCGGCCCGTGACGATATGCAGCATAGCCTCTCCTCCTTCTCATTCTGCAACACAGGCCTGCCGCGTCTGGCGGCAGGCCTGCTGAAAGCAATGGGGTCGATTACAGGGACTCGTTGGAGCCCAGGACGTTGACGATCTTGTCCTTCACCAGCTCCTTCACGAACTGACGGCCCACCTTCAGGTAGCTTCTGGGGTCGAAGTTGGCAGGGTCCGCCATGATCTGCTGACGGACCCCGGCGGTCATGGCCAGGCGCAGGTCAGAGTCGATGTTGATCTTGCAGACGGCCATCTTGGCTGCCTGACGGAGCTGATCCTCGGGCACGCCGATGGCGTCCTTCAGCTGGCCGCCGTTGGCGTTGATGATGTCCACATACTTGGGGGTGACGGAGGAGGCCCCGTGCAGGACGATGGGGAAGCCGGGCAGGCGGCGGGAGACCTCTTCCAGGATGTCGAAGCGAAGCTGGGGCTTGGTGCCGGGCTTGAACTTGAAGGCCCCGTGGCTGGTACCGATGGCGATGGCCAGGCTGTCCACGCCGGTGGCCCGGACGAACTCCTCCACCTGGTTGGGATCGGTGTAGGAGGAGTCGGCGGCGGAGACGTTCACGTCGTCCTCGATGCCGGCCAGGCGGCCCAGCTCACCCTCCACCACCACGCCACGGGCGTGGGCATAGTCCACGACCTGCTTGGTCAGGGCGATGTTGTCCTCGAAGGAGTGCTTGGAGCCGTCGATCATAACGGAGGTGAAGCCGCCGTCGATGCAGGCCTTGCAGATCTCAAAGTCCTCGCCGTGGTCCAGGTGCAGGGCGATGGGCAGGTCCGTGTCGGCCACGGCTGCCTCCACCAGCTTCATCAGGTAGGTGTGCTTGGCGTACTTCCGCGCACCGGCGGAGACCTGGAGGATGACGGGAGAATTGGCTTCCCGGGCTGCTTCGGTGATGCCCTGGACGATCTCCATATTGTTGACGTTGAACGCGCCGATGGCATAGCCGCCCTCGTAGGCCTTCTTGAACATTTCAGTGGTAGTAACTAACGGCATGATAACCTCTCCTCTCAAACAAATCAGATAAATTCCAGATAAATCATTGTACCAACAATCATTGATAATTGCAAGTGGGGCCTGGATATGTTATGATGTTAGATAGCAACTTCGCAAGAAAATCGATCATTCTTTTATCACATAAATGGAGGAGTTCTCTATGGAAAACCTGAAAGGCGCCTGCATCATCGGCCAGTCCGGCGGTCCCACCTGTGTCATCAACGCCAGCGCCCAGGGGGTCGTTCAGACTGCCCTGGCCAACGAAAACATCACCCGCGTCCTGGGCGCGGCCCACGGCATCAAGGGCGTGCTGGCCGACCGGCTCTACGACATGGGCCAGGAGGACCCCGCAGAGCTGGACCTGCTGCAATTCACCCCCTCGTCCGCCCTCGGCTCCTGCCGCTACAAGCTGGCCGATCCCGATGTGGACGACACCGACTACAAGCGTATCCTGGAGATCTTCCAGAAGTACGACGTCCGCTACTTCTTCTACAACGGCGGCAACGACTCCATGGACACCTGCAACAAGATCAGCAAGTATATGCAGAAGGTGGGCTACCCCTGCAACATCATGGGCGTGCCCAAGACCATCGACAACGACCTGAGCGGCACCGACCACTGCCCCGGCTACGCCAGCGCCGCCAAGTACATCGCCACCTCCTGCATGGAACTCTACCAGGACGCCCGGGTCTATGACACCGGCACCGTGGTGGTCGTCGAGATCATGGGCCGCCACGCGGGCTGGCTGGCCGGCGCTGCCGGGCTGGCCTCCTGGGCCGGTTCCGGCCCCGACCTGGTCTATCTGCCCGAAGTGGACTTCGACATGGACCAGTTCCTGGCCGATGTGAAGCGGGTCTACGAGGCCAACGGCACCTGCCTGGTGGCCGTCTCCGAGGGCATCCACTACGCCGACGGCACCTTCGTCTCCGAGGCCAAGACCTCCGCCACCGATGGCTTCGGCCACGCCCAGCTGGGTGGTCTGGCCGTCATGCTGGCCGACGTCATCAAGGAGAAGATGGGCGTCAAGGTCCGGGGGATCGAGTTCTCCCTCCTCCAGCGCTGCGGCTCTCATCTGGCCTCCAAGACCGACGTGGAGGAGGCCTATCTGGTGGGCAAGGCCGCCGTGGAGGCCGCTGTCGCCGGGACGACCGACTGCATGGTGGGCCTGGACTGCGTCCGGGGCGAGCAGGGCTACCGCTGCCAGACCAAGCTTGTCCCCCTGACCGAGGCCGCCAACACCGAGCGCAAGGTCCCCCGCGCCTGGATCAACGCCGCGGGCAACGGCGTCGAGCAGGGCTTCCTGGACTACGCGCTTCCCCTGATCCAGGGGGAACCCCAGCGCCCCCTGGAGGGCTCCCTCCCCCGCTTCGCCAAGCTGAAGAAGATCCTGACCACCGACATCGACTGATCGCATCAAAAAAAGCTGCCGCGCAATGATCGCGGCAGCTTTTTTGCTGTTTAACGAGGGATCAGCAGCATCTGTCCGGGGCAGACCTCCCCGGAGGTCAGGCCGCTGGCCTCCAAGATCTCTTGGTCCGTGGACAGGCAGGCCTTGGCCACGTCCCACAGGGTCTCCCCTGTCCGAACGGCCCGGAGGATCACCGAGGGCCGCTCGTCGGCCTCTTCCCGCTTCTCTCCCAGGGTCACCCGGCCCACCAGAGGAACGCTTCGGCTCTCCAGCGCCATCCAGCGGAAGGTCAAGGGGAAGGAGACCTCCACCCCCTCGCCGACCGGCGCCGCCGTAGGCGCGCGGACGATCTCCCCGGAGAAGGTGCAGGGGACCTCCCCCTGGTCGGCCATCCGATGCTCCGCCGTCACCGTCTCGTGGAGGCAAACCGGGCCGTCCTCCCCCAGATACAGGACCATCAGCTGGACCTCCTGGGTTAGGACCCGGTCCCGCCCCTCCTGCCGCTGGCTGCTTCTGCCCAGGCGGGCCTGGACGTCCAGGATCTCCACGGGCAGTCCCTCGGTCTCCAGGACCGTTCGGAGCATCTCCTGCTCCTCACTGCGGCCCAGAAGCTGCTGGGCCGTCACGGGGTCTTCCTGGGTTTGCAGGTCATAGACCGTGCTGTACAGGTCCGCCAGCACGGGGACCTCCACCTGCTTGCGGAGGACGGCCTGGGCCTGGAGGACCAACTCCGCCTGGAAGGTACGCGGGTCCTCCTCCGTCAGCTCGCACTTCACGTCGGTGAAGAGCAGCGCCAGGTCGCAGATCGCGTCCTCGCCCTCCTCGCCCGCGTCCATGATCTGGGAGTAGGGCAGGCGGAACTCCTCGGAGAAAATTCTCCCGTCCTCCCCCCGGCACAGGACCTTCAGGGCCGCCTCCCCCTTGAAGACCAGCTTGCTGCCGATGACCCGAGCCTCCGCGCAGGTGCAGCGCACCCGGGTCCCCAGCAGGCGCTCCACCGCCGGACGACCGGCAGGCAGGGTCAAAGCGTCGCTGTAAGTAAAGCGCTTCTCCTGGGCGTTCACCGCCATCAGGCTCTGAAAGAGGTCCGTCCTCTGCCGGATGCTGTAGGTCTCGGTCTCCTCCGCCGCAGCGGCCAGGGAGAGCGTTTGGGGGGAAAATCCCTCCACCTCCAGCTGCCAGCTGGCCCGCACCAGGACCTTGCGGGGGTTGAGCAGATGGACGTCCACCGACAGGACCCTGGCCTGCACCTGGAGCATACACCGCCGGGTGACCTCTGGCAGCTCCGGAGAGGCAGCGAACGGCAGGGTCACCTCCATGGCCTCCAGGTCCCCCTCCCCTTCTGGCTGGTAGAGGATGGTGACCTTCAGCAGGCCGGAGAACTCCGCCTTCCCCTCCTGGGGTTCCTTGCGCTGCAGCAGCAGCTTTCCCTCTCCGTCCAGCACCTGCCAGACGTCCGGGCAGGCGTCGGGCACGATCATTTCCGCCGTCTCTTCCTGTTCCAATGTGGTGTGGCAGACGGTTTCCCAGCACCGCACAGATCCTCGCCGGAGTTCCAATTCCATAGTGTGACCAATCCTTTCTCGCAAGTACAAGTACAAGGTAGTATCTGTCCCATCCTATGTTGGCTCCCCGGCGGGTATGTCATGTTAAATGCGGAAAATCTTTTTCAGCAAGCCCGAAAGGGCCTTGGGCGCGTTCACTACCACCATTTTCACGGAGATCCCTCCCTTCCGCAGGAAAACACCCGGCTGTTCTCAGTCTATTCTGAAAACAGCCGGGTGGTGTTTAGGGATTTTCCCAGGGTTTGTTCTCCTTGGCCAGCTCGTAGAGCCGCACGTAGCTGCGGTGACGGCTGGGCTGGATCTTCCCCTCTTTCAGGGCCTCCAGGACGGCGCAGCCCTTTTCCTTCACATGGGCGCAGCCGATGAAGCGGCACTGGTCCAGGTAGGGACGGAATTCCCGGAAGGCATATTGGAGGGCTTCCTTCTCCCGGATCTCCCCCTTGTCGGTATCGAAGGCGGAGAAGCCGGGCGTGTCGGCGATGAGACCGCCGGAGACCGGGAAGAGCTCCACATGGCGGGTTGTGTGACGGCCGCGGCCCAGCTTTTCGCTGATCTCCCCCGTGGCCAGGGCGAAGTCCGGCTCAAGGGCGTTGAGGATGCTGGACTTGCCCACGCCGGAGTTGCCGGTGAAGGCCGAGGTCTTGCCCGCCAGCAGCGCGCGCAGCTCCTCGATGCCCTGTCCGGTCTCGGCGCTGACCCGGATGGTGTGGAATCCGGCGGCGGCATAGATGCGGTAAAGTTCCTCCGCCTGGACCAGGTCCCACTTATTGATGCAGATGATGGGCTCGCAGTCCTTGCTCTCCGCCAGGGCGGTGATCCGATCCACCAGGAAGGGATCGGTCACCGGGATCGCGCCGGAGGCGATGATGACCATCTGGTCAATGTTGGCCACAGCCGGCCGCTGGAAGAAGTTCCGGCGGGGCAGGATCTCGTCCAGGGAGCCGGTCCCATCGGCTTGGGCGGTGATGGCCACCCGGTCCCCCACCAGGGGGGTGATTTTTTTGTAACGGAACTTTCCTCTGGCCCGGCAGGTGACCAGCTCCCCCTCGGGGCACTGGACATAGTAGAAGCCGCTCAGGGCCTTGAGGATGATCCCCTCTTTCTTTTGTTCACTCATAGCGCTTTAAAACTGCACGTCCTTGGTCTCCACCAGTTCGTCGTCGATATAGATGCTGACCTCCTGGGTGCCGGTGCCGGAGATCGAGGTGGTCACCGAGCCGACCGAGGTATTCACCACCTGGTTGTAGACCTCCTGGCTCCCCACGAGGATGCGAACGTTGACGCTCTCCCGGTCGGTCGGCAGGGTCACGGTGATGGGCTGGGAGCTGATGGGTTTGGATTCAGGCCCCTTGCTGTAGTGAAGGGTAATGGAGGTCCCCTCCACCACCTCGGTGTTGGGCGCAATGCTCTGGTAGACCACGACGCCCTTGGCCTTGTCGCTGGCGATCTCCTCGGTGCTTCCCACCTTCAGTCCCAGGTCTTGCAGCATCTTCCGGGCCTGGTCGATGGACTGACCGGTGACGGAAGGCACGATGACCTTCTTGCTCTCCGGCCCCTTGCTGATGACCAGGTGGACCTGGTCGCCGGGGTAGAGCTCGGTGCCCTTGGGGGGCGTGTAGGAGATCACGCAGTCCTCGTCCACCTTGTCGGAGAACTCATATTCGGGGGTATCCACCTTGAGTCCGATCTCCTGGAGGGCCTTTACCGCGTCCTCGTAGGTCATCTTCTTCACGTCGATCATCTTCACGGCTTCCTTGCCGCCGCTGATGGTCACGGTGATGGTGGCGCCCTCCTCCACCTCCTTGCCCGGTTTGGGGTTCTGGTCGATGATCTGGTCCTTCTCATACTTGTCGCTGTACTCCACTGAGCCTTGCACCACTTTGAATGTCTCCGAGATCTCCGGGTCGCTGTAGATCTCCGACAGCGTCTTTCCTGTCAGGTCCGGGACTTCCACCTTGGGGGCCTTGTTGAAGAGGCCGCTGAAGAAGGCCAGCCACAGGATCAGGGCCGTGGCCGCCAGGAAGACGATCACCACGATGGGGATCACCTTGCTCTTGCGGTCCCGCTCCTCCTCGTCATAGGGTTCCGGAGGCTCCTCCCGACGGCGGGGCGGAGGAGGCGGCGGCGGAGCTGTGCGCGTCCGGACGGGCGGCCGCTGGCGGCGGCCCATGGAGCCGGTGTTGTCCATCACCTGGGTGGGCTCTTCCGGCACCGGCTGGGCGCCGTGGAAGCTGGCCAGGTTGTAGTGGAAGCGGATCTGAGGATTTTTTCTAAAATCCTCCAGATCCCGGAGCATGGCCCCGGCGTTCAGATACCGCTGGTCGATGCGGGAGGCCATGGCCTTCATGGTGATCTCCTCCAGGCCGGGGGGGATCTCCGGGTTCAGCTCCCGGGGCGAGAGGGGCGTGGCGTTGATGTGCTGGATGGCCACGGACACCGGGGAGTCCCCGTCGAAGGGCAGGCGGCCCGTGAGCATCTCGTAGAGGACCACACCGGCGGAGTAGATATCCGCCCGGGCGTCGATGTGACTGCCCCGGGCCTGCTCGGGGGAGATATAGTGCACGGACCCCAGGGCCTCCTGGGTGAGGGTGGTCTGGGCGGCGGACATGATCCGGGCGATGCCGAAATCAGCCACCTTTACGCTGCCGTCCCGCAGGACCATGATATTCTGGGGCTTGATGTCCCGGTGAATGATCCCCCTGCCATGGGCGTGGCCCAGGGCGCGAACGATCTGCGTGATGAAGTACAGGGATTCCCTCCAGTTGAGGCTTCCGTTCTTCTTCTGCATATACTGCTTGAGGGTGATCCCGTCGATCAGCTCCATGACGATATAGTCCAGGTCATCGCCCCGGCTGACGTCGTAAACAGAAACGATATTCGGATGGGAGAGCATGGCGACCGCCTGGGCCTCCTCGTGGAAGCGGCGGCGGAACTCCGCGTCGGAGGCCAGATCCCGTTTCAGGATCTTGATGGCCACGAAGCGGTGGAGTCGGTGACAGTACGCCTTGTAGACCACCGCCATTCCTCCTACCCCGATCACGTCGAGGATCTCATACCGGTTATCGAGCATTTTACCGATGTATTGATCCATGGTAACACACTCCTTTTTTACAGTTGAAAGAGTACGATGGTCACGTTATCCGGCGCGCCTTCTGCCAGCGTCCGGTCCAGGAGACGCCGGCAGATCTCCTCCGGCGTACCTCCGGCCAGGGTCTCTTTCCAGATCTCCCCGTCCGTAACCTCATTGACCAATCCATCCGAGCAGAGAAGGATGGCGTCGCCCTCCTTCACTGTCTGCTGGAATAGGTCCACTTTGACTTGTCTTGTGGTGCCAAGGGCCCGGGTGATCAGGTTCTTCTGGGGGTGCCGCCGGGCTTCCTCGGGGGTGAGGTCCCCCTTTTGCACCAGGTCCTCCACCACGGAATGATCCCGGGTGATGCGCTGTATGGCTTCCTTGGTGATGTGATAGGCCCGGCTGTCCCCCACGTTGACCACCCAGAGGGTGTTCTCCCGCAGGAGCGCGCCCACCAGGGTCGTGCCCATTCCGGCATAGGCGCGGTTGGCGCTGGCCTTCAGGTACACGGCCCGGTTGGCCGCCTCCGCGGCCTGGACCAGCAGCTGGCCCTCCTCCTGGTATTCTTCGGGCTCATCCAGGCAAACCATGTGGTTTTGGAAGCGTGAGACAGCCATGGCGCTGGCCAGATCACCGGCGGCCGCGCCGCCCATCCCGTCGCACACCACGGCCCAGGCATACTCACCCGCCCTGGCCGCGTAGGCGCAGGCGTCCTGATTCTCCCGGCGGACCAATCCTCTGTCCGTCAGTCCCCACAGGGTGACCATGCAGATCCACTCCTTTCGCTCATCCGCGGCCGCTCTGACCGGCTGCCTTCATGGCCTTCCGGCGAAGCTGTCCGCAGGATGCGTCGATGTCGCTGCCCAACCGCCGCCGAACGGTGGCGGTGATCCCCCGTTTTTCCAGTTGCTTCTGGAAGGCAGCTACGCGGGTACTGGGCTTTAAGGGGCTTTCCTCCACGTGGTTCAGGGGGATGAGGTTGACGTGGGCCACCGTGCCCTCCAGCCGATCCCCCAGCAGGGCGGCGTGGCGGGGGGTGTCGTTGACCCCGTCGATCAATGCGTATTCATAGGAGATGCGCCGACCTGTCTTTTGGAAATAGCGGTGGCAGGCGGCAAAAAGCGCATCCACACCGGTGGCCCGGTTCACGGGCATGATGCTGCTGCGGGTCTCGTCGTCGGGGGCGTGGAGGGAAACCGACAGGGTCAGCTGGAGCCCCTCCTCGGCCAGGCGGTCGATGCCCTTGATGAGGCCGCAGGTGGACAGGGAGATGTGGCGCATCCCGATGTTCACCCCGTCCGGGTGGTTCACCAGGGTGAGGAATTTCTTCACGTTGTCGTAATTGTCCAACGGCTCGCCGATCCCCATGAGAACGATGTTGGAGATGGGATAGCCGGAGTCCTTCTGGGTAAAGATGACCTGATCCAACAGCTCCGCCGCCGTCAGGTTTCGCACCCGTCCGCCCAGGGTCGAGGCGCAGAAGGCGCAGCCCATAGCGCAGCCCACCTGGGAGGAGATGCAGACCGAGTTGCCGTGGTGGTAGCACATGAGAACGGTCTCGATGCAGTTGCCGTCGGCCAGTCTCCACAGATATTTTATGGTCCCGTCCAGGTTTGATACCTGTTTTCGCTCCACCACCGGGGGCGTGAAGGCACATTCCCGGGCGATCTTTTCCCGCAGGGCCTTGGGCAGGTCAGTCATCTCCTCCACGGAGTCCACGCCCCGGCTGAACCATTGGAAGATCTGCTTGCCCCGGAAGGCAGGCTGTCCCTGCTCCTTGCACCACGCGGTGAGCTCCTCCGGGGTCATGGATTTCAGGTCAGTCATGGGGCGGTCCCTCCTTTCCCGCCTTGCGGAACTTGGCGATGAAGAAGCCGTCCGTCTCCGTCCGCTGGGGCCAGAGGGTACACTGGCCCTCCGCCACCGTCCCGATGGGACCGGGCAGGGCAAAGCCCTCCGGAGCGAAGTCTGGATGCCCGGCCAGGAAGGCCTGGGCCACGTCCTCGTTCTCCTCCTTCCGCAGGGTGCAGGTGGAGTAGAGCAGGACCCCGCCGGGGCGGACATAGCGGGAGACGTTGTTCAGGATATCGGTCTGAATTTGAGGCAGGCCCGCCACCTCTTCCGGGGTCTTGTAGCGGATCTCCGGCTTCTTGCGGATCACGCCCAGGCCGGAACAGGGCACGTCGGCAATGACCGTGTCGAAGGTCTCCTCCCAGCCCTTCCTGGGCTTTTTCCCGTCCAGCACCTGCGCGGTGATGGAGGTCAGACCCAGGCGGTTGGCTCCGGCCTCGATCAATCCCTTCTTGTGGGCATGAAGATCGCAGGCGCGGATCTCGCCCTGGTCTCCCATGACCATGGCGGCGGCGAAGGACTTGCCGCCGGGTGCGGCGCAGGCGTCCAGGACCTTCTGACCGGGGGTGAGCCCCGCCGCCAGCACGGCCAGCTTGGCCGCCGGGTCCTGGGCGTAGAGCAGGCCCTTGAGGTAGGCCGTCCGCTCGGCCAGGTCGCCGGTCCCGGACAGGATCAGACAGTCGGGCAGCCAGGGGTGCTTGCGGACCGTGACCCCCTCCTCCTCCAGGGAGGCGATGACCTCCGAGGGGGTGGCCCGGCAGGTATTCACCTGGACGGTGACGGGCGGCTCGCTGTTGTCCCACTGGAGGAGCTTTTCCACCTCCTCCTGGGGCAGGCAGCAGTCAAAGGTCTCCACCAGCCACCGGGGGTGGCTGTAGAGCAGGGCCAGGTAGGCCACGGAGTCTGTCCGGTCGATGGTCGGCAGCTCGTCCAGATGCCGGGCGATGTTGCGAAGGATGCCGTTGACCATTCCCCCGGCCCGTGGGTTCTTGCAGTGCTTCTTGGTCAGCTCCACCGCCTCGCTGACGGCGGCGTTGGCCGGTATTTTTGTCATGAAGAGCATTTGGTACAGCCCCAGGCGCAGGTTACCCAGGACCTTACTCTCCATTTTTGCCAATTTCATGGTGGAATACTGCTGGAGGTAGTAGTCCAGCAGCAGTTTGTTTTGCAGGACGCCAAAGCAGAGACGGGTGGCCAAGGCGGCGTCCCGCCGATCCAAATCAGCGTCCCGGATCACTTTTTTCAGGTGTCCGTTGGACCATGCCTTCTGCCGCTCCATGGCGACTAAGGTCAGCAGGGCCGCTTCTCTTGCGGACATGATCCGTCCCTCCTTTCTATCCTTTCCCGCGCGGGACCCCTTCAGTCAACCGGAATGGGATGTCCCCGCAGATAGTCGGCGGCCTTCAGGCGCTTCCCGCCGTCGGCCTGGAGCTCGTTGATCTGCAAAACGGTTCCGTTTCCGCAGGCGATCTTCAGGCCCTTCTTGTCGGCGGCGATCACCGCGCCGGGGGCCTTTCCGGTGGTCTCCTCCGGAACGGAGGTGGAGAAGATCTTGCAGCGGGTCCCGTTCAGCTCCGTGACGGCCGCGGGCCAGGGGATCAGGCCGCGGACCTGGTTGTGAAGCGCCCGGGCAGGCCGGTTCCAGTCCATGGGGGACAGGGCCCGGCTGAGCATGGGAGCCAAGGTCACCTGGTCCTCCGCCTGGGGGGTACGGACGGCAGTGCCGTTCCCGATCTTCTCCACGGTCTCCACCAGCAGCGCCGCGCCCATCTGGGCCAGACGGTCGTGCAGGCTCTCCACCGTCTCGTCGGGATCGATGGGGGTGACGCGCTGGGCGATGATGTCCCCGGCATCCAGGGCCAGTGCCATGTGCATGATGGTCACGCCGCTCTCCTGGTCGCCGTTGAGGATGGCCCAGTGGATGGGGGCGGAGCCCCGGTACTTGGGCAGCAGGGACGAATGGACGTTGATGCAGCCCAGCTTGGGGTAGTCCAAGATCTCCTGAGGCAGGATGCGTCCATAGGCCGCCACCACGATGAGCGCAGGGTCCAGGCCCCGGATGATCTCCAGGGCGGTGCCGTCCCGGAGCTTGGTCGGCTGGAAGACGGGGATTTCGTGCTCCAGAGCGCACAGCTTCACGGGGGGCGCCTGGAGCTTCATGCCCCGGTTCTTGGGCTTGTCCGGCTGGGTGAAGACACCGAGGATCTCGTGCCCGGCGTCCAGCAGGGCATTCAGGGACGGCACGGCGAAGTCCGGCGTCCCCATAAAGAGAATTCTCATGCTTCCTCTTCTTCCTCCAGCTCGCCCATTTCCAGCATTTCGTCGATCTCGTCCTCGGTGAACAGGCGGTCGCACTTCTCATAATACATATGACCGTCCAGATGCTCGGTCTCGTGGCAGAAGCAGCGGGCCGTGATGCCCTCCCGTTCATACTCCACGGGGTTGCCGTAGCGGTCCTGGGCCTTCAGCTTGACCTTCATGGGGCGCTTCACAATGCCGTACATACCGGTCAGGGAGAGGCAGCCCTCAAAGCCCTCCTGCTCGCCCTCCTCGCTGACGATCTCGGGGTTGACGAGCTCCAGATACTGCTCATCGTCGTCCATCACGATGACGACGCGGCGGAGAATGCCGATCTGGGGGGCCGCCAGGCCCAGTCCGCCGGACTCCTTCAGGGTGTCGGTCAGGTCCTTCAGCAGGGTGTGGAGCTTGGCGTCGAAGTTGGTGACGGCGTGGCATACTTTATGCAGGGCAGGATCTTCCCTCTGCAAAATGGTCTTGATCATGATTCTTCGTTCCTTCCTGTTCAATAAATTAGTCCATGGGATTGACATCCATCAGGACTGAGAGGCCCCGATTGACCTTGTCTTGCTGGGCCATTCGGATGACTTGGGCGAGGATCGCCCGGGTATCTTTGTCGTTCCGGCTCTTGACTAAGATGCAGTACCGGTAACGGTTGTTGACTTTCAAAACGCCGGCGGGAGCAGGACCCAGCACCTCGGTCTCCTGACCGCCGGCCCGCCGCGCCCACATCCAGGGCTCCAGGCTACGCCGCAGAACGGCGCACAGCCGCAGGACCTGGTTCTCCTCCGGTCCCGTAACGGTGAGCCGAAAGAGGTCGGCAAAGGGCGGGAAGCGGAGCATCCGCCGCATCTCCCGTTCGCCCTCATAGAAGGCGTCGTAATCCTGACGGGCGGCCAGACGGATCACGTCGTTGTCGGGGGTCCAGGTCTGGAGGACCGCCCGGCCAGGCTTGTCCCCTCGCCCCGCCCGGCCCACCACCTGGGTCAGCAGGGAGAAGGTCCGCTCGGCGGCCCGGTAGCTGTCCGCGTACAGGGACAGGTCCGCGTCCACCACCCCCACCAGGGTCACGTTGGGGAAGTCCAGCCCCTTGGCCACCATCTGGGTCCCCAGGAGAATGGGGATGCGCTTTTTGCGGAAGCGGTCCAGCAGGACCTCGTGGGACTGCGTGGCGCTGATGGTGTCCGCATCCATGCGCATGACCTCGGTCTCGGGATAGCACGCCAGCAGCTCCTCCTGGAGCTTCTGGGTCCCCATCCCCACGAACCGCAGGCGGCCATAGCACTTGGGACACAGGTCGGGCAGCGGCTCGGAATGGCCGCAGTAGTGGCACATGAGGCGGCCGTTGGCGCTGTGGTAGGTCAGGTGGACCGAGCAGCGCGGACAGGTCGGGACCTCCCCGCAGTCTCCGCAGATCGCCATGCGGCTGTTGCCCCGGCGGTTCAGAAAGAGGATGCTCTGTTCCCCCCGCCGGAGGTTTTCCTCCAGCTCCTCCCGCAGACGCTGGGAGAGGCCCGAGGCGTTGCCCTGGCGCAACGCCTCCTTCATGTCGGTGATGTACACCTGGGGCAGCGCCTGGTCGTTGTATCGTTTGTTCAGGGTGAAGAGATGGTACTGCCCGGTCTCGGCGGCGTATCGGCTGTCCACCCCTGGGGTGGCAGAGCCCAGCAGCAGGAGGCTCCCGTGCTGGGTGCAGCGAAACTTGGCCACGTCCCGGGCATGGTAGCGCACCATGCTCTCCGACTGGTAGCTTCCCTCCTGCTCCTCGTCCAGGATGATGAGGCCCGGGTCGGGCAAGGGGGCAAAGACGGCGGATCGGGTGCCGACGACCACCTTGGCCAGCCCTTCCCGCACCCGCTTCCATTCGTCATATCGCTCCCCGGTGGGCAGGCAGCTGTGGAGGACCGCCACCTGACGGCCGAAGTGGGTCAAAAAGGTCTGCAACAGGCTGGGGGTCAGGGCGATCTCCGGCACCATGACGATGGCCCCTCTTCCCTGGTCCAGCACAGACTGGATGAGGTGGAGGTAGACCTGGGTCTTGCCGCTGCCGGTGACCCCGTAAAGGAGGGCCGCCGCAGGCTCTCTCTTTCGAAGCAGGCTGTCCAACCCCTGAAAGGCCGCCTGCTGCTGGTCGTTGAGGGACGACAGAGGCTCGTTCTCCCCGATCTCCGGCAGCTCGTGCCGAAAGACCTCCTGCTCCTCCAGGGTGAGCACACCGCTCTTGGCCAGGCCCTTCACGGTCTGCATGGACGAGCCGGTGAAGTAGCACAGCTCCTTCGCGCTGGCGCTGTCCAGGCTGCACAGCAGCTCCGTGACGGCGTAGCGCATGGGGGCCGCCTTTCTCTTGGGCGTCACCAGCGCCATGGCCTCGGCAGGCTCCATGGCCAGGCGGGCCACCTTCTCGGTCTTGTCGCCCACCTTTCGCCGGGCGCTGGCCTCCTTGACCACCAGACCGGCCTTTTCCATCTCCCGAAAGGTCCCCCGGGGATCCTTCAGGTCGGGAATGGCTTTCAGCTGGTCCAGGTCGATCCGGCCGCCGTTGGCAAAGAGGATCTCCACCAGGCGGCGGGCCTTGGGGTTGGTCTCCGCCCAGGCGTAGGCCACTCGCCGGTCCACGCCCTTCGCCAGGGTGTATCCGTCCTTCAGGACATACCAAAGGCCCGTGGGCAGCATGGTCAGGGCGGCAGCGTAGACGGTGCAGAAGAATCTCTCCCGCATCCAGAGCGCCAAGCGAATGGCCTCCCGGTCCAGGACCGGTGCCTCGTCCAGCAGGGTGCGGATCTGCTTTAGCTTCCCGGTCTCCCCCTCTTCCAGGGAGAGGACCAGGCCCTCGCAGGGGCGGTTGCCCGCGCCGAAGGGGACCAGCACCCGCATCCCCGGCTCCAACCGGTCCGCCAGCTGCGGGGGGACCCGGTAGGAGTAGGGCCGGTCGATGGCAAAGGTGGCAGCGGAAAGGGCGATCTTGGCGATATTCATGGATGTGCCCTCTCCTCCTTCTCCTCAGGGATCGTTACTCCGCTTCCGGCAGGTCCTCTTCTTCCTCTTCCGGGAGGGGTTCCTCCGCCACGGGTTCCTGGGGGAGCTTGCCCTCGGCGATCTCCCGGACGGCGATGCTGACGGTCTTATCCTCCAGCTTCTCGCCCGCCTCCTCGGCCTCGTTGGCGATCTGGCGGGCCCGGGCGGCCACCACGTTCACCAGCTTATAGCGGCTGGGCACCTGGGCTAACAGTTCATTCATGGCGGGATACAGCAACATAAAACATTACACTCCTTCTACTAAATGGATCCGTCTCTCCTTCCGGCAGCCCTCGGCGGTGAGGATGGAAAAGACCTCCTGCACCGCGTGGTCCACCGTGTCGTTGACGACGATGTAGTCATACTTCTTCACTTCTTTGGCCTCCTGACGGGCGATGGTCAGACGCTTCTGGATGGTCTCCTCGTCGTCGGTGCCCCGGGCGTGGAGCCGTCTGGACAGCTCGTCAAAGGACGGCGGCACCAGGAAGACGGACACGGCCTCGGGCATCTTGTCCATGACGGCGGTCGCACCCTTCACCTCGATCTCCAAAAGCACGTCGATCCCCCGCTCCAGGTTCTCTCGGATGACCTTCATCGAGGTGCCGTAGAAGTTGCCGTTGTACTCGGCGTACTCCAGGAATTCTCCCCGCTCGACGCGGGCCAGGAAGTCCTCACGGGTGACAAAGTGATAGTGCGTCCCGTCCACTTCCCCTTCCCGGGGCTCCCGGGTGGTGAAGGAGACGGAAAAGTGGATGTCCGGCCGCTGCGCCAGGACCTTGCTGATGACGGTATTCTTGCCCACGCCGGAGAACCCGGAGAGCACGATAAGGGTACCTTTTTGATTCATTCTTCTTCCTCCCCTGCTGCCTCTTCGCGGCCGTTCAGGCGGCCTGCCACCGTTTCCGGCTGCAACGCGGAGAGGACGATATGGTCGCTGTCTGTGATCAGGACCGCCCGCGTGCGGCGGCCGTAGGACGCGTCGATCAGGTTGCCCCGTTCCCGGGCCTCCTGGACCATGCGCTTGATGGGCGCTGAGTCAGGACTCACCACGGCCACCAGTCGGTTCGCGGAGATCATATTGCCAAATCCGATGTTGATCAGCTTCACGAAACTGCCTCCCGATCACTCAATGTTCTGGACCTGCTCGCGGATCTTCTCGATCTCACCCTTGATGTCCACCACCACGCGGGCCAGTTCCACATCGCTGCACTTGGAGCCGATGGTGTTGGCCTCGCGGTTGAACTCCTGGATCAGGAAGTCCAGCTTTCGGCCAATCGTGCCGCCCTTGGCGAGCATCTCGTCCAGCTGGGACAGGTGACTGCGGAGGCGGACGGTCTCCTCGTCCACGGCCACTTTATCGGCAAAGATGGCCGCCTCGGTGAGGATGCGGCTCTCGTCCAGCTGGGTGTTGGCCAGGACCTCCTCCATCCGCAGGCGGAGCTTTTCCCGGTACTCGGCCACGGTGGCGGGCGAGAGCTCCTCCACCTTGGTCAGCAGGGCGGAGATGTTGGCCGCCTTGCTCTGGACATCTTCGGCCAGCTTGGCCCCTTCCCGCTCCCGCATGGCGTTGAAATCCTCCAGCGCTGCGGCCAGGACCTGGGCGATGTCTCCGGCGATCACGTCGGCGTCCCCCTGCTCCTTTTCCACCAGGAACACATCGGGGAAGCGGGACAGGAGGGACACGGAAATATCGTCCCGGAGGCCGTAGGCCTCCCGCATCTGGAGCAGGGCGTTGTAGTAGCCGTCGGCCACAGGCTTGTTCAGCGTCACGGCTACCTTGTCGGCGGCTGTGCTGTCAATGGACACAAAAACCTCCAGCTTGCCGCGGCCCACGCTCTTCTGGACCTGAGACTTGATGGTCTCCTCGGCAAAGACGTACAGTCTGGGGATCTTCACGGAGCAGTCCAGGTATCGGTTGTTCACGGACCGGAGCTCCACAGTGATGGCACGGTCATGGAGAACTGCTTCGCCCCGGCCGTAGCCCGTCATACTTCGAATCAAGAGAAACACCTCATTTATCGTTGTCAATCGGCCCGCGGTCCGGACCGGAGAATGCGCGAAGATCAGTGGCAGGAATCACACAGGCAATTCATGCAGTATAGGGTCGTGCACAGGGTACACAGGTCGTTGTTGCCTTGGTAGGCGCCGCGGTTCATGGTCATATTCATGCTGTTCATGGCCTGGCGGTACTCCATGTTGTTGGGGTCCATGCTGCAAGCCGTCCAGAAGTTCTGGCGGGCATCGTCCAGCCAGCCCCGGCGGTAGGACACCATCCCCATGAGATAGTACCACTCGGCGGAGTTGGTCTGGGAGGCGCGCAGAACGCGCTCGGCCTCGGCCAGGTTGTTCTGGTTGATGAGCTGGCGGACGCGGGCATAGCCGGAGGCGCCGCTCTGCTGGTATCCCCCGCCGTAGCCGGTTCTGCCGGAGGACTGGTAGCCGCCCTGGGTCCGCATCTTTACGATGGCGTCGTAGGCCTCGTTGATCTCCTTCATCTTGGCTTCGGCCAGGTCGGCCAAGGGGTTATTGGCATAGTTGTCAGGGTGATACTTCTTCACCAGCTCCCGATAGACCTTCTTGATCTCCTCATCGCTGGCAGAAGAACTGACGCCCAAGACGGCATAGGGATCGTTCATATGGTAGTCTCCTTGTGATTGGTTCGTTGGTTTTGTTTCTGTTTCCGTTTCCACTGGCCGGTGAAGACCGCTTCCTCCACCGCGGGAAGGCCCGTGTGCAGGATGTGGCCCAGAAGGCCCTCCCACTCCCCCCAGTCCAGGAGGGCATAGGCCGTGTCCGCAACGCCCAGAGAGGCGTGCATGGTCTCCCGCAGGCGGTCCTTCTGCTCCTCGGCCTGCTGGCCGTAGCGAGCCAGGATCGGGTTGTAGCTGCCGGACTTCCGGTCCTCCTCCAGGTCGTCCCAGGCATCGGCCAGGTAGATCCAGCGGCCCACATGGTAGAGGATCTGGCTCACGGCGCTGACCCGGGCGGCAGGCTCCATGCGGGTGGCCGCCCCCTGGAGGATGCGGGCGAAGGTGTCCGCCGGGCGGTCCAGGGAGGGGGTGTTGGCCTCCTCCAATTGGTGCAGCTCCTCCAGGCACCGCCGCACCGTCTGGTCAAAGTCCGGCCGAAAGGCCGCCGCCCGTTCATACTGACGCTTGAGGGCGAAACAGGCCAGCTTCCCGGCCGCCCGCTCCTTCCGGTCTCCATCGAGGATGGAGTCCTGGAGCTTCCACCAGGTCAGGATCATGCTGGCGTCCGCCGCCGCCTCCAGGGCGGGGTTCCCGATCCAACAGGCCTTTTTCTTCCACGGCTTGGCGGGGCAGGTGCGGAGGGGAAACTGCCCCTCCGAGGCAGGCTGGGCCAGCAGCATGGCCAAAAAAACGAAGTCATAGTTGAGGATCATCTGGGCGCTTCGGCCGTACCGCTCTCCCAGCGTCCGGCACAGGCCGCAGTAGACCCCTTGGTATCGCTGGGCGTCCGCCGGGCTGAGCGCGCTGGTAACGGCTCTTACATACCCGAACATGCCCGCTTGATCTCCACGATGTGGAAGCGCAGCCCGTTTTGCTTCTTCATGTGGCGGTCCCAGCCCACAGCGGCCAGGATGCCCACCGCAAAGCCCACGAAGGCCAGCAGGACCTGAAGCCCTTCTCCCAGGGCGGCGCCCACGGCCACAAAGTAAAAGACCAGGGCCAGGATCAGCGGCAGGATATACACGATGGCGGCGGTCTTGAAGAAGGCGGCGTTTTCACTGCGCACCTTGACCACATCGCCCTGGCCGGCCTGCACGTCGTTGAAGGCCGTCACCACGGTGTGGGTGTTGGTCATCATCTTCTCGCACCCGGCGCAGTCGGCGCAGCTGTGGGCCGCGCCGCAGGCCGTCTCGCGTTCCACCGCGATCTGTGCCATGCCGTTTTCCAGCACCTTTTTTACCACTGCGATTTGTTCCATATCAAAGCCTCCATTCCGCCGCCTTTCGCGGCATAAACAGACGATGGTTCGTTTACGAGGAAGGGGTCAGGCGCAGGGCCACGCTGTAGCGGGTCCCCACGACGTCCATATCCTTCTGCTCTCCCCCCGCAAAAGAGACGGTTGCAGGGAGTCTCTGGATCGCGTCCATCCGGGCCGCCGCGGACAGGTCCACCTCCACGGTGATCTCGTCCGCCGTCAGCTTACTGATCTGACCGGCGGTCCCTCGGACCCAGACGTAGAGCTTGGGGCTCACCAGGCTGGCCGTATAGCCCTCCGGCACGTTGATCAGGCTGATATTGCCCGTGGCGATCAGGCGGCTTTTCAGCTTGTCCTGGGACACCGTCACCGTGGCATAGCTGGATGCCCCCCAGGCCTTGACCCCGCGGGGGAGGCGAATGGGCAGGGCGTAGGAGGTCTCGCCATAGACCTGGCTCAGGTCGATCTCGCCCAGAGAGATGGACGCGGGCAGCTCCTCCCGGTTCTCCGCCACCACGGTGACGGAAGCCGGCTCAATGTCATAGGTCACGTCCTGGCCGGTCACGCCGTCACCGGCCAGGAAGGCCACGGTCAGCGGGATGTTCACCACCTGGCGGACCGGCACGGTGATCTCCACCTCGGTCGCGCTGCTCGTGATGTTTTCCAGGTCCTTGATCGGCACGCCGTTCTTGTCCATGAAGACGACCGGGGCCTGCTCCACGATGGTGTCGCTGACCGCCTCGCCGCCCACCTGCACCTGAGCGTGGTCGAACCGCGCCAGGCTGTCTTCCGGTCCTGTCAGCTCCAGCTCGCTGGGGTCGGTGGTCGCGTTACCGGCCAGGCAGTCCTTCGCCTCGGTGCCGACGAACTCACCCCGGACCTGGATGGTCTTGGTCCCCTTCTTCTTCACGGTGACCGTGACCTTTCGCTCGTTCCAGCTGGAAACGGCAACGTTGTCGGTGTTGATGTGGGAGGGGAAGACCGTCTTGCAGATCAGGTCATACTCCCCCTCCTCGGTGATGGCAGACACGTCCACCATCAGGGAGACGTTTTTCTTATCCAGCTTCATGAGGGTCTTCTTCTTGCCGGTGACCTTCAGATTCATGGCCTCCTGGCTCAGATCGGTCACCATCAGGCCCGCCTCCGACAGCTGAGACTCCCCTTGCAGCTCCACGGGCAGATCCCGCAGGTTGGCGCTGCCCGTGGGGTTTTCGACGTTGATGACATAAAACCACAGGCCAAAGGCGAGGAGGACCGCCAGGGCCATGTTGACCATCTTGCGGTTTTTTTTAGTGTTTTTCACAGTTTGCCGACCTCCCTCGCCGGAAGAGCCCGGCTCGCTTGCGGATCTTATCGGAGACGACCTCCTCCTGGGGCAGCAGTTCGTTGGTCAGGACACGGCCCAGGGTCTCAGGCGACAGATGGCGGCGGAGGTTCCCGTGCACCACCACGGAGATCGCGCCGGTCTCCTCCGAGACGATGGCCACCACCGCGTCGGAGCGTTCGCTCATGCCCAGACCGGCCCGGTGGCGCATCCCCAGCTCCT
The DNA here is from genome assembly GCA_934572535.1 of uncultured Eubacteriales bacterium. GTDB lineage: Bacteria > Bacillota > Clostridia > Oscillospirales > Oscillospiraceae > Evtepia. Next base: position 50,774 of record CAKTLJ010000008.1, read on the forward strand.
TGCTCAGGTTCATGCTCTCCGACATGGGGAGCATACAGCCGGCGGCCACGATCTTGCCCTGGCGAAGCACCACGGCGCCGTCGTGAAGCGGGGCGTTGGGGAAGAAGATATTCTTTAACAGCTCGCTGGTGACCGAGGACTGGAAGGCCGTCCCCGAGGAGATGACGTTGGACAGGTCGGTGTCCCGCTCGAAGACCATGAGCGCGCCTACCCTGTTTTTGGACATCTCGCCATAGGCCTCCACCGTCTCGTTGATGGCGGTCTCCAGGTCGTTGGTTGGGGTATTGCTGCGGAAGATGCGGTAGAGATTGTTGCTGCCGATCCGCTCCAAAAAGCGCCGGATCTCCGGCTGGAAAATGATGACCAGCGCCAGAAGCCCCAGCTCCACCGCCTTGCTCAGGACAAAGTTGATGGCGTTCAGGTTGAACTGATAGGACAGCCACATGACCACGAAGAGGAGCAGCAGGGCCTTGGCCACCTTGGCCGCGTTGGTCCGCTGGAGGATGTTGATGCCCTTGTAGATGATATAGGACAGGATGGCGATGTCGAGCATGTCAGAAATGGTGATCTGGCGAAGATATCCCACCGCTGTGGTTACGTACTCAAAGATCGACATATAAGACCTTGCACCTCCTGTCTCGAATTTTCTATGCGCGGCGGAGGGGAAGGCTCCGCCAAGGATCCGATGGTAATTCAAGTTATTATACTGTATTTCCGGCCTATTTACAACCCCGCCGGGCCAGGAATTTTCCGCTTTTCCCCATAGGAAAAGCGCCTCGGCAAGCCGAAGCGCTCTCCCTTCCCCGCCTCAGAGGCGGGCCATGATGTGCAGGAACCGCTCCACCTCCCTGGGCGTGTTGAAGGCGGAAAAACTCAGTCGCAGGGTGCCGGTCTCCAGGGTCCCGGCGGTCTCATGGGCGGCTGGGGCGCAGTGGAGCCCCGTCCGGAGGGCCACCCCCTTCTGACTCAGCCGATCCCCCACCTGGCCGGGGTCTTTTCCCGTCACCCGGAAGGAGAGGACCCCGCTCTGGTGCGTCCGGCTGTGGAAGACCTGGACGCCAGCCTTCCTGGACAGCCCCTCCGCCGCCAGGTCTTTCAGCTGCGCCTCGTGGCGGAGGAGCACATCCGGCCCCTTCCGGCGGACAAAGCGCAGCCCGGCCAGAAGCCCGGCCGCTCCGGGCACGTTGTGGGTCCCCGCCTCCAGCCGGTCCGGAAGAAAGTCGGGCATTTCCTGGCGGCGGGACTCACTTCCCGTTCCTCCCGCCAGGAGGGGCTCGCCCGTGGCGCGGCAGAGGAGCAGGCCGGTGCCCTGAGGCCCATACAGCCCCTTGTGGCCGGGCATGGCCACAAACGCCGCGCCCCATCCCTCCAGGTCGATGGGCAGCAGGCCCGCCGACTGGGAGGCGTCCACGATGAAGGGGACCTCCCGCGCCCGGCACCGGGCGGCGATCTCCTCCACGGGCAGGATATAGCCGAACACGTTGGACACATGGGTGCAGATCATCCCATCTACCCCCTGGTCCAGCTGCCGGTCCAGCTCTTCCAGAAACAGCTCCGGTCGGAACAGCGGCGTTCGGATGGTCCGCAGCCGGACCCCCGGAATGGCCGCCAGAGGCCGGGTCACCGCGTTGTGCTCCCAGCCGGTCAGCAGGATGGTGCTGCCCGGCTGGACCATGGTTCGGATGGCGATGTTGAGGCCGTGGGTGGCGCTGCTGGTCAGCACCACCTGTTCGGGGTCTCCCACGTGGAACAAGGCAGCCGCCTCCTCGCGGAGGGCAAGCAGGGTCTGGGACGCCCGGGCGGAGGGGCCATACTCCCCCCGGCCCGGACTGGTCATGGTCGCCATGGCCTCGTTCATGGCGCGAACCACGGCGGGAGGCTTTTGGAAGGTCGTGGCAGCGCTGTCCAGATAGATCACGGCTCCACCTCCTGGTAGCCATACTCCGCCGCGCTCACATAGATCCCCAGGTAGGGCAGGCGCCTCCGGTTGAGCACCGTCAGGGCCCGGGTCAGGCTCCGGCCGGGGATCTTCACCGAATGGCTGCACCCGTTGGGGGAGATCTCTGCCGGAGAGCGCAGGATCCGGGCGGGGATCCCGGCCCGTTCCAGTCCATTGGCGATCCGCTGCGCATGGGTCAGCGAGCGGCACATGATAAGATAATACATATTGGAAACCTCCGTCAGGAGGGCCTTGGAGCCGGTGTCCCCGGCTCGATGAAACAAAAGAAACGTCCTCCCGCACCCATCTTATGCGCGGGAGGACGTTTTGTGTCTGATTTTAGCGCCCCAGGGCCTCAAGCAGCGCCACCGCGTGGGCGGCGATCCCCTGCTCGGCGCCGGTGAAGCCCAGCTGCTCCTCCGTGGTGGCCTTCACGCTGATGGCACTCACCGGAAGCCCCATGGCCCGGGAGAAATTCTGGCGCATCTGGGGGATGTGCGGCATGAGCTTGGGCTTCTGGGCCAGGATGGTCACATCCACGTTCTCCACCCGCCAGCCCGCCTCGGCCAGCCGCTCCATGACCTCCCCCAGCAGGACCAGGCTGTCACACCCGGCATAGGCCGGGTCGTTGTCGGGAAAATGCTGGCCGATGTCCCCCAGCGCGGCTGCTCCCAGCAGGGCATCCATGAGGGCGTGGGCGGCCACGTCGGCGTCCGAGTGGCCCAAAAGCCCCAAGTGGTGGGGAATCTCCACCCCGCCCAAAATCAGCTTCCGGCCGGAAACCAGCCGGTGTACGTCGTATCCATGTCCGATCCGCATCTTACCGTCCCATCCTTTCCGCCAAAATGGCCTCGCCGTGGACCAGGTCCCGGGGGGTTGTGATCTTGATGTTGTCCTCGCTGCCCTGGGTGAGCGTCACCGGAAAGCCCAGCCGCTCCACCGCCGAGCAGTCGTCGGTGATGGGCGCATCCTCCTCGATGGCCTTGCCCAAAGCCGCCTTGATGAGAGACGCCTCAAAAACCTGCGGGGTCTGAACGGCGAAGAGCTCCGACCGGTCGGGGGTCTCGATGACGATCCCGTCCTTGGCCCGCTTGATGGTGTCCTTCACGGGGATGGCCGGGGCAGCCGCAGAACAGCGGCGGGCCGTCCGGATGGTATCCTCAATGATTTCCTGGGTAATAAAGGGCCGAGCGCCGTCGTGGATGGCAATGAGATCCGCCTCACGGTCCGCCGCCCGGACCCCTGCCAGGACGGACGCCTGACGGGCTGCGCCGCCGTTGACCACCCGGCGGACCTTGGTGATCCCCTTCTGGCTGCACAGATTGCCGATGGGTACCATCAGATCCTCCCGGGCCACAACGACGATCTCATCCACCAGGTCGGACGCCTGAAAGGGGCGCAGGGCGTAGAGGATCAGCGGCTCGCCCCCCATAGGGGCAAGGATCTTATCCACGCCCTCCATCCGGGTCGCCTTCCCCCCTGCCACCACCACTGCGGTGCAGAATGGCGTCGTCTTCTTGTCCTTGCCAAACAGTTTTTCCAGAAAACCCATGGTCTCCTCCTTTTCGACAGTTCAAAAAAGGAGCCGGTCGGCTCCTTTCTCTTTCTCTGCGGTTGTTCCGCACAGGCTCACAGAACATGGTTGACGCGGCGCTCCGCCTCCTCATAGGGAACGTCCTGGGCCATGCTGATCTCGGAGATGAGGATCTGCCTGGCCAAGTGGAGCATCTTCCGCTCCCCGGTGGACACCCCCCGGCGGCTTTCCCGGAGCATGAGGCTTTTGATCACCTTGGCCACTTCCAGAAGCTTACCGCTTTTCAGACGCTGCATGTTCTCGCGGTAGCGCCGGTTCCAGTTTGGCTCCAGCTCGACCTGAACACCGGCGATCTCTGTCAAGAGCCGACCGGCCTCTTCCGCCGTGAGGACGGCACGAACGCCGATCTCCGCGCAGGCTTCGGTGGGGATCATCACCAGCATACCGCCTACAGGCAGACGGAGGCTGTAATAGTCCCGAAGAACGCCGTTCACCTTCCGTGTCACGATCTCGTCTACGATCCCAGCGCCGTGCATGGGATGGACGATCTTGTCTCCCGCCCGGAACATCGACCCACCTCCCGCGTGATCCGCGATCCAGCTGCTTCCTCCTGCTCTCCTGTGTGTGGTCTGAATGGTTTCATTATACCGGCATTTCCCCGTCTTCGCAAGAGTTTTTCTATGAATTTGTTGCGATATTGCCCAAAGCTTACCACTTTTTTCACGTTTTTCGGCAAAGAAAGGGCAGCAAAAAAGGAACGGCGCCAGATCGCTCTGACGCCGTTCCTCAACCTGGCGTAATTTCTAAGAAATTAAGCTTCTCTCATGCGAGCGAAGCACTCGCTGCAATAGACGGGACGGTCAGACTTGGGCTCGAAGGGAACCTTTGCCTCGCCGCCGCAAGATGCACAAGTTGCGGTGAAGTATTCGCGGGGGCCGCGGGAAGCTGCCTTGCGCGCGTCACGGCAAGCCTTGCAGCGCTGGGGCTCGTTCTGGAAGCCTCTCTCCGCATAAAATTCCTGCTCACCTGCAGAGAACACGAACTCGTTGCCGCATTCCTTGCATACTAAAGTCTTGTCTTCGTACATGCTTTTAACCCTCTCTTTGACGTTGTAACCCTGTTTTCTCTGGGCTGGATAAAATATGCGATCAGCTTTCGCTGTATTCGCCGCAGGATAGATGCCGCGCGATCTTGCGTCGGATGCGCTGCACGGCGTTGTCCACCGACTTGGTGGACCGTTGTACCTCTTCAGCAATCTCTGCGTAGGACGCACCCTCCAGGTACCGGGCCAGAACCTGGGCTTCCAGTCCGGTCAACTGCTTTCGGATGGCCTCCTCCAGGTCGGTCAAGCTTTCCTGGTGGATCACCATATCTTCGGGGTTTCCCTGCTTTTGATATGCCGCGCCAAGAGGAGCGATGTCCCGGTCAGCCAAAAAGAGGGATGGTTCAAGGGAAACGTAGTTGTTCAGCGGGGAATGCTTGCCGCCGACGGCCAGCTTGACCGCGGAAATGATGCGGCGGCGGATACACAGCTCCGCAAAGGTGCGGAACCGGGTCCCCCGGTCAGGCCGGTACTCCCGGATCGCCGAGAGAAGACCCAGCATACCCTCCTGGATCAGGTCCTCGCTGTCGCCGCCCGCCAGAAAGAAGGGGCGGGCGCACACCCGGACCAGCCGGGCATAGCGCAAGACCAACGTTTCCTCTGCCGCGCGGTCGCCGTCAAGGACCCGCGCACATAAGCCTTCGTCTGTCATACTGCTGTTTGGAAATGGTTCCATCTTTCATAATTTCTTCGTAGTCATTATAGTTGACCCCGCAGGAGAAGTCAAGGAAATTATCCAAATAATAAGAATTTTCAAAAAATTCGCGTCATTTTTGTGTACTTTTTTCGCCGGGTTTTGCATCGTCTCCTGCAAACCCTTGCCGCTCAAAGCCTCAGCTGCTCCTGCCCGTGGAACTCCAGGCCCAGATGCTCATAGGCCAGCCGGGTGACGCACCGCCCCCGGGGCGTCCGGGTCAGAAAGCCCATTTGCATGAGGTATGGCTCGTACACATCTTCCAGCGTGACCGCCTCCTCCCCCACGGTGGCTGCCAGGGTATCCAGCCCCACGGGGCCGCCGCCGTAGTGGGCAATGATGCTGCGCAGCATCCGCCGGTCCACCTCGTCCAGCCCCAGCCGATCCACCTCCAGGGCAACCAGCGCCTGGTCGGCCACGTCCCGGGTGATGACGCCCCCGGCCCGAACCTGGGCGAAGTCCCGCACCCGGCGCAGCAGACGGTTGGCCAGCCGCGGGGTCCCCCGGGAGCGCTTGGCGATCTCCGCCGCGCCGTCCGGCTCGATGGGGACCCGCAGGATGCCCGCGCTGCGGGTGACGATCTGGGCCAGCTCCTCCGGGCTGTAAAGCTCCAGGCGGAGCATCACGCCGAACCGGTCCCGCAGAGGGGCGGAGAGCTGTCCCGCCCGGGTGGTTGCTCCGATGAGGGTGAACTTGGGCAGGTCCAGCCGTATGGAGTTGGCCGACGGCCCCTTGCCGATGATGATATCAATGGCGTAGTCCTCCATGGCGGGATAGAGGATCTCCTCCACCGACCGGTTCAGCCGGTGGATCTCATCCACGAAGAGGATGTCGTTCTCGTTCAGGTTGGTGAGAAGGGCGGCCAGGTCGCCGGGCTTCTCGATGGCCGGCCCGGAGGTGATGCGGATGCTGACCCCCATCTCGTTGGCAATGATGCCAGAAAGGGTGGTCTTACCCAGGCCGGGCGGTCCGTGCAGGAGGACATGGTCCAGGGGCTCGTTCCGCATCTTCGCCGCGTCGATGAAGATGGACAGGTTCTCCTTGGCCTTCTTCTGGCCGATGTATTCCGCCAGGGAGCGGGGACGAAGGGAGCCCTCTCCCTCGTCCTCTGGCCGGAGGGCGGTCGTCATAAGAGGCGCCTGGATCTCTTCCGGTTCCATGGAAAAATCAATGCTCATGCCGCTCTCCCCCTCACTTTACCATTTTGCGCAGGGCCTGACGGACGATCTCCTCCAGGGTGAGGCCCTCCAGGTCCAGCCCCTTCAGGGCGGCGGCGATCTCCGCCGGGCTGTAGCCCAGGACAGCCAGCGCAGCAGAGGCCTCGGAGGTCTTGTCCTGGGGGATCACCGTGACGCCGGTGCCGCCATAGCTCTCTTCCACCGGGAGCTGACCCTTGGACAGCTTGTCCTTCAGCTCCAGGATGATGCGCTGGGCGATCTTCTTGCCGATGCCCTGGGCCACCATCAGGGCCTTCTCATTGCCGGTAATGATCGAGGTGGCCAAGCCCTCCGGGGTGGTGGCGGAGAGGATGGACAGGGCCGCCTTGGGACCCACGCCGGACACGCTGATGAGCATCTGAAAGCAGTTGCGCTCGTTCTCCGAGGCAAAGCCATAGAGCTCCATGGCGTCCTCTCGGACGTTCAGGTAGGTATAGAGCTTGGCGCTCTCCCCGATCTGTAGGGAGGAGAGCGTGTAGCTGGTGGTGCGGCAGGCGTAGCCCACGCCCCCGCAGTCGATGACCGCCAGGTTGGGGGCCAGATGGCCCACCGTCCCCTTGAGATAGTAGAACACAGAGGAGCTCCTTTCTTTATCGCTGGTACAGACGGGAGGTGTGGGAGCGGGCGTGACACAGGGCAAGGGCCACCGCGTCGGCCGCGTCGTCGGGCTTGGGCACGGCGGAGAGGTTCAGCAGCCGCTTGGTCATGTCCATGACCTGGCGCTTTTCCGCCTTTCCGTAGCCCACCACCGCCTGCTTCACTTGAGAGGGGGTGTACTCGAAGATCTCCACCCCCAGCCTGGCCGCCGCCGTCAGGATCACGCCCCGGGCCTGGGCCACGCCGATGCCGGTGGTCACGTTGGTGTTGAAGAAGAGCTCTTCAATGGCCATGACGTCGGGCTGAAAGGTGTGGATCAGGGTCTCCATATCCTCCTGGATCTGGAGCAGGCGGCGCGGCATGGGGACCCCCGCCTGGGTGTTGATGGCCCCGCACCGAACCAGCCGAACCTGTCCCCGGCCTGCCTCCAGGACACCAAAGCCCACGATGGCGTAGCCCGGGTCGATGCCTAAAATGCGCACAGCTTCCCCTCCCCCACTCGTTTTATCGAACTATTGTACCATAAAAGGCAGGTCCTCCGCAACCCCCGATCCTCACGCGGGGATCAATCCTGAATGACGCCCTTCTGCTTCATCGCCCGAGCCAGGTAGACAACGGGCGTGTCGAGGAGGCTGGTGAAGATGAAGATCAGGTAGCTCGTCACCATCACGGAGAGAAGCGTCTGCGTGTCGTACCAACCGGCGAAGGCCAGCAGGGTAAAGAGCACGGTGTTGAGGATTTGAGAGATCATCGTGGAGCCGTTGTTGCGCAGCCACAAATAGCCTCTGCTGTCCCCCGTCTTTTCCGTGGTAAAGGCCCACCAGCGGTGATAGAGCCACACGTCGAACCGCTGGGAGACCACATAGCCCACAAAGCTGGCCAGCAGCATCCGCGGGGTGGTGGAAAAGATGGCGGTGATGTGCGCAAAGGCCCAGTCGCCTTCCGCGGGGGTGTAGAGCAGCCAGTACTGGGTAAAGAGGATCATAATGACCGCGGCGAAGACCCCCAGCCACACCGCCCGGGAGGCGCTCTTCTTTCCCTCGTTCTCGCTGAGAATGTCCGTGATCAGATAGGTGGAGGCGAACAGGACGTTGCCCAGGGTCTGCTCCATCCCGAAGCCCTCGATGAGGATGAGCACCTCCACGTTGGCCAGGATGGTAGCGGCCATGGTCATGGCGTACAGGCCAGTCTTGCCGAAGAGCCGATAGGCCGCCAGCACCGCCCCATAGATCAGCAGGACCGAGCCTACCAGCAGCAATTCATTGGGCATGATCCACCTCCGGCGCACCCACGCCAAAGTCCGTGTTGTTTCGCAGAATATCCACCCGGTCGTTTTCCAGGTAGGCAGGCAGGACCGCTTCTTCAAACGCCCGGAGCACCCCTTTGTCCGGTTTCAGGGCGGTCCCGTTCTCCACGAAGAGATTCACGCAGACCCGCTCAAAATGCGCCAGACCGGTCTCCACATCCCTTCGCATACTCTCCGCCGTCTGTCCGGCCAGGCCAAAGAGCAGGCAGCACTCGTCAAACTGCCGGGCGATTTGGGCCGGGTCCCGCGCCGGGATGCCCTTGCGCAGCACCCCTTCCCGAAATTCATGGTCGAAGGTCTCCACCCCGGTCTTGATCTTTAGGGTGGTCCCCACGGCGGCAAAGGCCGCCCGCAGGGCGGGGATCTGGTCCCGGTAGAGCCAGTGGCACTCGAAGTGCAGGGTCTGGATGCCCTTTTCCTGGCAGAGATTCAGAAGACAGCGCATCGTCTCCCGGTCCAGCTCGGGGAAGCTGCCCGAGTTGATGACCTCCAGATGGTGATAGCGGCCCGTGACCCGCGCCAGGACGGCCCGGTTCAGGCGAAAATTCTCCTCCTCATCGGGGGCGCTGTCCAGGTGATAGTCGCAGAAGGTGCATCTGCGCCAGCGGCAGCCGGTCCCCCGGAGAAGAACGATCTCCCGGGGATTTTTTTCTTGGATCATGCTGTAACGTATCATAAGATCTCCTCGTTTCGAGGGCAAAAAAAGCGCGCCCCATGGACGCACAAAGACGGTATTGATTTTGCCCATAGTTTTGTTTAAGGACAGGATGGTTTCGAACTGTCCGTATACCGCGTCCCACACTATAGCACAGTTCTGCCCAAAAGGCAAGCCGCCGCACAGGACGTGCGGCGGCTTGGGGTATGTATGGTGTAGGATCAGTCGTTCAGACGGGCGTCCAGCTCTGCCAGGGCGTCGGTCAGCTCCTTGGGCAGCTTCTCGCCAAACTTCTCATAGTAGGAATGGATGTTGACGGACTCCTGACGCCACAGGTCGCGGTCCACGTTCAGCAGACCGGCCAGGGTGTCACGGCTCAGCTCCAGACCCTCCAGGTTGATGTCCTCGGGGTTGGGCAGGAAGCCGATCTCGGCGTCTCTCGCACCCACCTCGTCGAAGCAGCGCTTCAGGATCCACTCGATCACGCGCAGGTTCTCGCCGAAGCCGGGCCAGATGAACTCGCCGTTCTCGTCGGTGCGGAACCAGTTGACGTTGAAGATCTTGGGCGGGTTGGCGACGGACTTTTCCATGTCCAGCCAGTGCTGCCAGTAGTCGGCCATGTGGTAGCCGCAGAAGGGCAGCATGGCCATGGGGTCGCGGCGGGTCTCGCCCACGGTCCCCTCGGCCGCGGCGGTCTTCTCAGAGCCCATGATGGAGCCAACAAAGACACCGTGCTTCCAGTCTCTGGACTGGTAGACCAGGGGCGCGGTCTTGGCCCGGCGGCCGCCGAAGATGATGGCGGAGATGGGCACGCCGTGGGGGTTGTTGAACTCAGGAGAGATGCAGGGGCAGTTCTCTGCGGGTGCGGTAAAGCGGGAGTTGGGGTGGGCGGCAGGACCCTGCGCGGTCTCGGGGCTCCAGGGATTGCCCATCCAGTCCAGCGCGTGGTGCGGCGGGTTCTTGTCCAGCTTCTCCCACCACACGGTGTCGTCGTCCAGGTTCAGGGCCACGTTGGTGAAGATGGTGCCCTTGCGGGTGGTGGCCAGGGCGTTGGGGTTGGACTTTTCGTTGGTGCCGGGGGCAACGCCGAAGAAGCCTTTCTCGGGGTTGACGGCCCACAGGCGGCCATCGGGGCCCGTGCGGAGCCAGGCGATGTCATCGCCCACGCACCAGCACTTCCAGCCGTTCTTCTGATAGCCCTCGGGCGGGATCAGCATGGCCAGGTTGGTCTTGCCGCAGGCGGAGGGGAACGCGCCGGTCACATAGCGGATCTCGCCCTGGGGGTTCTGGATGCCCAGGATGAGCATATGCTCGGCCAGCCAGCCCTCCTGGCGGCCCAGGTTGGAGGCGATGCGCAGGGCGAAGCACTTCTTGCCCTGGAGCACGTTGCCGCCGTAACCGGAGTTGATGGACATGATCGCGTTATCCTCAGGGAACTGAACGATGTACCGCTCCTCGGGGTCCAGGTCCGCCTTGGCATGGAGGCCCTTGATAAAATCGGGCGAATCGCCCAGCTGGTCGAAAACGGCCGTGCCCACGCGGGTCATGATGGCCATGTTCAGCACCACGTAGATGGAGTCGGTCAGCTCGATGCCATACTTGGCAAAGGGCGAGCCTACCACGCCCATGCAGTACGGGATGACGTACATGGTGCGGCCCTTCATGGAGCCGTCGTAGAGCTTGTTCAGCTTGGCATACATTTCGTCGGGAGCCATCCAGTTGTTGGTGGGGCCGGCGTCTTCCTCACGCTTGCTGCAAATAAAGGTCCTGCTCTCCACGCGGGCCACGTCAGTGGGGTCAGAGCGGTGCAGGTAGCATCCAGGCAGCTTCTCCTGATTCAGCTTATATAACTCGCCGGTGGAGCAGCCCTCCGCGCGAAGCGCCTCCAGCTGTTCCTCACTGCCATCGATCCAAATGATCTGATCCGGTTTGGTCAGGGCAGCCTGGCGGTCGATCCAGGACAGGACATGTTTATTTTTTGTTAATTCCATTTTGAAAACCCCTCCTTAAGAGCGTTCCCTCTTTTTCAATGTATATTATATTCCTTTGCAGCTTTTATTGCAAGAAACAAATCGTCAATTCCCTTGAATTTCAGCAAGTTCCCGGGATAATTGAGCAAAGTCCGCAAAACGCAGCCGTTCCCCACGAATAGTCTCCGTCAAATTGCAGGCAAGGATAGCCTGGCGAAGGGTCTCTTTGTCCACGCTTTTCCCCAGCATGGTATGCAGACCATTTAACAAGGTTTTCCGCCGCTGGCCAAAGGCCGCCCGGACGATCCGGAAGAAGAGGTCCGGGTCCGGGACCTCCACCGGCGGCTTTCCCCGCACCGTCATGCGGATGACCGAGGAGACCACCTTGGGCGCGGGATAGAAGCAGGAGGGGGGTACATCGTACAGCAGCTCGCTGTCGGCATAGTATTGGCAGAGGAGGGTGAACGCACCATAATCCGCCGTGCCGGGCTGGGCGCAGATGCGCAGGGCCACCTCCCGCTGGATCATCACCGTCACCGCCTGGAAGCATCCGGCCTGGAGGAGGGCCGTGATGGCCGGGGTGGTGATGTTATAGGGCAGGTTGGCGCAGGCCACCACCGGCAGGCCAGGCAGCTTCTCCCGGCAGAGCTGGGCGATGTCGGTCTTCATGATGTCACCGGGAACGATCTCCACGTTGGGATAGTCCGCCATGGTTTCGGCCAGCACCGGCAAAAGGCTCTTGTCCAGCTCCACGGAGACCACCTTCTCCGCCAGCTTGGCCAGCTGCTCCGTCAGAGGGCCGATCCCAGGCCCCACCTCCACGACGCCGATCCCGGCGTCCGCCCCGGAGGCCTCGGCCGTCTGCCGGGGGACCCAGGGTTCAATGAGGAAATTCTGGCCCATGCTCTTGGAAAAGCGAAAACCGTGACGGCCCAGAAGTTCCTTGATCTCTCGTTGGTTGCATAAATTCATGGTGGGACCTCACCTTCGTGTTAGTTCTACCATGATTTTATCACAGGCGGGTTTTGATTGCAACGGGAAGGCCCTCCCGGCCACGGACCGAAGGCCGCTGCGCCGCATAGAATGCAGCAAAGGAGGGAGCATCTTTGCCTATCATATACCTATCCCCATCCACTCAGGAGTTCAACCACTATGTGACCGGCGGCACGGAGGAGGGCTGGATGAATCTGCTGGCCGACGCCATGGAGCCCATCCTCACCGCTTCGGGCATCCAGTTCGTCCGCAACACCCCGGACATGACGGCAGCCTCTTCCATCCGGGCCTCCAACGAGGGCAGCTATGACCTGCACCTGGCCCTTCACTCCAACGCCTCGGACCCGGCGCAGGCCGGACAGAACCGCGGGATCATCGCCTTCTACTACCCCGGCAGCATCCGGGGGATGCGGGCAGCCGAGCTGTTGGTGAACGGCCTGAAAGCTATCTATCCCCTGCCCAACCTGGTGCGGGCCGAGGCCACCACATCCCTGGGCGAGGTCCGGCGGGTCCGCGCACCCGCCGTTCTCTTGGAGCTGGGCTTCCACGACAACTACGAGGACGCCGTCTGGATCACCAGCCACATCCAGGACATAGCGGAAAACCTCGTTCTGTCCCTGACGGAGTTCTTCGGCCTCCCCTTCTTCCCCAGCAGCGACCCGCTTCCCGCCGTGGTCCAGGTGCACTCCGGCGCCGTCCAAGTCCACGCCCGGCCGGACGCCTCCGCCCCGGTCAAGGCTCGGCTCTACAACGGCGCGCAGGTCGTCCTCCTCAACGAGTACGACGGATGGTACCTCATCCGCTTCGGAGACGAGGTGGGATACGCCGCCGCGGCCTTCTTTCAGCCGGAGTGAAGACATCGTTCACACTTTGTTCACTCAATGTTTGAAAATTGTCCACTTCTATTGACTTTCTGTGTGCTATTCTATAACCGTAATAAAAAGTCAAGCAAAAATCACTTCTCTCTTTTCTCTCTCTTCCTAAATATACACGAAAGGCCGGACGCGCAAGCGTCCGGCCTTTCGTTCTCCCCATGTTCAAAAAGAAGGGGTGCGCGCCAGAGGTGCACAGGCCCCGCCTCTTTCGACAAACGAAACGCCGGGACGGATCGTCCCGGCGTTTTGATGTGCTGTAAGTATCTCAGAAGCTGCGTTATCTGCGTCGTCTGATCTCAGAGCGCACTCTTCTGAAAACCTTCACCATGTAGTATACCACGGCCATGAAGTAGGGAAGCCCGAAGTAAGTCAGGGTGGCGCGGCTGACCGACAGATCCTTGAAGATACACAGGATCGCGATCACCGCGGTGACCACACCAACAATGAAGAAGGCGATGGACTTGTGCGGCCGCAGGGCCCGATAGGCCGGTCTGCGCCGATCCCCGATCTTCTTCGCCGCGTAAAGATCCAGCAAAATAAGGATGAAGAACGTGGCGATCGCGTAGATCAGGGTTTCCATCATGATCACGTTGCTGTTGGCGATATCCGTAATAACTGACTGTTGCATAGGGTTCTCCTTTTCGTCATAGCGGGGTTCTTAGGGAAAGGAATTACTTCTGGCGCATTGCCTCCAGGTCAAGCTTGCCGAACATAGCGTGCTCACGCTCCTCGGGGCTGAGGGCGTTTCTGGCACCGCCGGAAGCGGCAAACAGGATGAAGCCAACGATGATGTAGATGACGAAGACCAGAACAGCCTTGCCGCCTGCGAACCAGGGGCAGACAGGGATCAGCGCGCCAACGAAGTAGATGACACTGACGATGGCTGCCCAGTAAGCGATGGGGGTAGCCAGCTTGTAGGGACGGTTTGCGTTGGGCATATCCTTACGCAGCTTCAGCAGGCCCAGGGCGGAGATCATCCAGGACAGCATGAATGCGGTCGCGGAGAAGCAGGTCACGGTGTCGATCATGTTGTAGCCCAGGAAAGGACCAGCGAAGGAAATGATGGTAACGACGTACAGGCCGTGGATGGCAACGCCGCCCTCGTTCTGCTTTGCGAACCAGCCGGGAAGCATACGGGAACGGCCCATAGCCATCAGCAGGTTTGCGGAAGCGGTGAAGAAGCCGTTCCAGGTGGTGAACAGACCGGCCAGAGCGCCGACGGTGATCAGCCAGTACAGAGCAATGCCTGCGCCGCCCTCGAAGACGTACTTGAACATGTTTGCTGCTGCGGGACGCTCCAGGGTCAGGAACTGCTGCCAGTCATAAGCATAGCCGAAGCAGAACAGCAGGATGGCGTAGAACACGCAGGCCAGGCCGACGGACAGAACGACGGTGGAGCCGACCTTCTTGACGTCGCCGCCAGCTTCCTCAACGCCCTGGGGAATGGTCTCAAAACCGGCCAGGAAGAAGGCTGCTGCGGTGATGATGGAGAAGGCGCCGCCGATGAAGCTGTTGTGGCTTGCGCCAGCGGGAGCGGGATCGTAGATGGGCTGGATGTTCTCAATGTTGCCGCCCACCAGACCGGCGATCGCGCCGATGACAGCGGAACCGACCAGGAAGATGCACAGGAACTTCTGCAGGGTCGCGGCAGAGGACAGGCCCTTTCTGTTCAGCAGGAACAGCAGGACGGTGAAGATGGTGCCGATGATGATGGTGGTCAGATGGATCTCAGAACCCAGGATGACATACATGGGCTTGCCGCGCGTCAGAGCGGGGAACAGATAACCCAGAACGTCGGTGACCTGAATGGCCTCCCAGGGGATGATGGCCACGAATGCGCCGAAGGCTGCCCAGCCGGAGAGGAAGGAGATCTTCTCACCGAAGGCTGCATAGGCGAATGCGGAGCCGCCGCCAGCGACGGGCAGCATGGGGACCAGCTCGGCATACACCAGGCCGAGGGGGACCATGATCAGCAGGCACATGAGGTAGCCTACTGCTGCGGGAATAGGACCGCCGGAGTTACCCATCCAGCCGTTGATGGCAACAGCCCAGCCAACGCCGACGATAGCGCCAAAACCGATGCAGAAAAAGTCAATGGCGCCTACACCTTTTTTCTCTCCCTGATTACTCATAAATTTTACCTCGTTTCTCGTTGAAAATATAACTTGAATATTTCTCGACTCAACTATATTTACACTGTTGTCCGACCAACGGCGGGCTCACAGACCGCCGATCGAATCGCGTATTTTGCGGCGTGCCCTTTCCCATAATGTCTTCCTTCATTCAGGAAAATTCACGCCGATTTACTATTTATTCTGTTGTATCGTACCTTCCCGGGTCACCGCATACCTCCTTGTCGCTTGGGATCGAGCCACACTCCTCGTCCATTTTTCGTCCTTTTGACGAAGCTTTGGACCTTTTGAGTGGCTCTATTATAACACACTGTCAACAAGAAATAAAGAGTTAAATTTATTTTTCGTAAAATTATCAGAGAAACGAACATTTTTCTCGAATCTCATCGTTTTCCTCACTCGATCCGTCTGCTGAAAGCCACGGCTTTTTTGCAAGGTATTTATGCAAAAACTGCATAAGCGTTTCCTTTTCGTTGGGAAGCGTTCCTTCCAGCACCTGGTCCAGCAGAAAGCGAAGGGCTGCGCCGATCTCTCTCCCCCGCAGCCCCAGAGCCATGAGCTCATGTCCGTTCACCGCCAGGTCCCGGACCTGGAGGCAGGGCGTCTCGGCCAGGATCTCCCGGGCCAGCGTTTCCAGGCGATCGAAGTGGTTTTGTCTTTCGGAATACGCCGGAGCCAGGGCCGCCGTGTCTCCCCGCTGAAGGGCGAGCAGGTCAAAAAAGGTCTCCTCTCCCAGCCGGTTCAGCCACCGACGGACCAAACGAGGGTCCTCCTCTATGACAGAATCGTGATAACGTATTAAAGTTTCCGTCTTTTCCCGCACCGCGTTGGGAAACCGCAGCCGCCGGAGGATCTCCCCGGCCAGGGCAACGCTCTCCCGGGCGTGGCCGTAGAAATGGCCCTCTCCGTCCTCGCCCAGGGAAAAGCAGCGGGGCTTTCCCACGTCGTGCAGCAGGGCAGCCAACCGCAGGGGGAGGACCGGCGGCACATGGTCCACCACCACCGCCGTATGGGTGAGCAGGTCGTGGCAGTGGTGGTGGTTGCGCTGGTCAAAGCCCACCATAGGCAGAAGCTCCGGGATGATCTGCCCCAAAATATCGGGGTAGGTCTGCAAGATACGCCCGGCATCCTTGCCCCGCAGAAGCTTATCCAGCTCGACGGCGATCCGCTCGGCTGAAATGCCGGGAAGCCGCCCCGCCTCCTTCCGGGCGGCCCGTTCCGTGGCGACCTCCAGGGAAAATCCCAGGACCGACGCAAATCGGATCCCCCGCAGAATACGCAGAGCGTCCTCCCGGAAACGAAGCTCCGGATCTCCCACGGCCCGAATTTGGGCATTTTGTATATCTGCCTGACCGCCGAAGAAATCCCGCAGGCCTGCCCCGGGGGCGTAGGCGATGGCGTTCATGGTGAAATCCCGCCGCGCGGCGTCCTCCCGCAGGGAGCGGGTGAAGGTCACCGCGTCGGGGTGCCGGGCGTCCGAATAGCCGCCGTCCACCCGATAGGTGGTGATCTCCAGAGGCTCTTCCTCCAAAACCACCGTGACCGTGCCGTGGCGAATGCCCGTCTCGATGACGCGGCAGCCTTGAAAGGCCCGCTTCGTCTCCTCCGGCAGGGCCGAGGTGGTGATGTCGTAGTCCTTCGGGGGCTGGCCCAGAAGCGCATCCCGGACGCATCCCCCCACGATCCAGGCCTCATACCCGGCAGCACGGAGGATCTCCAGCGCCTTGGCCGCCGCGGGGGAGAGAGGAATGGTCTGTTCGGTCATGGTATCGCCTCCTTGGTCTTATCCTTGTCGATGGGACCAGTATACTACATCGGCGAAACAATGACCAGAAAAAGAAGTCCCTCCCCTGCAAGCCGATGCCTGCAAGGAAGGGCTGCGCATTCACTCGGCTTCGATGATCTTGATCTGGTCCGCTTTCAGGCCGGTCTGCTCCATGACGATCTCCCCGATGCGGGCAGCGTCGGTGTCGGTCAGGCCGGTTTCCAGGGCGGAGACCACCACGCTGATGCTGTTCTCCCCCAGGAAGGCCACGCAGTCGGTGTACCCCTTTGCCGTGACCAGGTTCTCGATCTGGGCCTCGGCCATGGTGTAGTCCGCCATGGTCTGGATGGCCGCGTTGGCCTCGTCAACGGCGCTTTGGTCCGCCTTTTCGTCCTTGGCCGCCTCCTGGAGCAGAGACAGGGCGTTGTCCCGGGCCTGCTGGCGGTTCAGGCGGGCGGTGGAGAAATAGGTCCCGGACTCCGTGGTTTCGCCGGTGACGTCCTCGCCCTCCTCCACGGCGCTCTTATCCTCCTTGGCCAGGAGGGCATCGTTTTGACTGCCCACCAGGGCGGCCTCTCCCAGGTTCTTTCCGGCGGCGGTGTCCTGAGAGTAGCTCCAGTTCAGATAGACCGCCCCGCAGACAAAGAGCACGATGGCCGCGGCGATGGCGTTGCGTTTCCAGAGTTTCATAGGTTCTTCCTCACTTTCCTTTACTGATGGAGATTTTATCGGCTCCCAGGCCGGTCAGCGCCGACGTGGCCTCGGTGAGCTTCAAGCGTACATCGGGGTCATCCCCGCCCGCGCAGATCAGCAGCGCGCCCTGGTAGCTGGGGTAGAGCTCCTGGACGGCCACCGTCTCCTGGGCGCTGCTGCCCCGGGAGAGGATCACCGTCTCCGTGTTCTCCCCCTCTCCGCTCCTTCGGTCCACATCCTGGGCCAGGACCTGGCGGGGGCCGTTCTGGATGGTCAAGACGACCGTGACCTCCCCCGCCCCGTCGATCTTGGACAGGGCTTCCTCCAGGCGGTCCTCCAGGGCGGCCAGGTCAAACTGCGTGGTCGGCGCGGTCCCCTCTCGGTCCGGCTCCTCCTTCTCCCCTCCAATGGGAAGCAGCAGCAGGAGTGCGCCCGCCAGGATCACCAGCCAGACCAGGCGGTACCTCTCCATGGGGCCTTTGATGTTCTCGGCCAGCTTGGCCAGGGCTTCTCTCCCGTTCATGGCGTTTCCTCACTTATGTAGCGTTGATCCTCTCGCGGGATCCCCAGGTCCTCGGCGATCCGTTGGCTGAGCCGTTCCTTCTGGCTCTGGGAAAGGGACCCGGAGACCGTCACCCGCTGGGGCGTGGGGACGCCCGCCTCTCCGGCGGCGCACAGCACCTGCGCCGTGCAGGCCAGGCCAAGTTCCGCCCCTTTGTCCACAATGTATGCGCCAAGCTCCCGCTCTATGATCTCTTTCATGGGGTCCTCGGCCGCCTCGCGGAAGCTCTCCTGCCGGATGGCCCCGGTGGGCAGGCTGTTGACCATGTCGTACAGCGCCTGGGCGTCCATCGCCGCCAAGGGCTGGAGGATGCCCAGAATGAGGATCAGACCGCCGGTGAGCTTCCCCACCCGCTTCACGGCCCCCTCGGGCATGAGCGCCTCTGCCACAGCGATGAGCAGCGCAGAGACCGTCACCGTCAAGATCCAGGTGCGAATGAGTTCCATGGACTTCCTCCTTCCTACCCCGCCACCACGGACACCGCCGAGGTCATGGCCACGATGAGCAGCACCCCGCAGGAGCCGGTCATGGCCAGGATCAGGCCGAAGGCGCTGCCCAGGCTCTCAATGAGCCCGGTGACCCGGCCATCCCCGGAGACCGTGGCCGCCAGGGCCGCAGTGATCTTATACAGGATGTAGTGCAGCCCCAAGTGCAGGAAGGGAGCCAGACAGATCGCCAGCACCGCCAGCATCCCGAAGACCCCCGCCGTGTTGCGCAGGAGGGACGCACCGGCCAGAAGCGTCTCCGCCGTGTCGGAAATGACGCCGCCCACCACGGGGACCATGTTGGAGATGGTGAACTTGGCCGCCTTGATGGTGGCTGCGTCCGCGCTGCCGGAGATGACCCCCGACAGGTTCAGATACCCGATGAAGATCAGCAGCACCACCGACAGGATGATCGTGATCATCCACTTGAGCAGCCCGCCCATCCGCTTGAGACCGTCGTTTCCCAGGGCCGCCCAGGCCACGTTCACCGCCACGAAGGTGTAGCACAGGGGGATGAGCAGCCGCCGGATCAGCCGGATGAGGAAGTCGGAAAAGAGGATGGTGATGCTGTACTTCACCGCGGCGGCCGCCGGGGCGCCGCTGGCCGCCGTGGTCATGGAGACCGCCGGAAGGAGAACGTCGCCCAAGCTCTGCATCTGGTCAATGGCCTCCTCTCCCATGGAGAGAAGGGAGTGCACATCTCCCACGGCAACGGCGGTGATGGCCAGGGCCGCCGCCAGGGTGGCGGTCTTCAAGGGGTCTCCCCCGCTCCCCGCGCCCATGGTCTCGGCCAGACCGCACAGAAGGGTAATGACCAGCAGCAGGACGCAGCTGCGGACCGAACCCTTCACCACGCCCGTGATGCCTTCCCTGCCCCTTTGGCCCAGGGCGTTCAGGATCGAGGGCACGTCCATGCCATCGGCCAGGTCGATCTCCCCCAGGTACTCCTCCCCCGCCCGTTCCAGCTCCTCCAAGCCGTAGGACCGGGCCTGTTCCTCCCAGATCTCCCCCTGCTCCAGGGCCAGGGCCCCGGGCGGCAGCAGAAGGGCCAGAAGGAGGAGCAGCGCCAGTCCTCGCACTACAAGAGCGACTGGACCAGTTGGAGGACCATTTTCAGAAGCGGCAGGGCGACCAGCACCGCCGCCGCACCCCCTGCTACCTCCAGGAAGGAGGCCACGCCCCCTTCCCCCGCGTCCCGGCAGAGGGCGGAGGCCAGCTTGGTGACCACCGCCAGACCCACCGTCTGGAGGACGGGGCGGAGGATCGCGGTCGATAGCTCGGCCAGGTCTGCCAGCTCTTGCAGCACATCCCGGATGGTTTCCAGCAGGGGCAGGGTGTTCCAGAGGAGGAGGGCGCAGGCGGCCAGGCTCAGCAGCGCCGCCAGTTCCGGGGTCTTTTGCCGCACCACCACCGCGCAGAGGGCCGCCGTCACCCCGAGGGCGGCCAAGGCCATCATATCCATAGCCCATCACAAGCCAAACAGGACCTTGACCAGGTCGAAGAGCTCACTGATCTTCTGGACCACCATCATAAGTACCACGATCAGCCCCGCCAGGGTCGTCATGGTGGCCTGCTCCTCCCGCCCGGACCGGGTGAGCACCTGGTTCAACACGGACACCAAGATCCCAACGGCCGCGATCTTGAAAATCAGATCCACATCCATTTCCGCCGCTTCCTCCTTCCGGAGAACTGCTCGTCCTCCCGTCTTTGGTTCTTCCCCACTGTATGCGGGGACGAGCCGGGGTATGCCAGGTCCTAGAGGAGAATGCAGGCGAACAGTCCCACCGCCGCCCCCAGGGTCACATAGACCCGGAACAGTCGGCGCGCCTCCGCCCTGGCCTCGGCCAGGTTCTCCTCCAGGCGGGTCACCAGGCCCTCCATGGCCTGCCGCTGGCTGTCGCCGTCGTAGCGGCCCAGCACCTCTCCGGCTTCCCGGAGGATCCGGATATCCTCCCCCTTCAAGGGCAGCGGACTGTCCTGCAAGGCCCGTTGCCAACTGTCCGTCCAGCTCTCCCCGCCGGAGTCGCAGAAATATCTCCGGCAGAGGGCAAAAAACACCCCAGCGGGGCCTTCTCCCTGGACCCCCGCCACCAGCTCCGGCAGCGGGCGCAGGGAAAAGGCCAGCTCCCGGGAGAGTGCGCCAAGGGCGCGGCAAAAGTCCGCCAGACAGGCGGCGCGTTTCTTCAGCTCCTCGCCCCGCAGCAGTCCCAGGGCTGTCGAGCCGGTCAGCAGCAGGAGCTTTCCCAAGCAAATGCTGGTCATGGCGCTCCCTCCCCATCGGTCACCCGGTACACACGCTTTCCCTGCTCCAGGGAAATGAACACAAAGCGCCGAAAGATCCCCTGGGCCAGCAGGTCCCGATAGAGAGGGCGGAGGGAGAGCTCTGCAAAGCTTCCCCCGTGCGCCGTCGCCAGGAGGGTCACGCCGCAGCCGCTCGCCTCTTCCATGGCCCGGATGTCCTCCGGGGCCGTGATCTCATCCACCGCCAGCACCTGGGGACTCATGCCCCGCAGGAGCATGGTGAGGGCCGCGGCCTTGGGGCAGTTTTCCAGCACGTCGGTCCGAGGCCCCAGATCATAGCGCAGGACGCCGGACCCCAGCTCTCCCCGCTCGTCGGCCACCCCCACCCGGAGGGGTGCGAGGCCGCCTTCCCCCAGGGAAACGCAGCGGATCAGGTCCCGCAGGAGGGTGGTCTTCCCCATGCCCGGCGGCGAGAGGATGAGGGTGTTTTCCGGCCGCCCCTGCGCCTGGAGCTTCGGGAGCAAGGGCTCCGCCACCCCAGGCATGGCATGAGGGATGCGGATGGCCAGCGAGGTCACCCGGCGGAAGGACAGCAGCTGTCCCTCCTTCACCGCCCCCTCTCCGCAGATCCCCATGCGCACGCCGCCGAAGGCCGTGACGTATCCGTTGCGCACCTGGTCCAGGACCGTGTGGACCGACCCGCGCCCCGCAGTCTCCAGGGTGCGGCGCAGCGCCTCCTCTGTGATGGGACTGCTCCGCCAGGCCGGGGCAGTCCACTCCTCCCCTGCCCGCACCACGGACAGAGGATAGCCCTCCCGCAAGCGAACCTCCTCCACGGAAGCCCGGACTTGCGGCGATACTTGAGACAGGGCTTCCCGCAAAAAACGGGGCAGCGCAGACTCGAAGGATGGCATACGCTTCCCTCCTTTCTTCCCCCATTCTATGAGGGGCTGTCCCCAAAGTATGCCAAAGCCCTTGCGAAAGCCCGCTCCTCTATTTATAATAGCAAGTGAAATTTCACCCTTGGGAGGCACACCATGATCGCCACGATCCTCATTGATAACATTTCCAACGACCCCGCGCTCACCGCCGAGTGGGGGCTGTCCATCCACATCGAACACCAGGGCCGCAAGTACCTGCTGGACACCGGGGACGGCGAGGCCTTCGCCCGAAACGCGGACGCCCTGGGGGTGGACCTCGCCCAGGTGGAGTTCGGCCTCTTGTCCCATGCGCACCACGACCACGCCAACGGCATGGGCACCTTTTTTGCGCGCAACGCCGACGCGCCCTTCTACCTGCAAGCGGGCTGCAAGGAAAACTGCTACGGCTGCAAGGATGAGCTCCTGGAATACATCGGCATCAAACGGGGGACCTTGGAGACCTTTGCCCACCGCATCCGCTACACGGAGGGCAAAACCGAGCTGGCCCCCGGCGTGTACATCCTGGGCCACTCCACGCCGGATCTGGACTACTACGGACAGCGCTACCAGATGTTTCTAAAAATCGCCGACCAGTTCATGTACGACGACTTCCGCCATGAGCAGAGCCTCATCTTCGACACCGAGAAGGGGCTGGTCCTCTTCAACAGCTGCTGTCACGGCAGCGCGGACCTCATCATCCAGGAGGCCCTGGACGCCTTCCCCGGCAGGAAGGTCTACGCCATCGTCGGCGGCTTCCACCTCTTCCAGACCCCCGCCGACCAGGTCAGGGACTTCGCCCGCAGGCTGGAGGCCACCGGCGTGGAGCACGTGGTCACCGGCCACTGCACCGGCCAGGACGCCTTCGACATTCTGAAAGACAGGCTGGGCGACAAGGTCCAGCAGATGGAGACCGGCCTGGTCCTCACATTCTGAGCAGCACAATGCCCCATCGGAGCTTTCCGATGGGGCATTGTTTTCATATACGGTTTTCTCAGCCCAGGCACTTGGCCAGGAGCTTATCCCAGTTCTCGTCCACGCTCTGCTGGACGGCCTCGATCATCCACTCGTTGCCGGGCTTGAACATGTGGCGGAAGCGGCCCTGCATGTGCAGGTACTCCTCCACGGGGAGCTTCTTCTTCGGCTCGTAGCTCAGGCGCCACACGCCGTTTTCCACCTCGAAGAGGGGCCAGACGCAGCTCTCCACCGCCAGCTTGCAGATCTCCGGAAGCTTCTCGGCGGGGTACTCCCAGCCTCTGGGGCAGGGCGCCATCACGTTCAGGAAGGTCGCGCCGGGGGTGTAGATGGCCTTGCGCGCCTTGGTGTACAGGTCGCGGAAGTTGCCGATGAAGGTCGTCTGCGCCACATAGGGCACGTTATGGGCGGCGATGATGTCGGTCAGGTTCTTCTTGTTCTGGCGCTTGCCGGGGACCACCGTGCCCACGGGGGAGGTGGTGGCGTTGGCAAAGCGGGGCGTCGAGGAGGAGCGCTGGATGCCGGTGTTCATGTAGGCCTCGTTGTCGTAGCAGACGTAGGTCAGGTCGTGGCCGCGCTCCATGGCCCCGGACAGGGACTGGAAGCCGATGTCATAGGTGCCGCCGTCGCCGCCGAAGGTGATGAACTTCACGGTATCCTGCACCTTTCCCCTGCGCTTGAGCGCGTTGTACGCGGCCTCCACGCCGGACAGGCTGGCGCCCGCGCTCTCAAAGGCGGTGTGGATGTAGCTGTCCTCGTAGGCCGTGTAGGGATACAGGAAGGAGCTGACCTCCAGGCAGCCGGTGGCGTTGCCGATGACCGCCCGGTCCTCTTCCTTCAAGGCCCGCAGAACGCCGCGGACGGCGATGCCCGCGCCGCAGCCGGCGCAGAGACGATGACCGGGCGCGAAGCGCTCCTTCTTCTCCAGGGTCTTCTTGAAATGATAGGTTCTTTCCATGGTCGTTTACCCCCTCTGGCCCAGGTGTGTGTAGGTGGGCCCCAGCTCGCCGCCGGCGGCAATGTCCAGCAGGCGCTGGTAGACATCTTCAAAGTGCTCGGGCGTGATGTCACGGCCACCCAGGCCGTAGACATAGCCCACCGCCCGGGGGCGGCGCTCCAAATCATACAGGGCGCTGCGCACCTCGGCGAAGAGCGGACCGCCCTGGGAGGAAAAGCTCTCCGCCTTGTCCAGGATGGCCACAGCCTTCACCTGGGACAGGGCCTGGGCGATCTCCTCGGCGGGGAAGGGACGGAAGACACGGAGCTTGATGAGGCCGACCTTCAATCCCTGCTCTCGCAGCTCGTCCACGGCGGCCTTGGCGGTCCCGGCGCTGGAGCCGATGAGGACCAGGGCTGCCTCGGCGTCCTCCATTTGGTATTCCTCAAAGAGGCCGTACTTGCGGCCGGTGAGCGCCTCAAAGGCGGCGGCCACCTCCAGGATGCGCTTCTTGGCCCCCTTCATGGCCTCAGCCTGCTGGACCTTGTGCTCCATGTAGTGGCAGCCCAGGTCATAGGGGCCGATGGCCAGGGGATTCTCCTTTTTCAGCAGATAGTTTTCGGGGGCATACTCCCCCACAAAGGCCTTGACGGACTCCGTGTCCAGCAGGGTGATGTTCTCCAGGGCGTGGCTGGTGATGAAGCCGTCCTGGCAGATCATCACAGGCAGGCGCACCTCGGGGTGCTCGCCGATGGGCATGGCCTGGAGGAAGTTGTCATAGGCCTCCTGGTTGTTCTCGGCATAGATCTGGATCCAACCGGCGTCCCGGATGCCCATGGAGTCGGAGTGATCGTTGTTGATGTTGATGGGGCCGGTGAGGGCGCGGTTCACGCAGGCCAGGGTGATGGGCAGGCGGCTGGACGCGGCCACATACATCATCTCATACATGAGCGCCAGGCCGCAGGAGGAGGTCGCGGTGACCGCCCGCGCCCCGGCGGCCTCCGCGCCGATGCAGGCGGACATGGAGCTGTGCTCGGACTCCACGGGCACGAACTCGGTGTTCACCTCGCCGTTGGCCACATACTGCGCAAAGTACTGGGGGATCTCGGTGGAGGGGGTGATGGGAAAGGCCGCCATGACGTCGGGATCGATCTGCTTCATGGCGAAGGCGATGGCCTCGTTGCCGGAGAGACGTTCGTTGTAGTTCATACCTCGCCACCTTCTTTCATGGAGATCGCCGCGAAGGGACATACCTCGGCGCAGATGCCGCAGCCCTTGCAGTGATAGTAGTCGATGCCCACCAGCCGACCGTAGAGGACGGGCAGGGAGCTGTCGGGACAGTAGGGAACGCACAGGAGACAGTGGCGGCACTTGGCCACGTCCAGCACGGGGGTGTTGGTGCGCCACGCGCCGGTGTTGGTCAGCTTGGAGGTGGCGGGCTCATAGATCTCACCGCCCAGGGTCATCTCCTGCCAGGTGCTCAATTCGTTGATCTCTTTTGCGGACAGTTTCATTCTGCCTGCACCTCCTCCCAAGATTTCCGCAGGGCGGCCATGTTTCCGGCCACCACCTGGGGCTTTGTCGCAAACTTATGATGGAAGCTCTCCTCCATGTTGCCCAGGAACGATTCCTTTTCCAGCACGCCGCTGACCTTCACGACGGCGCTGAGCATGGGGGAGTTGGGGAAGTTCCGGCCCAGGGTCTCCTCGGAGATCTTCCGGGCGTCCAGGGTACACACCCTTCCCTTCCATCCCCGGAGCTTCCGCCGGATCTCGGCGGGGGCCTTGTGGGTGTTGACGATGACCGCCCCGTCGGCCTGGAGGCCGTGGGTCACGTCCACGGAGTCCAGCAGGGTCTCGTCCACCACCACCACATAGTCGGGGTTTTCGATGTTGCAGTGGACCGTGCAGCGGACGTCGCTGATGCGGTTATAGGCCGTGATGGGCGCGCCCATGCGCTCGGGGCCATATTCGGGGAAGCCCTGGACGAACTTGTCCGCGGCGAACGCGGCGTCCGCCAGCAGCAGGCAGGCGGTCTTTGCCCCCTGTCCTCCTCGGCCGTGCCACCGGAATTCTACCAGTCCATTCTTTTTCATGGTATGTACCTCCACGTCATAGCGTCTTGCCGTCTGATCCGAACCCTTGCAGGAGCCCTCAAGCGTTCGGATGGCACGGCGAATTCATGAAAAAAGCCTTCGTCCCGTAAAAGGACGAAGGCTGTGAAAAAGCTTCGTTATACCACCTGTTACCTGCGTACCAACATACGCGCTCCCTGTAACGGGGGAATCCGGCAAGACCTACTTGGCGCTTTGACCGTTCGGTATGCAGCTCAGGAGGGATATTCAGACCTCTGCGCTACTACCTCCGGGCTCTCACCGTCCCCGGATCGCTGAGGGGTTCCGCAGTGCTTACTGTCTCCATCATCGCCATTTGATCGGCTGTTAAGTTAGACATTATTATATCACATGTCAAAGGAGTGTCAAGCAGCAAATGTTCCTTTTTTTCCTGAAAAACGCAGGGATTTTTGTTCGCTTTACTCCTCGTCCAGACCCGCCTGGCCGGAGAAGATCCAGGGCGCGGGCTGCACCTCGATCTCGTCCCGGCGGCCCACCTTGGAGACCTCCAGCTGCATGATCTCGGTGGGCTGGATGCCGTTGTCCCACAGCATACCGGGGATGCGGCTCATGTAGTTGAACTCCAGGGTGTAGATGACCACGCGGATCTTGGGGTTCACCCGGACCAGGGTCTGGAGCTCCATGTCCAGCTTAGGCGAGGCCACCAGGAAGGCCAGATCGGGCACCGGCCAGCGGTGGGACCAGCCCTCCATGTCGGAGACGATGAGCACATTGCGCAGACCAAACCGCAGGACGTTCTCCTCCATGGTCTGGTAGTCGCCCTCCTTGTATTCCACGGCCACGACCTTGCCCTTGTGGGCGGCAATGGCGGCCTCCACGGCGATGCTCTCGCCGGAGACGACGCAGATGTTGTCCGCCTCGTCCAGATCCAGCTTGTTCATGATAACGGCACGGATCTCCGGGGCCACGTAGCGGATGGAGCCGGGAGAGAACATGCTGTTGTCCAGGCCGATCCGGTAGCCGGTGTGGGCGTTGGGGTTGTTGATGAGCATGGCGGCAGAGACATTCACGCCGCGGTCGATCATCTCGGAGAGGAGATTGTGCTTCATGGGGCCCTCTGGCTCGGAGCCCTCGTTGTACCACACCTCGCAGTCCCCCATGCCGTTGTCCCACATGTTATAGAAGACCTCGGGGTGGTTGCCGTCGGTAAAGACCAGGACGGACCGATTGCCCTGGACGGTCGCCATCAGATTCTTGTTGTCCCCGGTGATGTCCAGGATACGGATGGAGGACAGGTCAATGGTGGTGTTATCAGAAAAATACTTCAGCCAAGCCAGAATACTCTCGTTATTGAAAATGCTCATGGAGTCGCTCCTTTCTGCGTGTCCCCTCTCAGCAGGGCGAGAGGGTCATTCGATGGGGTCCACAGTGACTGCCGCCTGGATGCGGATGAACTTCCGAAAGGCATCCGGGTCTCCCTGGATAAAGGCGTCCTTACGCAACATATGCCCCGCGTTGGTGGCCGTAAAGAGGAAGAAATGGTTCTCATCCTCGTTGACGCTGGTGATGGTCAGGTACTGGAAGCGGTTCTCTCCGGAGACATCGTCCGTTTCCTCAAAGTGGTCCTTATAAAAGGTATAGGTGAGGCTCAGCCCCTTGTTGGGATATTTCTTCCAGGACCGCCTGGCCATCCCCCTGGTGTCCGCCCGGCGGAGCAGGGCCACCCCGCCCAAGAGGCTGCCGATGGTAAGGAGCACGGTCGCGATGGAAAACAGTCCCCCCGTGACCATGGCAGCCAGCACCGACAGGCCCGTGCCGATGAGAAGAACGCCAAAGACGGGATAGCCGATCTTCGTCGCCCGGCGGAGGTTTTTATCCGGCTGCCGGCGATAGTCCAGGGCTTTGACCAGCGCGGCGATGTCCTCCGGCTCGTAAACCATTTGTACCTGATATTCCATGGCGTCCACCTCCCGCCCCTCTCCGGCGCGCGCCGGAGTGCGTTTGCATAATAAAAATATTGTAAATCTACAAGGCCAGTCTGTCAAGAGGGCGGTCACGACGGAAAAATTTCACGTTTTCCCGAAACTTCGCCTTGACAAAGGATTCCTTTGGACGTATAATGCCAATATCCCAGGCGAAAACTAGGCTTCCTTGGTCATTTCGCCCATTGTTATGGAGGTGTTCCTTCATGTCCCAAATCTATACGTCTGTCGAGCAGCTCATCGGCCATACGCCCCTGCTGGAGCTAAAGCACATCGAGGCCTCGGAACAGCTGGAGGCCCGGCTGCTGGCCAAGCTTGAGTTCCTGAATCCCGCTGGCTCCGCCAAGGATCGGGTGGCCAAGGCCATGATCGACGACGCAGAGGCGCGGGGCGTCTTGAAGGAAGGTTCCGTCATCATCGAGCCCACCTCCGGCAACACCGGCATCGGCTTGGCCGTCATGGCCGCCGCCCGGGGCTATCGGGCCATCATTGTCATGCCCGACACCATGAGCATGGAGCGGCGTCTGCTGATGACCGCCTATGGCGCGGAGCTGGTCCTCACCCCCGGCGCCAAGGGCATGTCCGGCGCCATCGAGAAAGCCGAGGCGCTGGCCCGGGAGATCCCCAACGCCTTCATCCCCGACCAGTTCGCCAACCCTGCCAACGCGGCCGCGCATCGGCTGACCACCGGCCCCGAGATCTGGGCCGACACCGACGGCAAGGTAGACCTCTTTGTGGCTGGCGTGGGCACCGGCGGTACCATCACCGGCACCGGCGAGTACCTCAAGCGCCAGGACCCCCATGTACAGGTCGTAGCTGTGGAGCCTGCCTCCTCTCCCCTGCTGAGCAAGGGTGTGGCCGGACCCCACGGACTCCAGGGCATTGGCGCAAACTTCGTGCCCAAGGTCCTGAACACAGAGATCTATGATGAGATCATCCCCGTCACCGACGAGGACGCCTATCAAACCGGCCGTCTCCTTGGCCGGACCGAAGGAGTGCTGGTGGGCATTTCTTCCGGCGCTGCCCTGTGGGCAGCCATCCAGGTAGCAAAACGTTCCGAGAACAAGGGCAAGACCATCGTGGTCCTCCTGCCCGACACCGGCGACCGCTACCTCTCCACCCCCATGTTTTCCGAATAATAAGTTTTTCCTTTCTTTTAGAAACACCGCTCCTTTGCCCAACACAAAGGAGCGGTGTTTCTGTCCTCACTCGGAAATTTTGATGACGCTCACCGGGCAATCCTCCGCCGCCTGGGTCGCTTCGTGCTCTTTCCCCGGGGGCACCTGCCCCACCGCCTCAGCAACGCCCTCGTCATTCAGGTGGAAGAGGGCGGGAAACTCCTCCGCGCACAGGCCGCAGCTGATGCAGCCGTCCTCAACATGGACCTTCATAGCAGTTCTCCTTCCCATTGATAGACTTCTGGGTTAGTTTGCCGTCCGGGGAAAAAAGTATGCAGGGCCGCGAACAATTTTTCATGGCGCTGTATCGGTGATCTGCGCCTCAAAGCGACAGCGTGACCTTGCGCCCGCCGGAAAGCATCCTCCAAAGTCCTCTCTGCACCCCATTGAGGAGCAGGGACAGCAGGATGGAGGCCAGCAGAACAAAGGGAACGGTCACCAGCCCCCACGGAAACCGCTGGACCATGCTGGGCACCAGCTGGTTCAGAAGGCCATAGGCGATCTGATCCGGGATCCAGGAGAGCAGAAATGCCGGCAGGGACAGGGCCGCCACCCGAGAGACCACTTCCCTCACCCGCTGGGGCGCCCGCGCGAAGGGGCAGCTGCGCAGGAGCTGGAACACGCTGGTCGCCGCCAGGGCGGTGAAAAAGCCGTTCCAATACGTGAGCGCAAAGAACCCGAAGGGCTCTCCCTTGGCCTGGTAGGCATGGAGCAGGCCCCCCGCCAGGACGGCCGCAAGGTCGAGGAGGAGAAACCACTTCCAGTTGCATTTCGGCGGCTCGTCCCGGAGATAATTCCCCAGAAAATAGTAGGCCACCGGGTAGAGTTGCTCCCAACCGGGCAGCGCCATCTGCCAGCCAAAGTGCATACTCAGCACATTCAGGCTGGGCCCGAAGGACAACACGGCCACGGTGAGCACCAGGCACTGTCTCGCCCGCTTGCTCCTCACCTCCCTCCAGGCAACATTCAGGAAGGGGATCAGAAGAAACAGGCCCAGGTAGAGCGCAATGTACCAGCCATAGGGCGCGAGGCGAAAGAGCAGCAGGTCCCGCAGCCACGCCACGGGAGACCAAGAGCCGCCCAGAAACAGCGCGCGGAACACAGCGCAGAACAGCGAGGCCAGCACATAGGTCATCAAGAGCGCGCCGATCCCCCTGTAGTAGCTCCAGCTCCAGGTCCGGTCCTTTTGCAGCCAGCCCGTCAGGATCAAAAAGAGAGGTACGCACACCATGAGCTGGGTCCGCACCACAATGCCAAGGGTCATGGCCCAGCCGCCGGAGGGAACCTCATAGAACTCACTGTTCAGAAAGAAGTGAACGGCAAACACAGCCGTCATTGCTGAGGCCCGGATCAGATCCAGGCCGGGATCTCGTGTCGTTTTCATGCTGATCTCCTGCCTATCCTCGTTGGTCTATCTCTGTAGATTCTACTATTATAGACTCTATCGTTGTAGACTTCAAGGCAGAAGTGTCACAATTTTTCGGCGCGCCCGGTCCCTTCTTTAGGCGTTCTGGTCCAGCCAGGTCAGCAGGGCCTGACAGCCCTCCACGATATCGTCGTAGGTCACGTCAAAGTTTCCGGTGTACCAAGGGTCGGCAATGTCCCGGGGGCGGCTGGTGTAATCCAGCAGGCGGTGGATCTTGCCCTGGGGGTCTCCCCCGGCGATGCGCCGCATGTTGCGAAGGTTGGCGCTGTCGGCTGCCAGGAGCAGGTCGTACCTGTCATAGTCCTCCCGGGTCATCTGAACGGCCCGGTGGCCGGACAGAGGGATGCCCTCCGCTTTCAGCTTGCGAACGGCCGGAGGATAGATGGGGTTGCCGATCTCCTCCCGGCTGGTGGCGGCGGAGTCGATGTAAAACGAACCGGAACGGCCCGATTTGGCTACGATGTTTTTTAGTACACACTCCGCCATAGGACTGCGGCAAATATTGCCGTGGCAAACGAATAAGATTTTTGTCATTGCTTATATATCCCTTCAAAAACCTCCAAGCCTTGATATTTCAAGGCTTTTGGCGCTTCTTTCATTTTTGCTGTCATGCCGGAAACCTACGCAGATTTCCGTAACTCTACGCAGATTTTCG
>CAKTLJ010000009.1 GCA_934572535.1 uncultured Eubacteriales bacterium
ATGTCATGCACACAGACGGAAAAAGTGTGATCCGCCTGCTCAGCGAAAGCGCCCCTCGACCCGACGCAGTACCAACAGCACCCAATATGGAGGATCTGTATCTATATTATTTCGGCAGATGATCGTCCGTCTGATTCTGGCTGGATCTCGGGTGCAGTAAAGCATAGATTTTTCAGAAGGCAGCGTGCAGGTTTTCGGACCTGCAAGCTGCTTTTCTCTGTAAGCTCAGCGTCGATTATGCTGCCGCAAAACCTCCGGGAACAAAATTTGAGCGGTTGTTCGCAGCACCTCTCAGCAACTCATTTCGCGCATTTTCTGGTACGAAACCATTCCGTACAGAAAAATTACTGGCTCGTATTCGTGCCGTTCTCCACAACCACCGACAGAGAGTGAAAAATAAGAATACAGCCAGTGGAAACTGTCAGCTTCAGGATTTGTTGATTGGCTATGAAAAAAGGCGGACCTTTGTCGGAAAAAACGAAATCGACCTGACATTGGCGGAGGATGGATTTGTTGCAGATTTCTTTCTTTGACGAACATAATCTGATTCTACATATTTCTCAAGTTCCCCTCCAATA
The DNA here is from genome assembly GCA_934572535.1 of uncultured Eubacteriales bacterium. Taxonomy (GTDB): domain Bacteria; phylum Bacillota; class Clostridia; order Oscillospirales; family Oscillospiraceae; genus Evtepia. The sequence continues at coordinate 579 of CAKTLJ010000009.1, forward strand.
AACAGCAAAAAAGATCAACCTCTCGTTTCTTTAGGAAACGAGAGGTCCTCTTAGCGTTTGTTCCCTCTGCACACCGAATCCGTCAGCCAACAGTAGTAAGTTTGAATTAGCTCCTTATCACGGTTAAATCAACAGTTTGGGTGCTTTTTTCTTGCTTTTTTGAGGTTCTACGTCAATAGTTGGGGTAGAGAAAAACCAAATCATTTCAAGCAGTGTCGCGGAGATTCCCGACACTGCTTTTATGTATGCCAAAAGGCGAAGGGGTGAGCTTTTGCCTTCCAGCGTCAAAGCATAAAAACGCTCAAATATTGCAGTTGGAAACACACGAAAGGGTCTGTTATAATTTATACGTAATGAGTACGAGCTTTTTACCCTTACTACAACCTCATTTCCGAGATCGGCAAGGTTTTATATTACCTGTCCCGAAAATGCTTCCAATAGTCCACATAGCGCGGTTTGAGCAATTTCTTTTACGGTATCAAGAAAAATTGCCAGGTTAAAGAGTTGTCAAAATTTGAGGCCAAAATAAGGTGCTGACCTATGCCGCCATCATCTGTGCGGCCTGGGGCATTCAGAGTATGGCAGCGTGAACAACAAAAGACTCGCGGCGGCAGGATAGGGAGCCTGAACCGCTGCGAGTCTTTGCGCTTATGTAGTTAGTAGATAGAGGCCAAGGAAGCCTTCTGCTCTGGACACCTTACAGCATGGAACGGTCCGTCTTTCTGGGGCCATACTCGTTGTCGCCCACGCTGTCCTTGCAGCAGAAGACGAGCACGATGATCGGACCGGCAATGGGGATGAGGGACATCAGGTAATAGACGCCGCTCTTTCCGATGTCATGCAGACGTCTCCAGCAAATGGCGAGGCCGGGGACCAACACGCCCAAGGCGTACACAACGCTGAGAAAACTCAGGATGGGCACAAACGCCGCGATGATGCCGATGACAAGGCTGACGATGAAATTGAAGAGGGCCGCAAACCAGAATTCTTTCCGGGTCGCCCGCCCATTGAACTTCGCGTACTTTCGGAAGAAGAGGGCGATCGCTTCTCCAAAGCCCACCGAAATGACGGGCCGGGTATCGTTGTTTCCGGCGTAACCGGCCTGCTGCTGGTACGGCGGGGTCGGGACCGGAATGGGGGGCGTCTGATACTGCGGCCGCTGATACTGCGGCTGCTGCGGGGGCTGATATTGCTGGGAAGCCTGCGGCTGCTGCGGGGGCTGGTATTGCTGGGAAGCCTGCGGCTGCTGGGGAGGTTGCTGGGGTTGCTGGGGAGGCTGATACGGCTGGGCCTGCGGCTGAGGATTGGTCGGCGCCGCGCCTGCCTTCAAGTTGGTCCCACAGGAACCACAGAATGCGCTCCCATCATTGATCTGAGCTCCACAATGAGGACAATACATACCGTTCACTCCTTCTTTTTTATTTTTATCGCATCTCTTATCTTCCGCTTTATACTATACAAATGATAGCATAAATATAACCCTTTTTCAAGTATATTGCCTCAAGCGCTGGCCTGGTCTCTGCCCTTAAATTTCATTCGGAAGCCACGCAGCCTCTGGGGAGAGGTGTTTTATGAACACCCGTCCGAAATCCTGCGGGTCCTTCGCCTGGTGGAACTTAAAGACCATCGAGCCGTCGTCCAGCTTTCCGACGATCTCGATCTTACCCTTCGGGTGGGACATGCAGTACTTAAAGCACTTGCCCTGGCCGCTCTGCATGGCCTTCGCGCCCTCGACGATGTCGTAGGCCTCGGAGAAGGGCACTTGGAAGCTGTTCTTCACGCCGCTTACGGGGCGGCACTGGAAGACGTAATACGGCGCCACGCCGCAGGCCGTCAATTTCCGCAGCAGCAGACCGAGGACCTCGGGCGAGTCGTTTACCCCCCGCAAGAGTGGGGTCTGATTCTTCACCGCCACGCCGCGATCAATGAGGGCTCGGATGGCGGCGGTGGCCTCGGGGGTGATCTCCTTCGGGTGATTGAACTGCGTGACGAGATTGATCTGCTTTTTTCGGCTGTATTTCTTTAAGCAGGCGAGCAGCTCCTCGTCCATATAGATCCGCATGGGAAAGACGGCCGGCGCTCTCGTCGCGACCCGGATGAGGTCAAGATGAGGGATCTCCGAAAGCGCGCGGAGGTACTGCTCAAGCGTGCGCGTGGAGAGGGCGAAGGCATCGCCGCCGCTGAGGATGACGTTGTTCAGCTCGGGGTGCGCACGGACGTAAGATACGACCGTATCCAGATCCCCGGCGATCTCCTCGTCCGACCGCCCCACAAGCCGCTTGCGGAAGCAATGCCGGCAGTACATAAAGCAGCGGTTTGTCGTCAGGACCAAGGCGCTCGCGGGGTACTTGTGCTGAACGCCTTGACAGACGGTGTTGTGCTCTTCGTCGCTCGTGTCGAACTCCCCGCTCAGATCGGTCTCAAGGAAGGTGGGGATGCTCATCTTGCGAATGGGGTCTTCCTCGTCGTTCCAGTCGATCAGGGATAGGTAATATCCTGTAACGGACATCGGGAATTTTTCGCACAATGCCCGCATTTCTTCTGTTTGTTTGTCGTCGAGGCGGAGGGTTTCTTCCAGCGCTCCTATATCGGTGATATTTTTGGTCAATTCTTTGCGCCAGGACATACTTTTGCTTCTCCTTTCTGGCTAAGCCCGCATGGTGGTGTAAAGGAATAAAAAGAGCCAAGGGATCAACCTTCAGGTAAAATGAGGCTGTTAGGACGACACCATACCGCGGAGGAAGACTGCCATGGCTCAAGCTAATAGTACACTAAAAGTGAAGGAATTTCTACCATTTCCTTCAATTTTCTGGGAAAGAGAGCAAAAAATTTTGCCGGAAGGCGAGGGGGAGGGCGCACGGTGCGGACACGAAGCGCCGCCAGGGCGCTCACGCCAGTCTCGCGTTGACCAAATGATACCATGGGATGCCGTTTTCCTCATAGGACTGGAAGACCCCGATGACCGTGATCTCCGCTCCATCCTGCGGATAGTCGTCGGGATAGGTGGGGCTGCCGGTCAGGATAAACTCCAAGCCCTGGAAGCAGCAGGCCGTCTCATCGGAGACGGTGCAGGAAAAATATTGCTTTTTCGTGTCGGGGTCCTCATAATACGTAAATTGCCCCCTCATTTTGATGACCTTCCCAAGATAGCTGTCGGGCAAAGACAGGATGTTGCAAACCTCAGCATAGACCAGCAGGCTGTTGAGTTCCGTCAGGTCAACCTCGACCGCGTCATCGCTTGGCGGGGGTTCGGTGCTCGTCGTTTCGGGTGCGTTCTCTGCGGGAAGGCCCTGTGACGCCTCGGCATCCGGCGTGGGCAGGTTTGCCGTGCGGTCGTTGGACGTGTCGTCTTTTTGGCCGCAAGCCGCAAGGGAGAGAAGGGCCAGGGCCAGCAGCAGAGCACAAAGCAATTTTTTCATCTTGTAAAACCTCCGATCCCCGTACCTGCCAGCCACGCCAGGCCAAACACGCCGATCTGCACGGCGACGATGGTGGAGCCCACCGGGGTCCCGGCAAGGATGGACGCCAAAATGCCGACCAGGGCGCACAAGACCGCAAGGACTGCCGCGCAGATCGTCACGCCGCGGAAGCTCTTAAAGATCCGCATGGCCGACAGGGCGGGAAAGACCACCAGCGCGGAGACCAGCAGAGAGCCCACGAGGTTCATCGCCAGCACGATGATGACGGCGACCACGATGGCGAGCAGCAGATTGTACCGCCCCGCTTTTGTGCCGGTCGCCCTTGCGAAGCTCTCGTCGAAGGTCACGGCGAAGATCTTGTGATAGAACAGAAGGAAGGCGCCCGCCGCCAGCAGCGACATGCCCGCGCACAGCCACACCTCGAGGGGCGAGAGCGTGAGGATGGAGGTGGAGCCGAAGAGGGTGCTGCACACATCGCCGGAGAGATTGGAGGAGGTGGAGAAGAGGTTCACCAGCAGGTAGCCGATGGCCAAGGCCCCCACCGAGAGCATGGCGATGGCGGCGTCACCCTTGAGCTTCGCGTTCTGCCCGGGGCGCAGGAGCAGCACCGCCGTGAGGATCGTGAGGAGCAGCACCAGCGGCATTTCATTCGTCAGTTGCAGCACAGCGGCGACCGCCATGGCGCCGAAGGCCACGTGGGAAAGGCCGTCGCCGATAAAAGAAAATCGCTTCAATACCAGCGTTACGCCGAGCAGAGAGGAGCAGAGCGCGATCAGCACGCCGACCACCAGCGCGTAGCGCACAAAGGGGTAGGCCCAATAGAGCGCCAATTTTTCCAAGAGAGCTGTCATGGCGTGTCACCGTCCTTTCCGTGCGCAAACAGACGGCCTTGCGGGCTTTGCAGATAGGCCGCCTTCGTGCCGAAGAAAACGGTATCTCCAATGTGCAGGATGTGACTGGCGTAGCTGACCGCAGCGGCGATGTCGTGAGAGATCATGACGACGGTAATGCCGTCCTCCCGATTGAGCGTCTCGAGGCGCGCATACATCTCCGCCGTGACCTTGGGGTCAAGCCCGGAAACCGGCTCGTCCAGAAGCAGCATTTTCCGGGTGGCGCACAGCGCGCGGGCCAGCAGCACCCGCTGCTGCTGGCCGCCGGACAGCTCCCGATAGCAGCGCTTTGAAAGGGGTGTGAGCTGCATTTTTCTGAGCGCTTCTTCGGCAAGCCGCTTTTCGGCTTGGCTGTAGAAGGGGCGGCGGCCGCAGCGCCCCTGGCACCCGGAGAGAACGATCTCTCTCACGGATGCCGGGAAGTCCTTTTGTACCTGCGTCTGCTGCGGCAGATAGCCGATCTCGTTTTGCCTCAGCCCATCGCCCGTCAAAACCGTTCCGCGGAGGGGCGGCTGCAAGCCGAGGATCGTTTTCATGAGGGTGCTCTTGCCGGAGCCGTTTTCTCCCACAATGCAGAGGTAGTCGCCCGCAAAGACCTCAAAATTGAGGTCTTGCAGAACGGCCTTCCCGTCGTAGCCGACGGAAAGGGCTTGACAGGTGAGCTGAGCCATGATCCTGCCCCCTTATCCCAAGGCTTCCCTCAGCACGGCGAGGTTCTTTTCCATCACGGAAAGGTAGGTCGTGCCGTTTTTCGCGTCCTTGGAGGTGGTGGACTGCATGGAGTCCATGGTCAGCACGCGCTGATCCTTCGCGGCGGTATTCTTGACAACGGTCTCGGCGATTTTGTGCTCCTTGCCCTCGATGGTCAGCACGCAGGGCAGCTTCAGCTCGTCCACCTTCTTCGCGAGGAAGGAGACGGTTTCAAAGCTGGCTTCGCTTTCGGCGGAGCAGCCGGCGAAGGCGGCGTAGTAACGCAGGCCGTAATCGTCCACCAGGTAGCGGAAGGGGAAGCGGTCGCCGAAGAGAACGGTCTTATGGGTCGCGGCATCAACGGCCGCCTGGTATTCGCCGTCCAGCGCGGACAGCTTTTTCACATAAGCATCGGAGTTGGAGGCGTAGGCCTCCTTGTTGTCGGGGTCGATCTCCTGCAAAGCCTTGGAAATGACAGGGACGAGGCGCTTGGCGTTTTTCAGGGAGAGCCAGACGTGCTCGTCTGCCTCCTCTTCGTGCTCGTGGTCGTGGCCCTTCATGTGTTCGCAGATCTCTTCGCCGGTCATCTCAGCCGGGAAGAACGTCGGCCAGGAGGCTTCCGGATCGACGATCGCATCAAAACTCACGTTGCTCATTCTGATATGGAAATGTGCAGGGGTGGCAGGCTCGATCATGTGGTCATTGAACTCGATGTAGAGCGGCGCGCCGGACTGCTTGTCTGTCGCCTCAAAGCGATACATTGCCGCCTTTGTGCCGGTAGACCAGTTCTGAATGAAATGGCCAACATAGCGATAGTCAGAGCCGACCTTTTTGCCGTCTTCGTAGGTGAATTCGATGTGGTCGCCCTCGATATCAATATTGGCAATGTCTGTCTTGTAGCCGTTCTGGTAGTAGGTCTTGTATTCGTCAGCGGTCATTTCGCCTTCCTCTGCCATGGCCGCAAAGGCAGCGTCCAGCGTTCCGTCCAAGGCGAAGGGATACGCGGACTGCCAGTCGCCCGCCCAGTCAGACAGGCTTCTGTCCTGAACGGCCTCATCCTCAAAGGTGGAGACCTCCTTGCTGTGGTCGTGATCGTGCTCCGTTTCCTGCATCCCTTCCACGGCCTCCTCCGTTTTCACGGAATCGCCCAACACGTCCAGCAGGCGGATGACCTTTCGATCCTGGTTGGCGGCGTTTTTCAGGGCGTCGTCCACCCAGCCGTCGGACTCGCCGCCGACATAGAGGAAGAGGTCGCAGTTAGAAATTTTGACGATGTCATCCGCCGTGGGCTGGTAGCTGTGCAGGTCCACGCCGTTGTCCAGCAGCATTGTGACTTCGGCGCGAGCGGCCTTGTCGCCGAGGACCTCGTTGACCCAGTCGTATTCGGGGAAAATGGTGGTGACGACCTGGAATTTGTCGGTCGTTTCGGCGTCCTTCTGGGTCCCGCAGCCAGCAAGGGCAGCGGCCAGCATGGTGAGCGCAAGCAGCAGCGCAGTGATTTTTTTCATAGGGATATACCTCCGAATCGTGATAAGAACTTAAAAATGGGCGCAAAAATACAAGGGCGGCGGCAAACGCCGCAAGAGCCTATCCCAAAGATAGACTTCGTCCTTGCAAAAGTTCCTATTTAATTCGAAAGTTTGACCTTGAGGGCCACCAGAGAGGTGCTCGGGACAGCGTCCGCGCAGGCGGCAAGGCACTTGCCCAGCGCGTATGCCAACGCGGCCGCGAAGACCACGGCGGATACGGCAAGCGAAAGGGTTTTGAGCGCAGTTTGGCAAGCCTGGAGCTGCTGGCAGATCAGGCAGTTTTCCCCCACGCATTCGTGGTCGGCTTTCGCAGCGATGAAGAGGGCAGAATAGAGCATGACAAACACGAGCGCCACAGCAAAAAGCATGGCTGCGATTCGTTTTTTCTGATCCATTCTGCTCACCGCCCTTCTATTTTCTGCACTCGGCGCAAACGCCGTAAAGGATCGTTTCCGACTTGTCGATCTGAAAGCCCGTGCTCTCCAATGTGCTGGAAAGCAGCTGCCTTGTCTCCCGCGCGCCCAGGTGAATGCTCTTTCCGCAGACCCGGCAGGACAGGTGCAGGCTGTTTTTGCACGGCTCCGCGGCGATGTATTGGAAAAAGAGGTCCCGCGTACCGTCCCGAACGCTGCGCTTGAGAAGCCCTTCCTCCTCCAAGGCGGAGAGGTTGCGATAGACGGCGCTGACGCTGACCTGATCCGCCTCCAGCGCATCGGCAATTTGCCGCGCGGTCATCTGTTCGTCTGTATGCGCGGAAAGATAGTTGAGCAGCTGCTTGCGCTGCCGGGTCAGATACTTTGCCATCGGGCACATCTCCAATTTGCGATTCATTTGCAAATCAGTATACACCGGCGAGGCGGAAATGTCAATATGCGAATCGTTCGCATATTGACAAAAACAGAAGGACCCCTGCTGCTTGCACCAAGAAAATTTGATGATTGACATGGAACACTCTGTCTGTTATTTTTTCCCGTGATATGATATAAGTATCATGAGAGAGTTTAACAACAGAAAGGAGAACGGCGATCGTGCTGAATTTATTCGATATTCTGGGGCCCGTGATGGTGGGGCCGTCCAGTTCTCATACGGCGGGGGCTGTTCGCATCGGCCTCATGGCCCGCACCCTGCTGGGGGAGCCTCCGGTGGAGGCGGCCATCCATCTCCACGGGTCCTTCGCGGAGACCGGCCCGGGCCACGGCACCGACCGCGCCCTGGTCGGCGGTCTGCTGGGGATGCAGCCCGATGACCTGAGGATCCCGGGCGCGGCGCAGGAGGCCGAGAAGGCCGGGCTGGTCGTGACCATCGACACCGTGGATCTCCGGGAAGCCCATCCCAACACAGCCATTCTGGCGGTGCGGGGCGTCAGCGGCAGGACGCTCGTGCTCCAGGCATCCAGCCTGGGCGGCGGCCGGATCATGGTGAACAAGCTCGACGGCATCGACGTGAACTTCAGCGGGGAGTTCAACACCCTGGTGGTCCGCAGCCGAGACGTGAGCGGCGTGGTCTCCGGGGTCACGAGCATCCTCTATCAGCTGGGGGTGAACGTGGCCAACATGAGCGTCTGCCGCCCCAAGCGGGGGGCGGACATGCTGATGGTCATCGAGGTGGACGATCACATCAAGCCCAGCCAGGTGGCCTTTCTCAACGAGCTGCCCAATATTTTATCCGTGACCTATTACGACAAGGAGGAGGAAGACGATGGCTCTGGATTCGATGAAGGAGATCTTTGATGCCATGGAGGCCCGGGAACTGCCCTTTTGGGAGGTGATCCTTCAGGCGGACATGGAGGACCGGCAGGTGAGCCGCAACCAGTCCATGGCCAAGATGCTCACCGTCTGGCAGGCCATGCTGGACGCGGCGGACAACTACAACGGCCGCCGCCGGAGCGCCAGCGGCCTGGTGGGGGGCGACGGCATGAAGATGCGGCAGTACGCCCTCCGGGGAAAGGCCATGACCGGCGGCTACGTCAGCGAGGTCATCGCCGAGGCCCTGGGTATGGCGGAGTCCAACGCCTGCATGTGCCGCATCGTGGCGGCTCCTACGGCGGGATCCTGCGGGGTCCTGCCCGCGGTGATGCTTTCCCTCTGCAAGCATGAGGAGCTTTCCCAGCACCAGATCCTGGAGGCGCTGTACGTGGCCAGCGGCATCGGGGCGGTCATCGCCCACAAGGCCTCCATCGCCGGGGCCTCCGGCGGCTGTCAGGCGGAGATCGGCACGGCGTCCGCCATGGCGGCCGGCGCCCTGGTGGCCCTGCGGGGCGGCAGCGGAGAGCAGATTGGCCACGCCGCGGCGATGGCCCTGAAAAACCTGATGGGCCTGGTCTGCGACCCGGTGGCCGGTCTGGTGGAGGTCCCCTGCGTGAAGCGCAACGTCATCGGCGCGGTGAACGCCGTCAGCGCCGCCGACATGGCCCTGGCCGGGATCGAGAGCCGCATCCCGGTGGATGAGGTCATCGAGGCCATGGGCGAGGTGGGCCGCCGTATGCCCGTGGAGTTCCGGGAGACGGCCCTGGGCGGCCTGGCTGCCACCCCCACCGGTCAGGCGGTGAAGGCCCGGATGCAGAAGCAGTGAGGGTCGTTTCAACAACAAAGAAGCAACGAGGAGGAAGCGGGCGTGTTCGCTTCCTCCTCGTTGTTGTTACAGCAGCTTTTTCCCGTCGGCGTAGGCCTGGCCCACTGCGCCGCCCAGGGTGCGGTAGACCCGGCGGACCCGGTCGAAGGACAGGGCCTGGAGCTTGTCGGCGTCCACCAGGCCGTCGCTTCCCAGGATGGATACATCGGCGCTCATGTTCAGCACCTCGCCCACGATGCGGATGACGCCCAGGGTCTCGGTCATCTCAATGACCTTGCACTCCAGGGTCAGGGGAAGCTCCGCAAAGAGGGGAGCGTCCACGAATTCGCTCCGCAGGGCGTGGAAGCCGACCTTCTCGATCTTGTTTTCCTCCGTGCCGGAGATCAGGCCGAAGTAGTCGGCCTCCACCAGATGGGCCTGGTCGGCGAAGCTCATGGTAAAGGCCATTTTGGAAAAAATATTTTCTGTGGTCTTGTGGCGGCGGGAGATGTGGATGCTCACGTAGCGGCTGCCGCACATACCGCCCCAGCCCACGTTCATGGCGTTGGGGACGCCGGCCTCATCGTAGGTGCCGATGACCAGCACCGGCTGGGGAAAGAAGCCGATCTCACTGAAATTCTTGCGCATAAGGGTGCCTCCTGTTCTGAAAAATACACGCGGTCCAGCCTCTATTATACCGGTTTCCAACAAAAGGGCAAATGTTAATTTGCATTGCTTGCGCAACGGCGTGCTTTTTGGTAAAGTATGGCTGAAATCCTTGTGGAAAGGAGGGATTTGCGTGTTTCACGAAAATCTTCGGCGGAAGAGAAAGGAGCGAGGCCTTTCGCAGGCGGACCTGGCAGCCCAGCTCCACGTTGTCCGGCAAACCATCTCCAAATGGGAGAACGGCATGTCGGTCCCGGATTCCGCGCAGCTGATAACCATGGCGGACCTTCTCGAAACGACCGTCAGCGACCTGCTTGGCGCCCCGATAGAAAACGAAGCGGAACCCAACCAGCTGGCAAAGGAGCTCTCCCGCCTCAACGCCCAGCTTGCCGTTCGGAATCATCGGACGCGGCGTGCGCTGAAAACCGTTGCGGTCGTCCTGCTCGCCCTTGCGGCCGCGATGGTCGTCATCCTGATGTTGAACTATGCGCCGATGCCGCAGCCGAACTGACGCATCGTTGAAAGGAGCCATTTGATGAAGAAAAAATACACCCGAAGCGTTCTTGTCAGGCTGCTTGCCAGCCTTGCCGTGATGGGCCTGCTTGCGCTATACCTTCTCAACGTCATAAGCGGGAAGGCGTTTTTGCCTCTGGTCGTCCTCGTGTTTCTTTGCTTCTGGCGCTTTCTGCCGAATCGAAAGGAGTGACCCCTTTCCCGCAAGGGGCCCCATGCCACTGCTTGAAGGAGAAATAGACAAGGGGGACTTTGTATGTGGTTGATTGGATCTCAAGGGACTCTGTTGTGCATTGGCTGCGCTGTTGCGGCGAGTACGTTTCTTGTTCAGTTTCTGTTGTGCAGAAGTGAGGTGCGCCTTTGTATTAAGCTGGTCCCACTCTATTTATTAGGGATCTATGTCCTGCTGATCTTACTGGTGCTTACGGGCTTCCTTTGGGATGATACCAATTTCTATATTTCTGCGCAGCAGTTCATTGCCATTATCTTGGCAGCAATAGGAGCATTTGCCGCAGCAGGAATGGGGATAGCTTGGGTAGTATACCGCCTAGTCCATAAAAGCCACGGATAGGAACGTTTTTCCGCGCACGCATAAGGGGGATGGTCTTTTCGCCTCGGCTCGTACCTGCTGCCGTTGACCTTTTTCGGTGGGACCCGTATAATAGGACCATGTGAAAAGGGAGGGATACCATGATCCGCTTTGAATGCGATTATGCCGAGGGTGCCCACGAGCGCATTCTCCGGCGCTTCTTTGAGACCAACTTAGAGCAGACGCCGGGCTACAGTGAGGACCACTACTGTGAGCAGGCCCGGGCCTACGTCCGGGACCTGTGTGAAGATCCTGCGCTGGACGTCCACTTTCTGGTGGGCGGGACCCAGACGAACGCGGCGGTCATTGCCGCCGCCCTGCGCCCCCACCAGGGGGTCATCGCCGCTACCAGCGGCCACATCGCCGTCCACGAGACCGGGGCCATCGAGTCCTACGGGCACAAAGTCCTGACCGTACCCAGCGGGGACGGCAAGCTCACGGCGCTGGAGATCCGCCGGGTCTATGAGGATCACTGGGGAGACGTCACCCACGAGCACATGGTCCAACCGGCCATGGTCTACCTCTCCCAGCCCACGGAGAACGGCACCCTCTATGCCAAGCAGGAGCTGGAAGCCATCTGGGCGGCCTGCCGGGACTGCGGACTCATCCTCTATGTGGACGGCGCACGCCTGGGCTACGGCCTCATGAGCGAGGCCTGCGACCTGACCCTGCCCGAGCTGGCCCAGCTGTGCGACGCCTTTTCCATCGGCGGCACCAAGCAGGGGATGCTCTTCGGCGAGGCGCTGGTGCTGGCGAACCCGGCGCTGAAGCGGGATTTTCGCTACATCATGAAGCAGCACGGAGGGATGCTGGCCAAGGGGCGGCTGCTGGGATTGCAGTTCTGTGCCCTGCTGGAGGACGGCCTCTACTTCGAGCTGGCCAAGCAGGCCGACCGCCTGGCCATGGAGATCCGCCATGCCTTTGAGGACCGGGGATTTCCCATGCGCTTCGATTCCCACACCAACCAGCAGTATCCCGTTCTGCCCGACCACGTGCTGGCAGAGCTGGAGAAGGACTTCGCCTTCTCCTTCTGGGAGAAGGTGGACGGGGAACACACTGCCGTCCGGGCCTGCACCAGCTGGGCAACCGAGGAGCGGGCGGTGGAGGCCCTCGTGCAGGCGCTGGACCGAATTCTGGACCAATGAGAAGAGGAGGACCTATGAGGTTGTATACTGTGGAGCACCAGGGAGAGACCCTGGTCTGCCTGGAGATCGCGGCGGGCCTTTTGACCCGCCTGCCCTACGCCAGCATGAACGACCTGCTGCGGCAGGACAAACTGGACCGGCGGGAGGTCCTGGCCGAGGCCATGGAGTCCGTTGACCTGCTGGACTTGGAAGACGTTCGGGTACTGGCCCCCATCCCCGCGCCCATGCAGGACGTGATCTGCCTGGGCATGAACTACCAGAAGCACAAGACCGAGGCCGAGCAGTTCGACGCCCAGGCCTTCACCCGGGAGAAGGGGAGCGCCGTCTACTTTTCCAAGCGGGCCACCCACTGCCCCGGGCCGGGAGAGCCCATCCCCGGCCACTTTGACATCGTGGACAGCCTGGACTACGAGACCGAGCTGGCGGTGATCTTGGGCAAGGACGCGCGCGACGTGGCCGAGGAGGACGCCTTTGACTATGTCTTCGGCTACACGATCGTCAACGATGTCTCCGCCCGGAACCTCCAGACCGGCCACAAGCAGTGGTACTTTGGCAAGGGGTTGGACGGCTTTACCCCCATGGGGCCGTGCATCGTCACCAAGGACGCCTTCGCCAAGCCCCCGGCCCAGGCCATCCGAACCTGGGTCAACGGGGAGCTGCGGCAGGACGCCGTCACCGACCAGCTGATCTTCGGCATCCCCCACATCATCCACGAGCTTTCGCAGGGGATGACCTTGCAGGCGGGCACCATCATCGCCACAGGCACCCCCGCCGGGGTGGGCATGGGCTTTGACCCGCCCAAGTTTTTGAAAAAGGGCGATGTGATCCGCTGCGAGATCGAAGGGATCGGCGTGCTGGAAAATACAGTGGAGTAAACCATTGGAAACTAGGCAAAGAAAAGGACCCGGTCTTTCGACCGGGTCCTCGCGTTATTGAGAATCAGATTGGGAGTGACAATCTTAAATTAGAAGATGCCCTGCTCCATCATAGCCTCAGCGACCTTCTTGAAGCCAGCCAGGTTAGCACCAGCAACCAGGTTGTAGCCCAGGCCGTACTGCTCAGCAGCCTCTGCGGAGACCTTGTGGATGTTGATCATCATCTTCTGCAGCTGACCATCGACCTCTTCTGCGGTCCAGGACAGACGCTCGGAGTTCTGGGACATCTCCATTGCGGAAACGCCAACGCCGCCGGCGTTAACAGCCTTGGAAGGAGCAACGATCATGTGCTTCTGCTCCATCAGGAATGCCAGAGCATCGTTGGTGGTGGGCATGTTAGCGACCTCGATGTAGTACTTAGCGCCGCACTCAGCGATCTTCTTAGCCTGCTCCATGTGGACGTCGTTCTGCATAGCGGAGGGCATGATGATGTCAGCCTTCACGCCCCAGGGCTTCTCGCCGGGGAAGAACTTAACGCCGAACTTGTCAGCATAGTCCTGAACCTTGTTGCGGCCGGAGGAACGCATCTCGAGCAGGTAGTTGACCTTCTCCTCGGTGCAAACACCGTCGGGATCGTAGATGTAGCCGTCGGGGCCGGACAGGGTGATGACCTTAGCGCCCAGAGCCATAGCCTTCTTGCAGATACCCCAGGTAACGTTACCGAAGCCAGCAGCTGCGATGGTCTTGCCCTCGATGGACTCGCCTTCGTGCTTCAGGACTTCGACGGTGTAGTAAACAGCACCGTAACCGGTAGCCTCGGGACGAGCCAGGGAGCCGCCATAGGACAGGCCCTTGCCGGTCAGAACGCCGTTCTCGAAGCAGCCCTTCAGGCGGCGATACTGGCCATACAGGAAGCCGATCTCACGGCCGCCAACGCCCATGTCACCAGCGGGGACGTCGATGTCGGGCCCGATGTAACGATACAGAGCGGTCATGAAGCTCTGGCAGAAACGCATGATCTCAGCGTCGGACTTGCCGGCGGGATCGAAGTCAGCGCCGCCCTTGCCGCCGCCGATGGGCAGACCGGTCAGGGAGTTCTTGAAGATCTGCTCGAAGCCCAGGAACTTGATGATGCCGGAGTAAACGTTGGGCTGGAAGCGCAGGCCGCCCTTGTAGGGGCCGATAGCGCCGTTGAACTGGCAGCGATAGCCGATGTTGGTGTGAGCCTGGCCAGCGTCGTCGGTCCAGACAACACGGAAGGTGAACATACGCTCGGGCTCGACCAGACGGCCCAGCAGGTCAACCTTTTCATATTCGGGATGAGCCTCGACGATGGGGGCCAGAGAGCTCAGAACTTCTTCGACGGTCTGCACGAACTCGGGCTCGGTGCCGTGCTTTGCCTTCACGTTCTCGATAACGCGTGCGATATAAGCATTCATTGTAATCTGCTCCTTCACATAGATATATTATTTTTACCTGCACTCCTACAGGTGAAAATACAGGAAAAAATATGCACTGGGGAAAAAGAATTTTACCCATTTGCAACTGAAAGTATAGCACGGACTTCCTCTAAATGCAACAATTATTTGAAAAAATAATGGATAAAATTTGCGTCATCCCACAAAAATACTGCCATTTGATTTCTTTGAAGGACGGAATATGCAAACTTGCAAAAAGACGCCGGAATTGCCCCGGCGTCTTTAAAAAGTGAATGAAATGGAGTCCTGCTATGCAAGACAAGGATTATTTCTTCAGGATGGTGTGGGAGGCCGCGACGCGCAGAGGCTCGATGATGATGAGGGTGATGACGGCGGCCACGCCGATCTGGACCAAATTGCCGGGGATGGAGCTGACGGGAGCGATCCAGTTGCCGTAGATAAAGCCCTCGGCGATGTAGTAGCCCACGATCTTGATCGCGCAGGCCAGGACCAGGGCCAGGATGTAGCGGGGGAAGGACTTTTTATTCTCGGTGACGGCGCCCACCACCAGGCCCATGCAGCCCACGATGACCAGGGTGAAGGGGGCCCACAGGGTCCAGCCGGACAGCAGGTCGAACAGGCCCATGCCGATGCCGCCGGCGATCATGCCGGTGCGCTTACCGAAGAGGATGGCGGCGACGAACAGGGGGACGTTGCCCAGGTGGATCAGACCACCGTTGGCGGCGATGGGCAGCCGGATGTTCACAACGGCGGTGAAGACGTACACCAGCACAATAGAGACGGCGGTGAGGGCCAGCTCTTTGACATTCATAGAGGAGCGGGTGGAAGCGGTTTTCTCATACATAGAACTTCTCTCCTTTGGGTCTTTTCTCATAAATCCGGCGGAGTCCTCCGCCGCTTCTAAGGGTAGCATGAAACTGGCCCGGTCAAAATCGCCAAAATAAAACTTTTTGGCAGGCCAGGTGACAGGCCAGAACCCAGACCATCACAGGCCAGTTGCCATCTGGCCTGTAGTATGGTAATATGGTATGAAATAACAAAGAATGGAAAAAAGGAGGGTTTCTATGCCTGCTTCCGATCCCCGCTCCCTGTTGGAGCGGCTGCAAGACCATCACCGGGAGGGCTACCTCTCGCTGCACATGCCCGGCCACAAGGAAAACACCGGCCTGGCGGACTATTTAGATGCGTTGAACGCCGACCTGGACGTCACGGAGCTGCCCGGCTTTGACGACCTCCACGCCCCCAACGGGGTCTTGGAGCAGGCGATGCGCCGGGCGGCCGAGCTTTGGGACGTGCCCAGAAGCTGGTTCCAGGTGAACGGCTCCTCCGGCGGTCTGCTGGCGGCCATCCGGGCGGCCACCCGCCGGGGAGACAAGCTCCTGGTGGCCCGCAACTGCCACAAGGCCGTCTACCACGCCATCGAGCTCTGCGGGCTGGAGCCGATCTTCCTCCTGCCCCCGGTGGAGGAGACCTTTGGCCTGTCCGGCTCCATCTCCCCGGAGCAGGTCACCCAGGCCCTGGAGGCGCACCCCGACGTGAAGCTCGTCGTCTACCCCAGCCCCACCTACGACGGGGTCATCAGCGACACGGCGGGGATCTGCGCGGTGGCGCATGAGAAAAAGATCCCCGTGCTGGTGGACGAGGCCCACGGCGCGCACCTGGGCCTGTCGGATCACTTCCCGCCCTCGGCCATGTGCCAGGGGGCCGACCTGGCGGTGAGCAGCCTCCACAAAATGCTCCCCAGCCTCACCCAGACCGCCATCCTCCACGCCCGGGGCCGGTTTGTGAATCTCCCGGAGGTCAACCGGCAGACGGGGATCTTCCAGTCCAGCAGCCCATCCTACCTGCTGATGGCCGCCATGGAGGGCTGCGTCCGCCTCCTGGAGGAGCAAGGGGAGGCGCTCCTGGCCGCCTGGAAGGGCCGTTTGGAGGCCTTCGACGAGAAGGTGAAGGGCCTGAAGCACCTGCGCCTGCCCGGCCATGGCCAGGAGGCGGGGGAGACCTACCCCAATATCTTCGCCCTGGAACCGGCCAAGATCGTCATTTCCACCCGGAACAGCGCCCTGAGCGGCGTGGAGCTGATGAAGCGCCTGCGGGAGGACTACAAGATCGAGCTGGAAATGGCCCTGGACCACTACGCCGTGGCCATGACCGGCATGGGGAACGACGACACCTTTGCCGACCGCCTGGCCACCGCCCTTCTGGAGCTGGACGAGAAGTACGGCCCCGCCGAAGAGACGGTTCCCCTGGAGACCGTCACCGAACTGCCGCCCCGAAAGCTGTCCATTGAGGCGGCCGCCATGGCCCCCGGCGGGGTGGACTTCCTCTACGACAGCATGGGCAAGGTCTGCGGGGAGTACATCTGGGCCTATCCCCCCGGCATTCCCCTCATCACCCCCGGCGAGGTCATCACCGTCGAGCTGGTGGAGCAGGTGGAGCGGCTGTACCGGGCCGGGGTGAAGCTCGTCGGCACCCGGGGCAAGCCCCCCTTCACCACCGTGGCCGTGGGGGAGTGAGGAAGGTCAAATTAGCGGTTCGGATCGTCGGCAACCCGGCCCAAACCCATTGACATCCTGTCGAAAGTACATTATAATGTTTTCGATTATCACCCGAGTATCGGGATCGAAAGGAGCTGTTCTCTTATGAAGAGAATCCAAACTCTGGAGACTCGCGACCTGGCTAAGAGCCTGAAGACCGGCGGCTGCGGCGAATGCCAGACCTCCTGCCAGTCTGCCTGCAAGACCTCCTGCGGCCTTGCCAACCAGCAGTGCGAGAATAGCAACCGCTAATTCGCAGCTGATTGATCGAATGTGGGAAAAGCTGCCGCCTGATCCTAGGATCAAGCGGCGCTTCCTTTTTTATCGAAACCGAGGAAATGAGACTTTGCTATGATTCATCAGTACAAACTAAACGGATACAACATCGTCCTGGACGTCTACAGCGGGGCCGTCCACCTGGTAGACGAGGTGGCCTACGACGTCATCTCTCTCTTTGCGACCACCCCCCATGACCAGATCGTGGCCCGGATGATGGAGAAGTATGGCCACCTGGAAGACGTGGACGAAGCGGAGCTGTGGGAGTGCATCGGCGACATCCAGGCCCTGAAGGAGGCCGGGAAGCTCTTCTCCGAGGACCTGTGGAAGGACGTGGAGCAGGCCGCCTTCCAGGCCTCTACGCCCGTCCTCAAGGCCATGTGCCTGCACGTGGCCCACATCTGCAACCTGAACTGTGACTACTGCTTTGCCAGCCAGGGCAACTACCACGGCGACCGCGCCCTCATGTCCTTTGAGGTGGGCAAGCAGGCCCTGGACTTCCTCATCGCCAACTCCGGCGATCGGGTGAACCTGGAGGTGGACTTCTTCGGCGGCGAGCCGCTGATGAACTGGGACGTGGTCAAGCAGCTGGTCGCCTACGCCCGCACCCAGGAGCCCATCCACCACAAGAACTTCCGCTTCACCCTCACCACGAACGGGATGCTCCTGGACGAGGAGGTCACCGCGTTCTGCAACCAGGAAATGCGCAACGTGGTCCTGAGCCTGGACGGCCGCAAGGAGGTCCACGACCGCCTGCGGAAGAATCTGGCCGGTCTGGGCAGCTATGACATCATCGTGCCCAAGTTCCAGGCGTTCGTCCGGCAGCGCGGGGACCGGGAATACTACATGCGGGGGACCTTCACCCACGACAACGTGGACTTCACGAAGGATATCTTCCACATGGCCGACCTGGGTTTCACCGAGCTGAGCATGGAGCCGGTGGTGAGCCCCCCCGGCGAGCCATGGGCACTCACGGAGGAGGACCTGCCCAAGCTCTTCGAGCAGTATGAGATCCTGGCCAAGGAGATGCTCCGGCGGCAGAAGGAGGGGCGGCCCTTCACCTTCTACCACTATATGATCGACCTGTCCGGCGGGCCATGTCTCCACAAGCGCATGTCCGGCTGCGGCTCAGGCTCGGAGTACCTGGCCGTCACCCCCTGGGGCGAGCTCTTCCCCTGCCACCAGTTTGTCAACGATCCCGCCTTCTCCATGGGCAACGTGTGGGACGGCGTGAAGAACACGGAGCTGGGGGAGAAGTTCCACCGCTGCAACGTGGTGGCAAACCCCGACTGCCGGGATTGCTGGGCGCGGCTCTACTGCGCCGGCGGCTGCGCCGCCAACGCCTACCACGCCACCGGCGACATCAACGGCACCTATGAATACGGGTGCAAGCTCTTTAAAAAACGCATCGAGTGCGCCATCATGCTCAAGGCGGCCGAGCAGGAATAAGCCCCAAAGGAGGACGGTAGCATGGAAGTAAAGAAAGTGACCTATATGGGCGTTGACATTGACGACGTGACCAAGCAGCTGGATGAGGGCATCGCCAAGATGACCGAAAAGGGCTGGGCCGCCCGCCGGGAGGACATGCTCAGCGGCACCGCCGTTCGCGTGACCTATACCCGCGGCCCCGTGGACGACGACGAGGACGAGGCAGCGCTGCTGGAAGCCCTGTCCAGCATGGAGGACTGACCACAGGCGAGCGCCCCGCCGGAGCAGGCGCTGCCCTCCGGCGCGGAAGGAAAGGATGAAAGCGTTATGGCGATTGGATTGATCGTTGGGATCGTGTTTATTGCGGCGGTTCTCTTTCTTGAGAACCGCAAGAAATGACCGGGGTCAAAGGCCGGGTCCGGCGGGTCGTGCTGGTGCTGCTCTGCCTGGCCGTCCTGGCGGCGGCCCTGGCCCTGGGGATCAGCGCCTACATGACGAGCACCACCCGGGATCGGATCCTGTCCCTGGAGGACGCACCGCCCGAGGGGCTGGACTGCGTCCTGGTGCTGGGCTGCGGCGTCCGGCCCGACGGCACGCCCACCATCATGCTGGCCAGCCGGATCGGCCGGTCGGTGGAGCTCTACCAGGCCGGTTGGGCGGACAAGCTTCTCATGTCCGGGGACAACGGCCGGGAGGACTACAACGAGGTGGGGACCATGAAGGACGAGGCCATCGCCCAGGGGGTTCCCGCGGAGGATATCGTCACCGACCACGCGGGCTTCTCCACCTATGACAGCCTCTACCGGGCGCGGGACGTCTTCGGGGCGAAGCGGGTGGTCATCGTCACCCAGGAATACCACCTGAGCCGGGCGCTCTACCTGGCCAACGCGCTGGGGCTGGAGGCCTGGGGCGTCGCGGCCGCGCCTCGGAACGACGCCGGGCAGATCGGTCGGGACCTTCGAGAGATCCTGGCCCGGGACAAGGCCTTCCTCTGGGCCATCGTCCAGCCAAGACCCAAGTTCTTAGGGGACCCCGTCCCGCTGCATGAAACGACTGAAAAATAAGGCTCCCACCGTGGGCGACAGCTTCTTGTCGCCCACGGTGGGAGCCTTGTTATCTTCTCGCGGTCTTTTCCGCCGCCCGCCTGCATAGACTGTACCACCAAAAAGGAGGGATCGGCATGACATTGGAAGAGGCCAAGGTGGGACAGACCTTCACCGTGCTCCACGTCCGGGGCGAGGGGGCCTTGCGGCGACGGCTGCTGGACATGGGCATCCTCCCCGGCACCACCGTCAGCGTCACCGGGACGGCGCCGCTGGGGGACCCCTTGGAGCTGAGTCTGCGGGGCTATACCCTGACCCTGCGCCGGGCCGACGGGAGACAGGTGGAGGTGATCGAGGGGAGGAACCGCCGGTGGTGACCATTGCCCTGGTGGGAGGACCCAACGCGGGAAAGACCACCCTCTTCAACGCCCTCACCGGGGACAGGCAGCGGGTGGGCAACTGGCCGGGGGTCACGGTGGAGCGGCGCACCGGGGTCTGGACGGAGGACCCGTCGGTCCAAATCCTGGATCTGCCGGGCGTGTACGCCCTGACCCCCTACACCCCGGAGGAGGGGATCACCCGCTGGGCCCTCACCGCGCGGCGGCCCGACGCCATCCTGAACCTGGTGGACGGGACCAACCTGGAGCGCAGTCTCTATCTCACCGTCCAGCTGCTGGAGCTGGGCCTGCCCATGGTCGTGGCGGTGAACCGGCTGGACGTGTTGGAAAAACGGGGACAGGCCCTGGACACGAGGCTGCTGTCGGACCGGCTGGGCTGCCCGGTCATCGCCCTCTCGGCCGCCAAGGGGCAGGGGGTGGCGCGCGCGGGGAAGCTGGCGCTGGCCCAGGCCCGGTCGGGGACCGCGCCCAGTCCGAAGCCCGTGTTTTCCCAACGGGTGGCGCGGGCGATGGAGGACATTGAGGCGCTGGCCGAAGCCGTCCTGCCCCGGGCGGGGCGCGCCTTCTATTTGTCCAAGCTCTTTGAGGGGGAGGCGGCGGCCCAGGATGCCCTGGGGGTGGGGCTGGCCCTCCGGCAGCGGATCGACCTGGTGGTCTCTGCCTGCGAGGCGGACGTGAACGACGACCGGGTGGAGCGCCTTGCCGCCGAGCGGTACGCCTTTGCGGGGGACCTGGCGCGCCGCTGCCTGACCAAGGGGCGGGGCGGGCGGTCGCTCACTGCCCGGCTGGACCGCGTCCTGCTCCATCCCCTGCTGGCCCTGCCGCTCTTCGCCACCGCCCTGCTGGGGATGTTCTGGCTGTCCATCTGCCTGGTGGGCGGGTGGACGGAGCGCCTCATGGATACCCTCTTCCGGGGGCGGTGGTCCCTGCTGGGCCGGGAGGTGCTTGGGGTGGTCCCGCTGCTGGACTACGCTCTGGCCCGGGCGGGCTGCCCCGCCTGGCTGACCTCGCTGCTGCGGGATGGCGTGGCCGCCGGGGTGGGGACGGTGCTGACCTTCCTGCCCCAGCTGGCGGCGCTGTTCTTCTGCCTGACCTTTCAGGAGGGCTGCGGCTATCTTGCCCGTGGGGCCTATCTCCTGGACCGAGCGGTCCGGCGGCTGGGCCTGTCGGGAAAGTCGGTGGTGCCCTACATCCTGGCCTGCGGCTGCGGGGTGCCGGGGGTCCTGGCCTGCCGGACCATCCGGCGGGAGAGCTGTCGGCGGCTGACGGTGATGACGGCCACCTTCCTGCCCTGCGGGGCCAAGCTGCCGGTCATCGCCCTGATCGCCGGGACGGTCTTCCCCGGGGCCTGGTGGCTGGCCCCCTTGGCCTATCTGGCGGGGGTGGGAGCTGTCCTCCTCACCGGCTGGCTCTTTGGGGGGAGCCGGTGGTTCCCGCCGGGGGATACGCCCTTTTTGCTGGAGCTGCCCGACTACTGTCTGCCCCGCCTGGGAGACCTGCTCCGGGGGACCGGCCAACGGGTAGGGGAGTTTCTGCGGAAGGCGGGCAGTCTCCTGCTGCTGGCCTCGGCGGCGGTGTGGTTCGCGGCCTCCTTTGGCTGGAGCCAGGGGGCCTTTCGGTATCTGGACGGAGGGGACCTGGAGCGCAGCCTGCTGGCCGGGATGGGAGCGCTGCTGGAACCCCTCTTTTCCCCCTTGGGCTGGGGAGACTGGCGGGCGGTGATGGCCGCCCTCATGGGCCTGCTGGCCAAGGAGAGCATCGTGGGGACCCTGGCGGTCCTCTGTCCCGGCGGCCTGCCGGGGTGTCTCCTGGGTCCGGCGGCGGCCCTGTCCTTCCTGCTGTTCAACCTGCTGTGCGCGCCCTGCCTGGCCGCGTTGGGGGCCATCCGCCAGGAGATGGCCTCCCCCCGCCACTTCTGGCTGACGGTGGGGTGGCAGACCGCCCTGGCCTGGTTCGTGGCCCTGGGGGTCTACCAGGTGGGGTGCCTGCTCTGATTCGCGGAAAGAAAAGAGAAAACCTGCCGGGATGGTCCGAAGGGACCGTCCCGGCAGGGAAGGGATCGCGCGGCGCACGTCCGCCGTGTCACTTTGTTTTTAGCTTATCCATGTGGCTCAGGAGGATCTGGGTGAGGTAGCCGGTGAAGGCGCCGGTGATGACACCGGCCACCAGCAGGACCGGCGCGTACCAGGCCATGGCGACGGTGCCGGAGATGGCGATGGCCACGGCCAGCTGCCCGGCGTTGTGGGCGATGGCCCCCAGGATGCTCATGACCCAGATCTGGCTGCGCTTCATGATGGGCTTGAGCAGGGACATGATGAGCCAGCACAGCAGGCCGCCGGCCAGACTGTAGGCCATGGCCATGACGTTGCCGGCGATGACGTTGCCCAGGAAGATGCGGATGAGGAGGATGGCCCCGGCCTCCTTCCAGCCCAGGGTCCAGATGGCGTAGAGGGTGATGACGTTGGCGATGCCCAGCTTCACGCCGGGGACGGCGAAGGGCAGGGGGATCTGGGCCTCAATGAGGAAGACGATCATGGAAATGGCCGTGAGCATGGCCATGTAGGTGAGTTTTTTGACGTTCATGGTGTCACTCCCGCTTCAAAGGTTGGATTTCTTAGTCGGCGGCCTGCACTTCCACCACCAAGCTGTTGGGCAGGCAGACGATGGGGTCGGCGGTCTGGTTGGTGGGGCCTTTCCGGACGCAGATCTGGTCGGGACAGCTGGCCTCCGCCATGAAGACCATGCCGTCCTGGATGGTCACCACGTTTCGCGCTCCGTGCTCCCCCTCGTAGACCAGGGTGCGGTCCTTGCTGAGGGGATAGGTCCCCTGCACCTCGTTGTTCCAGGTGATGACGACCTGCCCGCCTTCCTCCCGGGCGGACCGGACAAAGACCATGCCGACGAGCCCGGCGAGCAGCAGCAGGGCGACAAGCCCCAGCCAGAGCTTGGTGGATCTGTCTTTCATACGCACCTCCGGGAGATAGGGATAGGTGAGTTTAGTTTACTGCATTTGGGGCAGAATAGCAAGAGTTTTATCTGGTCCCAAATGGGCAGACCCCCTTGACAATCCTGGGGAAATGGAGTACACTTGCCCTTAGTAAAAAGGGAGTAGCTGGCACAAAATCGTGCACTCGCGGCGTCAATACGGGTTCGGCCCCGCTTCGAGTTGAAATGGCGAGACTTTTGCGGCAATGGGAGCATTGCAGGCAAAAGGGCTCGTTTTTTTGTTTTTTAGGGCACTCCGACACACGTCCAGAGAAAGGAAGCATTGTCTATGAGCAAAGCAATTTGGCAGCAGACCGGGGCGGACCTGCTCTTCGGTCTGCGCAGCAGCCCCACCGGCCTGACCGGCCGGGAGGCGGCCCAGCGGCTGGAGCAGTACGGCCCCAACGAACTGCGGGAGGGCGGCAAGAAGAGCACCGCCCGGATCTTCTTCGAGCAGTTCCTGGATTTTCTGGTCATCATCCTCATCCTCGCCGCCGTGGTCTCTGCCGTCCTGGGGGATGTGGAGAGCATGGTGGTCATCCTGGCGGTCATCACCATGAACGCCATCCTGGGCACCGTCCAGACCGTGAAGGCCGAGGCCTCGCTGGACAGCCTGAAGCAGATGTCGGCCCCCACGGCCAAGGTCCTTCGGGACGGCGGCATCCTCCAGATCCCCGGCCGGGAGGTGGTCCCCGGGGACATCGTCCTGCTGGAAGCCGGGGACGCCGTCTGCGCCGACGGACGCTTGCTGGAGTGCGCCAGCCTGAAAACCGCCGAGGCCGCCCTCACCGGCGAGAGTCTTCCCGTGGAAAAGACCACCGACGTGATCGAGGGAGACGTGGCCCTGGGCGACCGGAGGAACCTGGTCTTCTCCGGCTCCTTCGTCACCTATGGCCGGGGCAAGTTCCTGGTCACCGGCACCGGCATGGAGACCGAGATGGGCAAGATCGCCGCCCTGCTGAAGTCCACCTCGGAGAAAAAGACCCCGCTCCAGGTGAGTCTGGACCAGTTTGGCAAGAAGCTCTCCATCGGGATCCTCATCCTCTGCGCCCTCATCTTTGCGGTGAGCGTCCTGGTGCAGGGAGAGAGCATCATGAGCGCCTTCCTCTTCGCCGTGGCCCTGGCGGTGGCCGCCATCCCCGAGGCCCTCAGCTCCATCGTCACCATCGTGCTCTCCTTCGGCACCCGGAAGATGGCCCAGGAAAACGCCGTCATCCGCAAGCTCCAGGCAGTGGAGGGGTTGGGCAGCGTGTCGGTCATCTGCTCGGACAAGACCGGGACCCTCACCCAGAACCGGATGACCGTCCGCCAGCTCTATGTCAACGGCAAGAGCATCCCCACCGCCGAGGCCGATTTCAAGGACCCTGCCCAGGAGCCCCTCCTGCGCGCGGCCCTGCTGTGCAGCGATGCCACCATCAACGAGAAGGGGGAGATCGGCGACCCCACCGAGACCGCCCTGGTCCGGCTGGGAGAGGACTTCGGCTTCGAGGAGGACGAGGTCCGGGCCAACTGGCCCCGGCTGGGAGAGCTGCCCTTTGACTCCGACCGCAAGCTCATGTCCACCGTTCACCGCTTCTCCGGGGGCCTGATGCTCCTGACCAAGGGGGCTGTGGACGTGCTGCTGGACCGGACCATCCTGGGGCCTGGGGAGCGGGAGGAGATCGAGGCGGCCAACCAGGCCTTCTCCGACCAGGGACTCCGGGTGCTGGCCTTTGCCTGCCGCCATCTGGAGCGTCCCGCGGTCACCCTGGAGGACGAAAAGGACATGCTCTTCCTGGGGCTCATCGCCATGATGGACCCGCCCAGAGAGGAGTCCAAGGCCGCCGTGGCCGACTGCATCGCCGCCGGGATCCGGCCGATCATGATCACCGGCGACCACGTGGTCACCGCCTCGGCCATCGCCCGGGAGATCGGCATCCTCACCCCCGGCACCAAGGCCGTGGAGGGGGCGGTCATCGAGACCATGAGCGACGAGGCCCTTCGCGGCTTCGTCCCCGAGGTGTCGGTCTACGCCCGGGTGTCCCCCGAGCATAAGATCCGCATCGTCCGGGCCTGGCAGGAGAGAGGCTCTCTGGTGGCCATGACCGGCGACGGGGTCAACGACGCCCCGGCCCTGAAGCAGGCCGACATCGGCGTGGCCATGGGCATCACTGGGACCGAGGTGGCCAAGGACGCCGCCGGGATGGTCCTCACCGACGACAACTTTGCCACCATCGTCCAGGCGGTGAAAAACGGCCGCAACGTCTACGCGAACATTCGCCGGTCCATCCAGTTCCTGCTCTCGGGCAACATGGCCGGGATCCTCACCGTCCTGTACGCCTCCGTCCTGAGCCTGCCCGTGCCGTTTGCGGCGGTCCACCTGCTGTTTATCAACCTTCTCACCGACTCCCTGCCCGCCATCGCCCTGGGGCTGGAACCCCACACCGACGCGGTCATGCACGAAAAGCCCCGCCCCCGCAATGAGGGCATCCTGACCCGGGACTTCCTCCTCAACGTGGGCCTGGAGGGCCTGGTCATTGCCGCAGCCACTGTGGCGGCCTTCTACCTGGGCCTGCGCGAGGGCGGTCACGCCGCGGCCATGACCATGGCCTTCGCCACGCTCTGCCTGTCCCGCCTCTTCCACGGCTTCAACTGCAAGGCGGCGGAGCCTGTCCTCTTCACCTGGCGCTTCTGGAACAACCCCTCCCTGCTGGGGGCCTTCCTCATCGGCGCGCTGCTCCTGTTTGCCGTGCTGCTGGTCCCGCCGCTGGCCGGTGTCATGCAGGCCACAGCCCTGCCGCTGCGCCTGCTCCTGTCCATCCCCGGCCTGGCCCTTGCCAGTATGCTGGTCATCCAGCTTCTGAAGGCCATCCGCAGGAAGGGTAAGAAGTGACCCCAAAACCACCTTCGGGAGACCGAAGGTGGTTTCTGCTTGTCGAAAAAGGCAGGGTCTTTTCCGACATCGCTGGTTTTTCTCCATTCCACAAAAAAGACGGCGGAGAGCTTTCGAAAATTGTTGCATAGGATGTGGACGAGCCCATGACTTTCCTGGGCTTCTGTGGTAAAATAAGCATAACTATATCCTGGCGGCATTGTACTATATTGTAAAACCACGATGTTACATCGTCACCATACCGCACGATCAATTGGGAAAGGAATGTGTCACTATGCAAGAATTCAAGGGAAGCAGCAACTACGTGGTCTCCTCTGACCTGCTGCGCATCGTCAACATCGCCATGGCTCTGGAGAAGCCCCTGCTCATCAAGGGCGAGCCCGGCACCGGCAAGACCCAGCTGGCCCAGGCCATCAGCGACGCGCTGGATAAGAAGCTCATCATCTGGAACATCAAGTCCACCACCAAGGCCCAGGACGGCCTGTATGTCTACGACACCGTCCAGCGTCTGTACGACAGCCAGTTCGGCGGCGAAGGGGTGGACGACATCAAGAAGTATATCAAGCTGGGCAAGCTGGGCGAGGCCTTCGCCGCCGACGAGCAGGTCATCCTGCTGATCGACGAGATCGACAAGGCTGACCTGGAGTTCCCCAACGACCTGCTGTGGGAGCTGGACCGGATGGAGTTCTACATCCCCGAGACCAAGCAGACCGTCAAGGCCAAGCAGCGCCCCATCGTCATCATCACCTCCAACGCCGAGAAGGAGCTGCCCGACGCCTTCCTGCGCCGCTGCATCTTCCACTACATCTCCTTCCCCAACCAGGCCATGATGACCGACATCGTCCACGCCCACTACGACAACATTGAGGAGAACCTGCTGGAGATGGCCATGCGGGCCTTCTACCGGGTCCGTGAGCTGCCCACCGTGGCCAAAAAGCCCTCCACCTCCGAGCTGCTGGACTGGCTCCAGGCGCTCCGCCTGGGCGGTGTGGCCCCCGAGCGGATCGAGGAGGAACTGCCCTACGCCGGGATCCTGCTGAAGAAGACCGAGGACCTCACCGCCGTAAAGAACGCCAAGACCCGCGTGAAGAACGGCTACCGCTGGTAAGCCGCCGCGCATGGGAAAACGACGTTAAGAAAGAAGGGACGCCGTGTTTACTGATTTATTCTACCTCCTGCGCGCGCGGGGTCTGAAGGTGTCCATGAACGAATGGCTCGCCCTCATGGAGGCCCTGGAGCGGGGGCTCTGCCGCAACAGCCTC
This sequence comes from uncultured Eubacteriales bacterium, assembly GCA_934572535.1. Classification (GTDB taxonomy): domain Bacteria; phylum Bacillota; class Clostridia; order Oscillospirales; family Oscillospiraceae; genus Evtepia. The sequence goes on from CAKTLJ010000009.1 coordinate 27,685, forward strand.
CTGGAGTTCTACTATGTCAGCCGGGCCATCCTGGTGAAGACCGAGGCCGACTTCGACAAGTTCGACGAGATCTTCCTGGAGTACTTCGACCGTGTCCAGCACATGGAAGATGTTCCCAACGAGCTCATGGACTGGCTCCACGACCCCAAGAACATGAAGAAATACGACAAGGACGAGGTGGACGCCCGCACCACCTTCGACCTGGAAAAGCTCCGCCAGATGCTGGAGGAGCGCCTGAAGGAGCAGCACGAGCGCCACGACGGCGGCCAGTACTGGGTGGGCACCGGCGGCACCTCCACCATGGGCCACTCGGGCTATGCCGCCACCGGCATCCGGGTGGGCGGTGAGGGTCAGCACCGCCACGCCCTCCAGGTGGCCGGAGAGCGGGAATTCCGGGACTTCCGTGAGGACAACGTCCTGGACCAGCGCTCCTTCCAGCTGGCCTTCCGCCGCCTGCGGCAGATGACCACCCGCCAGGACGGCCCCATGGACGTGCTCAACCTGGACCGGACCATCGAGGAGACCTGCAACAACGCCGGTTACCTCCAGCTGGAGTTCGACCGGCCCCGGACCAACGACATCAAGGTCATGGTCCTCTTCGACTCCGGCGGCTCCATGACCCCCTATGCCCGCCTGTGCAGCCAGCTCTTCCAGGCGGTCAACAAGGCCAACAACTTCAAGGACCTGAAGATCTACTACTTCCACAACATCTGGTACTCCGAGCTCTATACCGACCCCCAGTGCTATTATGACAGCGCGGTCCAGACCCAGTGGGTCATCAACAACCTCAGCCGGGACTACAAGGTCATCGTGGTCGGCGACGCCTCCATGTCCCCCACCGAGCTGACCTGGGTGGGCGGCAGCAGCTGGTACAGCCGCTACAACAACGAGACCGGCATGGCCTGGCTCAACCGCTTCCACAGCCGGTTTGAGAAGATGGTGTGGTTCAACCCCATCCCTGAGGCCATGTGGGAATACGACTACGGCTATCAGACCATCGAGATGATCCGAAACACCGTGGACATGTATCAGCTCACCGTGGAGGGCCTGGGCCAGGGCCTGAAGAAGCTGGTCTCCGCCCGCTGAGAGCGAAAGCAAAAAACGACCGGGAGCCCGGTCGTTTTTTCTTTGGAAAAAATTTGGGGAATTTTCGGTTTTGCCTTTTGGTTTCTTCGGAAATCGCATATAATAAAAAGATACTATGTTCCCGGGAGGGATTTTTATGTTACTGAACGTTCTCGCTGTGGGGGATGTGGCCTCCGAGATCGGGCTGGACTGTCTTCACCATCACCTGCGCGCCTTGAAAAAGCAGAACGATGTCCACTTCACCGTGGTCAACGGGGAAAATGCCGCCGGCCTGGGCCTGCTGCCCCGCCATGCCGACGAGATCTTCGATGCCGGGGCGGACGTCATCACCCTGGGCAACCACACCTGGGGCAAGCTCCAGATCGCCGACTACCTGGAGGAGAACCCCTACATCCTCCGGCCGGCCAACTACGCCTCCAACCTTCCCGGTCGGGGCTTCGGCCTCTACGACGGCCCCAAGGGGCTGCGGATCGGCGTGCTGAATCTCATGGGCCGCTTTGAGCTGGACTGCCACCTCTCCTCGCCCTTCCTCCTGGCCGACCGGGTGCTGAAGGAGGACTTCGCCGACGCCGACGTGGTGCTGGTGGACTTCCACGCCGAGGCCACCAGCGAGAAGGGGGCCATGGGCTGGTATCTGGACGGCCGGGTCCAGGCGGTGTGGGGGACCCACACCCACGTGCCCACCGCCGACAACCAGGTCCTCCCCAAGGGGACCGGCTTCGTCACCGACGTGGGCATGACCGGGCCTGCCCACTCCATCCTGGGGGTGAAGCCGGAGAACTCCATCAGCCGCTTCCTGGGGGGCCTGCCCCGGCGGTACGAGGCCGCCCAAGGCCCCGGCAAGCTCAACGCCGTCCTCTTCACCATCGACACCGACGCCCACCGCTGCGTCCGCGTCACCCGCTGTGACGTGTTGGACTGACCCCCGACAGAAAGGAGAATACGGATGCTCACCTTTCTTCACGCCGCCGACTTTCACCTGGACTCTCCCTTCCGCGCCCTCTCGCCCGAGCAGGCGGCGGAGCGGCGGGAGGAGCAGCGGCAGCTGCTGACCCGGCTGGCCGACACCGCCCAGGAGGTCGGGGCCGACCTGATCTTCCTGGCCGGGGACCTCTTTGACGGGCAGCGGGCCAGACCCGAGACCATGCAGGCCCTCTACCAGGCCCTGGAGGAGCTGGAGGCCGAGGTCTTCCTGGCCCCCGGCAACCACGACCCCTGGTCGGCGGCCTCCCCCTATGGGAAGCTGGTCTGGCCGGACCACGTACATATCTTCTCCACCCCGGCGCCGCAGCGGGTGGAGCTGTCCCACCTGGGGGCGGTGGTCTACGGCAGCGCCTTCACCGCCCTCTATCGGATGGACGGTCCCTTGGAGGGCTTCCGGGCCGACGACGAGGGACTCGTCAGGTTCGGCTGCTTCCACGGGGACCTCTCCACCGCCCACAGCCGGTACGGGCCCATCACCCCCAACCAGATCGCCGCCTCCGGCCTGGACTACCTGGCCCTGGGCCACAGCCACACGGCCAGCGGCCTGAAAAAAGCCGGGCAGACCTACTATGCCTGGCCGGGCTGCCCCGAGGGGCGGGGCTTCGACGAGACCGGGGACAAGGGAATTTACCTGGGCGAGGTCCACCAGGGCCGGGTGAAGCTGGACTTTCTCCCCATGGCCAAGCGCCGCTACCTGAGCCCCAAGCTGGACATCACCGGCCAGGACCCGGGCCAGGCCCTCCAAGGCCTCATGGTCGGGAGCAACCCCCTGGATATCCTGCGGATCATCCTGGTGGGGGAACGGGACCCGGAGAACGAGCCGGACCTCACTGCGCTCACCGCCCTGGCCTCCACCTATTTCTACAGCGCCAGCATCCAGGACGAAACGTCCCTGAGCCGGGCTTTGTGGGCGCGGGCCGGGGAGGACACCCTCACGGGGCTCTTCCTGCGGACGATGCGAAAGCGGCTGGACGAGGCCGCCGCGCAGGAGAAGCCCGGCCTGGAGCGGGCGGTCCGCTTCGGCCTGGCCGCCCTGGAAGGAAGGGAGGAACCCCGATGAAACTCTTGCAGCTCACAGCCACCTTCGGCTGTTTGGAAAACGAGACCCTGACCTTCGACCGGGGCTTTACCCTCATCGGCGCGCCCAACGGGGCGGGCAAGTCTACCTGGTGCGCCTTCCTGCGGACCATGCTCTACGGCCTGGACACCCGCCAGCGGGACAGGAAGGGCGTCCCCGCCGACAAGAACCGTTACCGCCCCTGGAGCGGCGCCCCCATGGAGGGCCTCATGGTCTGCCAGCAGGGGGAGAGAACGCTGGAGATCCGCCGGACCTCCGCCGGGGGCGTCCCCATGGGGGACTTCTCCGCCATCGACCGGGCCACCGGCCTGCCCGCGCCGGAGTTCACCGCCGAGAACGTGGGGGAGACCCTCACCGGGGTCAGCCGGGAGATCTTTGACCGGTCGGTCTTTCTGCGCCAGACCAACCTGGCCGTCACCCAGAGCCAGGAGCTGGAAAAGCGCATCGCCGCCCTGGTGTCCACCGGCGAGGAGGATGTCTCCTGGTCCGAGGCCGACGAGCGGCTGCGGACCTGGCAGCGCCGCCGCCGGTACCACAGATCCGGCCTTCTGCCGCAGCTGGAGCAGGAGGCGCAGGACCTGCTGGATACGCAGAAGCGCACCGCCGACCTGCGCCAAAGCCTGGCGCAGGTCCAGGCCCGGGCGTCCTCCCTCCGCCGCCAGAAGGCGCATTGGGACAGCCGCCTGGCCCTGGAGACCGACAAGTTCCAGACGGTGAGCCAGCGGCGGTATGCGGAGGCCGCCGCCGCCCTGGACGCCGCCCAGCTCCGGGTCCAGACCCTCCGGGAGGAGGAGCCAACGCCCCACGGCGACCGCCGGGAGCTGGAGGAGGAGATGGCCGAGGTCCGGGAGGAGCTCAAGGGCCGAAGGAGGCTGATGACCGGCTTCGTGCTGCTGGTCCTCCTGCTGACCCTGGTCTGCGCCGCCCTGTATGCCATCCCCCACTACATCGAGCCAAACGTGGCGGGATTCCCCCTGAGCATTCCCCTGCTGCCCCTCTTCTTTTACGCCGCCGTGGCGGGCGGCCTGTGGCTGCTGGTCCTCCTATTCACCGTGGTGAAGGCCCTCTGCGACCGCCGCAGCCGGAAGGAGCTGCGCCGCTTCCAGGCGCTGCTGGAGGAGACCCTTCGGGCCGGGGAGGAGCGGGAGCGAGTCTGGCAGGAGGCCCTGGCCCAGCGGGACCAAGCCCAGAAATACTTCGACGCGGTCAGCCAGCAGGGAGCCGCCGCTCCCTACCTTCCCCCGGAGGCCGAGGCCTGCCGGGAGGCCCTTCACGCCGCCGAGCAGGAGGCGGCCAACCTCCAGGGCCGGCTGGACGCCCTGGGCGACCCGGTCCTGGTGGACGCCCAGCTGGACAGCGTCCGGGAGCGCATCGCGGCCCTTCAGGCCGACTACGACGCCTTGGACGTGGCCCTGGACGCCCTTCGGACGGCTGACAGCCAGCTCCACGCCCGCTTTTCGCCCAAGCTCAGCGACCGGGCCGGAGAATACTTTGCGCGGCTCACCCAGGGGAAGTACACCCAGGTGAACCTCTCCCGGAGCATGGAGGTCACCGTCCGGGAGGGAGAAAGGCTGGCCGACCAGCCCCTGGCCTATCTGAGCCAGGGGACCGCCGACCAGCTCTACCTGGCCCTGCGGCTGGCTGTGGCCGACCTGGTGCTGCCGGAACCGGACCAGGTCCCGCTGGTCCTGGACGATGCCCTCATCACCCTGGACGACGCCCGCCTGGACCTGGCCTTGCAGACGCTCGTGGAGCTGTCCAGGGACCGCCAGGTGATCCTCTTCACCTGCCAGAGCCGGGAGCTTCGGCGGCTGGAAAACGACCCGGCGGTGCGCGTTGTCGAGCTGGCCGGGGCCTGAGCAGGCTGTTTTGCATTTTTCGGGTCCCTGCGGTTGCCAACCGCCCGAAAGGGTAGTATAATATCGACTTGAACCCAAACGACCCAAAGGAGGTCTTACCCATGTCTGAACCCAACACTCCCCAGGAAGCGCAGCAGACGCAGGCGCGCACCCCGGACGATCCGTCCGGTCAGCCCAAGAAGGAGAAAAAGGGCAAGAAGGAGAAGGAAAAGCTCGGCTTTGCCGCCGACTGCTACACCTGGCTCCAGGCCCTCTCCTGCGCCCTGGTGATCCTCATCGTGCTCTTCACGTTCTTCGGCCGGATCATCGGCGTGTTCGGCTCCTCCATGGTCCCCACCCTGGAGGGAGGCGACATGCTCTTGCTCCAATGCGTGGGCTACGAACCGGCCCAGGGGGACATCGTGGTCCTCCACAAGGACTTTGGCGAGATCCACAGCCCCATCGTCAAGCGCGTCATCGCGGTGGGAGGACAGACCGTGGAGATCGACTACGACACCAGCACCGTCTATGTGGACGGCCAGGCACTGGACGAACCCTACTTGAACGAGACGATGCGAGCGCCGGAAGACGCCTATGAGCAGGGGACCTATTGGGAGGTGCCCGAGGGCTCCGTCTTTGTCATGGGCGACAACCGCAACGCCTCCTCCGACAGCCGTCATTCCGAGCTGGGCGTCGTGGACGAGCGCTATCTGCTGGGCAAGGTCCTGTGCGTCGTCCTGCCCTTCCAGCACATCGGAACGGTAAGCTAAAGGAAAGGAGAGCGCCATGCGACTGGATAAATGGTTGAAAGTCTCCCGCCTGATCAAGCGCCGCACTGTGGCCAACGAGGCCTGCGACAACGAGCGCATCTCGGTCAACGGCCGGGTGGTGAAGGCGTCCTACGACGTGAAGGTGGGCGATAAGCTGGAGATCCGCTTCGGCCCCCGCACGGTGTCCGTGGAGGTCCTGTCCGTCACCGAAAGGAAGGGCAAGGAAAACGCCGCGTTTATGTACAAGGAAATTTGAAAAAATCGCCCGAAGGAGCTTCCTTCGGGCGATTTTTGCCAGACGAAAGAACGGGTCCGTCTCCCCACGCTCGCAGGAGAGCGCGGAAGACAGACCCGTTGCTGCTTACTGATCGACGGCATCCTTGAGGGCCTTACCGGCCTTGAAGGTGGGGACCTTGGCGGCGGGGATGGGGATATCCTCGCCGGTCTTGGGGTTGCGGCCCATACGCTCGGCGCGGGTCTTGGTCTCGAAGGCGCCAAAGCCCACGATCTGGACCTTTTCCTCCTCGGTCAGGGCCTTGGTGATCAGGTTGATGGCGGCGGTCAGGCCGATCTCCACGTTTTTGCGAGAGAAGCCGGTCTCTTCGGCCACGCTCAGGATCAGTTCAGTTTTGTTCATTGTGATTTCCCTTTCTCTCTGTTTGAGATGTTCTCTGTGTTTCTTCCGGGTGCTTTTCCCGGTTCCAGAGGACCATGAGCTGGTCCACGGACAAATCCTGCATGGTTTTGCCCTGGGCGGTGACCGCCGTCTCGACCCCGGCAAACCGGCGAATGAATTTTTCGCAGGTGCCGTCCAGGGCCTCCTCGGCGTCTATCTGGAAGAAGCGGGCGATCTTCACCGCCGCAAACAGCAGGTCGCCCAGTTCCTCCTTCACGTTGGTGTTCTGGGCCACAGCTTCCTTCAGCTCGCCCAGTTCCTCCTCCAGCTTGTCCATGGCGGCCTGAACGTTGGGCCACTCGAACCCGGCCTTCTCCGCCTTGGACTGGAGCTTTTCCGCCCGCCACAGGCCGGGCAGGCTCCGGGCCACGCTGTCGAGGGTGTCGGTGGCGGTCTTCTGCCCCTTCTCCTGGCGCTTGAGCGCCTCCCAGTTCACCAGGACCTCGTCCACGGAATCGGCTTGCTCGCGGGCGAAGACATGGGGGTGGCGGAAGATGAGCTTTTTGCAGATCCCGTCGGCCACGTCGTCCAGGTTGAACCGCCCCGCGTCCTCCTCGATGGAGGCGTGGAAGAGGACCTGGAGGAGGACGTCGCCCAGCTCTTCCTTCATGTGCTCGGGGCTGCCCTCGTCGATGGCCTCTGCCACCTCGTAGGCCTCCTCGATGAAGTTGCGGCGGATGCTCTCGTGGGTCTGCTCGATGTCCCAGGGGCAGCCCCCGGGGGCGCGGAGGATGCGGATGATCTCCCGCAGGTCCTCCACAGTATAGGTTGGTTTGTATTCAAAATTTATCATAGGTTCCTCTTTCCTACAAGCCCCTATCGGGTTTTGTTGTTTTTTATTTTGATTCTCAGCTTTTTTACATGGACCGCAGTCCCAAGAACGGGATCACTTGATGCGCAGGAGCCTGGCGATCTTATCGCCCTTGGGCATGAGGGAGAGGTCGTCCTTGGACACGGCCCGCAGGAGGACGACCAGGATGCCGTAGACCACCACGCCCACCAGGATGGCGGCGGCGGCGCTGAGGGTGTTGCCCAAGCGACCGGCCAGCAGGCCATAGACGGCCCAGACGGCCCCGCCCATGACCAGGGAGGCGATCAGGGGCTTGACAAAGACCCGGCGGTACTTGGGGGGATGGGGGGTGACCTTCTTGATGGCGGCCAGCTCCATGAGGGCCACCAGGAAGAAGCAGACCAGGGTGCCGATCGGCGCGCCCTTGATGCCCACGGCGGGCTGCTGGACCAGGCAGAAGTTCACGACGAGCTTGAGCACGCTGCCGATGGCGATGAACCAGATGGGCAGGGTGGCCCGGCCGTTGGCCTGGAGGATGGCATTGCACAGGAGCATGACGCACACGAAGATGGAGGCCACGCCCAGGATGCACATGCAGGTGGAGGCCACCTCCTGGTTGGTCTCGGGGTAGAGAAGCTGGATCACCGGGCCGCTGAGAACGGCCAGGCCCACCCCGGCGGGGATGGCCAGCATGGCCCCCACCCGGAGGGCGGACTCGGCCACCTTACCGGCCCCCAGATGATCCTTGGTGGTGAGGGCGGCGGAGACGGCCGGCACGATGCAGGCGGTCAGGGAGACCATGAAGGAGGAGGGCAGGTTATAGATGGCCACGGCCTTCTGATAGGAGCCGTAGAGGCTCACGGCCATCTCCTCGCTGTAGCCCAGGGCGCTCTGGAGGAGGTTCTGGACCTGGATGGTGTCGATATAGGTGGTGATGGGCACCACGGAGGCGCTGAGGGTGATGGGGACCGCGATGACCAGCAGGGACGTCAGGATACTTCCGGCGGAGTGCGGCCGGTCGTTGCTGAGGGCCTGGGCGGGCCGGTTCCTTCGGTGGTGGCGAAGGATCAGGTAGATCAGGGAGACGAAGCTTCCGGCGGCCACGCCGCCGATGGCCCCGGCGGCGGCGATCTCACTGCCGAAGTTCAGCCGGAGCAGGTACCAGGCCAGGACCAGACCCACCACCAGCTTGGCCACGGCCTCGATGACCTGGGAGACCGCCGTGGGGACCATGTCCGAGTGGCCCTGGGCAAAGCCCCGGTAGGCCGAGACGGTACACAGGAAGAAGGCGGTCAGAGACATGACCCGGATGGCGGGGGCGGCCATGCTGTCGCCCTGAAGGTTGGCCAGGAGCTGGGCCCCGAAGAACATGATGGCTGTGGTGACGGTGCCCAGGATGACGAAGGTCAGCAGGCACACCCGGAAGACCCGGTTGACCTGGTTGTGACGGCCCAGGGCGTTGGCCTCGGAGATGGTCTTGGACATGGCCACGGGCAGGCCCGCGGTGGAGACCATCAGCAGCAGGTTGAAGACTGAGTAGGCGTTGTTGAAGTGGCCGAAGCCCACGTCCCCCAGGATGCGGCCCAGGGGGATCTTGTACAGGGCGCCGATGAGCTTGACCACGATGATGCCCATGGCCAGGGTGGCGGCCCCACCGAAGAAGGTGCTTTTTTGCGATGATTGTTTCAAGGGTCTATCCTCCACAGGTTATCCAAAAATCAGGGGCAGGGCATAGTGTTTGACCTCGTGCTGGATCCGGTCCAGGTCGAGGGTGTAGAAGGCCCCGTCTTTGTATATGATGTTGCCCCGGGCCATATTCATCACCACGTCCCGTCCGGTGGCGGAATAGACCAGATTGTCCGCCACGGAGTGGCAGGGGGTCAGGTTGGGGCGGTGGAAGTCCACCAGGATCAGGTCGGCGGTGTACCCGGCCTGGAGCTTGCCGCTCTTGCGGCCCAGGGCCTTGGCCCCGTCGCAGGTGGCCATGCGGAGGACGTCCATGGGGCGGATGGCCAGGGGATCCCGGCTTACGCCGGCGTGGATGGTGGCGGCGAACTTCATCTCGCCAAAGAGGTCGGTGGCGTTGTTGGAGGAAACGCCGTCGGTCCCCAGGGCGATGTTCACCCCGGCGGCCTCCATGGCGGGGATGGGGGCGATCCCGGAGCCCAGCTTCAGGTTGGACACGGGGTTGTGGACGCAGGTGATGCCCTTTTGGGCCATGATGGCCCAGTCCTCCGGGGTGGTCCAGACGCAGTGGGCGGCGATGGCCCGGTTGTCCCAGACTCCGTAGCGGTCCAGGGTCTGGATGGGGGTGGCGCCGTGGCGGTCCAGGCAGGCCCGGTGCTCGGCTTCGGTCTCCGAGACGTGGACGTGGATGCCCAGCCCGTTCTTTTGGGCGTAGTCGGCCATCCACTGCCACAGGGGGGCGTTGGAGGTGTATTCCCCGTGGATGGAGGCGTCCACCAGGATCTGGCCGTTTCCGGCCTTGTGCCAGGCTTCGGTGAGGCGGATCTGGTTCTGGCAGTCCCCGCAGGTGCCGGGGGAGAAATCCTCCGGCGCGCCGAAGTACACACCGCCTACGGACAGGTTGGCGGAGAGTCCCGCCTCCAGAATGGTCTGGGCGATGGTGGGAGTGTGCATATACATGTCGGCGATGGTGGTGATGCCGTTGGCGATCATCTCGGCCAGACCCAGGCCGGTCCCGGCGGCCACGGCCCGGTCGTCCAGCTTGGCTTCGGCGGGGAAGATCCACTGGTTCAGCCAGGTCTGGAGGTCGCATCCGCCGCCGTACCCCCGCAGGAGGGTCATGGGGATGTGGGTGTGGGCGTTGACCAGGCCGGGCATGAGGACGTTGCCGCCGCCGTCCACCTCCTGGTCAAAGGGGCCGTCGGGGCGGACCGTGCCCACGGAGGCGATCTTGTCCCCCTCCACGACCACGAAGGCGTTGTCCAGCAGCGTGTCGGCCTCGTCCATGAGGAGGGCGCGGCAGTTGTGCAGTAAGGTTTTTTTCATGGCGTCACCTTACAGGGCTTCCAGGCAGGCCAGCACCAGCGCGGAGAACTTCTCCCGGGCGGCCTCGGCGGCGTCCAGGACCTCCTGCTCGCTGAGCGGCTGGGGAAGGACCCCGGCGGCCATGTTGCTCACCAGGGTGAAGCCCAGGACCTGCATCCCGCAGTGACCGGCCACGATGACCTCGGGCGCGGTGGACATGCCCACCGCGTCGGCGCCCAGGCCCCGGGCCATGCGGATCTCGGCGGGGGTCTCGTACTGGGGGCCGGGGAAGTACATATACACGCCTTCCTTCAGGTCCAGGTCCAGCTTCCGGGCCTGCTTTCGGGCCAGGTCCTGGAGGGCGGGGGTGTAGAGGTAGCTGGAGTCGGGGAAGCGGGGGCCGAACTCCGGCAGGTTCTCGCCCCGAAGGGGAGACTCCAGGAAGATCTTGATCTGATCGGTGATGAGCATCAGGTCCCCGGCCCGGAACTTCCAGTTGACGCCGCCGGCGGCGTTGGTGACGAGAAGGGTGCCGCAGCCCAGCAGATGAAGGACCCGGACGGCGTAGCCGACCTCCTCGTAGGAGTAGCCCTCGTAGTGGTGCATCCGGCCCTGCATGACGGCCACAGGCTTTCCGGCCAGGGTGCCGAAGACGAGCTGGCCCTTGTGTCCGGGGGCGGTAGAGTGCTTGAAGTGGGGGATGACCTGATAGGGGACGACGATGGGGTTTTCCACCACGTCGCCCAGATAGCCCAGGCCGGAGCCCAGGACCATGGCCACCTGGGGCTGGAACCCGTCCAGCTTGGCCCGCAGGAAGTCGGCGCTCTCCTGATAGTGCGCATAGGTAAAGTTCATGTGATAACCTCCGCGTATATGATGTGCCGGTCCGAGACCGGAGGGAAAGTGTAGAGACATTGAAATATATTACACCCATGAGGAATAAAATGCAATGTTTTCCCTTCGTGTTCAAGGCTTTTTTACATTTTTGCGGGCGGTCCCGGCGAGGAAAAAAGCGGCGAGACCGCGCGTTGGGACCCGTCGCCCTGGAATTGACACCCTCCGCCCAACCGTGATAAGATAGGCCCACAGCGCGGTGTTTGCGCGATCATCTCCCGCCCGCTGTGGACAAGGGCGGGGAAAAGCGAGGGATCCCATGCTTTCCAACTGTATTTTCGTGGGGCTCGGCGGGGCGGCCGGGGCCATTTGCCGTTACCTGGCGGGAATGCTCCCCCTCCTCCAGCGGGGCGTCTTCCCCCTGCCCACCCTGGTCATCAACTTCGCAGGCTCCTTTCTCATCGGTCTCATCGCCCAGCGGGCCGGCAGCCCGTCGGGGCTGGACCCCAACCTGGTCCTCCTGCTGAAGGTGGGCTTCTGCGGGGGCTTCACCACCTTTTCCACCTTCTCCCTGGAGGCCCTGACCCTGATGGAGGAGGGCCGCCTGGGCCTCTTTGCCCTCTATGCCGCGTTGAGCCTGGCCCTCTGCATTGCGGGTGCGGCGCTGGGCAAGGCCGTGGGCTGACCAAACCGAAAAAACGGAACCGACAAAATTCAGGTCGGTTCCGTTTTTTTCAGGCGTCTTGCAGGTCGGCCAGAGCGGCCTGGAGGGCCTGATAGTCCTCCAGCAGCACGGGGGTCTCCTCGGCGACCTGCTCCAGGTCCCCGGACCGGGCGGCCATTTCCAGCCGCTCGGCCTGGTCGCCCAGGGCCATGGCCCCGATCCACCGCGCGCCGCTCTTGAGGCCGTGGACCTCGATGGCGTAGTCCTCCCAGGCCTCTCCCTGGAGGGTCTCCTGGATGCGGCGGAGCTTGCCGGGGATCTGATCCCGGAAGAGGGACAGGGTCTTGCGATAGACCTCTGCGGTGCCGCAGTAGCGCATCCCCTGGGCCACGTCCACGCCCTTGAGCCCGGCCAGGTCCTCGGGGACCGGCTCCTGCTTCCGGGTCGTGACCGGTCGGACCGGGGCCTTTTGCTTGTCCTCGGGGATCCAGGCGACCAGGGCGTTGTCCAGGGCGTCCAGCTCCACGGGCTTGGAGATGTAGTCGTTGAAGCCGTTGGCCAGGAAAAACTCCTTCATGCCCTTCATCGCGTTGGCGGTGAGGGCGATGATGGGCAGCACAGTGAAGTAGGGGTCCTTCTGGCCCATTGCCCGGATGCGGCGGGTGGCCTCCACGCCGTCCATATCGGGCATCATGTGGTCCATGAAGACCACGTCCGGCCAGACCTGGGTGATCTTTCGGATGGCTTCCTGGCCGGAGCGGGCGGTGTAAACCTCCATCTCGTAGGGGCGCAGGAGGCCCTGACAGACCTTCAGGTTCAGCGGCTGGTCGTCCACCACCAGCACCGCGCCCTCCGGGGCGGTGAAGCTGTTGTAATAGCGGTCGCTCTCCGTCCGCTGGTCGCCCCGGTAGGGGCCGCAGGGCGTGGGGTCGATGACCTTTTGGGGCAGACGCACCCAGAAGTCGCTGCCCTGGCCGTAGGTGCTCTCCACCCCGAGCTGGCCGTTCATGAGCTCGGCCAGGCTTTGGCAGATGGGCAGGCCCAGGCCGGTGCCCTCGATGTGGCGGTTGGGGCCGCGCTCCAGGCGGTCATAGCTGCGGAAGATGTAGGGGATGTCCTCGGCGCGGATGCCCGCGCCGGTGTCCTCCATGTGGATCACCAGGACGCCGTCCTCGCCTTCCGGCTCCCAGGAGACCGCCAGGGTCACTGTGCCGGTGCTGGTGTATTTCACGGCGTTGGAGCCCAGGTTCATGATGATGTGGCTGATGTTCACGTCGTCGCCAAAGAGGGTGGCGGGGATGGTCTCGTCCACCTGGGCCAGGAATTCCAGCTTCTTCTCCTGGGCGCGCATCCGCAGGACGGTGATGACGTCGTGGAGAACGGAGAGGATGTGGTAGCTCTCGGGCACGATGGACATTTTTCCGGCCTCGATCTTGGACAGGTCCAGGATGCTGTTGATGTTCTCCAGCAGGATGCGGCCGCTGCCCCGGATGTCCCGGAAGCAGTTGTCCTTCTCCTCCACCCCCTCCTCCCGGAGGCCCAGCTCGGACATGCCCAGGATGGCGTTCAGGGGGGTGCGGATGTCGTGGCTCATGTTGGCCAGGAATTGGGACTTGGCCTGGCTGGCGGCCTCGGCGGCCTGGGCGGTGACCCGGGCCTTCTCCTCCTCTTTGCGGAGGTTCACCGTGAGGGTCTCGTCCTCGAAGATCCACAGGGTCTTGGGCTCCTGCTCCCAGTAGCCGGGCATGGGCAGGATGCGCATGGCCAGCCAGGAGCCGTCCAGCTTCTGGAAGGTCATCTCCACCTGCCCCTTTTCTTCCAGGGCGGTGCGGAGGTTGTCATACTGGATGAGCTTGCGGAAGGCGGGGACGTACTCCGGGGCCATGAGCTCCTGGATGTAGATATCCATGGTGCGGAGCAGGGAGCCGTCGGCCTGGGCCAGCAGGTCAGCGAAGTAGTCGGGGACCTGGATGGCCCGGGTCTGGTCCTCCTTCAGGTCCACCACGTAGATGCCCTGGTAGTAGTTGGCGATGACGTGGACGAAGTCCAGCTCCTCCTCCGACTCCACCAGCTTTTTGGCCCGGAGGAGGAGGGTGTGTTCCTTTTCCTCCAGCCGCCGCCGCTCCTCCAGCTGATTCTTCCGGTACTCCGAGGCCTGGCGGATCAGGTAGTTGGCCTTCACCTGGCGGGTGGCGGTGTCCCGGAAGAGGTAGAGCTCCGAGGCGTGCCAGTCGTAGCCCGGGGACTCCTTGGTCTTCACCCGGTAGTCCAGGAAGCGCTCGGTGGTGCCGGTGAGGAAGGCGCCCAGCAGGGCCTTTCGGTCCATGGCCTGGAGGTAGGCCTCCCGGTCCTTGGGGTGGACGGTGGGGGCGATCTGCTGGTGGACGAACTCCGTGTAGGACAGGGGCGTCCCGTCGGCGCGGATGAGGTGGTCATAGGCCTCCCAGCCCCACAGCATTCGCCAGGTGTCGTTTTCCAGCGAGATCTCCAGACCGGCCACGGTGCCCTCCATCATCCGCTCCAGAAGCTTGTCCACGGCTTCCTGCCGGTAGCGCTCCTGGACCTCCTGGGTGACCACCCGGATGGTGCCGATGGCCTCGGCCTGCTCGCGATCGCCTTGCGGCTCCAGACGGACCTGGATCCAGGTCTCCTCCTGGTCCATGGTCTGAAATTCCAGCTCGCTGTCCTGTCCCAGGGCGGCCTGCTCCAGGGCGGCCCGGAAGGCGGCGTCCCACTGGCCGGAGCAGTTCAGATAGGCCAGCAGGTCCTTGGTGGTGGGGAAGAGGGTGGATTTCAGCTCCTGGCCCTGGCCGGTCTCCGGGGAGAGCAGGCGGAGCTCGCCGCTGGACAGCAGCTCGAAGACCTGCAAGTTGGTGCCGGGCAGGGTGGCGTTGATGAGGGAGTTGTTGCGGGCCACGGCCTGGTCCAGCTTGTCCTGGGCGGTCTGCTCCCGCATGAACTGATGAAGCAGGACGGCCACGGTGGCCACCACATACAGCAGGACGAGCAGACCGAGGGCCAGCCCGGGCGGGCTTGCGGGTTCGCGGTCGTGCAGCCACAACAGCAGGAGGTTGGCGACGAAGCAGAGCGCCAGCAGGCTCACGGTGCGGAAGAGGCGGATCGTCCGCTGCCGTCGATCGTCTTTTGTTTTCTTGATCCGGTTCATGGGGAAGACCTCCAAACGGGGGAAGAATGTGGGGGCCGCCGCCCCTTACTCCACGGCCTTGACGGTATAACCGGCGTCGGTGACAGCCTGGGTCAGGGCCTCTCCGGTGACGGAGGCGGGGCAGTCCACGGTGGCCGTCCCGGCCTCCAGGTCCACCTGGGCGGTGACGCCGGGGATGGCGTTCAGGGCCTTCTCCACGTGGGCTTTGCAGTGCATACACATCATGCCTTCGATCGTCATGGTCTTATTCATGGTTGGTTCTCCTTTCGGTTCCGGTAAATTGCTTTCGTTGCCTTTTGCGGGCCGCGCGCTGGCCTCTTGGTAGGGAGAGAAGCCGTTGAGCCGCAGGGCGTTGGTCACCACGCAGACGCTGGAGAGCGACATGGCCGCCGCCGCGAGCATGGGGTTCAGGGTAAGGCCAAGCCCCACCAGCACCCCCGCCGCGATGGGGATGCCGATGATGTTGTAGAAAAAGGCCCAGAAGAGGTTTTGCTTGATGTTCCGCATCACCTGGCGGGAGAGGCGGATGGAGGCGGGGACGTCCTCCAGGGTGGATTTTAGCAGGACCACGTCGGCGGCGTCCAGGGCCACGTCGGCCCCGGCCCCGATGGCGATGCCCACCTGCGCCCGGGTGAGGGCGGGGGCGTCGTTGATGCCGTCCCCCACCATAGCCACAGGCCCCTGCTCCGACAGGCGGCGGACCTGCTCCTCCTTCTCCTGGGGCAGGACCTGGGCGATCACGGTCTCGATGCCCACCTGCGCGGCCACCGCTTTGGCGGTGGCTTCCTGGTCGCCGGTGAGAAGGACGGGGGTGACCGCCAGTGCCTTCAATTCGGCGATGGCGTCGGCGGATTCGGGGCGGATGGCATCGGCCACGGCGATGAGCCCCAGCAGCTTGCCGTCAGCGGCGAAGTAGAGGGGGGTCTTGCCCTGGCGGGCCAAGGCTTCGCCACGCGCCGTCCAGACCGGGTCCGGCAGGCCCTGGTCGGCCAGCAGGTCTGCCTTGCCGCCCAGCAGGGCCTTGCCCTGGACGCGACCTCGAACGCCGCTGCCCGGCAGGGCGGCGAAGTCGGCAGCTGCGGGGAGGGTCAGCCCCCGGTCAAGGGCGCAGGCGTGGACGGCCCGGGCCAGGGGATGCTCGCTCTGGGCCTCCAGGGCGGCGGCCAGGGTGAGCAGCGCGGCCTCGGAGACGCCCTCGGCCGGGAGGAGGTCGGTGACGGCGGGTTCCCCCTTGGTGACGGTGCCGGTCTTGTCCAGGACCACGGTCCGGACCTTCCCGGTGGCCTCCAGGCTTGCGGCGGTTTTGAAGAGGATGCCCGCCTTGGCCCCCACGCCGCTGCCCACCATGATGGCCACGGGGGTGGCCAGACCCAGGGAGCAGGGGCAGGAGATCACCAGCACGCTGACCGCCCGGGCCACGGCGAAGCCCAGGCTCTCGCCCAGGGCCAGCCACACCAGCGCGGTGACCAAGGCGATGGCCAGCACCACCGGCACGAAGACGCCGGAAACCTTGTCGGCCAGCCGGGCGATGGGGGCCTTGGTGGCAGCGGCCTCCTCCACCAGCTTGATGATGCGGCGGAGGGTGGTGTCCTCGCCCACCCGCAGCGTGCGGACGGTCAAGGATCCGCTCTGGTTCAGGGTCGCGGCGGTGACGGGGTCCCCGGGGGCCTTGTCCACGGGCAGGCTCTCGCCGGTGAGGGCGGCCTCGTTCACGGCGCTCTGGCCGGAGACCACCTCCCCGTCCACGGGGATGCTCTCCCCGGGGCGGACCAGCACCAGATCCCCCGGGCGGACCGCCTCGGCGGGGACCTCCACCGGCTGGCCATCCTGCCAGAGGGTGGCTTTTTTCGGGGCCAGATCCAGGAGGGCGCGGATGGCGTTGGTGGTCTTGCCCTTGCTGTAGGCCTCCAGCAGCTTGCCCACGGTGATGAGGGTCAAGATCATGGCGGCGCTCTCGAAATAATACCCGACGTGGGCGGCGGTGTGGGATTCGTCGAGGACCAGGAAGAGCTGACCCACGCTGTAGGCAAAGGAGGCCGCCGCGCCCATGGCCACCAGGGTGTCCATGTTGGGGGCCTTCCTGAGCAGGCCGCCGAAGCCGTTGACGAAGAATTTCTGGTTCACCACCATCACCAGCCCGGCCAGCAGCAGCTCATACAGTCCGGCGGCGGCAGGGTGCTCCAGCCGGGCGGGGACCGGCCACCCGGCCATGCTGTGCCCCATGGAGACGTACAGCAGGGGAAGCAGCAGGCAGAGGCTGACGATCAGCCGCAGGCGGACGGACTTCCACGCCTCGGCGTCCTCTGGGGGAGCTGCGTCGGGCGCAGTCGGTCCCGCGTCTGCCGGAGACGCGCCGTAGCCGGCCGCCTGGACGGCCTGGCAGATGGCTGTGGGGGTGGCGGGGGCGGCGTATTCCACCCCCATCGAGTTGGTCAGCAGGCTCACCGCCACGGACTCCACCCCGGGCAGGGCGGAGACGACCTGCTCCACCCGGGCGGAGCAGGCGGCGCAGCTCATGCCGGTCACATGGAAACGCTCCATGGTGACCCCTCCTTTCCGGAAAAACAGGCCGAGGCCTGTCGGATTATGATTAGCTTTTGCTAACTATCCGGAGTTTATTCCCTTCTGCCGAACTTGTCAAGAAGATTTAAGCCATTTCATGGGCCGTTCGTCCTGGGCAGACCGGTCCCGGCAGGGCAGAGAGCTTGGCCAGGATGGGGGCAGGGGACGGTTGCTCAAGGGTCGCGCTTGCGGTCCTCTGCCCGCTGGCAGTCGGCGGCCTGCTGATAGGCCTCGCCCCACTGGTACATGGCCTGGAGGACGGGCGCCAGGGCCTGGCCCAGTTGGGTCAGCTGGTATTCCACCCTGGGCGGGGCGGCGTTCACCACCGAGCGGGTGATGAGGCCGTCCTGCTCCAGGGAGCGCAGGCGTTGGGAGAGCATCTTGTCGCTGATGGAGCCGATGCCTTTTTTCAGTTGGCTGAACCGGCGGCTCTGGCCTTCTGCCAGGACCAGCTCCCGGATCACCAGGGCCTTCCACTTTTCCCCGATGAGGGCCATGGTGCTCTCGATGGGGCAGGCGGGCAGATCGGTCCGCATAAACGCTCACCTCCGGGTAGTTACTTTCCAAAAGTTAGTATACCAGGAATGGCGGAGATTGCAACCCCCGGAAAAAAAGAACCCACCTCTGGTGTTCCAGAGGCGGGTTCCAATGCATTATTTCGCGTATTCCACGATCTTGACTTCCCGCAGCAGATGGACCTTGATCTGACCGGGGTATTCCAGTTCGTTTTCGATGCGCTTGGCGATCTCCCGGGCCAGCAGGGTCATTTCGTCCTCGCTGACCAGCTCGGGCTTTACGATGATGCGCACCTCGCGACCGGCCTGGATGGCGTAGGATTTGTCCACGCCCCGGAAGGAAGAGGTGACCTCCTCCAGCTTTTCCAGGCGCTTGATGTAGGTCTCCAGGTTTTCCCGCCGGGCGCCGGGTCGGGCGGCGGAAATGGCGTCGGCCGCCTGGACCAGGCAGGCGATGACGGTCTGGGGCTCCACGTCGTTGTGGTGGGCATGGATGGCATGGACCACGTCCTTGCTCTCCTTGTACTTTCGGGCCAGCTCCACGCCGATGGTGACGTGGGAGCCTTCAACCTCGTGGTCCACGGCCTTGCCCAGGTCGTGGAGGAGACCGGCCCGCTTGGCGGTGGCCACGTCCTCGCCGATCTCGGCGGCCATGAGGCCGGCCAGCTGGGCGACCTCGATGGAGTGGTTGTAGACGTTCTGGCCGTAGCTGGTGCGGTACTTCATGCGGCCGATGAGCTTGATGAGCTCGGGATGCAGGCCCATGACGTTGGTTTCCAGCACGGCCCGTTCGCCCTCGGCCTTGATGGTGGCGTCCACCTCGCGCTTGGCGCTCTCCACCATTTCCTCGATGCGGGCGGGGTGGATGCGGCCGTCCAGGATGAGCTTCTCCAGGGCCAGCCGGGCGATCTCCCGGCGGACGGGGTCGAAGCAGGAGACGGTGATGGCCTCGGGGGTATCGTCGATGATGAGGTCCACGCCGGTGAGGGTCTCCAGGGTGCGGATGTTCCGACCCTCGCGGCCGATGATGCGGCCTTTCATCTCGTCGTTGGGCAGGGGGACCACGGATACGGTGGCCTCGGCCACGTGATCGGCGGCGCAGCGCTGGATGGCCAGGCCCACGATCTCCTTGGCCTTGGCGTCAGCTTCCTCCTTGAAGCGGGCCTCGACCTCCTTGATCTTCATGGCGGCCTCGTGGGTACACTCGGTCTCCAGCTTGGAGATCAGGTAAGCCTTGGCCTCTTCGGCGGTGTAGCCGGAGATCCGTTCCAGGGTCTCCATCTGTTCGGCCTGGAGCTTGGCCACTTTGGCGCGGGTCTCCTCCAGGTTGGCCAGACGGGCGTTGTAGGATTCCTCTTTGCGCTCCACGTTTTCGGTCTTGCGCTCCAGGGTCTCCTCCTTCTGCTGGAGACGGCGCTCCTGCTCTTGCAGGGCGGAGCGGCGTTCCTTTTCTTCTTTCTCGTAGTTGGTCCGTTCAGCGAGGATCTTCTCCTTGGCCTCCACCATTGCTTCGCGCTTTTTGCTCTCCGCGCCTTTGATGGCCTCGTTGATGATCCGCTTGGCCTCTTCCTCGGCGCTGATGATCTCTTTTTCCGCGACCTTTTTGCGGTAGAGGACGCCCGAGGGGATACCTATCACAAGCGCGACCACAAAGGCGATCACGCCGGTCAGGATATAGGGCAGCATATTGTCAGGACACACCTCCAGTTCTCTGAAATTTCGCATAAAATTGCGGGAACAAAAGCGCCCGGTGTGTAAGCAGGCGGTCCCGCAGGAAACAGATGGTCGGCCCCGGTGCTGACGGGGATCGTCAGCTGCCGCCACATCTGCATATTTATACTGATTTTATTTTAATAGGCAAATGCCGCTCTGTCAAGGATATTCGTGCCGGGCGGGAAAATTCTTCCCAGGAAAAACAAAGCCCCATCCAGCCGCATAGGATGGGGAAACGGAAAAGGAGGTACTTGTTATGGACGAGAGCACGGGAACTCTGCCGAAGGAATTGGCGGAGGAACGGAACGCCGTTTTCGAGCGGGTCTGGAAGCGGGTGATGGAGGGCCGGACGGACACCGAGGGCAGCCCCATCGTCTGGGGCGAGGCGCACACCGCCGGGGAGGGCGAGGCCTGCGACACCCTCCAGGAGGAGGCTGCCGCCCTTCTGCCCCTGGGCAGCCAGCAGACGCAGGGGGAGCGGAGCCACAGCGATTTTCCCCAGGGCCAGGTGGGCTTTCTGGGGGAGAACTGCCTGGACTGCGTCCCCCTGCTCCAGGAGATGATCCGCCGCGAGCTGGCCGACTGGCGGGAATATCAGACCCTGGCCCGCCGGGTGGGCGGCCACCAGGCCAAGGCCTTTCAGGCCCTGGCCAACGAAGAGAAGCGCCATGCCAAGCGGCTCAGCGCGGCCTACTTCCTGATCTCCGGCGTGCGCTACTGGCCGGAGGGGGAGAAGGTCACGCCGCCCACATCGTACTTAGGGGCGCTGCGCCGCCGGTTCGGTGCGGAGCAGGCGGGGATGGCGGCCTACCTGGCCGGTGCGGAAGCCGCCTCGGACCCCTGCCTGCGCCAGCTCTTCCTGGACCACGCCAGGGAGGAGTGGGACCACGCCTGCCGCATCCGAACCATGGTGGAGAACGCCTGAGCGCGCGGACTCACACGCGCTTTACATTCTCCGAGATGTCCGTCAGGGCCTTGGAGACCTCCATCTCGAACTTGCCGCACTTGGCCAGATCGCCCAGGGAGACCAACCCCACCACCCGGCCGTCCTCCACCACCGGCAGCCGCCGGACCTGCTGGATGGCCATGATCTGGGCGGCCTGACGGACGTCGTCCGCCGGGGAGAGGGCCTTGGGGTGGCGGGTCATGATGGCCTTCACCGGGATCTGGCTGGGGTCATCCTCCGGGGCCACGCACCGGAGGATGATGTCCCGGTCGGTGACGATGCCCTGGAGGCGACCGTTGGTCGAGCAGACCGGCAGGGCCCCTACGTTGTGCCGGGCCAGCAGCCGGGCGGCAAGGGCCGCGCTCTCGGTGGGGTCGATGGTGACGATGTTCTGGTTCATCACGTCGCGTACTTGCAAAAAAAACCACCTCGCTTTTCTCCATAGTCTGGACAAAAGGGGAGGTGGTTATACCTGTCCTACCGGGGAGGCTTCTCCCGCAGCGTCAGGTTCCGCTTCAGGGGGCCGATGCCCCGCCAGGCGAAGGCCCTGTGGGCGTAGCGCTTCCGAAAGGCCTTGTTGCTCAAGCCCTCCAGGTCCGCCAAGGTCAGGGAGGGGAGCAGGTCCTCCCGAAACTCCGGCAGGGGAGACAGGGCCGCGTTCCGGTTCCAGGGGCAGGCCCGCTGGCAGAGGTCGCAGCCCCAGATCGTGGGGCTTTGGCGGATCTGGTTTTCCACAGCCTGGGGAAGTGCCCCCTTCCGCTGGGTCAGCTCCGACAGACAGTGCTCCACGTTGCAGCCGTTTTCGCGCAAGGCCCCCGTGGGGCAGGCCTTGCGGCAGGCGCCGCAGTGCTCGGGGCAGAGCGTTCCCACGGTGGGTCCCGTGGAGTCCAGCGCCAGGTCGGTCAAAATGGTCCCCAGGAAGACATAAGAGCCGTAGGGGGGCACGATGCGCAGGCCGTGACGGCCCCGGTGGCCCACGCCCGCCAGCTCCGCCGCTGCCAGCTCAGGGACCGGGGAGTTGTCCGCCCCGGCCACAAAGGTGCGGTCGGGGTGCCGCTGGCGCAGGCCCTCGCAGACCTGCTCCAGCCGACGGGCCAGGACCCGGTGGTAGTCCTCGCCCCGGCAGTAGAGGGAGAGGTTGCCGGGTTCCTCCCCGGCGTAATAGGGGAAGGCGGCCACCAAAACGGTGGCCGCGCCGGGGCAGAGGGCGTCAAGCTTTACCCCGGCCTCTTCCGTCAGGAAAGACTGGAGGCCGCTCAGTGCTGCGGCGCCCCACGCCGCCGCACCGGCGGCCATCCAGAGTTCATCCATACTGATTTTCTTGCGGGAAAAAGGGACTTACTTTCTCTTTGCGTCCCGGGCTTCCATGGCGGCCAGCTCACGCTGGGCGTCGCGCAGGGACAGGTTCACGCGGCCCTTCTCGTCGATGTCGGTGACCTTGACCCAGACCATGTCGCCGATGTTGACGACGTCTTCCACCTTCTCCACGCGCTTTTCTGCCAGCTTGGAGATGTGGACCATGCCGTCCTTGCCGGGGGCCAGCTCCACGAAGGCGCCGAAGGTCAGGATGCGGACCACCTTGCCGTAGTACAGCATCCCCACCTCGGGGACGAAGACGATGGTGTCGATCATCTTCTTGGCGACGTCGCAGCAGGCGGCGTCGGGGGAGGCGATGTGGATGGTGCCGTCGTCCTCGATGTCGATCTGCGCGCCGGACTCGGCGGTGATCTTCTGGATGACGGAGCCGCCCTTGCCGATGACCTCACGGATCTTGTCGGGGTCGATCTTCATGGTGATCATCTTGGGGGCGTACTTGCTGACCTCGGCCCGGGGGGCGCTGATGCAGGGCAGCATGATCTCGTCCAGGATGGCGTAGCGGGCGTCCTTGGTGATCTCCAGGGCCTCCTTGATGATGGCGTGGGACAGGCCGTCGTTCTTGATGTCCATCTGGATGGCGGTGATGCCGTCCTTGGTGCCTGCCACCTTGAAGTCCATCTCGCCGTGGAAGTCTTCCACGCCCTGGATGTCGATGAAGGTGGTGAAGGAGCCGTCGTCGTCCTGGATCAGACCGCAGGAGATGCCGGCCACGGGGGCCTTGATGGGCACGCCTGCGTCCATCAGGGCCAGGGTGGAGCCGCAGATGGAGCCCTGAGAGGTGGAGCCGTTGGAGGAGACGACCTCAGAGACCACGCGGATGGCGTAGGGGAAGTCCTCCACGGAGGGGATCACGGGGTCCAGGGCGCGCTCAGCCAGGGCGCCGTGGCCCTTTTCGCGGCGGTTGACGCTCCGGGCGCCTCTTGCCTCGCCCACGGAGTAGGCGGGGAAGTTGTAGTGGTGCATATAGCGCTTCTCTTCCTCGGGCCAGATGGTGTCCAGCTTCTGGCAGGCAGAGAGGGTGTTCAGGGTAGCCACGGACAGGACCTGGGTCTGGCCGCGGGTGAACAGGCCGGAGCCGTGGACGCGGGGCAGCACACCGACCTCGGCGGCCAGGGGACGGATCTCGTTCTTCTGGCGGCCGTCCACGCGGTGGCCCTCCAGCAGCCAGGCCTTGACGATCTTCTTCTGGAACTTGTAGGTGATCTCGTCCAGGTACTGGTCCATTTCGGGGAACTCCTCCAGGAAGAGCTCGTGCCAGCGGTCGATGAGCTTGTTCCAGCGCTCCTCGCGGACGTTCTTGTCGTCGGTGTCCATGGCGGCCTTGGCCTCGTCCAGGGTGGCCTCCACGATCTTGTCAAAGAGGTCCTGGTCGAAGTCGGCGTGATCGTAGGTCATCTTCTCCTTGCCGATCTCGGCCACGATGCCGTTGATGAAGTCCACCTGGGCCTTGATCTCCTCGTGGGCCTTCACGATGGCGTCATACATGATGTCGTCGGGCAGCTGGTCAGCGCCGGCCTCGATCATGACGACCTTGCCGGCGGTGGCGGCCACGGTCAGATCCAGCTTGGAGGCGTCCTTCTGCTCCTGGGTGGGGTTCATGACGATCTGGCCGTCCACGTAGCCCACCTCCAGGCAGCCGATGGGGCCGGACCAGGGGATGTTGGACACGGACAGGCAGGCGGACACGCCCACCATGGCGGCAGCCTCGGGGGAGCAGGCGCGGTCCACGGACATGACGGTGCAGGTCACGACGACGTCGTTGCGGAAGTCGCCGGGGAAGAGGGGACGGATGGAGCGGTCGATGACACGGGAGGCCAGGACGGCGGGCAGGGAGGGCTGACCCTCACGGCGCATGAAGGAACCGGGGATGCGGCCCACGGCGTACAGCTTCTCCTCAAAGTCCACGGACAGGGGGAAGAAGTCCACGCCGTCCCGGGGACGGGGTGCGGCGGTGACGGCCACCAGAACGGTGGTGTCGCCATAGCGGACCAGCGCGGAGGCGTTGGCCAGCTCGGCCACCTTGCCGAACTCCAGGGAGAAGGGACGGCCGGCGATCTCGGTCTTGTAGATGTGGTTGTTAAACTGCTTCTTGGTGATGATAGTTGCCATAATGCGACTCCTTTCTGCGTTGAGAAGCGTGGGTCGCGGAGAGAGTTTCCTTATTTAGCACTTGAAGGCATGTCCGACCCCTTCGGGCATACGTTCAAACGCTAAAATAGGCTCTCCGCGGATGGAAGACAGGGCTTTGCAAAAAGGGGCGGTGCAGTCTCCTACACCGCCCCCATTTTAGAAGACTAACGAATCGAGGTAAACCCGGATCACTTACGAATACCCAGCTTGGCGATCAGAGTACGATAACGCTCGATGTCCTTCTTGGCCAGGTAGTCCAGCAGCTTGCGGCGCTTACCGATCATCTTGTACAGGCCACGGCGGCTGTGGTTGTCGTGGATGTGGACCTTCAGGTGCTCGGTCAGCTCGTTGATGCGAGCGGTCAGGATGGCGATCTGGACCTCGGGGGAACCGGTGTCGCTCTCGTGGGTGCGGTTGGCTTCGATCACTGCGGTCTTTTCGTCCTTGCGAATCATGGGAAATTTCCACCTTTCTAATATAAGTCCCACTGACTGAGTGACGGGCGGGGGGACCCCTGCTGAAACAGGCGATGATCCCGGGACTAAGTCAGGGTAGTGTGTGCCATTCACGCACACGGTATGTAGTATACCATCCGGGAAAGAACTTGTAAAGAGAAATTTTCCTCAAACCCCTGAGACGGAAGGGCCGGGGAATTGTGACAGGTGGCGGTGGGAGAGGGTGCGCAAAAGGGGCTGGCTCCCGTGTGTGGAGCCAGCCCCTTTTATCCCATCACAGGTTCTGGTACTTCTTGTTGCCCTTCAGGGCCTTCATGCGGATCTCGTGGTTCAGGATGCGCTTGCGCAGGCGCAGGGTCTGGGGGGTGACCTCCAGCAGCTCGTCGTCGGCCAGGAATTCCAGGCACTGCTCCAGGCTCATCTGGCGGGGCGGCACCAGGCGCAGGGCCTCGTCAGAGCCGGAGGCGCGCATGTTGGTCAGCTGCTTCTTCCGGCAGACGTTGACGGTGATGTCCTCGGACTTGGGGGTCTCGCCCACCACCATGCCGCCGTAGACGGGCACGCCGGGGCCGATGAACAGGGCACCGCGCTCCTGGGCGGCCCACAGGCCGTAGGTGACCGACTCGCCGCTCTCGAAGGCAATGAGGCTGCCGGAGCTGCGGCGGCTCAGCTCGCCCTTGTAGGGGGCGTAGGAGTCGAAGACGGAGGCCATGATGCCCTCGCCCCGGGTATCGGTCAAAAACTCGTTCCGGTAGCCAAAGAGGCCTCGGGCGGGGACCAGGAACTCGATCTTCATGCGGGTGCCCACGGGGGTCATTTCCAGCAGGTCGCCCTTCCGGGAGCCGATCTTCTCGATGACCGCGCCCACCGCGTCGGCGGGCACGTCCACGACCAGCCGCTCCATGGGCTCGCAGCGGACGCCGTCGATCTCCTGGTAGAGAACGCGGGGGGGAGAGACCTGGAACTCATAGCCCTCGCGGCGCATGGTCTCGATGAGGATGGACAGGTGCATCTCGCCGCGCCCGGCCACGTTGAAGGCCTCGGTGGAGTCGGTGTCCGTCACCCGCAGGGAGACGTCCTTCAGGGTCTCCCGAATGAGGCGGTCCCGCAGGTTCCGGGAGGTGACGTACTTGCCCTCCTTCCCGGCGAAGGGGGAGTCGTTGACCGAGAAGGTCATCTCCATCGTGGGCGCGGAGATCTTCACGAAGGGCAGGGGCTCCACGTTGCCCGCAGCGCAGATGGTGTCGCCGATAGTGATATCGCCGATGCCGGACATGGCGATGATGTTGCCGGCGGAGGCCTCGGTGACCGGGGCGCGGCCCAGACCGTCAAACTGATAGAGGCTCACGGCCTTGGCCTTGCGGCTGACCTCGGGGTCGTGGTAGTTGCAGACGGCGATCTCCTGGTTCTGCTTGATGACGCCCTGCTCGATGCGGCCCACGGCGATGCGGCCCACGAACTCGTTGTAGTCGATGGAGGAGACCAGCATCTGGAAGGGCTTCTCCGTGTCGGCCTCCGGGGCGGGGATGTAGCTGAGGATGGTCTCGAAGAGGGGTTTTAAGTCGGTCCCCAGGGTGTCGGGGTCGGTGGAGCAGATGCCCTGGCGGGCGGAGCAGAAGAGCATGGGGGAGTCCAGCTGCTCGTCGGTGGCGTCCAGGTCCAGCAGCAGCTCCAGGACCTCGTCCATGACCTCGTGGATGCGCTGGTCGGGGCGGTCGATCTTGTTGACCACCACGATGACCCGGTGGCCCAGGTCCAGCGCGCGGGAGAGGACGAAGCGAGTCTGCGGCATGGGGCCCTCGGCGGCGTCCACCAGGAGGATGACGCCGTTGACCATCTTCAGGATGCGCTCCACCTCACCGCCGAAGTCGGCGTGGCCGGGGGTGTCCACGATGTTGATCTTCACGTCGCCGTACTGGATGGCGGTGTTCTTGGCCAGGATGGTGATGCCGCGCTCCCGCTCCAGGTCGCCGGAGTCCATGACCCGGTCCTTGACCTCCTGGTTCTCGCGGAACGCGCCGCCCTGCTTGAGCATTTCGTCCACCAGGGTGGTCTTACCGTGGTCAACGTGGGCGATGATGGCGACATTTCTTAAGGATTCATTTCGCACAGGGTTGCACCTCATATCTATGTAAATTCCATGAAATCAGCTTCTTACCAAATTAAACATTATACGCCTTCCTGTGGGGGTTTGCAAGATGGATTTTGTCCGGGATAGCGGGAAAAGCGAGGGGAAGTTTGCACAAATGGAGCAAAATGACAGAAAAGGACCGCCGTTTCGGAAAAAAACGGCGGTCCTTGCGCGGATCGTGTCATTCTGGGCTGGGGCCGGGGCCTTGGGGCTGGAGTTCCTGGTAGGTGTCTCCCGCCACCTGATAGACATACTTCTGGACGACCTTGTCGGTGTCGTACTCATACTTGGTGTAGGTCGCCGTGCCGGTCCCGTTGCCGTCGGAGGTCCAGTCGGTCTTGTAGACATAACGGACGCCGTCCTCGACCTGCTCTACGCTGCCCAGGAAGAAGGGGAAGTCAGAGCGAAGGGAAAGCAGGGCGTTGGAGACCTCGACAGACATGCCCTGGTCGGTGGCCAGGGGGTGGTCAAAGTCTCCGTACTCCCCGATGGGGGCCTGTCGGCCAATGGAATCCAGATAGGCCTGGGCGTAGACCTGCTCCTGGGCGGCAAGCTCACGGTAGCTGTCGTTGGCGTTCAAGGCCTTGGTGTGGAGCGCGGCGGGGAAGGTCTTCTGGATGGACTCGGCATAGGAGGTGCCGTCCTCCGGGACCCAGCAGTCGGCCAGCGTGTAGCCGCCGTTCTCGTCCTGCGTCAGGGTGATCCGCGTGGGGATGGCCCCGGAACCGGCGATCTTTTCAAAGTGGCCGGAGCAGAAGGCGTACTGCCCCACGGTGGCCAGCAGGTAGACCTGCGTCTGGTCCCCCTCCGAAACGGTGTCCAGGAGGAGGTGGCCTTCGGCGGCGCACTCGCCCATCTGGTAGTGGTCGTCAGCCTGGTCCAGCAGGACCCGGATGACCGCGGCCTCCAGGTCGTCGGGGCTGTTGGCGTCTGCCGTGTTGGCGGAAGGGGGCGTGCCGCAGCCCGCTGTCAGCGCGAGGGCCAGCAGGGCGGCCAAAAGGGTCGGAAGCGTTCGTGTCTTCATGGCAGTTCCTCCTAAAAAACGGGTGAGAGACTCAGGCGGGCAGGGCCTCCCGGGTCAGGGAGACCTGACAGGTCGCCACATCCACGCGCACGTGGTAGAGTCCCTTCTGATGGGCGGTTGCGTTGGTGACGCTGTCCCAGACGTCCTCCGGCAGGCGGATGTCACACAGGAAGGTCGTTCCGTCCTCCGAGAACCGAGGGGTCTCCAGGGAGAGGTCGGGGGTCAGCGCGCCGAAGCGCAGGCACAGACCGAGCTCAACGGGGGCCAGGCCGCCGTCCCGGTAGGCAAAGTAGAGCCGGGAGGTGGCGCTCAGGGAGCCGCCCCAGTCCATGCGCACCAGGGTGGCCTTGGCGCCCTTCACCTCCAGCGCCTGGGAGAAGCCCGTGCCGCTGGCGCGGGTCTGCGCGTCAATGCGGCGGAGGAAGTCCAGGGCCTGGTCGTAGGTGAAGCAGGGGGATACGTTGCCCTTTTCGAGGCGCACGGGGGCCTTCTGGTGGAGGCGCAGGCAGACGGCGACGCACTCCTGCGCGGTCAGCTGGTCCCGGGGGTTGAAGCGCGCGTAGGCCATGCCGTGCATCACGTCCCAGTCCGCCAGGATGGCCACGCTGTCCGCGGCCCAATCGGCGATGTACTGGCGGTCGGAGTAGTTCGGGGCGCCGGCCTTGGGCAGGTCACAGCCCAAGATCTCCTGGGCGCGGGTGAGGAGCACTGCGGCCTCCTCTCGGGTGAGGGGGCCGTTGGGGTCAAAGATGCCGGGGGCCTTGCCCTGGACCAGGCCAAGCCGACAGGCGGCGGTGACCAGGTCGGCCACGCCGGGGTCGGCGCAGTCGGTGAACTTGACCTCGTTGTTCTTCTTTGGGTAGAGGTTGGCCATGTCCACCAGGTCACCCGGGTCGGTGTTGAGCTCGACGGCCAGGTAGTTGAGCATCATCCGGCAGAAGTCCGCCCGGGTGATGCGGTCCCGGTAATTTTCCGCCAAGCCGTCCCAGAGAAGCCCCAGGCTGTGGGCCTTTTTCAGCTCAGGCTGCGCCCAGGCGGAGGCCTCGAAGGTGGGGGTCGTCTCCGGGCCGTGGCTGTGGGAGAAGGCTGCCCCCGCGGTGGGGATCAGCAGGGCGGCCGACAGCAGGCCGGTCACAAGGAGTTTTCCGAATTTCATGGGTGCACGTCCTTTCTGGTTTATTATTATAGTCCCACTATACCAGACCGGACGGAGAAATGCAAGAAAAATTTATTTTCATAGACCGATTGCGCGGGCCTGCGGGTCCAGGCGCTCACTCCAGGATCTGATAGCCCTCCCGGCGGAGGGTATCCAGCAGACGCTGGCCGTGCTCCTTGCCGCTGACCTCGCAGACCACGTGGAGGATGGCGTCGCCGATGTCCAGGTCGGCCTTGATGCGGTCGTGCTGGACCAGGATGATGTTGGCGTTCTCGGCGGCCACCAGATGGGCGAAGCGCTCCAGCGCGCCGGGGATGTCCGGCATGACGGTGGAGATCTTCAGCTGGCGGCAGCGGGTGATGAGGCCCTTTTCCACCACCTTGTGGATAAAGGACACGTCGATGTTGCCCCCGGAGAGGACGCAGCAGACCTTTTTGCCCCGGATGTCCACCTTGTTGTGGAGAACGGCGGCGAGGGTGGTGGCCCCGGCGGGCTCCACCACCTGCTTGGTGCGCTCCAGCAGCAGGAGGATGGCCTCGGCGATCTCTGCGTCGGAGACGGTGACCATCCGGTCCACGTACTGGTTGATGTAGCGCATGGTGGTCTGGCCGGGATTTTTCACGGCGATGCCGTCGGCGATGGTGTGGACGGAGGCCGAGGGCTGGATGGACTCCTTGCCGAAGGAGTGGACGATGGCCGGTGCGCCGTCGGCCTGCACGCCGATGACCTGGATGCGGGGGTTGATCTGCTTGATGCAGGCGGAGATGCCCGCGATCAGGCCGCCGCCCCCGGCGGGGACCAGGACGATGTCCACGAAGGGCAGGTCGGACAAGATCTCCAGGGCGATGGTGCCCTGCCCGGCGATGACGTCCTCGTCGTCGAAGGGGTGGATAAACTCGGCGCCCTCGGCCTCCACGATCTCGCAGGCCTTGGCGTAGGCCTCGTCGTAGATGGCCCCGTGGAGGACCACCTTGGCGCCGTAGCCCTTGGTGGCGGAGACCTTGGCGATGGGGGTGGAGCGGGGCATGACGATGGTGGACGGCACGCCGATGCGGGAGGCGGCGAAGGCCACGCCCTGGGCGTGGTTTCCGGCGGAAGCGGCCACCACAGCCTGGAGGCCGCCCTCCTCGTGCCGCTTCATGATCTTGTTGTACGCGCCCCGGACCTTGAAGGAGCCGGTCTTCTGCTGGTTCTCATACTTCAGGTAGACCTCGGCCCCGGACATCTCCGAAAATGTCTTGGAGGAGGACAGGGGGATCCTGTGGATGACGGTCTTCAGGCGGTCGGCCGCCGTCTGGAAATCATTGATGGTGAGCATAGGCGTTCCCTCCATAGCATGGCATTAAAGACAGTATACCGCAAAAGGCGGCGGCTGTCACCGATATGGTCAAAAGTTGTGCGCGAAATCGGGCGATTTGACGAGGCTTCGCCCCCAAAATACGCGAAAACACCGCACGGTATCTTCGTGCGGTGTTCCCTGCGTCTTGTTTCAAGCGTGTT
The DNA here is from genome assembly GCA_934572535.1 of uncultured Eubacteriales bacterium. GTDB lineage: Bacteria > Bacillota > Clostridia > Oscillospirales > Oscillospiraceae > Evtepia. The sequence continues at coordinate 58,071 of CAKTLJ010000009.1, forward strand.
TGGTGCCGGTGACCGGACTCGAACCGGTACGCTGTCGCCAGCGGCGGATTTTGAGTCCGCTACGTCTACCAATTCCATCACACCGGCAAAGTGGATCAAGTCGTCCCTGATTATACAACAGCTTCGGGGGAATGGCAAGGGTTTTTCTTTCACAAATTTTAAATTAGACATAGGAAATTCCGGTGGAGTGTGGTATGATATGGTATTATGGTGAAATTATGTGGATATCCCGGGCGTTTGGCCCGGACCGCTACGAAAGGGGGAGGATGGTCCGTCATGGCACGGAAGATCCTGGGGCTCATCACCCTGACCATTTGTCTGCTGGGGCTGACCGGCTGCGTGTTTGGCAGCGTGGATGAAATGTACGCCCTGCCCAAGTCCTCCGAGGCCTATGTGAACCTCCAGGCCAAGATCAACGAGGAAAAGGGCAACAACGAATACATCGCGCCGCTCAGCGGCGAAAACCGCCAGACGATCCAGCTGGTGGACCTGGACGGCGACGGCGACCAGGAGGCGGTGGCCTTCTTCCGCGACAGCGCCTCCGACGCCCCCCTGAAGATCGTGATCTTCAAGATGGACGAGCGCCAGGACTACCAGGTCTGCGCCCGGATCGAGGGGGTGGGCAGCGAGATCGAGTCCATCGACTACCTGGACCTCTGCGGGACCCCCGGCATGGACATCCTGGTCAGCTGGCAGGTGAGCGCCTCGGTCCACACCCTGGTGGGCTATTCCTTTGCCGGCGGCGAGCCGGTGGAGATCCTTCACACCGGCTATGAGCGCTATCTGGCGACGGATATGGACCAGGACGGCCGGATGGAGCTGGCCTTGACCCAGGCGGAGAGCGGGGCGGCCTCCCGCTGGCGCATCGAGTATTACGACGGCCGGGATGGGATCATGGAGATGGTCTCTTCGGCGCCGCTTTCCCGGGGCACAACGGACGTGAGCACCTGGACGGACGGGTATCTGACCGGGAAGGTCCCCGGCCTGTTCGTGACCTCCTACTTCGGGAAGGACGTGCTCATCACCGATGTGTTCTGCCTGGACGACCAGGGCCTGCGGAACATCTCCCTGGCGGGGGCCTCCGGCCAGAGCGCCAACGTCTTCCAATACTACGCCGGGGTCTATCCCACGGATATGAACGGCGACGGGCTCACCGACGTGCCCGTGGCCCGGGAGATCCCCTCCTATGGCAACAGCTCCACCGAGACCTTTTGGTGGATGGACTGGATGACCTATGGGCCGGACGGCAAGGCCTCCCAGGCGGGGACCACCTACCACGGCAGCGACGGCTGGTATCTGGAGCTGCCGGAGGACTGGACGGGAGACTTCTCCATGTGCCGCCAGGAGAGCTCCACCACCGGCGTGCGCAGCGTGACCTTTGCCAAGGGCAGGGAAGTCGTCGATGAGGAGGGCGAGACCGCCTCGCCCCAGCCCTTCCTGACCATCTGCGCCCTGATGGGGGCGGACCGGGAGACGCTGGCCCAGCAGGGGGAGCGGTTCATCCTCTGGACCGACAGCACCACCATCTATACGGGGGAGTTTTTCTCCGGCTGGGACTGCGGCCTGGACAAAACGGGCCTGACCGAGCGCTTCCACCACAGCACGGCCAAATGGAACACCACGGGACGCTGAGGGGCCGTTCGCCCCATCACAGATAGAAAAGGCGGAACGGGAAACCGTCCCGAAGAAAGGAGCAGAACAATGAAAAAAATTCTGGTTCTGGAGGACGAAGCCAACATTCGCAGCTTTGTGGTCCTCAATCTCAGCCGCGCGGGCTACGAGGCCATCGAGGCCGGGACCGGCGAGGAGGCCCTGGAGCAGCTTCGCCTGAACCCCGATGTGCGGGTGGCCATCCTGGATATCATGCTGCCGGACATGGACGGCTTTGAGGTCTGTCGCCGCATCCGCGCCAGCAATTCCAAGATCGGCATCATCATGCTCTCCGCCCGCACCCAGGAGATGGACAAGGTCACCGGCTTCATGACCGGCGCGGACGACTATGTGACCAAACCCTTCTCTCCCATGGAGCTCACGGCCCGCATCGACGCCCTCTACCGCCGCATCGGCGGCGAGATGATGGACGACGGCGAGATCCAGCAGCCCCCCTTCGTGCTGAACACCCGGAAGCGCACCCTGGAGAAGAACGGCCAGCGGGTGAAGCTCACCCAGGTGGAGTACGCCATCATGAAGATGTTCATGGAGAACCCCGGCAAGGCCCTCTCCCGGGAGGAGATCCTGAAGTTCGTCTGGGGCGAGAACTACCTGGGGGAGCTGAAGATCGTAGACGTGAACATCCGCCGTCTGCGGGTGAAGATCGAGGACGAACCCACCAGCCCCATCTACATCACCACCATCTGGGGCTACGGCTACAAGTGGGAATTCTGAGGCGAGCGCGATATGAGATCCATTCCATTTTTAAAGGTCCGAGGGATCCGCAGGCGCTGGCTGCTCAACAGCATCAGCATCCTGGTGACGATCCTGGCGGTGATGGTCATTGCCTTCTCCCTGGTCATGAAGAATTATTACGACAGCAGCATCCTCTCCAGCATGGAGAGCAAGGCCCGCACTGCCTCCAGCTACTTTGGCAGCTATGCCGCCAGCAGCGACATCAGCAGCGGCGACTACCTCACCCTCGCCCAGGACTATGTCAGCTCCTTTGAGGACGGCACCAAGATCGAGCTTCAGTTTTTGACCCCTGACGGCAAGGTCATCTACTCCTCCAACGGCCTGACCCTCTCAGGGACCATGCCGGAGACCCCGGACCTCCTCCAGCTCCGGGACAAGCCGGAGATCACCTCCTGGACGGGCACCTCGTCCCAGACCGGGGAGCGCATCACCGCCATGTCGGCCCCCCTGATCTACGACGGGACCGTCGTGGGCATCATGCGCTACGTGACCTCCATGCGCCTGGTGGACCGGCAGGTGACCATCCTGACCCTGGTGGCGGCGGCGGTCTGCTTGGGGATCCTGGTGCTGGTGTACCTCTCCAACATCTACTTTGTCCGCTCCATCGAGGACCCGGTGAAAAATATCACCGGCATCGCCCAGCGCATCGCCGGGGGAAGCTACGGCATCCAGATGGAGAAAAAGTTTGACGACGAGATCGGCGACCTCACCGACGCCATCAACGACATGTCCCTGCGCATCAAGCACGCCGAGAGCATGAAGTCCGAGTTCATCTCCTCGGTGTCCCACGAGCTGCGCACCCCCCTGACGGCCATCACCGGCTGGGCGGAGACCATCATGAGCGGCGAGGCGCGGGACGAGCAGGACGTGCGCAAGGGCATGGGCATCATCGCCAGCGAAGCCCGGCGGCTCTCCGGCATGGTGGAGGAGCTGCTGGAGTTCTCCCGCATCGAGGACGGCCGCTTCACCCTGTCCATCGAGCCCATTGACATCAAGGCCGAGCTGGAGGACGCGGTGTACACCTACCACGAGTTCCTGGCCACCGAGGGCATCGCCGTCTACCACCACGACTGCGAGGAGGAGTTCGACCCCATCCCCGGGGACCCGGACCGCCTGCGGCAGGTCTTCTGCAACCTGCTGGACAACGCCGCCAAGCACGGCGGCGCCGGTAAGCGCATCGACACCGCCATCTATCCCGAGGCCGGGGATGTGGTCATCACCATCCGGGACTACGGCCCCGGCATCCCCCCGGAGGAGCTTCCCAACGTGAAGTATAAGTTCTACAAGGGCAGCTCCACGGCCCGGGGCAGCGGCATCGGCCTGGCGGTCTGCGAGGAGATCGTCACCCGGCACAACGGTGAGCTGAACATCCGCAACGCCGACGACGAGCGCGGCGGCTGCCTGGTGGAGATCCGCTTGCCGACTGGAACATAAGTTCGAGAAAAGCCTTGCTTTTTTCGGCATTGTTTGATACCATGGACCCACACCCCTTTCCGGTGCGGGTCCGGACCCAGACCATACGGCCCGTTTGCGAAACGGGCCATAGGAGACACTATGGAAAACAAAAACACTTGCGGCGCGGAACGAAAGGACTGCGCCTTCCGCACCACCATCGGCGGCCAGGCCCTCATCGAGGGCATCCTCATGCGAGGCCCCCAGAAGCAGGCCATCGTGGTGCGCAACCAGGAGGGAGGCCTGGAGGTCCGGGAGGAGGCGCTGAAGCTCATCAAGGACAAGCACCCCAGCCTGGGACTCCCGTTCATCCGAGGGGTCTTCACCTTCCTCGGCTCTCTGGTCAACGGCGTCAAGGCCCTCATGTGGTCGGCGGAGTTTTACCCCGAGGGCGAGGAGGAGGAACCCTCCCGCTTTGAGCGGTGGCTGGAGGCCAAGTTCGGCTCCGAGGCCCTGATGAAGTGGATCATCGGCGTGGCGGTGGCGGCGGGCATTGGCTTTTCCATCCTGCTGTTCATCATCCTGCCCACCCTGGCCACCTCCGCCCTGCTGTACTTCTTCCCGGACGCGCCCATGTGGCTGCGGAACCTGCTGGAGGGCGTGGTGAAGCTGGTCATCTTCTTCGTCTACCTGGTGCTGTGCTCCCGGCTCAAGGACATCCGAAGGACCTTTCAGTACCACGGCGCGGAGCACAAGACGATCTTCTGCTACGAGCGGGGGCTGGACCTCACCGTGGAGAACGCCAGGGAAATGCCCCGGCACCATCCCCGCTGCGGCACGAGCTTCCTCTTTGTGGTCATCGTCATCGCCGTGCTGGCCTCCTGCGTGGTCTTTGCCCTGCCCGGCATCCGGGACGTGGCGACGAACCCGCTGGTGCGTATTTTGCTGCATCTGCTGCTGCTGCCCGTCATCGTTTCGGTGACCTATGAGCTCAACCGCTTCATTGGCCGCCACGACAATCCGCTGACCCGCTTCCTGTCGGCGCCCGGCCTGTGGATGCAGAACTTCACCACCTTCGAGCCGGACGACTCCATGCTGGAGGTGGCCATTGAGGCCCTGAACCGGGTCCTGCCCGCGCATAAGGGCGACGACACCTGGTAAGAAAGAACCAACGAGACACGAAACTTTATTGTGATTGGGGTGCGTACTGTGGCGATCACATACCAAGATATCTATTCCAATATCAGCAAACGTCTGGCGGCTGCGGGGATCGAGTCGGCCAGACTGGAGGCCAGAGAGCTCCTCTGCGCCGCCGCCGGGAAGACCCGGGAAAAACTGCTCCAGGACATGGGACTCTACACCACCGACGAGATCGCGGAGCGGGCGGAGGCCATGACGGTCCGGCGCGAGGCGGGGGAGCCCGTGGCCTACATCATCGGGGAATGGTCCTTCTGCGGCCTGGACTTCGGGGTGAATGCCAGCGTGCTCATTCCGCGCATCGACACGGAAATGCTGGCCAACATTGCCGCAGACCGGCTGAAAAAGGAGACCGGCCACCTGCGGGTGCTGGACCTGTGCGCCGGGTCGGGCTGCGTGGGCATCACCATCGCCCATCGGCTGAAAAACGCCCGGGTGGTCCTGGTGGACCTGTCCGACGGGGCGCTGGACCTGTGCAAGAAGAACATCCGCCGGCACAACCTCACCAGCCGGGTGGTCCACCTGCGGGGGGATGCCTTGCAGGCTCCCAGCCACGCCCTGGGCCAGTTCGACATGCTGGTGAGCAACCCCCCCTACATCCCCACCGGGGACATCCCCGGGCTGGACAGCTCCGTGAAGGACTTTGAGCCGATCCTGGCTCTGGACGGCGGCAGCGACGGCCTGGACTTCTACCGGGCCATCACCGAGCGCTGGATGTCCGTGCTGAAGCCCGGCGGCCACCTTCTCTACGAGGTGGGCATCGGCCAGTCGGAGCGGGTGGCCATGATGCTGGTGAAGGCCGGGTTTGAAAACATCCGCATCACCCGCGACACCGGCGGCATCGACCGGGTGGTGGAGGGCCAACGGCCCAAGGAACGAGAGATCCCCGAATTGCTCCATGAGACGAATCAGGAGGAAGGATAATGGCAGAAAAGAAGAAAATGGTCGAGTCCGCGGCTCCGGCCGCCGACAAGAAACGCGCGCTGGAGACCGCCATGGCCCAGATCGAGAAGGCCTACGGAAAGGGCTCCATCATGCGCCTGGGGGACAACAGCCGGGTCCTGGTGGAGGCCATCCCCACCGGCTCCCTGGCGCTGGACCTGGCCCTGGGCATCGGCGGCGTCCCCCGGGGGCGCATCATCGAGATCTACGGCCCGGAATCCTCCGGCAAGACCACCCTGGCCCTGCACATCGCGGCGGAAGCCCAGAAGCGCGGGGGCGAGGTGGCCTTCATCGACGCGGAACACGCCCTGGACCCCACCTACGCCCGGGCCTTGGGCGTAGACATTGAGAACATGCTCATCGCCCAGCCGGACACCGGCGAGCAGGGCCTGGAGATCTGCGAGGCCCTGGTGCGCTCCGGCGCGCTGGACGTGATCGTGGTGGACTCCGTGGCGGCCCTGGTCCCCCGGGCCGAGATCGAGGGCGACATGGGCGACGCCCACGTGGGCCTGCTGGCCCGCCTCATGAGCCAGGCCCTGCGGAAGCTGGCCGGTTCCATCTCCAAGACCAACTGCGTGGTCATCTTCATCAACCAGCTCCGGGAAAAGGTGGGGGTCATGTACGGCAACCCCGAGGTCACCACCGGCGGCCGGGCCTTGAAGTTCTACTCCTCCGTCCGCATCGACGTGCGCCGGGTGGAGGCCATCAAGGCCGGGGGCGAGGTCATCGGCAACCGCACCCGGGCCAAGGTGGTCAAAAATAAGGTCGCGCCCCCCTTCCGGGAGGCCGAGTTCGACATCATGTACGGCGAGGGCATCTCCAAGTACGGCGAGATGGTTGACCTGGCCGTGAAGCTGGACATCCTCCAGAAGAGCGGCTCCTGGTTCTCCATGGGCGAGGAGCGCATCGGCCAGGGCCGGGACGCGGCCAAGCAGTTCTTAAAGGACAACCCCGAGGTCTGCGACCGCGTGGAGGAGGAGATCCGCCAGAACGCCTTCAAGCTTCTGAGCAGCCAGGCCCAGGCCGCCGCCCGCGCCGCGGGCCGGGCGCCCCAGGAGCCTGCCGTTCTCCACGCCGCCCCGCCCAAGGCTGCGCCCGCCGTCCCCAGGGGGATCGACGTGAGCGCCGAGGACTTCGACGACGATGCGGATTGAGTCCCTTCTGCCCCCGGCCCAGCCGGGGCGGGCCTGGACCCTCCATTTGGAGGGGAAGCAGACCCTCCGGGTGGGCGAGGGCGTGGTGGCCGCCTTCGCCCTCTACCAGGGCATGGACCTGGACGAGGAGACCCTGGCCGCGCTGAAGCAGGCGGCCCAGGCGGCGCGCCTGAAGGAAACGGCGGCCACCCTTCTCACCGGGCGGCTCCTGTCCGCCGGGACGCTTCGGGAAAAGCTCCTGGCCAAGGGCGGCGCGCCCGAGCAGGTGGAGGCGGTCGTGGCCTGGGCGCAGGACATTGGCCTGCTGAACGACGAGGAATACGCCAAGGCGCTGGCCCGACACTACCAGGCCAGGGGCTACGGCGTGTATAAGATCAAGGACGAGCTCTACCGCCGCCGGGTCCCCCGGGAATACTGGGAGGAGGCCCTGGCGGCGCTGGAGGAGCCGGACGCGCTCATTGACCGCTTTCTGGAACGAAAGCTCAAGGACCCCGAGGACCGGAAACAGGTGAAGAAGGCCGCCGACGCCCTGGTGCGCCGGGGCTTCACCTGGAGCCAGGCGTCTTCGGGGATCGAGCGTTTTCGCCGGAATTGGGCGGAGAGCCATTGACAGGCAAGACAGGTTACAGATAGGAGGACCAGAGTGAAAGTTGGATTTATTTCCCTTGGCTGCGCCAAGAACCAGGTCAACTGCGAGCAGATGATCTGGCAGACCTACGAGGCCGGTCACGAGGTTGCCCTGGGGGCCGAGGGCTGCGACGCCGTGGTGGTGAACACCTGCGGCTTCCTCCAGGAGGCCCGGGACGAGGCCCTGGGCGAGATCGAAGCGCTGGCCGAGCGGAAGCGGGCCGGGCAGCTCCAGAAGATCATCGTCGCCGGCTGTATGGCCCAGTGGAAGAAGGACGAGCTGGAGACTCTCTGTCCCGACGCGGACGCCTTCATCGGCGTGGGCGGCTACGAGAACATCGGCCAGGTGCTGGAGCAGCTGGAAACGGGCGGGAAGGCGACCCTCTTCGGCGACATCGACGCGCCCGTGCCCGAGGTGGACCGGGTGGTCTGCACCTCGGACTACTGGGCCTGGCTGCGCATCGCCGAGGGCTGCGACAACCGCTGCGCCTACTGCGTGATCCCCTTCATCCGGGGCAAGTTCCGCAGCCGCCCCGAGGAGAAGATCCTGGAGGAGGCGCGGGATCTGGCAGAGGCCGGGATGAAGGAGCTGATCGTGGTGGCCCAGGACATCACCCGCTACGGCCTGGACCTCTACGGCAGGCGGACGCTGGCCGACCTGCTGCCCAAGCTGTGCGCCATCGAGGGCATTGAATGGGTCCGCCTCCACTACCTCTATCCCGACGAGATCACCGACGAGCTGATCGAGGTCATCGCCCGGGAGCCGAAGATCGTGAAATACATCGACCTGCCCATCCAGCACATCAGCACCAGGGTGCTCCAGGCCATGCACCGCCGGGGCACGGGGGAGGAGATCCGCGCCCTCTTCCACAAGCTCCGCGCGCGCATCCCCGGCCTGGTCCTGCGGACGAGCCTCATCGCCGGGTTCCCCGGGGAGACCGAGGAGGACTTTGAGGCGCTGTGCGAGTTCCTGCTGGAGGAAAAGATCGAGCGGGCCGGGGTCTTCCCCTACTCCCCCGAGCCGGGCAGCGCCGCCGCCGCCTACCCCGACCAGGTGGACGAGGACGTGAAGCGCCGCCGGGTGGAGCTGATCACCGACATCCAGATGCGCGTCGTGGACGACTTCTGCGCGAGGCAGGTGGGCAAGACCCTCACCGTCCTCTGCGAGGGCTACGACGACGAGACCGAGCTCTTCTTCGGCCGCAGTGAATACGACTCCCCCGGCATCGACGGCGTGGTCCACTTCGAGGGGGAAGAGGGCGGCGTCCGCCCCGGCGGCTTCTACCGGGTGAAGATCACCGGCACCTACGACGGCGAGCTCATCGGCGTCATCGACAACGAGGAGGAATGACCCATGAATACCGCGAATAAACTGACCCTGATCCGGGTGGTGCTGATCCCGGTCTTTATCGTGCTGCTCTACCTGCACCTGACCTTAGCCGCCCTGGCCGTCTTCATCCTGGCCAGCGTGACCGACTTCATCGACGGCTATGTGGCCCGGCACTATGACCAGATCACGGATTTTGGCAAGTTCATGGACCCGCTGGCGGATAAGCTCCTGGTCATGTCCGCCATGGCCTGGTTCGTGGAGGCCGGGTGGATGCCCGGCTGGGCCTTCTTCATCGTCCTGGCCCGGGAGTTCGCCGTCACCGGCCTGCGGCTGGTGGCCGTGGAGCAGGGGCTGGTGATCGCCGCCGGAAAGTCCGGCAAGGTGAAGACCGCCTCCACCATGGTGTGCATCATCCTGATGCTGGCCGTGCCCAACGCCACCCTGAACCTGGTGTGCGTGGCGGTCATCCTGGTGACCACGGTGTACTCCGGCGTGGAGTATTTCATTCAGAACAGACAGGTCATCCTCAACGGGGATATGTAAGGGACCCGGCGAGAGGGAACTGCTGCGGGGCGGGGGCGATGCTCCCGCCGCCTTCTGTCGTGTTAGAGGAGACAGGATGCTTATCTACCTACAGATGCTCGACGATCCCCAGGATCGGTCGAAGTTTGAACAAGTGTATCAGCGATACAAGGGCCTCATGCACTACACCGCCAACAAGATCCTCAGGAATGAGCAGGACGCGGAGGATGCCGTTCACGAGGCCTTTGTCGCGCTCATGGAAAATTTAGAAAAAATTTCTGAGATCTCGTGTCACAAAACCAAGTCCTATATCGTTACAATTGTTGAGAACAAGGCCATCGACCTCTACCGCAAGAAGCGGCGCCACCCCACCGAGGCATTTCTGGAAGAGATGCAGGGGGTGAGCGCGGCCTGCGAGGTTGACGACGGCCTGACCCAGTGTATCCTGAAGCTGCCCGCCCGGTACCGGGAGGTGATCCTGCTGCGCTATGAGCAGGGCGTCCCCGACGGCGAGATCGCCAGGCTCCTGGGCCTCTCGCAGCCTGCCGTGCGCAAGCTGGCCCAGCGGGCCAGGGACAGGCTGGAAACGATTTGCAGGGAGGAGGGTGTGTTATGATCTCAGAGGAACGGCTGCGCGAGGCCGCCCAGCGGGCGGGCAAGGCGCTGGCGGACAGTCTGCCGGAGCCGGAGGACTGTCACCACGAATTTTCTCCTGAATTAGAGCGCAAGATGCAGCGGCTCATCCGAAAGCACAGGCGCCTGGGCTTCTACAGGGGCCTGAAGCGGGTGGCCTGCGTTCTCCTGCTCTTCCTGCTCTGCGGTGGAACCTTCCTCACGGTCAACGCCGAAGCGCGCGAGATCGTGTTCGGGTGGGTGAGTGAATCCGTTGAAAACACCCGGCACTACTTCTTTCGGGAAGAAAATACAGGCGAAGCCAACTGGGAGCCGCCCTCCAAGATTTACTATGAACTGCCGAAGGTGCCAGAGGAATACTGGTTAGATCATACTAGTGATGAAGAGACATACCACAATAAAGTGTATGTGAACGAAAAAGGGCAATATCTGACTTTTGGTTACAACACCAAGGAAACGCCCACGTCCAACTCGGACGTTGTGTTCGGGGTGGATGGACTTGAGAAAACCACGGTTCTTGTTCACGGACTACCTGCGGATTATTATTTTGACGACACAGGGGAGGAGAGTAATTTGATTGTCTGGAGAGATGAAGAGAATGAAGTCCTCCTTTATGTCATTGCGTATCTGGACAAAGACGAGATGATCGCACTGGCAGAAAGTGTGATTCGAGAAGAAAAATAAAATTTTTTGAAAAATTTTCATTTTTCATGTCACAAAACGCCCCTCTCGTTCGTTATTATTAGTAGAAGCGAACGAGAGGAGGTGTTTTTTATGTGGGGGATTCCGCCCGGCTCCGGATCCGTGACAACGCCGCGCAATAAGCGCATCGTCCGGACACAATAGAATGAATGAAATGGAGTTGATACTATGTACTCTCGCAACGCATCAAATCGGATCAGAACGATAGACTGGGCGTTTCCCGCCCTCCTTCTTGTGGCCTGCGTCCTGTTTGCGACCGTCTGGGGCACGGGTTCCTCTTGGGCCTGGGCGACGCAGACGCGGCCGTTTGACCTGCTGCCCTGGGCTGCGCTTGGGGCCTTGGTCCTGGAGGCGGCGGTGATCCTTCCTGCGGCCCAGCCGGAGAGAAAGGGACGGGCGTTTGCGATCCTGTGTATCGGCAACCTGCTCGCCTTCCTGCTGCCCTATGCCCTTCGCTTCCTGGCCCAGGTCTATGCGATCTCCTCTCCCTGGGAGCACTATATCGTGGGCGCCCTCTTCCTTGTTGTCACCTTTGTCGTGGAGTTCCCGCTGGTGTACCAGCTCTTGAAGAAGGACGCCAAGCGCAAGGAATGGCTGCTGCCTTCCCTTCTCCTGGCAAACGTCGTGAGCACGGGGGCCGTGGTCCTGCTGGAGCGGATCGTCTGCCGTGGATTTTGGGTATAATGAAAATTTTTGAAAAAAGTTCAAATGAAGCGTCCAAAATCGCCCCACTCGTTCGTTATTATTAAAGGAAAACACAAAGCGTTACTATGAGGAGGATTTTATATGAAACACGGAAAGCGGATATTGAGCCTGGTCCTCTGTCTGGCCATGGCAATGAGTGTGATGGTCGTCGGCGCGGGCGCTGCCTTTTCTGACCAAGCGTCCATTCGGAACACCAAGGCCGTGGAGGCCTGCGTTTCCTTGAAAATCATCAGCGGATACCCCGACGGGACCTATCGGCCCGACGGCACCATCACCCGGGCGGAAATGGCCAAGTTGATCTGCATGACCCTGAGCGGCGGCAAGGCCCCCGCCGTTTCCGCCCCGGCAAAGGCCACCTTCGTCGATGTGCGGAACACCGGGGCCGCCTGGGCGGAGCCTTTCATTGAGGCCTGCCGCGTCCAGGGCATCGTCTCCGGCGTCAGCGCCGACCGGTTTGACCCCAGCGGCGCGGTCACGGCCACCCAGGCCGCGAAGATGCTCCTGGGCGCGCTGGGCTACGCCGCCGACAAGGAGGGCTTCACCGGCTCCACCTGGGCGCGCTATGTGAACGAGGCCGCCAAGAAGGCCGGTCTCTTCGAGGGCCTGGACCTGGACCCCGCCCAGCCCCTGAGCCGTGACAACGCCGCGCAGATGATCTGGAACGCGCTGAACGCCACCATGGTGGAGTACGTCACCGAGACCGTCACCATCGACGGCCAGACCGTCACCAAGGTCTCCCGCAAGGAAAAGCTCGTTGGCGACACCCAGACCAAGCTCACCCTGCTCTCTGCCTGTGGAGCGGAGCAGTCCCAGAACCAGACGGTTGAGCGGAAAGCTACCACCGCTGTTTTGTTGGAGGACGCCACGCTCTCCCGGTGCTACAGCCAGCTGGTGGACGAAAATGGCCAGATTTCCTGGGTATCTTTATCTAAGGACCAGCCCTTGCACCGGGGCGACCTGGTCCTGCTGCTGGAAAAAACAGGAGATACTGCCCGGGTCCTCGTTCCTGCCGGGGATACACCCGCTGGTACCTACGGAATTCTGCCGGCGGCTGTGCTCTCCCAGGAGAAGAACGCCCTGAAACAGGCCAGCGTGGCGGATGCCAGCGGCGTGATGGCCTACCAAAGCATTGGTGGTCCAAAGGCCGAGGAGCTTCTCGGCTTGGTCAACATTTTGGCTCGAAAGGATGGCTGGTGTCAGGTGCGGGCATTGAGTGGCGGTGATTCCCGCACGTTCTGGGTCCCCGAAGGCGCCCTGTCCTATGACTTGGATCAGACCGTATTGGACTGCCGGGATCTGCCGTAAGCTCGTTTTCGGCGTCTTCTTTTCCGCTGCATCTCCATGCGAAAGGGGCACGGATGCGATTTCACTCACAATGAAGCTGTGGCAGGGAAAAACATGCCTGAAAACCTGGAAAGACAGTGGGACTCAGCATGTGCGCCTGAGCAAGTCTGCAACAGCGGAAAACAGTATTACTGATTAAAACGGAGGGATATCCTATGAAAAAAGAGGTTTGCTTGGTCCTTTCTCTGGCCGTCCTGTCACTGCTCTGCGCCTGTGGAGCGGAGCAGTCCCAGAACCAGACGGTTGAGCGGGAAGCTACCACCGCTGTTTTGTTGGAGGACGCCACGCTTTCCCGGTGCTACAGCCAGTTGGTGAACGAAAATGGCCAGATTTCCTGGGTATCTTTATCTAAGGACCAGCCCCTGCACCGGGGCGACCTGGTCCTGCTGCTGGAAAAAACAGGAGATACTGCCCGGGTCCTCGTTCCTGCCGGGGATACACCCGCTGGTACCTACGGAATTCTGCCGGCGGCTGTGCTCTCCCAGGAGAAGAACGCCCTGAAACAGGCCAGCGTGGCGGATGCCAGCGGCGTGATGGCCTACCAAAGCATTGGTGGTCCAAAGGCCGAGGAGCTTCTCGGCTTGGTCAACATTTTGGCTCGAAAGGATGGCTGGTGTCAGGTGCGGGCATTGAGTGGCGGTGATTCCCGCACGTTCTGGGTCCCCGAAGGCGCCCTGTCCTATGACTTGGATCAGACCGTATTGGACTGCCGGGATCTGCCGTAAGCTCGTTTTCGGCGTCTTCTTTTCCGCTCTTTGCGGCAGGGCAGCGCCCGATAAGAAAACATCGTGAGGAAAGAGAGAACGGTATCGCTTCGGCTGTACCGTTCTCTCATTTTTCCATGGATGCCGTGACGTTTGACATTTCCAAGGCACCGATGCCCTTGTAGTAAATATCGATCTCCTGCGTCCGGTTCTTGCCCTTCGGGTCGCTGGCCGCATGGACGATGATTTTCTCCACGATCACCGCGGATGGAATGCGTCTGAACAAAGGAACAGCGCAGCGTCAAGGCGAAAAGCCTGTCCGCTGCGCTGTCCGATGTTCGCTTATGGGGTCATGTCAGCCGGTCACTTCTTGCAGCGCCAGAGGAAGGTCACGATCTGCGCTCTGGTGCAATCTGCGTCGGGGCTGAAGGTCGTGTTGGTGGTTCCCTTGGTGATGTCCTCCTTGACCGCCCACAGGACCGCGTCGGCGTAGTAGGCGCTGGACTTCACATCCGCGAACGGATTGCGGCTGCCCGCTGCCGGGGATTTTTCAGAACGCCACAGGAAGGTGACGATCTGTGCGCGGGAGCAGGTGGCATCCGGGCTGAACATGGTGTCGCTGGTGCCCTTGGTGATGCCGTTTTCTACTGCCCACAGCACAGCGTCGTAGTAGTAGCTGCCCGCAGGAACGTCGGTGAAGGGCATGGTGCGGGTTTCGGGTTCGGGACTGCCAGCGGCACGCCACAGGAAGGTCACGGCCTGCGCACGGGTGCAGATGCCATCCGGGGAGAAGTGGGTATCATCGGTTCCCCTGGTGATGCCGTTCTCCACCGCCCATTTGACAGCCTCGTAATAATAGGCGTCATTGGGCACGTCATAGAAGAAGTTGAGAACGCTGTTGTCCTCCAGGAAGGTCGCCTTGACCTCGACCTTGCTCGCGGGCATGGTGAAGGTGTATTTCCCATTGCCCTTGTCGGTGAGCTTCAGATCATTGCCGTTCTTGTCGGCGGCCGTAATGGTTTCCAGCACATAGCCGCTGTCGGGTTTCACCGTGATCGTTACGGTGCTGCCCGCAGAGGCGTTCTTCGGGCTGACCGTCACGCTGCCGTTCTCGGCCTTGCCGGGGACGGTGATGGGGTAACTCGATGAGCTGCCGCCGGAACTATTGCGCGTCCATACCGGATAGAGAGTTAGTGCCTGGTTCTCGTCATAGCCGCCGCCGAAAGCATAGACCTTTTCGCCGCCGTCAACGGTCGCCCAGCCGGTCTGGGTATAGCCTGTGCGGGTGAACAGCTTGCCTCGCAGCGTGAGGATATCGTTATAGAACTTAATATCCGTCAGCGTATTGCCTGTGCCGTTTTCTCCGGGCTGATAGGTCACATCCCAAGCGCCCGTGATACGCACATAGGTCTTGCCGGGAAGCTGCTGGAAGATGGCGTTGAACTGCTCTCTGAGTGCGTTGAACAATGCGGTATACTCTTCGCTTGTCAGCGTGCTGTCCTCCGACAGATAGCGCTGATACACTTTCTGCATTTCAGCGGAAAGCTCCGGCACGTCAGCCTCTGCGGCATCCTGCGCCGAAGATCCCAGGAACAGCCGCACGCCGTCGCCCATATACAGATCGCTGAGACTCTGATTCCGGAACGTAATAGCCTGCGTATCGCCCGTTACGGTAAGCGAGCCGCTGTCTACGGAGATGTTGTATACGTTCAACCCGCCCGCCATGGTGACGCTGACGCCGCCATACTGGGTGTATTGGCCAAGCGTCAGTGCGCTGTTCAGCGTCAGCGAGCCGTCGCCGATAACGCAAAGGGTGTTACAGCTCTCGATAATTCCGTTCAGGCTTCCGACGGTATTCTTTCCGTCCGGCGTGATAAAGAGCGGGCGGCCCTGTCCGATATACTCTTCGCTCAGTCTCACAGAAGTCAGATCTGCATTTTTGAGCTTCAGATTCGGGAAAACACAGCCGTACTTTTCAAGCCTGCCGGTCGAATAAATTTCCAAAATATCCTTGGATGTCAGATTATAATAATCCCCAAGAGAAGAAACGCTCTTGCCCTTAGGCAGAACAAAGGAGGCAGTCCCGTCGCCGAAAATATCGGTATAATTGTCCGGTGTGACCTCCACCGCACCGTTGCCCCGATCCAAAAACAGACCGAAGCCGCCATAGAAAGCGGTAAGTGCCGAAACATCCGCCGGAACGGTATCGCCGGGCTTGTAGAAGTTCAGGTTTTCGTCTACCCACCACATGGGCGTGTCGGCAGAGATGCCAGCGGAAAGGGGCAGTCCCTCCGCAGAGGGAGCTTTGAAGCTCTCGCCCTTTTTCACGATGATATTGATGCTGTTATATGTCTCGCCGGGCATACGACCCTTCGTGACCAACTCAACCGCCTTCAGGCTATCGGCGGCGAGATCTGTCGGCAGCTCAAGGACGGGGCGGAAGCCGAAGGTTGCGTCCGCGCGCGTTGCAGATTCAGTGTACCAGTGGCGAGAAGATTGGTATCCACGGAGTGAACGACCGGATGGCGAGCTAGCGCTGCTTTTATCTTGCCCCCAGGAATATATATCCTGCCAATTTTTGACATAGCCATTTGTATTGTCATTGTTACCTTGTTTTGCTTTGTCCAAAATCACATCCCACTCATTATTTCTCGGGGTACCGCCGACATTTTGATCGTAGGAATAGTGAAAACCCGCAGATGGGGCACGCAGCGTATAGTTTACGCCGCCGCCAGCATAGTCCTTGCCGAAAAGCAGACCCGCGGTATTCAGGTCATTCCAGCTTACCGTATGCGTTACATTGTAGTTCGCAATAAACAAGCTATGTTCGTAAGAGGTGGTATCGTTGTCGGCTTCATTTTTCAATGAATATGCATCCACCGTGCCCACATAAGTAAAGGGCACATAATGCAGCGTGCTGTCCGGCAGATTGCTGTTTGCCGTTCCGGGAATATCCATCGCCGAAAGGTCAAAATAGTATCTGCCGCCGGGGGTAAGGGTAAACTGCTCCTTAACCGTATACTCCGGCACGTGGACAAAGGCGTAGAGGGAGAGAAGATAGAGATCTTTCAGATCTCCCATCGAGGGATCGCCGGTGCCTTCCTCGCTGAAAAGAACGCAGCCGAGGTAGGCGTCCTGTTTTCCGTCATAGGCGCTTGCTGCCGTTTCAAATGCCGCATAGTCTGTGTAGAGTGTAACGGGATGTCCGTTGAATGTCACGGCAGTCTCCGCCGTGATGGGCTTCTGCGTGTAGAAGGTGAAATTCAGCAAATAGATGTTGTCCTTCGCGTAAACGGCATTCTCATCCAGCTTATCCGGTTCTTCACCCTGCTTCCACAGCGCGGGACCGGTGAGATAGAGTGTCAGGCCGCTGTCCGCGTTACCGGAGGCGGCTTTCATGGCTTCGCTGATGTTTTCCCCCGCCTCGGGCGCGGGGAAGGTGATCGCAACGTTTGTCAGCGCCTGCGCAGACGTGCCTGTCCCCGATTCCTCACCGTTTACCGGAACGGCATATTTTGCGCAATTCTCCGCCGAAGCACCTTCCGTGCCACACGCGGGGCAGTTTGTGTTCATGCTTTCTGCTGTGCAAGCTGTTTCACAGGTGCATACGAGCGTTTCTTCCGTGCCGCCTTCGGCAAAGGCCGTAGTCGGCAGCAGTGTCAGCACCATACAGCACATGAGCAGGATGCTGAGCAGTCGTTTTTTCATGGTCATTCCTCACTTTCTTCTCGTGCGCCGTCCCGTCCCCCATGGGAAGCGCGTGGAGCAGAAGGGGATTGCATCGGGATATATCCCGATGCAAGGGAGTACTCCCTTG
Source organism: uncultured Eubacteriales bacterium (assembly GCA_934572535.1). Lineage (GTDB taxonomy): Bacteria > Bacillota > Clostridia > Oscillospirales > Oscillospiraceae > Evtepia. The sequence continues at coordinate 75,546 of CAKTLJ010000009.1, forward strand.
CAATACATATTGACTTCTATTTTTGCGCTGGCAGCGTGATCCCCGCGAGGGAAAACTCAAAGCGCATCGCCAGCGCACGGAACAGCGCCTGCATCACTTGTTCGGAGATCGTGCGGATATCCAGCCCTTCCACGAACTGGATCGCCTGTTCCGTTTCCTCCTTCGGGACGTTGTACGCCCGCAGGCTCATGGTGAGAAACAGCCGCAGCTTCTTTTCCAGCGTCAACTCCTCGTCGCACGGGTGCGCCATGTAGCCGCGCATGATGCTGGCTGAGCCGATCTCCATGTCGTAAAAATCGCGGGCGGTCAGCTCCGGCTGATACGAACCGAAAATCTGATACAGCTCCTT
>CAKTLJ010000010.1 GCA_934572535.1 uncultured Eubacteriales bacterium
GCTCGTTGGCCATCTTAAAGTGCTTGGACTTGGCGCCCCAGTAGCCCTTGGCCATCTTCAGGATCTTATTTCTTCTCTTGCGCGTCATCATCGCGCCCTTAACTCTTGCCATGGTATGTCAGCCTCCTATTATTCGGTCGGTAATACGTTGGGTACAGGTTCTTACTTGTACAGAATCATGCGCTTGATCGCAGCTTCGTTGGTTCTGTCCGCATATGCGCCTGCACGGAGGCCGCGCTTACGCTTGGTGGTCTTCTTGTTGAGGATGTGGCTCTTATTAGCATGGGCGCGCTTGACCTTGCCGCTCTTGGTCAGGGAGAAACGCTTCTTTGCGCCGCTGTGAGTCTTGATCTTAGGCATGGCGGAAAACTCCTTTACTTTTTGTTGTCTTTGTTCTTGCTGTCCTTGTTCTGCTTGCAGGACAGGAACATGGTCATGTGGCGTCCGTCCAGTTTGGGCTCTTTGTCCATGGTCGCCACTTCTGCGCAGTCTTCTGCGAACTTTTCCAGCAGACGCTTGCCGATGTCGGTGTGCGCCATCTCGCGGCCGCGGAAGCGGACTGCGACCTTGACACGGTTGCCGTCGGCGAGGAATCGCTGGGCGTTGCGGACCTTGACATTGAAATCGTTGACGTCGATTCCCGGGGACATACGCACTTCTTTGATTTCTACGACCCGCTGGTTTTTCTTTGCTTCCTTGTCGCGCTTGGTCTGCTCGAACTTGTACTTACCATAGTCCATGAGCTTGCAAACGGGGGGAACGGCGTTGGGCGAGATCTTGACTAGGTCCAGTTCTGCTTCGCCGGCCTTTTCCAAGGCCTCTGCCACAGACATGATACCGAGCTGTTCACCCTGGGCGGAAATCAGGCGAACTTCCTTGTCGCGAATCTCCTCGTTGATCTGATGAGCCGGATTACTGATAGTGAACGCACCTCCAGTCGTTTGGATACAAAAAATGGATACCTCGAGAAGGTATCCGCACATAGGGAAAGAAGCATCCGCATGGGCTGCTGTCTAACCGTATTGACCTCTTCGCTCAATTGCGGGAGGTGAGGCAGGCGGAACCTTCCTACTTTGTTTTACGGCAGTTAGTATACCACCCCAAGCACAGATTGTCAACAGAAAAAATACAGAAACGGCAGAGAAATGGGCGGGGGCGGATCGACTCCGCCCCTGCATGAAGCTATAGGGTCCATCGCTGCCCGCCCTGGGAGGGGGGGCAGCCCGCGCGGCCTGTACGGCGGTGAGGAAGCTCACAGGCCGGGCGGAGGTTCGGGTGCGCTCTCCGCGTTTGCCGGTGCGGCTTCCTCCGGCATCGGTTCGTCCTGAGAAGAAGGCTCCTCAGTGGGGGAGCCGATGGACGGATCGGAACGGCTGCAAAAGTAGGTTTTGGCGTTGGGAAGCGCGATCAACACACCGAGCACGACAAAGAACGTGCCGCTGTAGAGCGCAAGCTTGGCGGAAAGTTCGCGAAGATTGTTTGCCGTTGCGGCGGCATTGCCGGCAGCGGCTCTGGTGGCGTCATATTCATACGAGTAGTAATCTGCGCCGAAGCTTGCATAGTCGGTCGATTCGGTTGAGTAGGAGTCGGCTGGGGTGGCCATAAACACAAGACCGATGAGTATGACGATCAGACCGACTACCATTCCGACCAGTGACCATGTCTTTTCCTTCGTCAAAAGCTTTTTCATGTTCATTCCCTCCTCATTGTCCTTCCATTATACCTGTAAGTGGGGGTGGGGGCAATGGGGGGCGGCGAAAAAATGCACGCTTGATTCCCGGCGCAGCCGCCGCGGAGATCAAGCGTGTTTTCCTTTTCTCATGACAAATGCTCTCGTGTTCCTTAGCCCTGTCGCCGCTGTAATTGCAGGCGGTCGGCGATCATGGCGATGAACTCGCTGTTGGTGGGCTTTCCCTTGGAGTTGCTGACCGTGAAGCCGAAATATTTTTGCAGCGTGTCCAGGTCGCCCCGGTCCCAGGCCACCTCGATGGCGTGGCGGATGGCGCGCTCCACCCGGGAGGCTGTGGTGCCGAACTTCCGGGCCACTTCCGGATAGAGGACCTTGGTGACGGCGTTGATGACGTCCATATCCTCCACCGTCATGATGATGGCTTCCCGCAGGTATTGGTAGCCCTTGATGTGCGCGGGCACGCCGATCTCGTGGATGATGGCGGTGACGTTGGCCTCCAGGGCCTGCCGGGCGGTGGCAGGCAGGCTGGCGGCGTCCTCCTCGGACCAATGCTGCGAGGCCAGCAGGCGGATGCGCTCGATGACCGAAGAGATCCGGCAGGGCTTCATCATGTAGTAATCCCCGCCCTTGGCGGCCACTTCATCGGCCATGGAGCCTCTGGCAAAGCCGGACAGGATGAGGGTGCTCATGGGAAGCGAGCGGATGGCGTCCAGAACGTCGTATCCGTCCATGCGATGCAGGACCAGGTCCATCACCAGCACGTCCGGAGCGAGCTCCTTGGCCAGGCGAATGGCGTCCTGCCCGTCGTTTGTCTGGCCGACCACCTCCAGGCCCTCCTCGCCCTGCAAAGCTTCTGTCAGGATGGCGCGGAATTCCTCGCTGGTGTCGGCAATGAGAACAGTCTTCTTGTTTTCCATGCGTATTTCTCCCCCTCGGGAAGGCGGAAATTCTGCCTTTCCCGTTTCGTTTCAATGTTCCAAATAGGTGATATCGACCGGTCAACCATAATTTACCACAATGGGACAGCGAACTCAAGCGGAAAATGGAAAATAATGGTAAATTAGTCGAAAAACTTATCGCAAGTTTCGAGCAACTTCGACAAAGGTGGAAAGACTTGGAAGGAAAGCCGGTTTTTGTTGACGAAAAAAGGCGTTACGCGCAGAAAAATCTGATAAAGCAATAATTTTATTGTGTAAATCCGTTTACGAACGGGGTGAGAAATGGTATGATACGGACGAGTCTGTGTTGACCCCTTGTTGAACACATGGGGTTTTAACCGATATCCCAGAAAGGGGACATGATCCATGAAGAAACTGATGCTGGGAAATGCGGCGGCGGCCCGCGGCCTGTATGAGGCCGGCTGCTGCCTCATCTCCAGCTACCCCGGCACCCCCAGCACCGAGATCACCGAGCAGGCGGCCCAGTATCCCGAGATCTATTGCGAGTGGGCGCCCAACGAAAAGGTCGCCATGGAGGTGGCCTTCGGCGCGGCCCTGGCGGGCAAGCGCTCCGCGTGCGTGATGAAGCACGTGGGGGTGAATGTGGCGGCCGATCCGCTCTTCACCATCTCCTACACCGGCGTCAACGCGGGCATGGTCATCTGCGTGGCCGACGATGCGGGGATGCACTCCTCCCAGAATGAGCAGGATTCCCGCCGCTATGCCATCGCGGCCAAGCTGCCCATGCTGGAGCCGGCGGATTCCCAGGAGGCCTGCCGCTTTGCCAAGCTGGCCTTCGAGCTGTCCGAGGCGTATGACACGCCCGTATTCCTGAAAATGTGTACCCGTATCTCCCACTCCCAGAGCATCGTGGAGCTGGGGGAGCGGCAGGAGGCCCCTGTCCGCCCCTATGAGAAGGACATTCCCAAGTACGTGATGGTCCCCGGCAACGCCCGCCCCCGCCATCCCATCGTGGAGGCGCGCACCCGGAAGCTCATCGAGCTTGCCGAGACCAGCGACCTGAACCGGGAGGAGATGGGGGAGGACACCTCTGTGGGCATCATCACCTCCTCCACCAGCTACCAGTACGCCCGGGAGGTTTTTGGGGAAAAGGCCTCCATCCTGAAGCTGGGTCTGGCCAATCCGCTGCCCCGGCAGAAGATTTTGGACTTTGCCGCCAAGGTGGACAGGGTCATCGTGCTGGAGGAGCTGGACCCTGTGATCGAGGAGCACTGCCGGGCCATGGGCCTGGAGGTCACCGGCAAGGACAAGATGCCCCTGGTGGGCGAGTTCGCCCAGGGCATGGTGGCAGAGAAGCTCCGGGGAGAGGAGAGGCCCCGGGTCTCTCTGGACGAGGTGGTCCCCGGCCGTCCTCCCGTGCTCTGCGCCGGATGTCCCCACAGAGGCCTGTTCTACACCCTGGCCAAGCACAAGGTCACCGTCCTGGGGGACATCGGCTGCTACACCCTGGCGGCCTACGAACCCCTCTACGCCATTGAGACCTGCGAGTGCATGGGCGCCTCCGTCAGTTCCATCCACGGCTTCAACAAGGCCCTGGGACAAGAGAGCGAAGGAAAGACGGTGGCCGTCCTGGGCGATTCGACCTTCATGCACTCCGGCATGACCGGCCTGGCCAACATTGCCTATAACCAGAGCAATTCCACGGTCATCATCCTGGACAACTCCATCACCGGCATGACCGGCCACCAGCAGAACCCCACCACGGGGAAGAACCTCCGGGGCGAGCCTGCCGGTAAGATCGATCTGGAGACCCTCTGCCGGGCGATGGGCATCCGCCGGGTCCGGGTGGTGGACCCCTACGACCTGAAGGCCACCGAGGAAGCGGTGGTGGAAGAGCTGGCCGCCCAGGAGCCCTCGGTGATCATCACCCGCCGGCCCTGCGCCCTGCTGAAGACCGTGGAGAAGCATCCCCCCGTGGCTGTGGACCCGGAGAAGTGCAAGGGCTGCAAGATGTGTATGCGCATTGGCTGCCCGGCCATCTCTTGGAAGGACAAGAAGGCCGTGGTGGACCCGACCCAGTGCGTGGGCTGCGGCGTCTGTGAGCAGCTGTGCAAATTCGACGCCTTCCTCCACCGGGAAGGATGAGCTGCTGCCGCGAGGAGACCTGGATGCTCCCCTGAGAGACCGAAGCCGGGAGCAGGACCCTTTGTAGAGCCCTGCTCCCTTTTCCTGCGTCCATTCTTTGGGCAGATGGAGCGCGGGATATCCAATGTTCGTGAAAAAGGAATCGCTCTGTCCGGTGGGGCATAGGAATGATCTTAGCTTCTTTGCAAAAGGAAGGATAGGAAAACCGGACGGAAGCCAAAACAAGGAGAGGAAAGTTTACATGATAATAAGTCGGATACTTGCAATCGTGATCTTTGTCGTCATGTTTGTAGAGATCGTGCGGGAGAAGCGTCCCTGCTTTTTGGTGTCGTTGGTGGCCGGTGCGGCGACCATCGTGCTGGTCTTCCTGGTCTGTATGCACAGCCTGGAAGCGGTCAAGGTGGCCTTGAGCTTTGACAGTATGTTGGAGCCGACCTTCTGGTATGCCGGGCATGAGGCGAGCAGCGCCATGAACACCGGCATCAATTGGAGCACCATCATTTTCATCGCGGGCATGATGATCATGGTGGAAGGCATGAGCGAAGCCGGTTTCTTCGACTGGCTCTGCCTGCGGCTGGCCAAGGCGGTCAACTACAAGCCGGTCCCCCTGTTCATCTGCTTTATGGTCCTGTCCGCCGTGCTGTCCATGTTCATTGACAGCATCACCGTGATCCTGTTCCTGGCGGTGGCCAGCGTGCGGCTGGGCCATCTGTTGGAGTTTGACCCCGTCCCCTTTATCATCGCGCAGATCGTCACCGCCAACCTGGGCGGCTCCGCCACCATGAGCGGTGACCCGCCCAACATCATCATCGGCACTGCGCTGGGCTATTCCTTCTTTGACTTCCTGAAAAACACGGGCGTCCTCGCCCTGGTGGGCCTCATCGTGGTGGTCCCCTTCTTCTATTTCTGCTTCCGTAAGGAGCTGGTTTCCGGCAAGGACCTGGCCTCCATGACGGCGGAGGACCTGGACCCCCGGGCGGCCATCCACAGCATGAAGAAGTTTGTGATCAGCATGGCCGTCTTCCTCCTCATGGTCTTCCTGCTGATCACCCACGCGATGACCGGCCTGACCGTTGCCACCGTGGGCGTCATCGCGGCCGCGATCACCCTGGCCACCAACAAGGCCCCCTACCACCTGATCAAGCGCGTGGACTGGAAGACCATCCTGTTCTTCATCGGCCTGTTCGTGGCGGTCAGCGGCCTGGAGGAGACCGGCGTGCTGGAGGCCCTGGCCAATGGGATCGCGGCCATTACCGGCGGCAACCTGACCATCATGCTGATCGTCATCATCTGGCTGTCCGCCATCGCCTCTGCCTTTGTGGATAACATCCCCTTCGCCGCCACTATGGTGCCCGTCATCAACTCGCTGTCGGTGAGCATGGGCGTGCCCCTGGATACCCTGGCCTGGACGCTGGCCATAGGTACTGACGTCGGCGGCAGCGCCACTCCCATCGGGGCCTCGGCCAACGTGGCGGGGATCTCCATCGCCGCCCGAGACGGCCATCCCATCACCTGGGGCCGCTACTGCAAGTATTCTGCACCGGCCTCCCTCATGGTCATCGCCCTGAGTATGGTCATAATTCTCCTCCGCTACTGAGCGCGGATCTCCGGGGTTTCGGCACAGTTGTGCTGAAACCCCGGTTTTTCTTTCCACAAATCTGCGTTTCGACCGAGAAAAAGTTTTGTCTCTTTCCTGTCCATATAGTATAATGATATCTGCTGTATTGACCGCGCGGCGGTCTGTTTTCGGGGCAGCGCCCCGCCCATTCTTTCTTCAACATCGGAGGGTCCTATGCTCAGTCAGATCCTAGCCATCGCCATCGCCGTTGTCATGTTCATCCTGGTCCTCTGGGGCAAGTATCCCCGGCATTTGGTCACGCTGTCTGCTGGGGGGCTGATGATCGTGTTGGTCTTTCTGCTGTCCATGGGCAGTCCTGCCGCCGTGTGGGAGGCCCTGAGTGTGAACAGCTTTTTGAAGTTTGAGTTCTGGTTTTCCCACATCGGCATCACCGAGTTCAACACCGGCATCAACTGGAGCACCGTCCTCTTTCTGACCGGCATGATGATCATGGCGGAGGAGATGAGCGACGCAGGCTTCTTCGACTGGATCAGTCTCTGGCTGGCGCAGAGGGTTCGCTTCCGGCCCCTTCCGCTGCTGGTGTGCTTCATGGTTTTGTCGGCGCTGCTGGCCATGTTTGTGGACAGCGTCACGGTGATCCTCTTTGTGGTGGTGGCGACCATCCGTCTGGCCCACTTTTTGAAATTTGATCCGGTCCCTCTTGTGCTGGCGGAGATCTTTTCCGCCAACCTGGGGGGCGCGGCTACCATGAGCGGCGATCCCCCCAACATCATTCTGGGCACGTCCCTGGGCCTGGGCTTCTGGGACTTCATCCGAAACAACGGCGTCATCTGTCTGGCGGGCTTCGCGGTGGTGCTGGTCTACTTTGCCCTGGTCTTCCGCACCAAGCTGGGGCCGGGGATCGGCGCGGCCGCGCCGGAGCTGCTGGACCTGAATCCCGGGGACGTCATCCCCAACCGGGCGCGGTTCCGGGAGAGCGTTCTCATTTTTTCCGGGGTCATCCTGCTCATCATGACCCATAGCGTCACCGGCCTCACCGTGCCCACCATCGGCCTCATGGCAGCGGCGCTGACCCTGGCTTCCACCAAGTATCCCAAGGCGCTGCTGAAGCTGGTGGACTGGAAGACCATCGGGTTTATCATCGGTCTCTTTCTGGTGGCCAGCGGCCTGGAGCAGACCCATGTGCTGGATGGACTGGCCAATGTTCTGGCCGGCCTCAGCGGGGGGCGACCACCTCTGGATGGTGGTGGTCCTGATCTGGTTCACAGCCCTCTGCTCTGCCTTTGTGGACAACATCCCCATGGCCACCATCATGGTGCCGGTGATCCTCTCCCTGTCCTCCAGCCTGGGGATGGATCTGAACACCCTGGCCTGGACCATGTCCAAGGGGACGGACATCGGCGGCATTGCCACCCCCATCGGGGCCTCGGCCAACGTGGCGGGCCTGACCATCGCCGCCCGGGAGGGCCACCCCATCAGCTGGAGACGCTATTGCAAGTACATCATGCCCGTGGCGCTTCTGGTGCTGGTGATGAGTATGCTGATCCTCCTCACTGCGCACTAAAGCACGAAAAAAACTCCCTCATCGAGAGGGAGTTTTTTGCTTGCAGATCCAGTTTTTTAGGATTTGGCGCTCTGTTCGAGCGGCGTTTGGGGACTTTTGTGGTGTGGGTCACGGAACACCAGCTTCAGCAGGATGGGGGTGATGATGGTGGTGATGACGACCACGACCAGGACCGGGCCGAAGAGCTCGGTGTTGATCAGGCCCAGGTCCGCGCCCTTGGTGGCGACGATCAGGGCCACCTCGCCGCGGGAGATCATGCCCACGCCGATTTGCAGAGATTCCCGATTGCTGTATTTGCAGACCTTGGCGCCCAGGCCGCAGCCGACCATCTTGGACAGGACGGCCACCACGGTCAAGACCAGGGCAAAGAGCAGGATGTGGGTGGTCATGTGTTTCACCTCTACCTGTAGGCCGATGCTGGCAAAGAAGACAGGGGAGAGGTAGAGGAAGGAGATGGACTCAAAGTTGGTGGTCAAATAGGAGGTGCGCTTCCCCGTGGTGGAGTTGGCGATCATCAGACCGGCCACGAAGGCGCCGGTGATGTCGGTGACGCCGAAGACCGCCTCTGCGATGTAGGAGAAGAGCAGGCAGAAGACGAAGGCCACGATCACGTGCTGGGTGCGGTTTTCGTCGGTCTTTCCGGTCCACCATCCGTAGACGCGGATAAAGGCCAGGCCTGCCGTAATGGCGAAGACGAAGAAGAGAAAGATCTTCAGCAGCACCCAGGCCACGTTCACGGAGGAATCGGCAAAGCTGGTGACGATGGTCAGGGCGATGATGCCCAGCACGTCGTCAATGATGGCCGCGCCCAGGATGGCGCTGCCCACGGGGCCGCGCAGCTTGCCCATTTCCCGCAAGGTCTCCACGGTGATGCTCACCGAGGTGGCTGTGAGGATGATGCCCAGGAAGATGTTCTGGAGCATCAGGGTGCCCTCCGGACCGCCGGTGTTGTTGACCAGCAGCGCCGGGTCGTTGAAGTAGAGGCCAACCAAGAAGCCGCCCGCCAGCGGGATGAGGACGCCGACGAGAGCGATGAGGAAGGAGGCCTTGCCGCTGCGCTTGAGTTCGTGGATGTCGGTCTCCATACCGGAGGTGAACATCAGAACGATGACGCCCAGATTGGCTGTGGTTTTCAGGAAATCCGTTTCCTGGATGATGCCAAACACGGCGGGACCAAGCAGAAGACCAGCCACCAAAGCGCCCACCACCTGGGGCATCCGGAAGCGCTGAGAGAAGAGTCCCAGGACCTTCGTGCAGAGCAGGATGAGGGCTAGATCCAAAAGATACTTATAGGCCATTACAGCCACCTCTTTTCTTGGAAAGTGCGAAAGGAAGGGGTTCCAACGATAAGAGTATTATATGCCCGTGGTCCCTAAATAGCAATCATTTCTTCGTTTTTCTTCCAGTTTTTACAGAAGCGGGAAAGTGTGAATCCTGACTTATTTGCCCGCGTCGGCCAGGGTGAGGGCCTGATCGGTGTTGAAGGAGTAGGTCTGCCCGTCCGTGGTGAGGATGATGGAACCGCTCTTTCCGGTTCCGTAGACGGTGGTCCCCTGGTCAAAGAGGCGCTGGAGGGCTTTGCGGGTGGGGTGATGGTACGAATTCCCCACCAGGTAAGAGACCACGGCGTATTCAGGCTGTACCACCTCCAAGAATTCTTTGCAGGTGGAGGAGGAGGAGCCGTGGTGGGCCACCTTCAGCACATCGACGTCCCCGAAGAGGGACAGGGAGGCGCGTTCCGCGTTCTGGGAGATGTCTCCGGTGAAGAGGACGGTCACGTTCCCGCAGATGAGCTGACAGACCACACTGCTGTCGTTGGGCGTGGTCCAGGCGTCGCCGGTCTCGATCACCGACAGGACCGCGTCCGGCCCCAGGGGGATCACCCGGTCCTCGTCGAAGGAGAGGGTGCAGTTGGGCTCTGCCTGGACGGCGGCCCAATAGCGCTGATAGGTTTTGGTGGTGGCAGTGTAGCCGCTGTCGATGACCTCATTGACCTGGAAGGCGGCCAGGACCTTGGCCAGTCCGCCGATGTGGTCCGCGTCGGGATGGGTGGCGATGAGGTAGTCCAGGGGACCGTCCACATAGGAGGACAGGTAGGAGACGACCGTGTTCCCGGCTTTGTTGTCTCCGCCGTCGATGAGGACTTCCGTCTGGCCGTAGTCAATGAGGATGGAATCGCCCTGGCCCACGTCGATGAAGTGGACCCGGAGTACGGGGTCGCCGGTGGTCACCGATACGCAGCGGGCATCGTTGTTCCAGGCGACCTGGGCGCCGAAGGCCTCCAGCACGGCGCGGATGGGCAGGTAGGTGCGGTCGTTGACGATGATGGAGGTGGTGTCGATGGGTACCCGTTCCCCGTCCACCTGGATGTAGGCCTGTCCTATGGGGACCCGGACGGTGACGTTGTCCTTTTCCGCGATGGCGGTGCGGGTGGCGTCCTCCCAGGAGACGGTACAGCCAAAGGTCTCCAGGGTCTTGCGGAAGGGGACCTGGGTGCGGTTGGCGCTGTCGATGAAGGGGTAGCCGTAGGTGTTGTCAAAGACCACGGCCTCTCCGTCGATGGTGACCCGCACAGGCTCCACGGCCGAAGCGGGAAGGACGATCAGGGCGCAGAGCAGGGAGGAGGCCAGAAGGAACTGCGCGAATTTTTTCCAGTTGATCATGGGGCTTACCTCCTGTTTGCCAGGGCGGCATTTTTGTAGGAATCGTCGTCGGTGACCTCTTTCCGGAGTTTGATCTGGGGCGGGAGCGCGACGGGGGCGTTCTCCGCGTCCAGTTCGATCTCCAGAATGGCCTGGTCCTGCCAGAAGGGGTAGAGGTCGATCTCCAGAACCTGCCCCTGGTAGGGCAGGAGCCAGCGCGTTTTACGCAGCGTGACTTTCGTGGGGTCGGCCTGAGAGAGGAAGGCTTCGTATTCCTCCCGCGAGACGATGCGCTCGACCTCCTCCCGCGAGACGGCGGAAACGCTCCGCTTGGTGGTGTGATAGTAGAGGGAGTTCCCTCCCTCCGACCAGTGCCGGACCCGGACCTCCTCGCCGGGCTGGGCAGTGAGATAGGTCTGGACGATCTCGGCCTCCCTGCTGCCGGGCCAGGCGGCCAGCCAGGCCGGGTCAGGGCGGTCGATCAAAAATTTTCGTTCGATTTCCATGCGTGTTTCGGGCATAGCGGATCCCTCGCCTTCCATGTTTTTTGATAGTATACCACAAGCGGGGCAAGAAAGAAACAGCCCGCGCTGGCGGGCTGTTTCGCGGCTGTTTTGGTCAGGCCTCTTCTGCGGCTTCCAGCATGTGCTGGGCAAAGATACCATACCCCCGGTCGGCGTGGTCGATGAGCACATGGGTCACGGCGCCCACCATCGTTCCGTCCTGGAGAATTGGCGAACCGCTCATGCCCTGCACGATCCCGCCGGTCCGGTCCAGCAGACGCTGGTCGGTCACCTTCAGCATCAGGTCCCGGGTGTCGGACGCATCGTGAAAGACCTTCAGGATCTCCACGGTATACTCCTCCACGGTGCTGCCCTCCACATTGGCCAGAATGGTGGCAGGGCCTTCGTGGACATTCTTGGGTTTGGCCACGGGGAGCGGCTGGCCGGAGAGGAGCTTGGGGTCACGCATGTGGCCGAACACACCGCTTTTGGTGTTGGCATAGAGCCTCCCCAGGTCAGTCCCGGAAGAAAAGGTCCCCCGGAGCTCTCCGGGGCGGCCGTCCATCCCCTTGACCACCCCCGCGATGGAGGTCGCGGTGACGCCTCCGGACTGGAGGGTCATGAGCACCGAGGTGTCCACGTCGTTGATGCCGTGGCCCAGGGTGCCGAAGAGGCCGGTGGAGGGCTCTACGAAGGTCAGGGTGCCGATCCCGGCCATGGAGTCCCGGATCCAGGCCCCCAGCTTATAGGCCCCGTCGGTGGAGCAGTGGGCGGCCTTGGTGGTCATCTCCAGATCCTTTTCCTGTCGGCGGACGGAGAGGGCCATCTCCTGGCCGTCCAGCGCCTGGAGGATGGTCTGGACCGCCTCGATGGAGTCCACCCGTTCCTCGTTGATATGGGTGATGACATCCCCCTCCTGAAGCCCGCAGGCCTTGGCCGGGGAGGCCAGCCCCTGGTTGGTGGAGATGTCGGACAGGCCGACGACCAGTACGCCTTGGGAAAAGAGCTTGATGCCCACTGCCTGGCCCAGCGGGATCACATAGCGCGTGTCATGGTCCCGGACCATTTCCGCGGCACTGGCCCCGGGCGTCAGGGAAAGCGCGGTCACCACGGCGGCCAGCAGCAGGAGAAGAGAGCGAAAGAGCCACGCCAAGGGGGCCGGCCCGTGGCGCTCTTTGGTGTCCTGCAAGAAATCACCCCCGGTTTCATAAAAATGGGTTTCATAGTGTGCGCACAAATGGCGCACGATTAGTTATGGCCGTTTTTTCGCGAAAAAGCCCCGGCAATGATACACAGTCTTTCCTTGGAAGAGGCTGGTTGACGACCTCGGACGCGGCCTGTCTCTTGCTTTTTGACGAAGGGTTTGCTATCATGTCACGTGATATACCGATAGAAAGGAAGAAACCCCATTGACCATTCAGTATAAACCCAAGGGCGTATGTTCCCAGCTGATGAACGTGAAGATCGAGGAGGGCGTGATCCGGGAGATCCAGGTCCTGGGCGGATGCAGCGGCAACCTCCAGGGCATTTCCAAGCTGCTGCCCGGCATGAAGGCAGAGGACGCCATCCAGCGCATGGCAGGCATCCGGTGCGGCAGCAAGGCGACCTCTTGCCCTGACCAGCTGTCCAAGGCGCTGCGCATCGCCCTGGACGAGGAAGCCAAGCGGGCCTGAGCGGCTGTTTTTTTCAAGATGGTACGAGACTGCCCCAAAAGACGCGCAGAGTTCGCGGCCCGCAGGACCTGCGCGCGGCAGCCTGCCATCCCCCTCTGTCGGAAAAGGCGCAGCCTTTTTCGACAAGCTGAGGCGGTGGAGCGTCACGCTCCACCGCCTGTGCCGTTTATAGCGGGCCCACCTGCCGACGGCGGGCGAACTGCATGGGACCCTCCTGCCGTCCGTGCAGCTGGGATAAGCTTTTTTCCAGCCCCAGCACGGTGCAGAGGGCAGGCTCTTCCGCCACGGTCACCGGAATGCCGGTGGCCTCCGCCAGCAGCCTGTCCAGCCCCCGCAGAAGGCTGCCGCCTCCGGTGAGAAGGATGCCGCCCTTGGCCACGTCGGTGGCAAGCTCCGGCGGGGTGTGCTCCAGCGCCCGCTGGACCCCGGCCAGGAGCTTGTCCGCCGTGGAGGCGAAGGCCTCGGCGGTCTCCTCCGAGCGGATGCTGACCTTCCGGGGAAGGCCGGAGGCCAAACACCGTCCCTTGATCTCCATGGTCTGGCTTTCCTCTGCGGCCCCCACCCAGCCGATGGTCTCCTTGATCCTTTCGGCGGTGCACAGGCCCAGGAGAAGGTCGTGCTTCTGCCGGACGTATTGGATGAGGGCTTCGTTGAGCGCGTCTCCGCCCACGGGCAGACAGGCGGCCGCCACCACGCCGTCCAGGGAGAGTACGGCGGCGTCGGTGACACCGGCGCCCAGGTCCACCACCAGGGAGCCCTCGGGGCGGGCGACGTCGATCCCGGCCCCCAGGGCGGCGGCCAGGGGCGACTCCATCAGATAGACCCGTTTCGCCCCGGCTTGCAGCCCGGCCTCCACCACGGCCCGCTCCTCGACCTCGGAGATCGCCGAAGGGACCCCGATGAGGAGCCGGGGCCTTGCCAGCCGCCCGCCCAGGGCCTGTTTCAGAAAGGACTGGAGCATGGCCTGGGCTATGGTGAAGTCGGAAACGACGCCCTTGGCCAGGGGACGGACGGCCAGAAGCTGCCCGGGGGTGCGGCCCAGCATTTCGCGGGCGGCGTGTCCCACCTGGAGGACGTCTCCGCTTTGTCGGTCCACGGCCGCTACAGCGGGCTCCACCAGGACCGGACCCTTGCCCTTTACCGCAATTCGGACCCAGGCGGTGCCCAGGTCAATGGCCACATCCCGGCCCAAACCGCTGCCTTGAAACATCTTGCGCATGGTATCTTCGCCCCTTCTCTTTGATCGTGTTGTAAGAAGGATAGTACAAACAACGGGAGAGTTTCCCACGAACGGTGGGGAAACGCTCCCGTTGTTTATTCATTCGGCGTTTTGCAGAAGGCGGCGGCCACCACTTGGGCGGCGCCTGCCTGACGCAGGGTGCGGGCCGCTTCCTCCAGGGTGGCCCCGGTGGTGAGGATGTCGTCGATGACCAGCACCCGCTTTCCTGCCAGGAGGGTGGGGTCCGGCACGGCATAGACGCCTTTTACGTTCTTCCAGCGCTGGCTTGCCCCCTCGAGGGAGGACTGGGGTCTGTTGTTTTTGCGCTTTTCCAGAAGAGGGAGGGCCTGTTCTCCCAAAGCCTTGGCGGCAGCCTCGGCCAGGAGACGGGCCTGGTCGTAGCCCCGGGTCTTCAGGGTTTTCGGGGAGACGGGGACCCAGGTGATGAGGTCATAGGCCCCGGGAAGATAGAAGCGGATGGTCTTGGCCAGCATGGGTCCGTAGGCCTTGGCGTGCCCGGGCCGGTTTTGGAACTTAAAGCGCTTCACTTCCTCCCGCAGCACGCCCGTGTACCAGGCAGCGCAGGCGCAGCGGGCGAAGCTGGTGCCGGAGATCACGGCCTGGGGGCCTTCCAGCCAGAGGTCGGGCGGACACTTCGGGCAGGGGTCCTGGGAGGTCCGCTCCAGCAGCGCGCCGCAGAAGCTGCACTTGGGCGGAAAGAGAAGATCGAGAATGTGGTCCAAAAGAGCCATAGGCCACCTCCGTTATCCTTTGGCCAGCCGGGCGCGGAGGCCGCTGTAGCGCCGCTGCTGGCGGTCGTTGGCGGCCATGCGGGCCACCACCTGATCGTCGCCCACGAGGATGAGCAACTCCTTGGCCCGGGTCATGGCGGTGTAGAGCACACCTCGGGTCAGCAGCATGGGGGCGGCGTCCACGGCGGAGAGGATGACCGCCCGGTACTCGCTGCCCTGGGCCTTGTGGACGGTGATGGCGTAGGCCGGTTCCAGTTGAGGTATCATGTCGGGGGTATATTCGGCCCGGTGGCCGTCAAAATCCACGGTGACGATGCCGCTGTGGGCGTCGATGGCCTCCACGCGGCCGATGTCGCCGTTGAAGATGCCCATGCCCATGCCGCTGCCGTCGGTCGCCTCCCACATGACGTCGTAGTTGTTTTTCACCTGCATCACCCGGTCGCCCACCCGGTAGAGGGCGGGGCCATAGGCCTTTTCGGTCTTGCCGGGGGCCGGAGGATTCACCGCGGCCTGCAAGGCACGGTTCAGCGCGGTGGTCCCGGCGGTCCCCTTCCGGGTGGGAGAGAGGACCTGGATCTGGTCGGGGGAGATGCCCATGTTCTTGGGTAGCCGGGTCCGGCAGAGCTCCACGATGGTCTCCACGGCGGCCTCCGGGTTGAGCCGCCGCAGGAAGAAGAAGTCCCCGGCGGGGTCGTTGACCAGCTCCGGGCGATCCCCCTGGTCCACGGCGCGCGCGCCCCGGATGATGGCCGAGGCAGCAGCCTGGCGGAAGATCTCGGTCAGCCGCAGGGTGGGCAGGCGCTGGGCGCGCAGCAGGTCGGAGAGCAGGTTGCCCGGTCCCACGGAGGGAAGCTGATGGGGGTCTCCCACCAGCACCAGGCGGCAGCCCCCGGGCAGGGCGGCCAGCAGGGCCTGCATGAGGACGACGTCCACCATGGAGGCCTCGTCGAGAATGACCGCGTCGGCCTCCAGGGGGTCCTGCTCGTTGTGGGCGAAGGCCAGCCCGCCGGTGGCGTTGTCGTATCTTGTTTCCAGAAGCCGGTGGATGGTGGAGGCCTCCGCCCCGCAGGTCTCCGACAGCCGCTTGGCGGCCCGGCCCGTGGGGGCGGTGAGGGCGGTGCGCAGATGCAGGTGGTCGAAGAGGGCCAGAATGCCCCGGAGCGAGGTGGTCTTACCGGTGCCGGGCCCGCCGGTGAGGAGCATGACCTGCTGGCAGGCGGCGGTCTTCACGGCCTCCACCTGGAGGGGGGCGTAGGTGATGCCCTGCTCCTTCTGGATGCGGTCGATGAGCTTGTCCAGATTTTCCGGGGGAGAGAGGGTTTCGTCCGCCATTTGCAGAAGCTGGTTGGCCACATAGGTCTCGCAGTGGTGGAGCTTGGCCAGGTAGCAGGCGTCCTGTCCGGCGATCTCCTCCCGGACGATCTTGCGCCGGTCGATGAGGCTGTCCAGGCAGGACTGCAAGTGTTCCGGCGGGGCGTCCAGCAGCCGTCCGGCGGAGACCAGCAGCTTGGCGTGGGGCAGGAACACGTGGCCGTTGTCCAGGTTGTGGGTGAGGGTGAAGAGGATGCCTGCTTCCAGCCGCAGGGGGTCGTCGGACGCGATGCCCACGTCCAGGGCCAGCTTATCCGCCGTGGGGAAGGGGACGAAGAGCGGCTCGCCCACGAGCAGGTAGGGGTCGGCCCGCACGACCGTCAGGGCCATCTCGCCGTATTGGCGGTAGAGGGGCATACCGATCTGCAAGGGCAGGTCGTGGGCGGAGAGAAAGTCCAGCAGCCGCCGCATGGCAAGCTGCATACACAGGGACTGGCGGATGGTCTCCGCCCGCTTGGGGGAGATGCCCTTGATCTTGGTGAGCTTTTCCGGGTGATCCTCGATGACGGTGAGGGCGTCCTCCCCAAAGGCGTCCACCAGCCGCCGGGCGGTGGCCATGCCCACCCCCTTGATGGCCCCGGAGGCGAGGTATTCCAGCACGGCCTTTTCCCCCACGGGCATCCGCCGCTCCACGATCTCCGCCTTGAACTGTTCGCCGTATGTACTGTGACGGGTCCACTGGCCGTGGATGGACAGGCCCTCGCCGGGGCTGACCCCGGGCATGATGCCCACCACGGTGATCTCGTCCCCGTCGGGGGCATCCAGGCGCAAGATGGTATAGCCGTTCTCCTCGTTGCGGTAGACCACCGCGGAGACGGTTCCTTCCAGAAAAATCAGTTCAGCGGGTGAAGCATCCATGTCGGTCCTTCCTTTGCGGGATGATACTAGGGTTTGTCGGAAACGCTCTCGTCCAGGTTCAGGATGAGGGTCGCCTCCTCGGCGGGGCAGAAGAGGAGAGTAGGGTATTTTCGGGCCAGGGCCTGGACGGTCTCCAGCCCGGCGGGGGTCAGGCTGCCGTTGACCACCAGGATGGTGAAGCAGGAGAGCTTTTCCTCCCGCAGCCAGTGGAGATGGCGAAGGGTCTGCTCCAGCCCTTCGCCGTCGCCCACCGCCGGGACCACCGCGAAGACGGGGACCGCCCCCTGCTGGCAGGGAGAGACCAGACGGGAGAACGCCGCCCGGCCCAGACGCAGCAGGAGGGCCGCGCACAGGAGGGAGAGAAGAAATTCAAGGGTCAGCGTCATGCGACCACCTCCAGCCCATTCTATGAGGCAGGCGGAGGAGGGGTTCCCTATTTCAGCAGCTTCTTCAAATAGCGGCCGGTGTAGGAGGCGTTGCACTGGGCGACCTGCTCGGGCGTTCCGGTGCAGACGATGTGTCCGCCGCCGGAACCGCCCTCCGGTCCCAGGTCGATGACGTGGTCGGCCCACTTGATCACGTCCAGGTTGTGCTCGATGACCACCACGGTGTTGCCGCCCTCCACCAGTCGATCCAGGACCTCCAGGAGCTTGTGGACGTCGTAGGTGTGCAGGCCGGTGGTGGGCTCGTCCAGGATATAGATGGTCTTGCCGGTGGAGCGGCGGGCCAGCTCTGTGGCCAGCTTCACCCGCTGGGCTTCGCCGCCGGAGAGGGTGGTGGAGGACTGGCCGATCTTGAGGTAGCCCAGCCCCACGGAGGAGAGGGTCTCCAGCTTCCGCCGGAGCTTGGGCAGGTTGGCGAAGAACTCCAGGCCTTCGTCTACGGTCATGTTCAACACGTCGTGGATGTTCTTGCCCTTGTATTTCACTTCCAGGGTCTCCCGGTTGTAGCGCTTGCCCTTGCAGACCTCGCAGGGAACGTAGATATCGGGCAGGAAGTGCATTTCGATCTTCAAAAGGCCGTCCCCGGCGCAGGACTCACAGCGCCCCCCCTTCACGTTGAAGGAGAAGCGCCCCGGGCCGTAGCCCCGGGACTTGGCGTCGGGGGTGGAGGCGAAGAGCTCGCGGATGTCGTTAAAAAGCCCCGTGTAGGTGGCGGGGTTGGAGCGGGGCGTTCGGCCGATGGGGGACTGGTCGATGGCGATGACCTTGTCCAGGAATTCCTCTCCCTCCACCGCCTTGTGTTTGCCGGAGCGGGTCTTCATGCGGTTCAGGTCGGCGCCCAGGCGCTTGAAGAGGATCTCGTTTACCAGGGAGGACTTGCCGGAGCCGGAGACTCCGGTGACGCAGGTGAAGGTCCCCAGGGGGAAGGTCACGTCGATGTTGTCCAGATTGTTCTCCGAAGCGCCCCGGATCACCAGCGAATGGCCGTTTCCGGCGCGCCGCCGGGCAGGGAGGGGGATCTGCTTCGCACCGGAGAGATACTGGCCGGTGAGGGAGCGCGGCTCCGCCATAATGTCCTCCACGGACCCGGCCGCGACGACCTCGCCCCCGTGAACGCCGGCCATGGGGCCGATGTCCACGATGTAGTCGGCGGCCCGCATGGTGTCCTCATCGTGCTCCACCACGATGAGAGTGTTGCCCAGGTCGCGGAGGTGCTTCAAGGTCTCCAGCAGCATGTCGTTGTCCCGCTGGTGGAGGCCGATGGAGGGCTCGTCCAGGATATAGAGGACTCCCATGAGGGAGGAGCCGATCTGGGTGGCCAGGCGGATGCGCTGGCTCTCGCCGCCGGAGAGGGTCCCCGCCTGGCGACTGAGGGTCAGGTAGGACAGCCCCACACTCCGCAGGAAGCCCAGGCGGGACTTGACCTCCTTCAAGATCTGCCGGGCGATCTGGGCCTGGGTCTCGGTGAGGGTCAGCTCGTCTACGAAGGCCAGGGCATCGACGACCGACTTGTGGCAGAAGGCATCGATGTCCAGCCCGCCCACGGTGACGGCCAGAGCCTCCTTTTTCAGGCGACGGCCCTGGCAGGTGGGGCAGGGGCACTGGCTCATGCACTCCTCCAATTCCCGGCGGGAGGCGTCGGACTGGGTCTCGGTGAAGCGGCGCTCCACGTTGTTGAGGATGCCCTCAAAGGCCTGGCTGAAGGTCCCCCTGCCGTCGGCCCGCTCATAGGTCAGGGTGAGCTTTTCGCCCCGGGTGCCGTTGAGGATGACGTCCTGGGCCGCCGGAGAGAGGTCCTGGAAGGGGGTGGTGAGCTTGAAGCCGTACTTCTTCCCCAGCGCCTCGAAGTACATCCGGGAGATGGAGTCGGCCTTTACGTTCTGCCAGCCGGAGACGGCGATGGCCCCCTCCAGGATGGACAGGGCTGGGTTGGGAATGACCAGGTGCGGGTCGGCCTTCATCTGGCTGCCCAGGCCGGTGCAGGTGGGGCAGGCCCCGAAGGGGCTGTTGAAGGAGAACATCCGGGGCGTCAGCTCCTCGATGGAGATGCCGCAGTCCTCGCAGGCGTAGTTTTGGGAGAAGGACAGGTCGCGGTCCTCCCGCACGAGGTTGATGAGGATCAGCCCGCCGGTCAGGGTGGCGGCGGTCTCCACGGAGTCGGTGAGGCGGCGGGTGATGTCCGGCCGGATGACCAGGCGGTCTACCACGATCTCGATGCTGTGCTTCTTGTTCTTTTCGAGGGAGATCTCCTCGGCCAGCTCGTAGAGGGCGCCGTCAATGCGGCAGCGGACGAAGCCCGACTTCCGGGCGTTTTCCAGGGCCTTTGCGTGCTCGCCCTTCTTGCCCCGGATGATGGGGGCCATCACCTGGATGCGGGTCCCTTCGGGCAGGGCCATGATCTGGTCGATGATCTGGTCGATGGACTGCTGGCGGATCTCCTTGCCGCACTTGGGGCAGTGGGGGGTCCCCACCCTGGCCCAGAGGAGGCGGAGGTAGTCGTAGATCTCCGTCACCGTGCCCACCGTGGAGCGGGGGTTCTTGCTGGTGGTCTTCTGGTCGATGGAGATGGCGGGGGAGAGCCCGTCGATGTGATCCACGTCGGGCTTCTCCATCTGACCGAGGAACATCCGGGCGTAGGAGGAGAGGGACTCCACATACCGCCGCTGCCCCTCGGCATAGATGGTGTCGAAGGCCAGGGAGGACTTGCCGGAGCCGGAGAGGCCGGTGATCACCACCAGCTTGTCCCGGGGGATGGAAATGTCGATGTTCTTTAAATTGTTGGCGCGCGCGCCTTTGACAAAAATATGAGACTGCATAGTAATTGTGCTCCAAACGGGTATCAGATCATCCGGCCACCAGATCGGCGACCCGGCCGCCCACCAGGGCGATGAGATCGTCGGGCTTTACCTCTACCTGATGGCCCACCTTTCCGGCGGAGCACACCATGGTATCCACCAGGATGACCTCTTCGGCGAAGAAGGTGGGGAAGGACTTGCTCATGCCCACCGGGGAGCAGCCTCCGTGGACATAGCCTGTCAGGGGAAGCAGCTTTTTCTGCGGCAGCATGGCGATGGACTTTACCCCGGCGGCCTTTGCGGCCTTTTTCAGGTCCAGGGTCTCGGCCACGGGGATCACATATACGAAGTGTTCCCCCTTGGGGCCTTCGGCAACCAGGGTCTTGAAGACCTGCTCCACCGGCTTGCCCAAAAGGCGGGCGGCGGTGACCCCGTCGGGGATCTCCCCCTTGGGCAGGTCCAGCTCGTAGTGGGTGCAGGGGATGTTGGCCCCCTCCAGCAGACGGATGACGTTGGTTTTTTCTTCTTTTGCTTTTGCCATGGTGTTACCTCAAAATGTAGACGGAGATCAGGATACAGACCAGCCCCAGGATGACGCCCAGGTTCATGGGCTCGCCGAAGGCCAGGATGCCCACGAGGGAGGCCACCACCGGCTCCACGCTGGCCAGGATGGAGGCCTTGCCGCTGTCTCCCAGGTCGTTCAGACCCTTGGTGTAGAGCAGGTAGGGCAGGACGGTGGCGAAAAACATGAGGCCCAGGCAGAAGAGAAGGGCCTTGGGGGAGTTCGCGATGGCGGCCATGTCCCGCTGGTCCAGGAAGAACAGGGAGCCGAGCCCGGCCACCAGGAAGGTGTAGAAGGTGACGGTGAAGGGCTGGTAATGCTGGAGGGCGAACCGGCCGAAGATGGAATAGGTGGCGTAGAAAAAGCCGCTCCCAAGGCCCAAGATCAGGCCGGTGAGGGAGACGTCCAGGCCGCCGCTCCAGATGCCGGTGACAAAGGAGCAGCCCAGGAAGGCGATGACCAGGGCGGCCAGCTTCTTTTTGGTGAGCTTCTCCTTGAAGAAGAGGGCGGAGAGGATGACCACGAAGGTGGGGGCGGTGTAGAGCAGGATCGCGGCCACCGCCAGGGAGGAGGCCTCCTGGCTCTTAAAATAGCACAGGGTAAAGAAGAGGATACTCACGATACCGGTGGCCAGAAAGATGGGAAGGTGACGCAGCCGGATGCGGAAGACGCTGCGGTCCATGAGAAGAAAGAGGATGGCCAGCAGGGCGCAAGCACCCAGGTTGCGGATCAGAACGACGGAGGGCGCAGCGATATGCAGGGCGGAGAGGTTCCGGTTGAAGAAGCCGATGCAGCCCCACAGGGAGCCGGCCGCCATGATGCGGGCCATGGCCAGGCGGGCGCTCTTCTGGGAAGAGGGGGTGGTTTGCTTGGGTTCGCGCATAGGAAATGCCTCCTTTTCGTGGGGTCAGTCTTTGGACTCTTTTCCGCGCAGCTCGATGATCTGGTCGCGGAGAAGCGCCGCGTATTCGAATTCCAGGCGGCGGCTGGCCTCCTTCATCTCCTGCTCCAGCTTGGCGATGAGGTCGGCCTTTTCCCTCTCGGACAGGGCCTTGCTGCCCTTGCCCTTCTTGCCGCCGTCGGGGGTGTGGGAGATCTCGATCAGGTCCCGGACGGACTTCACGATGGTCTTGGGGACGATGCCGTGGGCCTCGTTGTAGGCCGTCTGGATCTCCCGCCGCCGCTGGGTCTCCGTCATGGCAGCGGACATGGAGGGGGTGATGGTATCGGCGTAGAGGATCACCAGTCCCTCGGCGTTCCGGGCCGCCCGGCCTATGGTCTGGATGAGGGAGGTCTCGGAGCGGAGGAAGCCCTCCTTGTCGGCGTCCAGAATGGCCACCAGGGAGACTTCGGGGATATCCAGGCCCTCCCGCAGAAGGTTGATGCCCACCAGCACATCGAAGTTACCCAGGCGCAGGTCCCGGATGATCTCCATGCGCTCGATGGTGTCGATGTCGTGGTGCATATAGCGCACCCGGATACCGGCTTCCTGGAGGTAGTTGGTCAGATCCTCGGCCATTTTCTTGGTGAGGGTGGTGACCAGCACCCGCTCCTGCTTGGCCGCGCGGAGGTTGATCTCTCCGATGAGGTCGTCGATCTGCCCCTCCACGGGGCGGACCTGTACCACCGGGTCCAGCAGGCCCGTGGGGCGGATGACCTGCTCGGCGATCTGGCCCGAGCGGGTCTTCTCATACTGGCCCGGGGTGGCCGAGACGTAGATCACCTGGTTGAGCCGCTGGGAGAACTCCTCGAAGTTCAGCGGGCGGTTGTCAAAGGCACAGGGCAGGCGGAAGCCGTAATCCACCAGAGTGGTCTTCCGCGCCCGGTCCCCGGCGTACATGGCCCGGACCTGGGGGAGGGTCACGTGGCTCTCGTCGATGAACAGGAGGAAATCTTTGGGGAAGTAGTCCAGCAGGGTCATGGGAGGCGACCCGGCGGGACGGCCGGCGATGACCCGGCTGTAGTTCTCGATCCCCGAGCAATAGCCCAGCTCCTGCATCATTTCAATGTCATATAGGGTCCGCTGGGAGATTCGCTGGGCCTCCAGAAGCTGGTCGTTGGCCTTGAAAAAGGCCACGCGCTCCTCCATTTCCCGATAGATCTCCTGGATGGCGGCGGCCATTTTTTCCTTCGAGGCCACATAGTGGGAGGCGGGATAGATGGCCACGTGGTCCACCACCCGGGTGGGGGTGCCGGTGACCACGTTGATCTCGCTGATGCGGTCGATCTCGTCTCCAAAGAATTCCACCCGGATGGCGTGGTCCTTGGCGTAGACGGGGAAGATCTCCACGGTGTCCCCCCGGACCCGGAAGTTGTTCCGGTCGAAGGCCACGTCGTTGCGCTCATAGCGGATCTCGGTGAGCTTGTTCAGCAGCTCCTCGATGGGCTTCTCCTGGCCGGTGCGCAGGGAGATGACCATGTTGGCGTAGTCAATGGGGTCGCCCAGACCGTAGATGCAGGAGACCGAGGCCACCACGATGACGTCCCGCCGCTCGAAGAGGGCGGAGGTGGCCGAGTGGCGCAGCCGCTCGATCTCGTCGTTGATGGCGCTGTCCTTCTCGATGAAGGTGTCGGTGTGGGGGATGTAGGCCTCGGGCTGGTAGTAGTCATAGTAGGAGACAAAGTATTCCACGGCGTTGTTGGGGAAAAACTCCTTGAACTCCGAGCAGAGCTGGGCGGCGAGGGTCTTGTTGTGGGCCAGGACCAGGGTGGGCCGCTGGACCCGCTCGATGACCTTGGCCATGGTGAAGGTCTTGCCCGAGCCGGTCACGCCCAGCAGGGTCTGCTCGTCCAGGCCCAGCTCGAGCCCGCGCGCCAGGGCGTCAATGGCCTGCGGCTGGTCGCCGGAGGGGAGATAGTCGCTGATCACTTCAAATTTCGGCATAGGGCCTCCTTTGGGCTCAGACAAAGCCCTGGAAATAACCGCTGTCCCGCATGGAGACCATGTCGTCGTCCGTCATGATAACGTGGTCGTAGAGGTGGATATTGACGCTTTGCAGGACCTTGCGGAGGTAGCGGGTGGTGGAAATGTCTGCGTCAGAGGGGGTGGCCACGCCGCTGGTGTGGTTGTGGGCCAGGACCACGGCGGTGGCGTTAAAGGAGAGGGCGACCGAGGCGATCTGCCGAGGGGCGATGTCGGTGTCGTTGGGGCCGCCCTCGCTGAGCTTGCGAATGCCCAGAAGCTTGAGCTTGCCGTCGAAGCAGGCCAGGTAGGACATTTCGTTCCGGGCGCTGAAGAAGTGGGGAGAGAAGAGCTCCCGCAGGTCGGCGCTGCTCCGGATGATGACGTCTGCGCTGGTGCGGGAGGCCAGGTATCTGGCGGCCAGGGCGGGGACCAGCTTTAGGAGGATGGCGGTGTTTTCGCCCACGCCGGGCAGGGCCATGAGGTCCTTGGGGTCGGCGTCCAGGACTCCGGCCAGGGAGCCGAAGGTGTCCAGCAGAGCATGGGCGGTGGGGTTCACATCGCCCTGCATCCGGGAGTAGAACAACAGCAGCTCCAGGGCGCGGGGATCGGAGAAGGATTCCAGCCCGCCTTGCAGGAATTCCTGTTTCATGCGGCTGCGGTGGCCGTCGTGAATGCCCATAACCTCTCTCCTTTGTCTGTGTCAGTATTCTCTATCATACCGTGTTTTTTTCTCTTTCACAAGAGCCAGATGGGATCCGAGCCGCAAATTCGGGAGAAAGACGCTGACAAAGAGTCCCGTTTATGGTACAATGGACCGAAATTGGAACAGGCAAGCTGCCGCCGGGCAGCTCGACTGGTTTCAGAGAAGACCGAGGAGGAAATACCGCCATGCGCATGAGAAGAAAGAAGAATTTGGGTCCCCGGATGGAGGCCTGCGCGGCCTGGCAGATCAAGGCCCCCAAGGACCTCCGGGGAAACTGGCGCTCCCTGATGCCCGGGGCCAAAGAACTCCGCCTGGAGCTGGGCTGCGGCAAGGGCCGCTTCACCTGCCAGACGGCGGCCGCCAACCCCGAGATCCTCTTCGTGGCGGTGGAGCGGGTCCCGGACGCCATGGTCATGGCCATGGAAAAGGCCCGGGACATGGGCCTGACCAACGTGTTCTATGTGGATGCCGACGCGGCGCTGCTGCCGGAGTTTTTCGCGCCGGAAGAGGTGGACCTCATCTACATCAACTTCTGCGATCCCTGGCCGCCCAAGCGCCACGCCAAGCGCCGCCTGACCCACCGGGACTTCCTGCTCCGCTACCGGGAGGTGCTGAAGGAGAAGGGCCAGATCCACTTCAAGACCGACAATGCCCCCCTGTTCGAGTTTTCCGTCCTGGAGTTCCCGGCGGCGGGCTACGACTTGGAGGAGGTCACCCGGGACCTCCACGGCAATGGGATCTGCGGCATTATGACCGATTACGAGGAGAAGTTCCACAACCTGGGCACCCGCATCAACCGCTGCGTGGGCATCAAGGGAGCCCTCCCGCCCCAGCCGGAAGAGAAAGACGGACCCGAGAGGCCCGCCGAAGCATAACAGAACAGCAACGTCGAGGATATGAAGCTCAATTCCCCCTCCGTATGGTTCAGTGCATACGGAGGGGGAATTGGTTTATGGATCTCATTTTATCGGTGCAGGGGAGTGGGGATCAGAACCGCCGGATGAAGTGGCGGAGGGAGTCCAGGACCTGCCAGAACAGACCCAGCAGGTTGTTCCACAGCTGCCACAGCTGGCCCATGAGACCAGCGGGGGGCGGGGTGGGGTTTCCATTCATGTTGGGACCAGGCTGGGGACCAAAGGGGCCGGGCTCGTTGGGGTCGGTGCTGTAGCCTGGCCCGCGCTGATAGCGGTCCTGGTCCCACGAGGCGTCGGAGGGATCGTCGTCCTCAAAGTCGTCATCGTCCTCCTCGGTGAACTCCTCCATTCTCGCCTCGTACCAGCTGGAGCCGACACGGTGCCAGAACAGGAAGGGGTGGAAGAGGGGGGCGGAGGAGACGCCGGGGGGATACTTGGCAACGTGCTTTTCAAAGCGGACCCGGTCCACGATGTTCAGGACGACCAGCAGCAGGATGATCCACCACAGGTTGGCCAGCAGGTTCAGCAGGATGCCGCTGAGCAGGGCGCCGATGGTGATGGACTGGATCTTGCCGTTGCTGTGGAAGAAGGAGGGTTCGGGGGATTCGTCCGCGGGAAGGGTGTCCTTATACCAGCCCTGTAGGTCGTCAAACAGCTCCAGAATGCACTTATCGCTCTGCCCCTCCTCCCAGAAGGAATCGGAGAGATCCCGGCGGAAGAGATTGGGCAAGTCCTGGTTGGTCTTCACGTAGGAGGCCATGTCCTCGCCGTAGAACACATACCAGTCCTGGGTGTCGGAGTCCAGCAGCAGAAGGAGATTGCGATTGCCCAGCTCCATGCGGTTGGCCACGTTTTCGGCATAGGCCTGGATGCTCATGCCGTTGAGATGGTTCACGGTCCGCACCGCCACCAAACTGTGGTAGGTGTTGTCCAGGACCAGGTTTTTCCGGGCCAGACTGTCGATGGTGTTCAGGGTAAAGAGGCCTGCGTCATCCTCGATCCAGTTCAGATAGTAGTTGAGGTTGCTCTCCCCGGCGGCGCGTTCCGCGCCGCTGGTCTCCGGGACGGCGTCTACTACGTAGACCCGGGTGTATCCCCACACGCAGCACAGGGCCACGATGAGGAGGGTGAGGGTGATGGCAACCGATGTCTTTTTGAAAAATTTCATAGGAACCTCCAAGGGGCTGGTGGGGTCGGCGGATCAGCCGCGAAGTTCGAGAAGCTTCTGCTTCAGCTCGCCTTCGATCTTGGCCAATTCGCCTTCGGCCTCCCGGCGCTTCTGCGCGCCTTCGGCCTGGATCCGCATGACCTCGTCCAGGGACTCCACCAATTGCTGGTTGGTGTGGCGGAGGGTCTCCAGATCCACCACGGAGCGCTCGGCCTCCCGCGCGGTCTCGATGGTGCCCAGCTTCAGCATGTCGGCGTTCTGCTTGAGGAGGGTGTTGGTCATCTCGGTGACGGCGTTCTGGGCGGCGGTGGCCTGGCGGGCGTGCTCCAGCCCCAAAGCCAGGACCATCTGGCTCTTCCACAGCGGGATGGTGTTCACCAGGCTGGACTGGATCTTCTCGACCATCAGGGTGTCGTTGCTCTGGAGCAAGCGGATCTGAGGACCCATCTGCAAGGAGATCGTCCGGGTGAGCTCCAGGTCATGGAGCTTCTTTTCAAAGCGGGTGCAGAGGCTGGCCAGGTCGTTGTAGGCCTGGGCGTCCTCCTGCCTGCCGGAGGCGGCGGCCTGCTCCTGGCGCTGGATCAGCTCGGTGGAGCGGACCTGGGCCAGCTTCTTCTTACCGGCCAGGATGTACATGGTGAGCTCCTTCAGATACTTGGCGTTGAGCGCGAACATCTGGTTCAGGTTGGCCACGTCCTTCATCAGGGTGATCTGGTGCTGCTCCAGGCTCTCCACGATCTTGTCCACGTTGGCGGAGACCTTGCTGTAGCCGGCCTTCATGGTCTCCAGCTGGCTTTTCTTTTTACGGAAAAACCCGGTGATGCCCTTTTTGTCCTCCCCGGTCTCGAAGGTTTGCAGCTCCCGGACCAGGCCGGACAGGGCGTCGCCGACCTCTCCCAGATCCTTGGTGCGGATCTGCTGGAGGGTGGCTTCGGAAAACTCCGACACGTGCTTCTGGGTGGCGGAGCCGTATTGCAGGATCAGGTTGCTGTCGGTGAGGTCGATGGCCTGGGCGAAGTTCTCCACCGCCTGGCGCTCGGCCTCAGAGAGGCCGGACTCGTACCGGTCGCTGGCGGGTGGGACCTGGGGGTCCGATGCCTGCTGGACATGGGGCACGGCGGAGCCCAACGGAGAATTAGGGTTCAGGGTCAGTTCGGGGAGGTATTCCTCTGCCATAGCGGTATCCTTTCTGTCAGTCCACGTCGGTCAGGCCTTCCTGGGCCAGCAGGTTCTCCAGGACGGTGATGTCCGAGGCGATGTCCATGGCCTCGTCCTGGAAGAGCGCGTCCAGCTGCTTGTGGAAGGAGGAGACGATGGTGTCCATCATGGTCTCGATCTTGGCCATGGTGCCGTCGATGTTTTCGCCGGAGACGCCGGTGGCCCCCATGCGGTCGTAAGTATTCAAAAGCTTCAGGGTGGTGGGCAGATAGTAGATCAGGAATTTGCGGATCTGGGGCTGCTTCTCCGGGTGGTGGATCACGTGGTCCAGGATCTTGGAGGTGGTGTCCTCCAGCTGGTCGATCTGGGCGGAGATGGTCTCGTCCGCGATGGCGTCGTTGAGGCGGCGCATCTCGCTGATGGCCCGGTCCTTTTCCTGAATGAGGGCGTCCAGCTTGGGGTCCCCGGTGGAGGGCGATGCGTCCTCGCCCTGGGATGCTTCCGCGCGGGCCTCTTCCGCAGGCTTCTCCCTGGGTTCGTCCTTGGGGGCTTCCTTTGCGGGTTCGGGGTCGGGAAGCTCATATTCCACGGTGGGCCAGATGCCCTTGGCGACGATGAAGGCCACCGCGGACAGCAGGATCACCGACACGTAGTCAGAGACCCGGTAGAGAGGGTGGAAGAGGGTGAAGAGACCCCAAACCACGGCTATGGCGTAAATGGGGATCACAGGCCGTTTTTTCAGTTTCGCCACGGGCGTCAGTCCTTTCCGAGGGGTGTTTTCGGATGGCAAATATCCGTATACATTTTATTATTTTAACCGTAGGGAGATTCTCTGTCAAGAACTCCTTTCCATTGACAGCAAGGAAAAAGACGGATAGAATAGACAAAACGAGCCCGCTCCTCCGGTATTTGGAACGGGCCGCTGACCCGTTTCCGGGTCGGCGGCCAACGTGTTCGTTCCAGTCTTCTATCTTGATGCGGCTGGCCTTCCGGGTCGTCGCCATAGGGGCCGGTCCGGGGAGAAGGGGAAGCTACGGCGGTCCCGGGGCTCCTGGGCGGGGCGTGCCCCGCCGCCGCTTGCCGTATCCTATGCGGCGGGCGGAGCGTTTGTGCTCTCGTGCCGGACCGGCGGCCTTCGACAGGTCCTGCCGACAGATTTCGGAGAAAGGAATGATATTTCGTGATCAAAATCGCACCTTCGATTCTCTCCGCGGACTTTGCCGACCTGGGCCGTGAGGTCCAGAAGGTACAAAGCGCGGATTGGCTTCATGTGGACGTGATGGACGGCATGTTCGTCTCCAACATCAGCATCGGCGTTCCCGTGGTCAAGTCTCTGCGGAAGGCCACCGACATGTTTCTGGACGTCCACCTGATGATCGAAAAGCCCGTGCGCTACATCGACGCCTTTGCCGACGCCGGTGCCGACCTGCTCTCTGTCCACCTGGAGTCCGACATGCCGCCCGGCATCAGGGCCGCGCTGGAGGCCATGGACCGCAGAGGGGTGAAGAAGGGCATCGTCCTGCGGCCCATCACCGCTGCGGAAGCAGTTCTGCCCTACGTCAAGGACGTGGACCTGATCTTGGTGATGACCGTGGAGCCGGGCTTCGGCGGACAGAAGTTCATGACCGACCAGCTGCCCAAGATCGCGGCCATCCGCCGGTATATCAACGAGTATAACCCCGACTGCCGCCTGGAGGTAGACGGCGGCGTGGACCCCAACACCGCCCCGCTGGTCATCGAGGCCGGGGCCGACGTGCTGGTGGCCGGCAGCGCGGTTTACGGCGCGGCCGACCCTGCGGCGGCCATCAAAACCCTGCGAGGTGAATGATGGAGCACTTTCCCCCAGCTTTGGAAAAAATGGTGGAGCAGTTTGCCCGCCTGCCGGGGATCGGCACCAAGACTGCCCAGCGCCTGGCCTTTTTCGTCCTGTCCCTGCCGGAGAATGAGGTGGAGCAGTTTGCCCACGCCATTCTCGCCGCCAAGCAGAGCATCGCCCTGTGCCCCGCCTGCCAGAATCTGACGGAGGGGGACGGCCTATGTCCCATCTGCGCCAGCGAGAAGCGGGATGGCTCCGTGGTCTGCGTGGTGGCGGACCCCAAGGATGTCATCGCCATCGAGCGGGCCAGGGAGTACCGGGGCAAGTACCACGTGCTCCACGGGGTCCTCTCCCCCATGAACGGGGTGGGTCCCGACGACCTGCACATCAAATCCCTCCTGGAACGGGTGGCCCAGGGAGAGATCCAGGAGATCATCATGGCCACCAACCCGGACACCGAGGGAGAGGCCACTGCTATGTACCTCTCCCGGATGCTCAAGCCCTTCGGGGTGAAGGTCACCCGCCTGGCCTACGGCGTGCCGGTGGGCGGCCACTTAGAATATGCCGACGATGCCACCCTTATGCGCGCCCTGGAGGGCCGCAGAGAGATGTGACCGGCGGTATCCATAAAAACAAAAGGGAAGGCGAGGTGCCTTCCCTTTTTGCGATATCGAAGTCTTTTGCGCCTCTCGCATCGTGACTGGATGCGTCAGGAGTGCGTTAGCATTTCGTGCAGCTCCTCCATGGTGTGGGCGAGGGACACGGCGCCGGCCTGCTTCATGCTCTCTGCCGTTCCGTATCCCCAGGTCACCCCGATGGTGGGGATGCCATGGGCCTTGGCGCCCAGCACGTCGTAGTGGGTATCGCCCACCATGACCACGTTCTCCAGCTTGCCGACCTTGCCCAACAGATAGGAGATGACCTGATCCTTG
Organism: uncultured Eubacteriales bacterium; assembly: GCA_934572535.1. GTDB lineage: Bacteria > Bacillota > Clostridia > Oscillospirales > Oscillospiraceae > Evtepia. The sequence goes on from CAKTLJ010000010.1 coordinate 30,292, forward strand.
GTGTCCCGCTCCTCCTTCCTGTCGGCCCCGCAGATCTCCGTGAAATACTCGCGCAGCTGAAAATGTTCCAGCACATCCCAGGCCAGAAATTCGGGCTTGGAGGTGGCCACGTACAGCCGGTGCCCCTCCTCGCGGAGTTGGGAAAGCAAGCCGCTGATGCCCGGATAGGGCTCGTTTTCAAACTTTCCGATGGGGACGTACCGGCTGCGAAACACCTGGATGGCCTCCTGCACCTGCTCCGTGTCCAGGCCGTAGCCCTCGAAGGAGACCCGCAGGGGCGGTCCCACGAAGGCCCGGAGCTGGTCCTGGCTCTTCACCGGGATGCCGAAGTGATCCAGGGCCAGCTGGGCGCAGCGCATGATGCCTGGCCCGGAGTCGGTGAGGGTGCCGTCCAGGTCGAAGAAGATGTGTTTTTTCATGGCGTTCCATCCTTTCGGAAGACATGGATGCGGAAGGAGATGGCCGTGTCCAGCGTATCCAGGGCGGCCAGCTTCTCCGTGCCGTGCTTGGGGGTCTTCCAGAAATACGGGGTCATCTGAAAGAGGTCGGCGATGGTCTGCTGGTCGGGGAGGTGGATGACCCCGTCCACCGACCGGACGTCCAGATAGGTGAAGCCCTCGTAGGGGGTGAGCTTCTCCGCGTTGGGATAGGGGTTCTCGTAGAGGACCTGTTTCAGCTCCCACAGGTGCTTCTCTCCGGGGACCACGTAGAAGTAGACCCCGCCGGGCTTCAGGATGCGGAGAAATTCCTCCAGCGCCAGGGGAGAAAAGCAGTTGAGGATGAGGTCCGCGCTGCGGTCGGCCACGGGAATGTCGTAGACCGAGGCCACGGCGAACTCCGCGGACTTCTCCCGCTTGGCTGCCCGGCGGAGGGCGTGCTTGGACAGGTCCACGCCGGCCAGGTGGACGTCTCTCCCCGCCTGGGCCAAGGCCTGGTAAAGAGCGGCGCTGTAGTAGCCCTCGCCGCAGCCGGAGTCCAGAACGGACACGCGCGCCGGGGCGTATTGCAGGGCCAGCTGGGCCAGGGCGTCGCAGAGGGGCTTGTAATAGCCGCCGGAGAGGAAGCGGTTCCGCGCGGTGGCCATGCCCTTGTCGTCGCCGGGGTCCTTGGAGTGCATCTTGTTGGCGGGGAGGAGGTGGACGTACCCGGCGGCGGCCCGGTCAAAGCTGTGGCCGGTGGGGCAGAGGTAGCGGGCGTCCTGTCGGTCCAAAGCGGCCCTACAGAGGGGGCAGCGAAATAAGCTTTCCATGATATGTTCTTCCTTTTATAGTGTGACGATGGTTTTGACCAGCTCTGGGGGCTTGCGCGCCATGAGCTGAAAGGCCGCCTCCACCTGGTCCAGCCCGGTGAAGCGGTGGGTGATGAGCGGGGTGGGGTCCACCCGGCCATACTGGAGGAGGTTTAAGAGCCGCTCCATCCTGGCCCGGCCGCCGGGGCACTCGCCGCCCCGGATGGTCTTGTTGCCCATGCCGAAGCCGTAGCGGACGTTGTTGATGGGCAGGTCGCCGTAGGTGGTGAAGTAGTTCACGTTGCCCACCGTGCCGCCCCAGCGGACCATGGCGACCGCTTGGCCCAGGGCCTCGTCGCCGCCTCCGGCGCAGATGCAGCAGTCCGCCCCCTGCTTGTCGGTGAGGCGATGGACCGCCCGCAGCACATCGCCCTCCTTGTAGTTGACGATGTCCGTGGCGCCGTAGAAGGTCGCCAGCTCCACGCAGCGGGGGCGGCTGCCGATGGCGATGATGCGTCCGGCGCCCCGGAGACGCGCGCCTGCGACGGCCATCAGGCCCACCGGGCCGATGCCCAGGACCACCACGGTGTCGCCGGGCTGGACGTCCGCCAGCTCCGCGCCGTAAAGCCCGGTGTTCAGCATGTCTGCGGCCAGCACGGCGGCCTCCCAGGAGACCGTTTGGGGGATGCGGGCGGCGTTGGCGTCGAGGTCCCGGATGCGGGCGTACTCCGCCATGAGTCCGTCCTCGGAGTTGGAGAGCTTTTGCCCGGTGATGAGTCCGCTGCAATGCTGGTGCGCCCCCAGCTGGGAGGGGACGGTCCGCCAGTCGGGAGTCACCGGCGGGACGACCACGACCTCTCCCACCCGGAAGTCCCGGACCAGCTCGCCCACCGCGACGATCTCTCCTAAGCCCTCGTGGCCCAGGATGCGGTTGGGCTGGAGACAGTCGATGGCCACGTTGTGGACATCGGAGGTGCAGGGGGCGACCATCAGGGGGCGGATCACGGCGTCGAAGCCCGTGGCGCGGGGGCGTTCTGCTTCGATCCAACCGGCGCGGCCGCTGCCGAGATAGGCGAATGCTTTCATGGGGAGGGCCTCCTTTCGGGGCGGATTTTCCGGTATCAGTGTAGCACAGATGACCGTGGGGATGCAAGGTCGAGGACGGGTTCACAAAAATGTCACAGTTTCTTGACGCCCTGTTGACAACTGGCGCGTATCCTCTGAGACCATGGGGCGCTCCACGATGCGCGCCCGCCGCTTGTTATTTCCGTTTTTTCTGCTATAATATGCTACAATATGAAGACATCCCAGCAACGATACTGTGTGACCGGCAGCATACCGCCGGAGAAAGGAGGGACATATGCAGGAATTGCTCATCCGTTTGCAGATGATTTTCACCCAGCTGGCGGACCAGGTCCGCTCGGCCCTGGCCAACGCGGAGACCGGACAGGCTGTGGGGGCGGTGATCGACGTCGTCCTGCCGGTGGCCTGCGGCGCGCTGCGGGTGGTGGCGATCATCTTCGCCGTCATCGTCATTGCCCGGTGCCTGCTGTCCCTGTTTCGGGAAAAGCCCGGAAAGGAGATCTGGGGCTGGCTGTCCATGGGCGACGGAGCCCGGTTTGACCTGCGCCATTGGGAGAACACCGTGGGCAGGAGCCGGTTCTCCGATGTGCTCTTGGACTTTCCCACCGTCTCCCGCAGCCACATTGCGCTCTTGCGGGACGACAAGGGAAGCTGGCGCCTACAACCGCTGCAAACCAAAAACGGCACCCGGATCAACGGGAAGAAGGTGACCCACACCCTCCCGGTGAAGACCGGCGACATCATCGACCTGGGCGGCCTGCCTCTGGAGTTCTACGCCATCAGCGAGGAGGAGGAGCGGGAGCAGGCCATGCGCCTGGGGGTTGCCGAGCGGCCCCTCAGCCCCGGCAGGACCTTGGGCTACCTGACGGTCTTCCAGATCATGATGTGCGTCCAGTGCCTGCCCGGCCGGGAGAAGCCCGAGCTGGTCATGGTCGCCGTGGGCTTTGCTCTGCTGGCGGCCTCGATGTGGGTGATGTACGCCCTCTACCGCTCTTTGAAGCGGACGGCCTTCGAGGGGGAGACCATCGCCTTCTTCCTGTGCACCATCTCCTTCGGGGTGACGGCGGCCTACTCGCCGGCCACCCTCCTCAAGCAGACCATCGCCATGCTCATGGGCCTGTGCATCTTCCTGGCCCTGAGTATGCTCCTGCGGGATATCAAGGCCACGGTTTCCCTGCGCTGGCCGGCGGCTGTGCTCACCTGCCTGCTGCTGGTCTTCAACGTGGTGCTGGGCCAGGCCATTTTCGGCGCGAAGAACTGGGTGGACCTGGGCTTCATCAGCTTCCAGCCCTCGGAGTTTGTAAAGATCGCCTTCATCTTCACCGGCGCGGCCACTCTGGACCGACTCTTTGCCCGGCGAAACCTGATCTTCACGGTGCTCTTCTGCGGCTTCTGCATGGGCTGTCTGGCCCTGATGAGTGACTTCGGCACCGCCCTGATCTTCTTCGTGGCCCTGCTGGTCATCGCCTTCCTGCGCTCCGGCGACATTGGCTTCCTGGCCCTCATGGGGACCGCAGCGGTGGCCGGCGGAGGCATGATCCTGCGCTACAGGCCCTACATCCTCAACCGCTTCCAAGCCTGGCGGCACGTCTGGGACTTTTACAACGAGAGCGGCGGCTACCAGCAGACCCGCACCATGTCGGCCATCGCCAGCGGCGGCCTGTTCGGCAAGGGAGCGGAGGACAGCTTCCTGAAAAAGATCGGCGCGGCCAACACCGACCTGGTCTTCGGCGTCATCAGCGAGGAGTTCGGACTCATCATGGCCCTGTGTACGGTCTTCGTCCTGCTGGTGCTGGCCTTTTATGCCATCCGCTGCGCCACCACCGCCCGGTCCAGCTACTATGTCATCGCGGCCAACTCCGCCGTCGCCATGCTGATCTTCCAGGCCACCCTGAACGTCCTGGGCGCGGTGGACATCCTGCCCCTCACCGGCGTGACCCTGCCCTTCGTGTCCGTGGGCGGCTCCAGTATGATCTCCTGCTGGGGCCTGCTGGCCTTCATCAAGGCGGCGGACACCCGGCCCAACGCCAGCTTCACCATCAAGCTGCCCAAGCGCATCCGGGGCTGGATCCCCCAGGACTCCGAGGGCATCTATGGCGGCTGGGATGAGGACTACGACGACTATTACGACGACTACGACGAGGGGTACGACGAGGACTACGACGACGGCGCCTATGACGGCGGCTATGTCTACGACGAGCCCTACGACCACTATGACGAGTTCGGCGGATACGAGGACTTTTCCCCCGGCTGGGACGACGGCCCGCCGCCGCCCCGGGATATGGATGCGACCCGCGCCTGGGGGCACGGGGTGGACGACTGGGAGAGCCTGACCGATCCCGACCGGAGGGACCCTGGAGAAAGGGGGCGTAGGCGATGAAGCGACTGCGCGGACGAACCGCCATCATCATGATCTTAGCCGCCGTGCTGGCGGTGGGGATCCTCTACTTCTGCATCCAGCTCTTCACCAAGGGCAACGACTGGGTGGGCTTTTTCGGCACCACCTACTACGACTCCGGCGCCATTTATGACAGCAAGGGCGTGAAGCTCTACGACGGCCAGACCGGGGAGTACGCGGAGAGCCGCGCCACCCGGGTGGCCACCCTTCATCTGGTGGGCGACCGGAACTTCGGCACCTCCCTGCGCTCTGCCCTGGCCAGCCGCCTGACGGGCTACAATCCCATCACCGGCACCACCCTGGGCAGCCATGACGTGACCCTGACGGTGGACGCGGCCCTGAACGAAACGGCCTACGCGGCCCTGAACGGCCACAAGGGCGTGGTGGCGGTGTACGACTACACCAGCGGGGACATCAAGTGCCTGGTGAGCGCCCCCTCCTATGACCCCAGCAACCCTCCCGCGGACATCAACGAGAACAGCGCCTACGACGGCGTGTATCTGAACCGCTTCTTTTCCGGCACCTACCCGCCCGGCTCCACCTTTAAGATCGTGACCACGGCGGCGGCCATAGAAAAGAAAAAGGACCTGGATTCCTTCACCTACTCCTGCACCGGGGCCTTGCAGATCGGGGAGGACACCATCACCTGTCCCTACGTCCACGGCCAGAACATGAACATCCAGCAGTGCCTGGCCTGCTCCTGCAACGGAGCCTACGCCACCCTGGCCCTGGAGCTGGGAGGCGACACGCTGGAGAAGTATATGGAACAGGCCGGCCTGCTGAACTCTCTGACCATCAACGACATCCACACGGCCAAGGGCAGCTTTGAGGCGGCGGAGAAGGGCTCGGCCTACCTGGGCTGGTCCGGCGTGGGCCAATACAAGGACCTGGTGAACCCCTGCACCATGCTGTCCTTTATGGGCGGCATTGCCAACCGGGGCGTGGCTGTGGTCCCCAAGCTGGTGGACAAGGAGACCCTGTCCGGCTCCGCCATCCCGGCGGCCTTCCCCGACAGCACCGACACCTATAAAATTTACAGTGAGCAGACCTGCGCGCGCCTCAAGGAAATGATGCGCAACAACGTGACCACCCAGTACGGCCAGGCCCAGTTCGGCGACCTGGCGGTCTGCGCCAAGTCCGGCACCGCCGAGGTGGGAGGCGGGAATCAGCCCCACGCCTGGTTCACCGGCTTCATCGACGACCCCAACCATCCCCTGGCCTTTGTGGTCCTGGTGGAGAACGGCGGCTCCGGCGCCAGCGTGGCCGGCAGCGTGGCCGCCAAGGTCCTGCTCCAAGCCACGGCTGGAACGTAAAACGGAACGAACTCAACCCGAGACTGAAAAAAGCACCCCATTGGTTAGGCAAGCTGGGCGGACCTGCTTGCGCTAAGAAATGGGGTGCTTTTGTATTGTCTCCGGGGCAGAGGCTCACTTGATGCCCCAGGCGGGGCGCAGGCCCTCCAGCGCCTTGACCAGCTGCTCCGGCATCACCCGGTCGCAGCCCAGGGTCCGCAGGTGGAGGGTGACGTTGGCCAGCTGCTCCAGACATTCCAGCCGGTAGTGGGCCTGCTCCATGGTCTCCCCCCAGGTGACGGCCCCGTGGTATTCCAGCAGCAGGGCGCGGTGGTCCCGGCAGTAGGGGGCCACGCTGTCGGCAACCCCCTCCGACCCGGGCAGGGCGAAGGGCGCCACGGGGACCGCGCCCAGAAAGACCACTGCCTCCTGGATGACGGGCCTGTCCAAGGGCAGGCCCGCGCAGGCAAAGGCCGTGGCGGCGGGAGGATGGGCGTGGACCACCGCCCGCACGTCGGGGTTCTCCTTATAAATACGAAGGTGCATCTTCGTCTCCGAGGAGGGCTTCCGGCTGCCCTCCAGCAGGACCCCGTCCAGGTCCAGCTTCACCAGCATGTCTTCGGTCATGGCGCCCTTGGAGACCCCGGTGGGGGTCACCCACAGGGCGTTTTCCCCCACGCGGACGCTGAGGTTGCCGTCGTTGGCGGCCACCAGCCCCCGCTGGTAGATCTTCAGCCCCGTGGCCAGGATCTCGGCCTTGGCCTGGGCGTCGGTGGGATATCCAGCCATGGTCAGCCCTCCTTCTTCCGCCCGAAGAGGGCGGCCAGACTGTCCTCAAAGGGGGGATAGCAGATGCCCTTCTCGGTGACGATCGCGGTGATGAGGTCGTGGTCGGTGACGTCGAAGGCGGGGTTATAGCACGGGACCTCCGGCAGGGAGGAGGGCTGTGCAAAGAATTTGGACTTGATCTCCTCGCCGTCCCGCAGCTCGATGGGGATGTGGTCCCCGTCGGGGCAGGTGAAGTCGATGGTGGAGGAGGGGCCCAGCACGTAGAAGGGGATGCCATAGTGCTTTGCCAGGATAGCCACCCCGGAGGTGCCGATCTTGTTGGCGGTGTCCCCGTTCCGGGCCACCCGGTCGCAGCCCACGAAGCAGGCGTTGATCTTCCCCTCCTTCATCACGATGCTGGCCATGTTGTCGCAGATGAGGGTGCAGTCGATCCCGGCCCGCTGGAGCTCGTAGGCGGTGAGCCTGGCCCCCTGGAGGAGGGGGCGGGTCTCGTCGCACCAGGCGTGGAGGGGGATCCCCTCCTCCTTGGCCAGAAAGAGCGGGCCGAGGGCGGTGCCGTAGCGGGAGGTGGCCAGGGGCCCGGCGTTGCAGTGGGTGAGAATGCCGTCGCCTGCTTTGACCAGGGACAGGCCGTGGCGGGAGATGGCGGCGCACATGGCAATATCCTCCTGGTGGATGGCGATGGCGGCCTGGCGCATGGCCTCCAGGATGCTGTCGATGTCCATGCAGGGCATGGACTCGGCCACGGCCAGCATCCGGTCCAGCATGTGCTTCAGGTTTACGGCCGTGGGCCGGGAGGCGTTGAGGTAGTCGTGGTGCGCGCGGCATTCCTGGATGAAGTCGCCGAACTGGGTGGCCTTCGTCTGCCGGGCCAGCACGTACATGGCATAAGCGGCGAAGATGCCGATGGCGGGCGCCCCCCGGACTCTGAGAGAGTGGATGGCCTCGTAGAGCGCCTCGGCCTGGGACAGCTCCAGATAGACCGTTTCGTTGGGCAGACGGCTCTGATCCAGGATGCGGACGGCGCGGCCGTCGTCCGACAGGCGGACGTTGTCAATGTGAGTGATTTGGGTCAGTTCCATAGGGAGTCACTTCCTTTTCTGCCTCCCATTGTAGCAAGGCGGGGCGGAAAAAGCAATTGTCGGGGCCAGGGGCACGGGAGAGGGTATGATAAAAAAGGACAAAGGGGTTTGGGGAAATAAAAAATGTGATTGTGCAAAACGACGAGTGTAAAAATGAACAAAACCGTGCGAGAAAAGCGAAAAGAGCGAGGGGGAAATGCGAAAAACCTCCGTAAGACGGATTCAAATGGAGCGTTTTCCGGGAAAAATAAAAAAAGAAATGGGGAAATCCACGGGAAGCGCATCAAATCCTGCGGGAAGAACAGGGGTTTCCACAGGAAACGACTGAAAAAATTTTGTGCAAAAGGTGCATTTCATTTTTGAGAAAATAATGGTATCATGGGCACAAGTTACAGGAGACCCCTGAGAAATGGCGATCCTGCTTCTTACATTCAAAACAGTTCGGAATGAGTAGCCGGCTGTTGAGAATACTGGGTTTGAGAAGCAAACCCAGGCTGTTCCCTTGTAATTCACGTATTATTTTGAATGGGAGGAAATTTTTATGAGACTGAAAGACACTGGTCTGAGCGCTGCTGAACTGAAGGCCCTCGTCAAGAAGTACATGATCGAGACCTATGAGCGTATGGACTTCGTCGCCGATCGCGCTGAAGGCATCTACATGTATGATGAGAACGGCGAAGCTTACCTGGACTTCTATGCAGGTATCGCTGTTAACTGCCTGGGCAACTGCAACCCCAAGGTCGTGAAGGCTATCCAGGATCAGGCTGCTGTTATCATGCAGACCTTCAACTATCCCTACACTGTTCCCCAGGCTATCCTGTCCAAGGAGATCTGCGAGACCATCGGTATGGATAAGGTTCTGTATCAGAACTCCGGCGCTGAGGCCAACGAAGCAATGATCAAGATGGCTCGTAAGTGGGGCATCGAGAACATCGGTCCCGACGCATGGCACATCATCACCGCTAAGCAGTCCTTCCACGGCCGTACCTTCGGCGCTATGACCGCTACCGGCCAGCCCGAGTCCGCTATCCAGAAGGGCTTCGGCGACCTGACCCCCGGCTTCACCTATGCTGAGTTCAACAACCTGGACGCTTTCAAGGCTGCTTATGTTAAGGGCAAGACCTGCGCCATCATGTTCGAGCCTGTTCAGGGCGAGGGCGGCGTTTGGCCCGCAAACGATGACTTCATCAAGGGCATCCGTGAGTTCTGCGACCAGGAAGGCATCCTGTTCTGCCTGGACGAAGTGCAGGCTGGTTGGGGCCGTACCGGCGACTTCATGTGCTACATGACCTACGGCGTGAAGCCCGACATCGTGTCCATGGCTAAGGCAATGGGCGGCGGCTTCCCCATCGGCGCTATCGCTTGCAACGACAAGGCTGCTTCCGCATTCGGCCCCGGCACCCACGGTTCCACCTATGCTGGTCACCCCGTTGCTTGTGCAGCTTCCCTGGCAGTTCTGCGTGAGCTGAAGGCTGGCATGTGGCCCGAGAACGCCAAGAAGGTCGGCGACTACTTCGCAGAAGCTCTGTTGAAGATTCCCGGCGTTGTCGCTGTCCGTCATCGCGGCCTGTTCGTCGGCGCTATCCTGGAAGACGGCGTGAACGCTGTCGAAGTCAAGCGTGCTTGCATCCGCAACAAGTTCCTGGTCACCGCCATTGGCACCAGCATCATCCGTATGGTTCCTCCTCTGACCATCCGCGCTGTTGACTGCGACGAGGCTTGCAAGCGCCTGGCTAAGTCCATCGCTGAAGTTAAGGGCTAATCTTAGTTCACTTTAACGACGAGGTTACTCCAAAGTGGTAACTCCAAACGCCCCCACCATTGGTGGGGGCGTTTTTTCAGTCCATCTTCAAGGTTTGGCAGAAGCACCGCAAGAAAAGTGCCCCCGACTCAAACGAGTCGGGGGCACTTTCATTCATTTTGTAGGAAAGGGAGGATCATTTTTCCTCTTCTTCCTCCAGCGTGAAGGAGACCAGCAGGTCTTCCGCGCTGACGCGGTCGCCGGGGGCCACGTAGATCTTGTCGATCTTGCCGTTGACCTTGGAGACGAAGGTGGTTTCCATCTTCATGGCTTCCACGATCAGCAGAGGCTGGTTGACCTTGACCTCGTCGCCCTCCTTCACCAGGACGGTTTCCACGGTGCCGGGGATGGTGGAGCCCAGGTGGCAGGGGTTGCTCTTGTCGGCCTTCAGCTTGCGGTCCACCACGACCTCCAGGGTCTTGTCCAGGACCTTCATCTCGCGCAGGACGCCGTTGACCTCGAAGGTCAGGACACGGTAGCCGTCCTTGTCGGGGTCGGACATGTGGTCGAACTTGATGATGATGTCGTTGCCGGTGCTGACCTTCAGCACGGTCTCCTCGCCCTTGCGCAGGCCGTAGAAGTACACGTGGCTCTCCAGGGTGGTAACGTCGTTGTAGGACTCGAAGTGAGCGCAGTAGTCCTCATAGACCTTGGGATACAGCGCGTAGCTGACGGCCTTCTGCTCCATCTCGAACTCGCTGAAGCCGGACATGTCGAACTTCTCGCGCAGGTGCTTCTTGATATCCTCGAAGTCCACGTCGGGCAGCAGGGTGCCGGGGCGGACGGTGATGGGCTCGATGTCCTTCAGGACGATCTTTTGCAGCTCCTTGGGGAAGCCGCCCTCGGGCTGACCAATCATGCCCTTGAAGAAGTCCACCACGGAGTCGGGGTAGGACAGGGAGGCGCCCTCGGTGAGGATGTTGTCCATGTTCAGGTCGTTCTTGGACATGAAGATGGCCAGGTCGCCGACGACCTTGGAGGAGGGCGTGACCTTGATCAGGTTGCCCAGCAGGATGTTGGCCTGACGATACAGCTCCTTGATCTTTTCGAACTCATCTTTGGAGCCCATCTCGGTGACCTGGGCCAGCAGGTTGGAGTACTGGCCGCCGGGGATCTCGTGCTTGTAGATCTGGGCGTTGGGGGTGATCTGTCCGCTTTCGTTGGATTTGTAGACCTTACGAACGTGCTCATAGTAGCGGCTCAGCTCGTCCAGACCCTCGAATTCCAGACCGGTGTCGCGCTCGGTGCCGCGGAGGGCTTCCACCACCACGTTCAGGGAGGGCTGGCTGGTGCAGCCTGCCATGGACTCGATGGCCAGGTCGGCGATGTCCACGCCGGCTTCGGCAGCCTTCAGGACGGTGGCGACGCCAGCGCCGGTGGTGTCGTGGGTGTGCAGGTGGATGGGGATGTGCAGCTCGGACTTCAGGGTCTCGACCAGCTTGTAAGCGGCATAGGGCTTCAGCAGGCCGGCCATGTCCTTGATGGCCAGGATGTGGACGCCCATGGCCTCCAGCTCCTTGGCCTTCTCGACGTAGTAGTCCAGGGTGTACTTGACCTCGTTGGGGTTGGTGATGTCGCCGGTGTAGCACAGGGAGCCCTCGACGATCTTGCCGGTCTTCAGGGATTCCTCCACGGGCATCTTCATGTTCTCGATCCAGTTCAGGGAGTCGAAGACACGGAAGACGTCAATGCCCTTGATGGCGGAGATACGGATGAACTCCTTGACCAGGTTATCGGGATAGTTGCTGTAGCCCACGGCGTTGGAGGCGCGCAGCAGCATCTGGATCAGGGTGTTGGGCATTCTCTCGCTGAGGATCTCCAGTCTCTTCCAGGGAGATTCCTTCAGGAAGCGGTACGCGGTGTCGTAGGTCGCGCCGCCCCAAGCTTCCACGGAGAAGGCGTTCTGCATGATGGTGTTGGTGGCCCGGGCCGCGCCGACGATGTCCTTGGTGCGCATACGGGTCGCGATCAGGGACTGCTGGGCGTCACGCATGGAGGTGTCAGTGACGTACAGCTTCTTCTCGCCCAGGATCTTCTGGGTGAAGGCGGTCGCGCCCAGCTTCTTGAACTCGTCCTTTGCGCCGTAGAGCAGGGTGGTCTCGTCGAACTTGGGCAGGACGCGGTCCTCGAGGTAAGGCTTCTCGCCCTTGGAGACGTTGACGATCTTGTCACCCAGGAAGTCCAGGATCTTGGAGGCCCGGTCCAGGTTGTGGGACAGGGTGAACAGCTCGGGGGTCTCCTCGATGAAGGTGGTGTAGCACCGGCCGGCCTGGAAGGTGGGGTTGTTGATGACGTTGATCAGGAAGGAGATGTTGGTCTTGATGCCCTGGATCTTGATCTCGCGGAGCGCGCGGCGGGACTTGGCGACAGCGCCCGGGAAGGTGCGGTCGAAGGCGCTGATCTTGACCAGCAGGGAGTCGTAGTAGGGCAGGATCTCGGCGCCGGTGTAGATGTTGCCGCCGTCCAGACGGATGCCGTTGCCGGAGCCGGAGGCATAGACAGAGACCTTGCCGGTGTCGGGCATGAAGTTGTTGGAGGGATCCTCGGAGGTGACACGGGTCTGGATGGCGTAGCCGTGGCACTCGATGGATTCCTGAGAGGTGATGTTGACCTCGGGGGAGTTCAGGGGATAGCCCTCAGCGATCAGGATCTGGGAGCGAACGATATCAATGTCGGTGACCAGCTCGGTGACGGTGTGCTCGACCTGGATGCGGGGGTTCATCTCGATGAAGTAGGGGTTGCCCTCCAGGTCCACCAGGAACTCGCAGGTACCGGCGTTGCGGTAGCCCACGTGGCGGCACAGAGCCAGCGCGCTCTGGAAGATCTTCTGGCGGGTCGCCTCGGGCACGGAGAAGGCGGGGGCATACTCCACGACCTTCTGGTGACGGCGCTGGACGGAGCAGTCACGGTCATAGAGGTGGACCACGTTGCCGTAGTTATCGGCCAGCATCTGCACTTCCACGTGCTTGGGGCCGCGGAGGTACTTCTCGATGAAGACCTGGTCGTCGCCGAAGGCCTTCTTGGACTCGTCGATGGCCTCCTTGAACTCCTTGTCCATGTCCGCTTCTTTGTAGACGATACGCATACCGCGGCCGCCGCCGCCGTTGGAAGCCTTCAGCATGACGGGGTAGCCGACCTTTGCGGCGACTGCCTTGGCTTCCTCTGCGGTCTTCATGGCGCGGTCCACACCGGGGATGATGGGAACGTTGGCGGCGATGGCGATCTGCTTGGAGGAGATCTTGTCGCCCATGGCGTTCATGCTGTCCACGGTGGGGCCGATGAAGACGATGCCGTTCTTCTCGCACTCCTCGACCAGGATGGGGTTCTCAGCCAGGAAGCCATAGCCGGGGTGGATGGCGTCCACGTTGTGGTCCTTGGCGATCTTGATGATGGTAGAGATGTCCAGATAGGCATCCACGGGGCCCTTGCCGGGGTCCAGGGGATAGGCCTCGTCGGCCACGGTGCGGAATCTGGCGTACTTATCCTCCTTAGAGTAAACGGCAACAGAGGTGATCTCCAGCTCGTTCAGCGCGCGGAAGACGCGGATGGCGATCTCGCCACGGTTGGCCACCAGGACTCGCTTGAAGTGTTTGATACGTACTTCGCTCATAAGCTTAACTCCTTCTCATTATAGTGTGGGTCATTGCTTCCAAGCAATAAACACGGTTTGTTTCTGTGCGTCATGCAAGAACAAATGTATTCTTTTTCTTGATTCATTATACACGAAAGGGAAAACGCTTGCAAGACCGGGAAATGGAGGGAAAATTGCAAAAGGGCCTGCAATTTCCTTTCTTTTGAACTGCAAAAGGATTTATGAAAAAAACGCCTGCATTATTATGAATTTTAAGTGAAGTTCTCCTGGGCTTTTCTATCAAAATCCACAAGAAAAACGGGGGAAGTTTTCTGGCAGAAAATAGGAACGAAAAGAACCACAAAACCGGAGAAGAATGGAACGAAAAAATCTGATAGATTGACGAAGCTGCTTTCTCGGGAAATTGCCTTTACAGGGGGGGAATATGCGACTATAATGGGCCTGATGATATCGAAAACTGCATTTTTTAAGAATTCAGCATGGCCACATGCCAGAAAGGAGGCTTGAGACTGTGCTTACATACTCCTTTGAAAACACCGATTCCGAAAGTATGTATGAGCACCTGTATCGGTGCATCAAGCAGGACATTTTACAAAAAAAGCTGAGCTCCGGGGAGAAACTGCCCTCCAAGCGGACCTTTGCCAAGAATTTGGGGGTCAGCACCATCACCGTGGAGAGCGCCTACGCCCAGCTGGTGGCGGAGGGCTACCTCTACACCCTGCCCAAGCGGGGCTACTACGTCTGCGACCTGGAGAAGGGGGAGGAGCCCGTCCTGCCCCGGCCCAAGCGGGAACTGCCCAAGCAGCCCCCCAAACGGGCGTACTGGGCGGATTTCGTGGGCAGCTCCGTGGCCAAGGACATGTTCCCCTTTTCCATCTGGGTCAAACTCCTGCGGGACGTGACGGCGGGGGAGGACGAGACCGCCCTCTTGACCGACACCTCCGCCGGCGGCATCCTCAAGCTGCGCCAGGCCATCTCCGACCATCTCTATCAGTTCCGGGGCATGTCCATCGACCCGGAGCAGATCGTGGTGGGGGCCGGTACGGAGTATTTATATAGTGTGCTCATCCAGCTCCTGGGCCGCCAGCGGGGCTACGCGGTGGAGGACCCGGGCTACCTGCGCCTGAGCAAGATCTATGAGAAGAACGACGTGACCGTCCACCACATCTCCATGGACGCCTCGGGCATCATTCCGGACCGGCTGGAGGAGAGCGGCGCGGAGATCCTTCACATCACCCCCTCGCACCACTTCCCCACGGGCATCGTCATGCCGGTGAGCCGCCGGTATGAGTTTCTCAGCTGGGCCTCCAAGGGGGAGAACCGCTACATCATTGAGGACGACTACGACTGCGAGTTCCGCCTGTCCGGCCGCCCCATTCCCACCCTCCAGAGCATCGACGTGATGGAGAAGGTCATCTACATCAATACCTTTTCCAAAAGCCTGGCCCCGGCCTTCCGCATCAGCTACCTGGTGCTGCCCAAGCATCTGGTGACCCGGTTTTACGAGACTCTGGGCTTTTACTCCGGCACGGTCTCCTGCCTGGAGCAGATGACCCTGGCCCGCTTCCTCTCCGAAGGGTATTTTGAAAAGCACATCAACCGGATGCGCAACCACTACCGGGCCATGCGGGACAAGCTCCTGGCGGAGATCCACCAAAGCCCTTTGGCAAATAAGGTCCAGATCAGCGAGGAGAACGGCGGTCTGCACTTCCTTCTCCGGCTGGACACCGCCCGTTCCGACGAGGAGATCCTCCAGGCGGCGGAGCGGGAGGGGATCCGCCTGTCCTTCGTTTCCCAATATTATATGAAGGAGGAGCGCCGCCATCCCCACGTGCTGGTGATGAATTACTCCGGCCTGGAGGAGGAGAAGATCCCCGAGGCGGTGGACCGATTGTGCCGGGCGGTGCTGGCCTGAGGGCCGGAGGAAGGTCGAAAAAAAGCTTGAACCCCCCGGGATATAGTGCTACAATAAATAAGTTGATTTAGAAAAAGAGATATCGGTCTCACATTTACATTGGAGGTAAACGAGTATGTTTGCAAAGCTGATTGAAACTCTGAAGGGAAATCCCCGTACCCTGGTCTTCACCGAGGGTCACGACGCCCGCATCCTGGAGGCGACCGCCCGTCTGAAGAAGGACGGCTTCCTGACCCCCATCCTGGTGGGCGTCGAGGCTGAGGTCAAGGCTGCTGCGGAAAAGGGCGGCTTCGACATCGAGGGCGTTCGCATCGTGGACCCCGCCACCTATGCCGGCATGGACGCCATGGTGGAAAAGATGGTCGAGCTGCGCAAGGGCAAGATGAGCCCCGAGGACTGCCGCAAGAACCTGATGAAGGGCAACTACTTCGGCACCATGCTGGTGAAGATGGGCGAGGCTGACTGCCTGCTGGGCGGCGCGACCTACTCCACCGCAGACACCGTCCGTCCCGCACTGCAGCTCATCAAGACCAAGCCCGGCAACAACAACGTGAGCTCCTGCTTTATCTTGCAGCGCACCAAGGACGGTGCGGACGAGCGCCTGTGCATGGGCGACTGCGCCATCCAGATCGATCCCGACGAGGATGCACTGGTGGAGACCGCGCTGGAGTGCGCAAAGACCGCCGCTACCTTCGGCATCGACCCCAAGATCGCCTTCCTGAGCTACTCCACCAAGGGTTCCGGCAAGGGCGAGGCTGTGGACAAGGTCAAGAACGCCTGCGAGAAGGCCAAGGCTGCCGCACCCGAGCTGGCCATCGACGGCGAGATGCAGTTCGACGCTGCGGTTTCCCCCGTGGTCGGTCAGCAGAAGTTCCCCGGCTCCAACGTGGCTGGCTATGCCAACACCTTCATCTTCCCTGAGATCCAGTCCGGCAACATCGGCTATAAGATCGCCCAGCGTCTGGGTGGCTTCGCCGCTTACGGCCCCATCCTGCAGGGCCTGAACGCACCCATCAACGACCTGTCCCGCGGCTGCGACGCCGACGAGGTCTACAAGATGGCCATCATCACCGCCGCTCTGGCATAAGCGCTGAGGGAGCCTTTCGTTAGCGATCGCGCGTTTTATCACAATTTATATTGTATCGACAAGAACCGGGCCGGTTGGTCCGGTTCTTGTTCTTTGCATTTTGCATGAAGAATATATAAAATGGACATGATAAAAGATACAAAAGTGAGAACTTGGTTGAAGTTGCGGTGTATCTGTGTTAAAATTATCTTTATGCGTTACTACCAGGAATAAGAAAAAGGAGATTCAGAATGGACGTAATCATACGCGTAAATGACGCAATCAACAACGTGGTCTGGGGAGCTCCGGTCCTGATCCTGCTGGTCGGGATCGGCCTTCTTTTGACCATTCGAACCGGGGCCATGCAGTTCCGCCACTTCGGACATGCCATGAAAAACACCCTGGGCAAGGTTTTTGACAAATCCACGAGCAAGAAGGCCAAGGCAGGGGAGATGACCCCCTTCCAGGCCATGACCACCGCGCTGGCCGGCACGGTGGGGACCGGCTCCATCGCCGGCGTCACCGCGGCCATCGCACTGGGTGGCCCTGGCGCGCTGTTTTGGCTGTGGGTGGCCGCCCTCATCGGCATGGTCACCAAGTATGGCGAGGTCTTGCTGGCCGTGAAGTACCGGGAGCGCACCGAGTTTGGTGAGTGGGCTGGCGGTCCCATGTACTACATCAAGAATGGCCTGGGTGCGAAGTGGAAGTGGCTGGCCGGGTTCTTCTGCCTTGCGGCCGCGCTGGCCGCGCTGGGCACCGGCAACGCCGTGCAGGTGGGCAACATCACCAGCTCCATCAACACGGTCATCCGGGCCTTTAACCCCAACTTCTCCGGGGAGGCGACGGCCAATCTGATCATTGGCATCGTCATTGCGGTCCTCACCGCCATCGTCCTCTTCGGCGGCGTTCAGCGTCTGGGCGCGGTCACGGAGAAGCTGGTCCCCGCCATGGCTGTGGTCTATGTGGTGGCCTGCCTGGCGGTCGTCGTGGTCAACATCAAAAATGTCCCCGGCGTGCTGGGCAACATTTTCTCCGGCGCCTTCTCTCCTGCTGGCGCCACCGGCGGCGCGGTCGGTTCCATGATGATGGCCCTCAGCTGGGGCATCAAGCGCGGCGTGTTCTCCAATGAGGCCGGTTTGGGCACCGCCCCCATGGCGCACGCCAACACCTCCGAGACCAATCCGGTGAAGCAGGGCTTCTATGGTGTGTTCGAGGTCTTCATGGCGTCCCTCATCATCTGCACCCTCACCGGTCTCTCCCTGCTCTGCTCCGGCATCCACATCAACTACGGGATCATGGGCAACACCGCCCTGAACGTGCAGGCGCTGAGCACCGTGTTCGGGATGAAGGGCGGCGCCCTCATCATCGCCATCGGCATCTCCCTCTTTGCCTTCTCCACCGTCCTCAGCTGGGCGCTCTATGGCGGCCGCTGCTGCGAGTTCCTGCTGGGCTCCAAGGCCATCCGTGTCTACCAGGTCATCTATGTGCTGATCGTTGTGGTGGGCGCCACCATGGAGCTGGACCTGGCCTGGAACATTGCGGACACCCTCAACGGGTTGATGATCATTCCCAACCTGATCGGTCTGTTCGTCCTTTCCGGTGTCATCGTGAGGGAGACGAAAGCCTACTTTGCCAATTTGAAGGAAGAAAACAAGAATCCGTGATGTTCGGGACCTGCTGAGCATCCTCCTATCCGGGTCGGACCCATCGTCCGACCCGGATTTTTTGCCGAAAAACGGCAAGCGGATGGGCTGGAAATGCGCCTCGGACACCCGGAAAAGGGGGAATAGCTACTTAAAAATGGATAAAAGTGGAAATCCTGCAACTAGATTCCTGTAAATATATGGATAAGCTGGATTTTGATGGACTAAAAATCCGTAAAAAATGACACAACTTTGAATAAATTGTGAACACATGGTGTATTAAACCCATAAAGATTTGCTAAAGCCATTCTCCGCCATTGCTATTTTGGGGCGAATATGGTATGGTAAGGACAGTAGTTCAAGCAGTGAAAGCTGTAAAACTCAAGAGAGCAAAATTCAGAAAAAAAGGAGAGATACGCATGGAATTAATCACAACAATCAACAGCGCGATCAATGGCTTTGTGTGGGGACCTCCCATGCTGGTCCTGCTGGTAGGCGCGGGTCTTCTGCTGACCATCCGTACCGCAGGCGTCCAGTTCCGCAAGTTCGGCTATGCGCTGAAGAACACCATTGGTAAGGTCTTCAAGAAGAGTGACGCAGGTGAGGGCGAAGTCACTCCCTTCCAGGCTGTGACCACCGCTCTGGCAGCGACCGTCGGTACCGGTAACATCGCTGGTATCACCGCAGCTGTCACCCTGGGCGGCCCTGGCTCCCTGCTGTGGCTGTGGATCACCGCTCTGATCGGTATGTGTACCAAGTACTCCGAGGTCCTGCTGTCCGTTAAGTTCCGCGAGAGAAACCCCCTGGGCGACTGGGTCGGCGGTCCTATGTACTACATCAAGAACGGCCTGGGTAAGAACTGGAAGTGGCTGGGCGCCATCTTCTGCATCTTCGGCGCGCTGGCTGCCTTCGGCATCGGCAACGCCGTGCAGGTCGGTAACATCACCAGCTCCATCAACACCGTGATCGTGGCCTTCAACCCCAGCTTCGATGGTCAGTCCACCGTCAACCTGGTCCTGGGTATCATCCTGGCGATCCTGGCTGCGATCGTCCTCTTCGGCGGCATCAAGCGTCTGGGTTCCGTTACCGAGAAGTTGGTCCCCGTGATGGCTGTTGTTTACATCGTGGCTTGCCTGGCCGTCGTGGTCTTCAACGCAGGCCTGCTGCCCCAGATCTTCGCTGACATCTTCAAGGGCGCTTTCACCCCCCAGGGCATCACCGGCGGCGCTGTTGCCAACATGATGCTGGTCGTCACTTGGGGCGTCAAGCGCGGCGTGTTCTCCAACGAGGCTGGCCTGGGTTCCGCTCCCATGGCGCACGCTGCTACCTCTGAAAAGGACCCCGTCCGTCAGGGTCTGTATGGTATCTTCGAAGTCTTCATGGACACCATCGTGATCTGCACCCTGTCCGGTCTGACCGTCCTGTGCGGCTTCTACTCCGGTGCGCTCGATGGCCTGATGAGCTACGGCACCATGGGCGACACCTCCCTGAACGCTGCTGGTCTGGGTACCGTCTTCGGCATGAAGGGCGGCGCTATCATCATCGCTCTGTGCCTGGCCCTGTTTGCCTTCTCCACCGTTCTGTCCTGGGCCCTGTATGGCACCCGCTGCTGCGAGTTCCTGTTCGGCGCCAAGGCGATCAAGCCCTATCAGGTCCTCTTCATCATCGTGATCGTGGTCGGCGCCACCATGAAGCTGGATCAGGCTTGGGCCATTGCCGACACCCTGAACGGCCTGATGGCCATCCCCAACCTGGTCGCCCTGGTGGGCCTGTCCGGTGTGGTGGTCAAGGAGACCAGAGATTACTTCGAGAACCGCGCAAAGGAATACGAATAATCGAACGTCCTAGTATGGCATCCTGCAAGAGCCGCTGCGTCAGCAGCGGCTCTTTTCTTGCGCAAACAGACAGGGGACGGACTGCTCGCAGTCCGTCCCCTGTGCGGTTCAGAGTGGTCACGCCTCCGCCTGCCATCCCTTGCAGAAGTCGCCCCAGCCCTTGCAGCCGCAGGCGTACTGCTCCAACTGGTCGCAGGTCAGCTCAATGGCGCTGTTGGCGCTGCCTGCGGCGGGGAAGACGGTGTCGAACCGCTTCAGGGAGACGTCCAGATAGACCTCGACGCCCTCCTTGACGCCGAAGGGGCAGACTCCGCCGACGGCGTGGCCCACCAGCTCCACCACCTCGTCGGGGGTGAGCATCTTGGCCTTGGTGTGGAAGCAGGCCTTGAACTTGCTGTTGTCCACCTTGGCGTCCCCGGCGGTGATGAGGAGGATGGCCTTTCCATCGACCTTGAAGGAGAGGGACTTGGCGATGCGGGCGGGGATGACCCCGACGGCCTGGGCGGCCAGCTCTACGGTGGCGCTGGAGGTCTCAAACTCCAGGATCTTGTCTTCCATTCCGAATGGGGCGAAGTAGGAGCGAACAACTGCAATGGACATGAGGGGGAGCCTTCTTTCTCTATCATAATTACCGCGCCGGGAACCGGCACAGCGTTATTTTACTATACGTTGGGTGGGTTGGCAAGGCCTGTCCGCCTGTGTTACAATGAACGGAATAAGAGAAAGGAGGAGGAGGCCATGGCGCAAACCAAACCCATCCGGGGCCGGTTCGCCCCCAGCCCCAGCGGGCGGATGCACCTGGGCAATCTCTTCGCGGCCCTGCTGGCCTGGCTGGACATCCGCAGCCTGGGGGGCGAGATGTTGCTGCGCGTGGAGGACCTGGACCCGGACCGCTGCAAGAGCGAATATACGCGTCAGCTGGCCGACGACCTGCGCTGGCTGGGGCTGGACTGGGACCTGGGCTGGCAGGCGGGAAGCGAGGCGTATTGCCAGAGCCAGCGGACTGACTTTTACGCCGAGGCCTTTCGGACGCTGGAGGCCGAGGGCCTGCTCTACCCCTGCTATTGCAGCCGGAAGGAGCTGCTGGCGGCCTCCGCGCCCCACGCCTCCGACGGGGCGCGGGTGTATTCCGGGCGGTGCCGCCATCTCTCCGCCCAAGAACGCGCCGCCCTGGAACGGAGCGGCCGGAAGCCGGCCTGGCGGATCGCCGTGCCGGAAGAGGAGATCGCGTTTGTGGACGAAAATTTCGGTCCCCAGTCCGAGGTCTTGTGCCGGGACTGCGGGGACTTCATTCTGCGCCGGTCCGACGGCGTGTACGCCTATCAGCTGGCGGTCTCCGCCGACGACGGGGCCATGGGGATCGACCGGGTGGTCCGGGGCTGGGACCTGCTCTCCTCCACGCCGCGCCAGATCTGGCTCATGGAAAAGCTGGGGTATGCGCCCCCGGCCTATTGCCATGTGCCCCTGCTGTGCAGCCCTGACGGCCGCCGCCTGTCCAAGCGGGACCGGGACCTGGACATGGGGGTCCTGCGCCAGCGGACAACACCGGAGAAGCTCACGGGCGTTCTGGCCTATACCGCCGGGCTTCTGGACCGGCCCGAGGCGGTGCGCCCCCAGGAGCTGGTGAAGGACTTCTCCTGGGCCAAGGTGGGACGGGCCGACCGGGTGGTGGAGGCAGCGCTCTAAGTCAGCTCCCGCCGGAGGAACTGGATGGATCTTTTCTCCAACCGGGAGACCTGGACCTGGCTGATCCCCAGGATCTTGGCCGTCTTGTCCTGGGTGAGGCCCTTGTAGTACCGCAGGAGGATGAGCGTTCGCTCCCGCTCCGGCAGGTGCTCGATGGCGGTGCGGAGGGCCACCCGCTCCACCATGCCCTCCTCGGGGGACTCGGTGCCCAGGATGCCCTCCAGCTGTAGGCCGGTCTCGCCGGACTCCGCCTGGAGGGAGGCCACCGAGGCGGCGGCCAGGTCGGCGGCGGCGATGTCTTCGGGGGTGAAGCCCGTGGCCTCTGCCAGCTCGGACAGGACGGGCTCCCGCCCCAGGCGTTCGGTGAGCGCGTTTCTGGCCCGATAGATGACCAGGGCCTGCTCCTTCATACCCCGCCCCACCTTCACCATGCCGTCGTCCCGGAGGAAGCGGCGGATCTCCCCGGCGATCTTGGGGACGGCGTAGGTGGAGAACTGGGTGCCGTAGCCGGGGTCGAAGCCCTGGACGGCCTTCAGGAAGCCCAGACAGCCCAGCTGGTACAGGTCCTCGCTGTCCACGCCCCGGTGGATGTAGCGCCGCACGACGCTCCAGATGAGGCCGGTGTTCTCCTCCACCAGCCGCCCGCAGGCCGCCTTGTCGCCCGCCTTGGCGGCCTGGATCAGGTCGGCGGAGGCGGTCAAACCGGTCCTCCTGCCCGCAGCGCGAAGCGGCGGCGCATGGTGACGGTGGTCCCCTTGCCGGGGATGGAGCGCACCTTGACGGAATCCATAAAGCTCTCCATGATGGTAAAGCCCATGCCCGAGCGCTCCTCACTGCCGGTGGTAAAGAGGGGCGTCCGGGCCTTTTCCACGTCGGGGATGCCCACGCCCCAGTCCCGGACCAAAATTTCCAGCTCGTTGCCGGGGTAGAGGCGGAGTTTGACCTCCACCTTTCCCAGGCTGTCGGGGTAGGCGTGGACGATGGCGTTGGTCACCGCCTCGCTGACGGCGGTCTTGACGTCCCCCAGCTCGTCCAGAGTGGGGTCCAGCTGGGCGGCGAAGGCGGCGGCAGCGGAGCGGGCGAAGGCCTCGTTGGCCGACCGGGAGGGGAAGACCAGGGAGACCTGGTTGGTATATTTGATGGTGCGCATGGATGTACATCTCCTTTCACTTGAGCGGAATGAGCCGCTGGATCCCCGCGGCCCGCAGGACCCGGGCGGGCTGGTCGGGCAGTCCGGTGACCTGGATCTCGCCCTCCAGCGCCTCCATACGCTGCCACAGGCGCAGGAGGACGGCAATGCCGGAGGAGTCCATGAAGGTGACGCCGGAGCAGTCCACCGTGAGCTGCCGGGGAAGGACCTCGTCGAGCTCCCGGTCGAGGTCCTGGAGGAGCCCCTTGACCCGGTGGTGGTCGATGTCCCCGGAGAGGGAGACGGTGAGCATACGGTTATGGGTGGTGTAGGCGACAGCCATAAAAGCAAACCCCTTTCATCGGGTAATAGACAAAAAAATCGGCGTGTACCGGACAAGCTGGTACACGCCGATTATACGATTTTGTGCTGGGAAATTTTGTCAAACCATGAAGGGGGGCGGAAAAGAGTGGATGGCACAGTGGGCGCTTGCGGGGATCGTCAAAGACAGAGCCATGACCAGGATCAATGTGAATGTAATTATATATTTTTTCATGAAGAGATTCTTTTTCTTATATCGTCATCCGAACCAGCTGAATTTCCTCAAATTGGGTAAAGTAGGACGGGTCTTCCAGCAGAGTTCCGCACGCCAGGTTGGGCAGACCCTGCTCCAAGTCCCCCGTTCCCAGACAAGCCAGGATGATTCCCGCTGCCGGATCTGCGTCTTTCCAGTTCTGGTACCACACAGCCTCTTCCTGGGACCAAAAGGCGTAAACCAGCCCATTCTCCCAGCGCAGCGGCAGCTCCACGCCTGCTCCTCTCCCGTTACTTTGCCCCATCCATAGGGCCGTCTGCTTCGGTTCCCTGTTTAGCTTCAAAGCCAGGGTCAGCGTCCCCTCCGGCCCCGTCTCCAGGGAGACAGGCAAGGTTTGACGCTCCATCCGTATTCCCTTTTCCCAGCGCTCTACAGAGAGCGTCAAATTTTCCTTGTCCTCCGGCAGCGTATACCGGAACGTTCCGGCGGCAAAGGTCCCCTCCAACGCCTGGGTCTCTTCTGCGGGCGTAACGGACAGACTCTCTTGCTTCGGTTTCTCCATCGGCTGCCCACTGCATCCTATGCAAAGACCAAGGAGGAGGCAGACAAACAGAAACCATATGCGTCTATGTTTTATCATAATCTTGTTTAGGAAGGTCTACTGGAATATTGAACAGTATAAATACCATCTGTAATTCCATTTGGTAAGGTAACGGGGTACTTAGATGTAACATCGAAAGTATCTACCTTCTCCGCATTATTATACAATGTAACTTTTCTTACTGTTCCAGAGATATTTACCATCTTAGGTTGAAACCTTATTCTCGCATACATCCCTGGCTTCGCTTGCCCCAGAGAACCTCCAATATTCCCAGATGCGGACCCTGAAGATTCTTTAACTGTAACTCCTAATTTTGCGGTAATCGAACTTCTAATTTTAGCCTTTATTTCTGCACTAACTGTTGTGCTATGGGACGCATATGTTGTTATACTTGTTGCCGCAAAGGGAAACGCCGGATACAGGGCCCAGGCAGAAACAGGTTGTATCGTTCCATAGTATGTACTCACTGATTTACGAGTATAAGTTTCTGATACCGTAGACATCGGTGCTATTGTTTCTCCAGAGTCTGCCTCAGAAAATGAATAGTACTTAGGTTTCAACAATTCAACATATTCTTCTTCAGAAATCTGTTGAAATTCTCCGTCCTTAATAATCCAATGCGTTTCATAATCAGAATTATCGTTTGTGGATTCTATTTCTGCTGCATACACAGGGACGGTTAAAGAAAGTATAAGGCAGGCCATAATTCCAAGAGATAAAAATTTTTTCATGAAAAGCTCCTTTTAAATCGAGGATGGATGGTACATAGTCTTGCTTACTGGCGCTTGAGGCAGGGGCGGATCTCAATTGCTTGTCAAGTTGAGCTGATTGGCTCTCAGCTTGCCGATGACCGTGCCGCCGTCGTTGGCGGTGACTTTGATTTTGAAGGTGGTGCTGCCGGGATTGGGGAACACCTGAGACTTCTGCCCACCGGCGGCTACGGTGAAAGGAGGCTGGGTATACAGCAGACCCAAAACACTCTTTGCGTAGAGCTGAACGGTGCAGGTGGAGGAACCATTGTTCTGGAACCAATAGCGCAGGGAGTTGCCGTTGCCGGATACGCAGCTGAAGTACGGCGTCTCAAAAACAGCGTCGGAGGAAACATTGTTGTTTATGTAGACGAGTGCCAAGGGTTCCAGGGCCGGAGGTAAGGAGAAGGTGCCGTTTTCCGTAGCGACAGGTTCCACGACCGGAGGTACGGAGAAGGTATCGTTTTCCGTTTTTGGGTCGGATGCTGCACACGCCATGGAGCTTGAACTCAGTACTATGAGCGAGGACAGAAGCACACAAAACATTTTTTTCATAGGGGTCTCCTTTCTGTAATACCAAAGGTTGATGGGATATAAATTAAGAAAACACGATGGGCATCTCCTCCTTTAAAAAATCAATTAGTATTGATCCGCGCGCAGGTTGCCGTTGACATCAGCTCCACAGCCGTCCACGCAGGTGACCCGGAGATAAAACGTGTCGTTTCCCGGGTTTTCATAGAAGGCATCATCATCCTTTCCCGGGGGCACGGAAATGGTCTCTCCTACAGGTGACTCGCCAAAGAAGCCAACGCGATAGAGCTGCACGGTGCAGATGCTGGTCCCGTTGTTCTGATACCAGTATCGGAGAGTGCTGCCGTTCTCCTGGACGCAAGCAAATCGTTCGCTGGTGTAGACAGAGCCGTGGGGACCCGTCAAGTGGATGGATACCGCCAAGCCCGTCTCTGTGGGGGTGGCGTCCAACCATCCAGACACGGCGGCCCGGACTTGCGGCCCAGCCAACAGGCCGCCGCCAAAGGAGAGGGAGAGCAGTAGCAGGAAGCAGGCGGCAAAACGAAGCCACTTTTTTCCGGCCACTAGCAGGGGACGCTTGGAGAAGCCAGCGGGGTTCCGAAGGAACTTCTTCTCCCAGGCCAGATACCGGGCGGAAAACGGCGCCTGCTCCGGGGGATCGGCCAGGGCCTGCCGAAGGTCCTCCTCCGCCGCGTCCAGAAGGGCCTGACGGATGGGCTCATTTGTGTTCATACCAATATCCCTCCTCGATCAGTCGTTCTTGCAGGAGCTTTCGCCCCCGGCTGATGCGGGTGCTCACGGCGCTCTCCGACAGGCCCGTGTAGCGGGCGATGTCCTTGTCCCTCCACTCCAGGACGAATTTCAGCTCCAGAATGGTGCGGTGCTGCTCCGGCATGGCCCGGATCATGTCGATCACCCCCTGCACCTCCCCGGTTTCCGGGGCGGCCAGGTCCCACGCCTCGGCCAGGGGCATGGTGCGGGATCGCTTCCGCAGCATGGTGAAACAGACGCGCTTCAAGAGGATGACCATCCAGGCTTTGCGGTTTTGGGGTTCCACCGCGAAGAAGGCCTCGGCATGTTTGGCGCACTTCATCCAGCCCTCCTGCACGGCGTCCTCCGCCCAATGGGGATCGTGGAGGATGGAGAGAGCGTAGCGGTAAAGATCGGTTTTGTACTTGTGATAGAACTGGGTGAAGAGGCGCTGCTCCTCTTCGGTCTCCAGCGCGGCCAGCAGAATGGGGAGCATGGGGTACCTCCAAGCAGAAAATCTGCTTGTATTGTAGCACAGGCAGCGGTTTTTTACAGCGCCTGTTCACCCTATTAACCATGCAGAAGGCACTTTCTTGGCAGATTTTTTAAAAAAAGTCAACTTTGTACACAGTGCACAAAGAGAGGGTTGCTATTCTGTGCCATATGGACAAAGCCCCCGCCGTGACGATCACGGCGGGAGCCATATCAAGGTGCCTTTGTTACCGTGCGGCCTTGCACGTCTCATAGGCAAACAGCGCCGCGCCCAACGCGCCGCAGAGCTGTGACTGCTCGCAAATGAACAGCTTTGTCCCCAGCCGTTCCTCCAGCGCCTGGATGATGCCTTCGTTCCGGGCAACGCCGCCGGTCATCATGTACTCGCCCGGGGATTTGTCGCCCAGACGGGCCGCCAGAGCGCCTACCTTCGCGGCAACGGACACGTTCAGACCATGAACGATGTCGGACAAGTCCTTGTTCTGGGCGACCAGGGAGACCACCTCGGATTCCGCGAATACCGTACACATGCTGGAGATCACCACGGGCTCGTTCCAATGCAGTCCCCGGGTGCTCATCTCCTCCAGGGAAAGGCCCAGGGTGCGCGCCATCATTTCCAGAAAGCGTCCGGTCCCCGCCGCGCACTTGTCGTTCATCAGAAAGCGCGTGACCGCGCCGTGCTCGTCCAGGCGAATCGCCTTGATGTCCTGGCCGCCGATGTCGATCACGGTCCGCACATTCGGGTTCAGATAGTGTGCCCCCTTTGCGTGGCAGGTGATCTCTGTAATGCGGTCGTCGCTGCCGTCGATATAGGCGCGTCCGTAGCCGGTGGTCACAATGCGCGCGATGTCCTCCCTGCGGATCCCCGCTCGTTCCGCCGCCCGCGTGAGGCTCTTCTCCGCGCTGAGCAGCGCGCCCCCGCCCGTCGGGAGGATCATGGTGGAGGCGATCCTTCCGTCTTGATCCAGGATCACAACGTCTGTGCTTGTGGAGCCGCTGTCGATCCCGGCCACATAGTAAACGCCTGAGGCCATGGCCTTCCGGTCCTCTTCGCTGATGTCATTTGAGGGGTCCCGCGCCGCCGTGTCCTCCAGCGTCTCCGCGAAGGCCTGCACCCTGGTCAGAAGCTGCCCTGCACTCTGGGTGGTGAAGTCGGTCTCGAGCTTCAGGAGGGGGACCTGGACCTCCCGCTGGATTCTGGCATACTCAAAGCTGTAAAAGTCGCAGAACTTGATGGTGTGGTAGACGATCCCCCTTAGGTTCGGGTCCAGATACAGCTCGTTTCGCCTGCCGCTGCTGTTCATGCGGAAGCACGGCATCTGGGAGAGGAGGGCCTCTGCATACGCCAGAAACAGGGCCTCGTCCTCCATGGATCCCAGTGCGTCGCGCCGCAGCGAGAGGCGCCTGCTGCCCGTGCAGGTCAGATTTTTCGCCGCCATGGGAAGATTCTCCCGGAGCATGGTCTCCAGCGCCCCGCTGACGCGGACGCCCAACAGGCCGATATAGGGCTGCTCCTCGTCCGTCTTGTGGGAAAAGGCGTCAAGAAACGCGCTTCGCTGGAAGGGCTTTCCCGAGAAGTCCTCATATGCCTTCTTTAGCCGGAGGAGGCCCCGGGCCAGCGCTTTCTTCTCGCAGTCGTTGTCCTCGTGGGGCATGTCCAGCATATAGAGAAAGCGGCACTTCCCCGTGCTCTCCACAATGTCATACACGCGGCGCATGGAATCACAGCAGTTGACGAGAACCAGCTGCTCAACCTTTCCCTCCAGGACAGCCTGGATCACGGATTTCCCGAAGCCGCAGAGATTCGCGTGCGCGATCTGGTCGGACAGCGCAAAGTTCTCCGGCATCGCCTCAAGGACGGTGCAGTCTTCGCCGAAGCCCTTCCATAGCTCCTGCGGGGTATATTTACAAACATAATGGATCATACGCGTGCTTTCGCCCCGCTTTCTTTCAGCATCTCGAGGTAGGCTTGCAGTCGTGTGGATACCTGCCCGTCGCTGGTGTTCGCCGGGTTGCAGCCATCGCCGTCCAGTATCATGGTGGGAAGCCCCGCCGTTTCCAGCGAGGCCTTGAGCAAGCCGGAGGCCCCCAGCGTGTTTTTACAGCCCCAATGGGCGAACAAAATGCCGCCATCCGCGTCGATCTGCTTTGCCAGCGCTTGGCTGCGTTGGAGGCGCTGCGTCACGCTTCCGTTGTAGATGCAGTGGACCATCTTTTCCGCCAGGGCCTCGTAGGGGTCGGAGGAGCGCATCGGCTGGAATCCATCCGCCACAAAATCACAGGCGCCGATGTGCAGCGCGGCGCTGTAATTAAACAGGTCCTTTACCGGCGCTTGGAGAAAGGGCAGCATGTGCATCCACAGAATACGCGGGCCGTCCGCCTTGGGTGCGTTCCGCACATCATCCAGGAGCAGCTTCGTGTAGCGCAGGGACTCCGGGGAGCCTGCGAGCAGGTGGCACAGAAAGACGGCGTAGAGCTCGTTGGTCAGGGTGGAGGCCGGATCGTGCTCTTTCCGCAGGGCCAGCTGTCGGTTGTAATGGGAAGCCGCCTCCTTGCTGTTGGCGACCGCCTGTTGTAGCGCTTGCTCCGAGATCGTTTTTCCGTTGACGTCCTCCAGGAATTTTTTCAACTCGCGGAGCTGCCCGGCCACGTGCTGGACGGAATCCCGCGTTTTCTCATAGGGGACCTCGAGATAGAAGCCCGGGATCTGATACTTCTGCTTGAGGTAGGGGAAGGTCATCAGGTTTCCGTCGCAGGCGAGGTTGGTGTAGATGGTGCATTTCGGCTTCGGCACCAGCTCGGCCAGGGCTGCGCCGAGGAATATTCTGTGGTAGGAGCACAGGGTCTCCGGAAAGCCCGCTGCCTCCGTCTGCGCCAGAAAGGCCTGCTCGCACTGGGTCCCGGCAAGGAAACAGGACAGGGCCTCCACGGAATACGGCGTGATCCCCGCTGCCGTCAAAAGCTCACCGGGGACAAAAATGCTGACCAGGGCCGCATCCTCCGGCCGTGCAAGGGCCTGGATGATGGTCCGCATGACGACACGGGCCGCATACTGGCCGGAAGGGGGAAGCTTCTTGTCCGGGAAAAGCCGCAAACGCATTTCCTGCAAACGATAGCCCGTGAGGAGAAGCTTTCTGGCCTTGTCCGGGTCGTTCTGCGCGGCCTGACCGACCATGTCCCCAAATTTTTGGATGAGATCCACGCTGTCACGTCCTTTCGCAATGGGATGACCCCCGCCGTGACGATCACGGCGGGGGTCGTAGGATGACGGGGAGAAAATTACAGGGAGGCTTCCTGCTCCGCCAGCTGCGCGATGAGGGCGGTCAGCTTTTCGGCGCGCTCCTTTTCGGCGCTTACCACGTTCTCGGGGGCCTTGGCCAGGAAGCCGGGGTTGGAGAGCTTCTTTTCCAGCTTTTCCAGCTCGCCGCGGTTCTTTTTCAGCTCCTTGGCGATGCGGGCCTTCTCCTTTTCCAGGTCCACCAGCTCGGCCAGCGGCATGGAGATCTTGGCCACGTGGGTGACCACGGTGACCTCGCCCTGGGCCTCCTCCTTCTGGGCGACCACGGACACGTCGCTGGCGTAACCCAGGCGCTTGAGGAAGGGGATGCCGGCGGTGAAGATCTCGCCCTCGGCGGTGGCGATGGTCAGGTGCGCCTTCTTGGAGGGGGGCACGTTCATCTCGGAGCGGCGGGCGCGGACGGCCTTGACGGCGTCCATCAGCATCTCCACAGCCTTCTCCTCCTGGGGGAAGGCCAGGTCGTCCCGGAAGGTCGGCCACGGCTGGAGCATCAGGAAGTTCTTCTCGCAGCTGGCCTCGTGGGGCAGCGCCTGCCAGATCTCCTCGGTGAGGAAGGGCATGAAGGGGTGCAGCAGCTTCAGGATGTCGGTGAGGACGTAGCACAGGACCTGCTGGGCCTGGACCTTGGCGGCCTCGTCCTCGCCCTGGAGGCGGGACTTGGTCATCTCGATATACCAGTCGCAATAGGTGTCCCAGAGGAAGTCATAGATCTTCTGAGCGGCGACGCCCAGCTCGTAGTGGTCCATGTTCTCGGTGACCTCGGCGATGACGGTGTTCAGCTTGGAGAGGATCCACTTGTCCTCCAGCTCGAGCTTCTCGGGCAGCGCGTTCTCCTCGATGGTCAGGTTCATCATCAGGAAGCGGGAGGCGTTCCAGATCTTGTTGGCGAAGTTCCGCATGGCCTCGCAGCGCTCGGTGTAGAAGCGCATGTCGTTGCCGGGGCTGTTGCCGGTGATCAGGTTGAAGCGCAGGGCGTCGGCGCCGTACTGCTCGGCCATCTCCAGGGGGTCGATGCCGTTGCCCAGGGACTTGGACATCTTGCGGCCCTTGTCGTCGCGGACCAGACCGTGGATGAAGACGGTGTGGAAGGGAGTCTTCTTGGTCTGCTCGCAGCCGGAGAAGATCATGCGGGCCACCCAGAAGAAGATGATGTCATAGCCGGTGACCAGCACGTCGGTGGGGTAGAAGTAGTCCAGGTCCTCGGCGCTTTCGGGCCAGCCCAGGGTGGAGAAGGGCCACAGGGCGGAGGAGAACCAGGTGTCCAGCACGTCGGGGTCGCGGGTGATGTTCTTGGAACCGCACTTCTCGCACTGGCAGGCGTCGGTGCGGGAGACGGTCATGTGGCCGCAGTCGTCGCAGTACCACACGGGGATCTGGTGGCCCCACCAAAGCTGACGGGAGATGCACCAGTCGTGGACGTTCTCCATCCAGTTCAGATAGGTCTTGGAGAAGCGGTCGGGGACGAACTTGGTCTCGCCCTCTTCCACCACCCGGATGGCCTCCTCGGCCAGGGGCTTCATCTTCACGAACCACTGGGCGGAGATGATGGGCTCGACGTCGTTGTGACAGCGGTAGCAGGTGCCCACGTTGTGCTGGTGGTCCTCGATCTTCTCCAGCAGGCCCAGGGCCTCCAGGTCGGCGATGATGGCCTTGCGGGCCTCGTAGCGGTCCATGCCCTGGTACTTGCCGCCCAGCTCGTTGATCTTGCCGTAGTCATCCAGGACGCGGATGGACTCCAGGTTGTGGCGCAGGCCGACCTCGAAGTCGTTGGGGTCGTGGGCGGGGGTCATCTTCACGCAGCCGGTGCCGAAGTCCATTTCCACGTATTCGTCGGCCACGATGGGGATCTCCCGGTCCATGAGGGGGAGGATGCACTTCTTGCCGACGATGTCCTGGTAGCGCGTGTCGTCGGGGTGGACGGCCACGCCGGAGTCGCCCAGCATGGTCTCAGGACGGGTGGTGGCCACGATGACATAGCGGCCCTCCTCGCCCTGGATGGGGTACTTGATGTGCCAGAGCTTGCCGGGCTTGTCCACGTATTCCACCTCGGCGTCGGACAGGGCGGTGACGCAGTTGGGGCACCAGTTGATGATGCGGGAGCCCTTGTAGATCAGGCCCTTTTCATACAGCTCGCAGAAGGTCTCGCGGACGGCCTTGGAGCAGCCCTCGTCCATGGTGAAGCGGGCGCGGTCCCAGTCGCAGGAAGCGCCCATCTTCTTCTGCTGGGCCACGATGCGGTTGCCGTAGGTGTTCTTCCAGTCCCAGACGCGCTCCAGGAACTTCTCCCGGCCCAGGTCGTAGCGGGTGAGGCCCTCCTTGACCCGCAGCTCCTCCTCGACCTTGATCTGGGTGGCGATCCCGGCGTGATCGGTGCCGGGGAGCCACAGGGCGGCGTAGCCCTGCATCCGCTTGAAGCGGATCAGGATGTCCTGGAGGGTGCAGTCCATGGCGTGGCCCATGTGGAGCTGACCGGTGACGTTGGGGGGCGGCATGACGATGGTGTAGGGCTTCTTCTTGGCGTCCCGGACACCGGCGAAGCACTTGTTTTCCTCCCACTGGGCGTAAATGCGGCCTTCCACCTCGCGGGGGTCATAGACCTTGGGTAATTCTTTTCTCATTTGTGTTCCTCCTATGGTGTTGAGGCGAGCGCCTCATCAGAATTCTTGGATGGGCAGCTGGGTGTGCTGACCGATAAAGGCCTTGAAGGAGGGATCGTCGCCCTCGACAAAGCCCGTCCGGTCGATGATGACGCCGTGTCCGGCGTCGAAGAAGAGGGCGTACCAGTCCCGGTTGCAGACCACGGCGAAGACCTGCTCATAGGCATACCGCTGCTCACCGGCCTCGGTGGTGCAGAGGAACTCCTCCTCGTCAAATGCATAGGTGCAGGTCTGCATACCCCGCTGGAGCTGCCGCTGCGAGGAGCGCAGACGGAGGGACTTCCAGGAGATTCCTCCCAACAGCAGGATGACGCCGTACAGGAGCAGGAGATTGCTCACCATGGGCGAGACGTTGTGGAGCGCCGCGCCGCTCACCAGGCCGAGCAGGCCCAGGACATAGCACAGCAGCCGGGAGATCTGGGAGCGTTTCTTGCGCACGCTCTGCTCGGCCAGCTCGTTCAGAGCGGCCAGGGCGCTGCGGTCGTAGGTCGTTTTGTTGACAAAGGGATACAGCGATTCGCTCATAGGCGCCTCCTTTTGGGTCCGAAAAAAACAAAAAACACCCCAAATCCCCAAAGGGACTCAGGGCGAAATGCCTTCCGCGGTACCACCTGAATTCGGGCTGCTTCACGCGCCCGCGCTTCCTTTCCCGTAACGGGGGAATCCGGCCTGCCGTACTTCACGTTCCGACAGACGGCTCCGGGACGACCTTCCGCGCCGCCGGGGAGAGACTTGCACCCACCGTCTCCTCTCTGGGCCCCAACGCCTCGCGTACTCCTTCCCATCCTTGCCTTTCACATAATTAAAATTAGTATAAGAAAACTTGCGGAGATTGTCAAGGGGGAAAATTCCGGGGCGGCGGCTTCCCGAGAAAGGCAAGCTGCCGCCCCCTCTCGCTCAAGGGCCTGCCTGGAACTTCCCGCCCGGGACGAGGTCGTGGTCCCGGAAGAGGGCGTCGATGGCCAGGGTGTAGTCCGTCAGGTGCTTTGCCTTGCGCATGGCCTTCAGGGGCTTTTCCGGGGTCTGGAAGAGGGCGGAGAGATAGAACCACAGCTCTTTCATCTTGCCCAGTACGGGCCGGTCCCCGGAGAGGGTCTCCCGATACCCCTCCAGCAGGCGGTCGTGGAAGGTGCGCAGTTCCTGCTTGGTCAGCGCAGGGCCGCCCCGCAGTTCCCGGACCAGGGCGGGATTGGCCACCAGGCCCCGGCCCAGCATCACGTGGCGGACGGAGGGGAAAGCCTGGGCGAAGTCCCGGCAGTCCTGGGGGGTGTTCAGGTCTCCGTTGTAGCACAGGGGCAGGCGGGTGTGCGCCACGGCGTAGGCGAAGGTCTCCCGCCGCACCGGCCCCCGGTAGAAGTCCGAGCGGACCCTGGGGTGGACGGTGAGCTCGTGGATGGGGTAGCGGTCGTAGAGCGCCAGCAGGGCGGGCCACTCCTCGGGGGAGGAGAGTCCCACCCGGGTCTTGACGGAAATGTTGATGCGCAGGTCGGCGGAGAAGATCTGGTCGAAGAAGTCCGCCATCTGCTCCGGCAGGGAGAGGAATCCGGCCCCCTTCTTCTTGGAGACCACCGTGCCGGAGGGGCAGCCCAGGTTGAGGTTTACCTCCCGGTAGCCAAAGTCCTGGAGCAGCCGCGCGGCGGGCAGGAAGGCCTCCGCCCGGTTGGTGAGCAGCTGCGGGATGACGGGGATGCCTTGGTTGTGCTCCGGCAGCATGTCGGCGAGCCCCCGCCCGGCCAGGGGGCTGTCCACCGTGGGGGCCCAAAAGGGGGTATAATAGGAGTCCACGCCGGGAAACATGGAAGCGTGCGCCGAGCGGTAGACCCAGCCGGTGATGCCCTCCAGGGGCGCGAAGGAAACGGTCATAGGAACCTCCCATAGGTTTGTTTGCATATAGTATACAGGGGCGCGGCCCCAAAGGGAAGAGAAAATACGAGCGAGAAGGGGAAAGCTGCGGTCCGTTTCCCTTGTCAAACGCGGCGGAAGCGGATATAATAGAAGCATAAGCGTGAGATTACATCCACCCAAGGAGGTACGCAGAGATGGCAGAATGGAAAGAGTTGAGCAGCAAGGCCAAGAATCTGGCCCTGGCCGGCATCGGCAAGGCGCGGGATCTGGGCGAGAGCGCCAAGCTGAGCCTGGATAACGTCTCCGAGGAGGAGAACAAGAAGCGCGTCTATGCCGAGATCGGCAAGCGGTTCGTGGCGGCCAACCCGGAGGCGCCCGAGGGCTACGAGGCGCTCTACGCCCAGCTGGAGCAGGCGGACGCCAAGATCAGCGCGAACAAGGCGCGGATCAGCGAACTGAAGGACGAGGACTGAACGAAGCGCGTCGGTCGGCGCAGCTTGCCGCTGTGTCGGCCGACGGGATAAAAATTTTCGGGTTCAGGCGATAAAATGGGACGAATCCCTTGCAAAATTCCTCATTGTGCATTATAATCGGAAAGTCGGAGGACATCCGAGGAAGCAATGGGCTTGTAGCTCAGTTGGGAGAGCGTTCGGTTCGCATCCGAGAGGTCGAGGGTTCGAATCCCTTCAAGTCCACCAAAGATCGAAGGCCGTGCAGGGTGCACGGTCTTCTTTTCTATGCACAAACAAGAGAGAACGGCAAAGGCGCCGTTCTCTCTTCCTTTACGCTGTTTTTTTGCTTGCCGCGTCCGCTCAGATGATCCGCCGGGCGGCGTAGTAGCAGTTGATATAGTAGTTGGTGTTCAGGTCGCTGATGATCACGCCGGTGGTGGACGTGGAGGCGTGGATGAACTTTCCGTCGCCGATGTACAGACCCACGTGGGTCACATAGCTGCCGTTCCGGGAGAACAGAACGATGTCGGCGGGCTGAAGGTCTGCCTTGGAGATGGGCGCGCCGTTGTTGATCTGGTCCTTGGAGGAGCGGCTCAGGGTGTAGCCAAACTGCTTGTACACATAGCTGGTGAAGCCGGAGCAGTCGAAGGTGTTGGGACCCGCAGTGGCCCACACATAGGGATAGCCCTTGTATTGCAGGGCGTATTCCACGATGCGCTGGGCCAGCTCCCCGTCGAAATTCTCAGGCGGGAGGATGGGGTCCGGCGTGTCGTTGGTGTCCGGTGTGTCGTTGCCCTTTTCCAGCAGGTAGGAAGCGGAGACGTAGCCGGTGCGGCCGTTGTAGGCGATCTGGTACCAGCCGTCGGCCTTGCCCGTGATGGGGAAGACGCTGCCGTCGGTGACGGTGGCCAGGATGGCGTAGCTGGTGCCGGGGCCTTGACGGACCCGCAGGCCGTCGCCCTGGGCGGAGACGTAGCCGTAGATCGGGGCCTCGGGGTCCACCGCAGTGATGGTGGAGCTGGACTGGCTGCCGCTCTCGCTCTGGTAGATGACCTCGAAGCTGCCGTCCGCGTGCTCGGGCGTGACCGTCACGGGGCTTTGGGTGCCGTTCACGGCCTCCACAGAGGAAAGGGTGTTGGAGCCCTTGTTCACCCGGACGGCGGTAGAGGTGGCGTCCGCCGGGGCCGCGAAGGCGGTGACGGACAGGAGAGAGGTGGCCAGCAGGGCAGAGGCCAAAACTCTCGCTGCGAATCGGGAGTGTTTCATACAGAGTACCTCTCGAACGCTCAGCGGGAAGCCAAGGCGCGGTCCAGCCAGACGGTGGCGATGTCGATGGCGGAGTACAGACTGTCCTTCTCGCTGCGCTTGACCACGCGGTTGCGGCTCTTCAGGTCGTTGGCGGTGAGCTGGAGCTGGATGCTGACCTTGCTGGCCACGTTCATGTCGCCGACGGGCTTGGTCTCCAGGATCTGGAGCATGATGATGTGGGAATCGGACATATCGCCGTAGTAGATGATGTTATCCTTGCGGCGCAGGGGACGACCCTTATATGTCAGCGGGATCTTTTCGTTTGCCATACAGTAAACCTCCATAGTAAGAATTGCAATCAAAACGAACGCCCCAAGTGGGCGTAACGAGCGCAGAGCATAATTACCCTACATAATATATGTGTAACCAAATTGTAACACATCGGGGCGGGGTCTGTCAATTTCTTTTCTGTGAACATTGTTTGAACACTGACCGGAAAACCGGTCTGAGCCCTTGACAGACGGGGTATAATAAAGGATAATATAACCTGCTTCGGAGTACGGCAGAGAAGGGAGGTGTCCGCCTTGGCAGGAGAGACCCGAAAGCTTATCGCGAAAAACAGCAAGGCCTACCACGACTACTTCGTGGAGGATCAATACGAGGCGGGCATCGAGCTGGCCGGGACCGAGGTCAAGTCCATCCGCATGGGCAACGTGAACCTGAAGGATGCCTTCTGCACCATCAAGGATGGGCAGCTGACCCTCAACGGGATGCACGTGAGTCCCTACGAGAAGGGCAATATCTTCAACCGGGAGCCTCGCCGTCCCCGCCGCCTGCTGATGCACAAGCGGGAGATCCAAAAGCTCTTCGCCAAGATCAAGCAGGACGGCTATACCCTGGTCCCGCTGCGGCTCTACTTCAAGGGGCCGCGGGTCAAGGTGGAGGTCGGCCTGTGCAAGGGCAAAAAGCTCTACGACAAGCGCGAAGCCGCCGCCAAGCGGGACGCCAAGCGGGAGATGGATCGTGCCTTGAAGCAGCGCTGATCCCTGACCGGTTCCAATGAAACGCGATCTGACTTATCTGATAAAGGAGAAAACAACCATGGCACAGAATCCTATCGTTACCATCGAGATGGAAGACGGCGGCAAGATCGTCGCCGAGCTGTATCCCGAGGTGGCCCCCATCACCGTGAACAACTTCGTGAGCCTGGCCGGGAAGGGCTTTTATGACGGCCTGATCTTCCACCGCGTCATCTCCGGCTTCATGATCCAGGGCGGCGACCCCCAGGGCGTCGGCATCGGCGGCCCCGGTTACAGCATCAAGGGCGAGTTCGCCGGCAACGGCGTGAAGAACGACCTGAGCCACAGCCGCGGCGTTCTGTCCATGGCCCGCGCCCAGATGCCCAACTCTGCGGGCAGCCAGTTCTTCATCATGCACGCCGACGGCCCCTTCCTGGACGGCCAGTATGCCGCCTTTGGCAAGGTCACCGAGGGCCTGGACGTGGTGGACGCCATCGCCGCCGTGCAGACCGACCGCATGGATAAGCCCAAGGCGGACCAGCGGATGAAGAAGGTCACTGTGGAGACCTTCGGCGTGGACTATCCCGAACCCGAGAAGATGTAATTTACTTGTGATCCTGTTCTCTGCCTGCGGACGCGCGGCATCGCGCCGCGCGCCGTGGCAACAGGTTCGTCTCGATTGGGGGGCGTACTGGTTTCGACGGGGACATGGGGGCAGGAATAGCGGGCGGATGGGCCTGACATCCTTAAAACGGGCAACTTATAAATTAAAGAACAACAATAAGACTGTTCTCGCCGCTGCTTAATAGCGGCCGTCCACCCCGGAAGGACCACGAGCCGGGCTTGGGCGTGATCTGAGTGGTGCACGTGACCGGGGTAAGCTTTGCCCCCGGCATGACCAATGAAGCTACCGAGCCATGAAGCATGACGGCTTGCGCCATGGTAAGGGAATGAAAAGAACCGTCTGCGCCCGGAGAAGTTCCTGAGGAAGTGTTTTCGGACGGGGGTTCAACTCCCCCCGCCTCCACCATAACTGGACACCAATTTTGATACAATGCGTATCATGATTGGTGTCCAGTTTATTTTTGATAAAACCTTTTAACGATAACAGACTCTGCGGCTGCTCAGAAACGAGTGCCGCAGAGCTTTTTTCTCGTTTTGCCCATAATACCTTTTGTGTGTTATTTCAGTCTTTGCGCGCCTCCTCTGGAGCTGTTTTTCCAGGAACAGAGAGAAAAACTACCATACCTAAGATCAATGCCATACCCAGAAGATCCTGCATCGCCAGCGGGGTTTTGAGCCAGGCAGATGTTAAGATCCCCGCGGTGACCAACTCTGCACAAGACAGCAAAGAGGTCTTTACTGGACCAATATCATTCACACCTTGCAAATACAGTGTAAAGGCCATCGCAGTCCCCACAACGCCGATCAGAATAATACCTAACACAGTCTGTGTATCCATCGTGAACTGCTTGGTCCAGAAACGAGAGAGGAAAAATAGAATCCCGCCACCCAACAACATCCCCCACCCTGTGATCACCGGACTTCCATAAATCCGCAGAAGCCGCTGCGGCAAGGTATTATAGACCACAACCATAACAGCTCCGATCAAGCCCCAAGACAAAGCCTTGGGCGAGAGAACTAAGGTATGAATATCTCCGTGGGTAGCCAGAAAAAACACGCCGAGACATGCCAATAAAAGTGCTGTGATCTCCCACCGGGTCGGCAAGCGTCTGGTGACAAAACAGACATAGAGCAAGATCATCATTTGTCCTAAATAATTCAGTGCCGTGCCAGTGGCAGAATTAGAATTCGCAATACATTCCAAATAGGTAAACTGACAGGGGATCAAACCAACGGCGGCAAAAAGGATCAAGCGACGCGCGTCTTTTCCAACAGTCCAAACCTGACCAATTTTTTTGACTTCCTTGTGGCGACGCACTGCCATCACGCCTAAAAGCAACGCTCCGGCAATGAGCATACGAACCGTTGTGACCCAACTGGTGGTCAACCCCTTCTGTGAAAAGAGGAACTGGCCCATGGTGCCGGAAAATCCCCAGCATACTCCGCCCAAAATGGCACACAGAGTTCCTCGAATGGCGATTTTCTGGTCATTCATGGTCAGATCCTCCTTGTTTGATTATAGGTTGGTCTGTTGCGCCAAAGTACGGCAGTCTGATTTTCCACGCGCTGTAAGTGGTAGTACATCATGGAAGCAGTACACACCAGGGGATAAAAATAGGTTCAAGTCTCGTTTTACTAGGCGATGCAGAGCAGCTTCTAATGCCACCGGGGCCTGCCCAGGAGCAGTGACAATATTGTAGGACGACAATACATGTTGGACAAGTGAATAAAAAGGGTATGAGGAATATGGTCTCATGGGTTATAGTTAAGTTGTCACACCAAACCAGCCCGAAAGAAGACCATATCCCCCATGAGCAAGAGTATAGCACAAGACATGGCCTATCGGCAATCCCTAATGAAGTACGCAGAGAAATACGGCGTCAGCCGCGCCAGTCGGAAGTACGATAAGAGCAGGTCAGCGGGTTCAGGGTTTCCTCCACGCTGCTGCGGACCAATTCCTTGATTTGGCCCTTGATTACTTCCTCGTTTAGCTGTACAATTTTCTCGGACATAGTTTGCTTCTCCTTTCGAATGTTTGTGTGGTAACTTCATTCTACCAGAGCCTGCAAGCTATGTCTTCTTTTATCCTCTTTTCAATTTGCGCAAGTTATTGTACCTTATCTACATTATCCCTGCCGACTCACGGGTAGAGAGAATTTACAGGAAGCGCCACATGGACAGCTGATCGATCCATGTGGCGCTTCTTTTTCTCCGGACGTATAAGCAGACCGCCTACCGAATTGGTAGGCGGTCTGCTGCGCAATGCGTAAGGTGGGGGAGAGCTGCGGGGGATCAGGTCTCGTAGCGAGTCCAATCCGGGGCCTTGTTCAGGCCGGTCCAGGTCTCG
>CAKTLJ010000011.1 GCA_934572535.1 uncultured Eubacteriales bacterium
AGTCAACACTTGCGAAACACAAGTACAAAATCTTGCCACACGCTCTTTACAGACATTGAGTCTGCAGACAAATTATATCCGATTTCAACCGCTTTTTCAATCTGAATATGTGCAAGCTGAATATGTGCAAGAGCGCATTTGAGTTTACATTGTTTTTACGCTGGGATCGCAGCCGCTATTTTACCTCTCTGACCACAATTGGGATGCGGCCAAGTATACTTCAAAAATTGAACTTATAACGCAGAAAAACCGCCTAAAAAGGCGGTTTTTCGGGGAAAGGTGGTCCGAGTGACAGGATTCGAACCTGCGGCATCCTGCTCCCAAAGCAGGCGCGCTACCAACTGCGCTACACCCGGTTATTCAGTTTATTTATCCGGCTGGTCGTATTCTCCCAAATCAAGCGCGATACCACCTTCGCTACACCCGGATCTGGGACCAGCCCCCATTATATCGGATTCAAAAGGGAAAAGCAAGGCGAGAAAGAGAATTGACCTAAGAAAATTTCCATGGTAAACTATAAACGACTATGCACATTCGCGGTCCGATATGAGGAGGCAACGATATGAAAACAGATATGCACACGCTGGAGGTCGCCGCGGCAAAGGGGCGGCTTCTGGGGTTGGA
The DNA here is from genome assembly GCA_934572535.1 of uncultured Eubacteriales bacterium. Classification (GTDB taxonomy): domain Bacteria; phylum Bacillota; class Clostridia; order Oscillospirales; family Oscillospiraceae; genus Evtepia. Next base: position 625 of record CAKTLJ010000011.1, read on the forward strand.
CATGGTATATACCTGTGCGTCCGGTCACCTGGGCGGCTCGTTCTCTGCCATGGACGTCCTGACCGTCCTGTACTTTGACGTGATGAACGTGGATCCCCGGGACCCCGCAGATCCCGACCGGGATCGTTTCGTCCTGTCCAAGGGGCACTGCACCCCCGCGCTCTATCCCATTCTGGCCCAGCGCGGCTTCTTTCCCGAGGAGGAGCTGAAGCGCTTCCGCAGCATCGACGGGCACATGTCCGGCCACGCTGAGATGCACCATGTCAAGGGCGTCGATATGTCCACCGGCTCCCTGGGGCAGGGCATCTCCGCCGCCGTGGGGATGGCGCTGGCCGGGAAGATGGACGGAAAGAATTACCGCGTCTACGCCGTCCTGGGCGACGGCGAGATCGAAGAGGGCCAGGTCTGGGAGGCCTTTATGAGCGCCGCCAAGTACGGCCTGGACAACCTCTGCGCGGTGATCGACGTGAACGGCTTGCAGATCGACGGCAAGACCGCCGACGTGATGCCCAGCGAGCCTCTGGACAAGAAGCTGGAGGCCTTTGGCTGGCACGTGATCCGGGCCGACGGCCACGACCTGACCGCCCTGTCCGACGCCTTTGCCCAGGCCAAGGCCCACATCGGCGCGCCCACCGTGATCCTGGCCAAGACCGTCAAGGGCAAGGGCGTCTCCTTCATGGAGAACGAGGCCGGCTGGCACGGTAAGGCGCCCAACGCAGAGCAGTATGAGAAGGCCCGTGGCGAGCTGGCAGCCGCCCTGGCAGAGAAGGAGGGCAAGTAAGATGGCAGAGAAGATCGCAACCCGCGCCGCTTACGGCAAGGCACTGGTGGAGCTGGCCGACCAGGAGCCTGATCTGGTGGTCCTGGACGCCGACCTGTCCGGCTCCACCATGACCAAGGACTTTGGCAAGGCCCACCCCGACCGCTTCTTCAACATGGGCATCGCCGAGGCCAACATGGTCGGCGTGGCCGCCGGTCTGGCAACCTGCGGCAAAAAGCCCTTCGTGAACTCCTTCGCCATGTTCTCCGCCGGGCGCGCCTGGGAGCAGGTGCGCAACAGCGTGGCATACCCCGGTCTGAACGTGAAGGTCATCGGCTCCCACGGCGGCCTGTCCGTGGGCGAGGACGGCGCGACCCACCAGTGCATCGAGGACCTGGCGATCATGCGTACCATCCCCAACATGACCGTCCTGTGCCCCTGCGACGGCAACGAGATGCGGGAGGCCGTGAAGGCCCTGCTGGCCTACGACGGCCCCGCCTACATGCGCCTGGGCCGCCTGGCCGTGGAGACGGTGACCGACGCCCTGGAGGGCTACCGGTTCCAGATCGGCAAGGGCGTTCTGGTCCGCGACGGCGCCGACGTCACCGTGGTGGCCGTGGGCATGAACGTCCAGATGGCCCTGAAGGCCGCCGAGCTGCTGGAGGAGGAAGGGGTCTCCGTCCGGGTCATCGACATGCACACCATCAAGCCCCTGGACCAGGAGATCCTGCTGGCCGCAGCGCGGGAGACCGGCTGCATCGTGACCAGCGAGGAGGGCAACATCGTGGGCGGCCTGGGCAGCGCCGTGTCCGAGTACCTGTCTGCCGCCTGTCCCGTCCCCGTGGTCCGGCACGGCGTAGAGGACGTGTTTGGCCGTTCCGGCGCGGCGCAGAAGGTCCTGGAGGCCTATGGCATCACCGCCGAGGGCATTGCGGAAAAGGTGCGCGAGGCCCTCGTCCTCAAGCAGGCCCTGTCCGTCTGAGCGGGAAAACTGCCGCTTCCTTTGGCAAGGACCTCGTGATATCGATCGAAGCATGGAGCGCCGCGTTCGTCGCGGCGCTCCATTTTCGCGCCCGAAACCGCGCGAATGGGGGAGGGTGCTCTATGATTCTCACGAAGTTTTTCGCAAAAAATAAAGAAGATTTGGAGGGGGAAACAAAAGTTCCTGACTTTTCCAAAAAACCTAAAAAGATACAGCTTTTGTCTTGAATTTTTTTCCAGAAGGGATTAAGATAACAGACAGAGAGACTCCCGCCGGGGGCCGTTTCGGGAATGACTTCCTTTTATTAGAAAAAGAGGGCGAAAAAGGATGTCTCGCCGTCTTGCGGCGCTTCGGGACGCGGCGCTGTCCGGGGGTTCGCTTGAGAGAATTTTGAGAAAAAAGGAGAGATATTCATGGCAATGATTGCAACCATCAACTCCGCGATCAACAGCTTCGTTTGGGGTCCCCCCATGCTCATCCTGCTGGTCGGCGCGGGCATTCTGCTGACCATCCGCACGACGGGCGTGCAGTTCCGCAAGTTTGGCTATGCAATGAAAAACACGCTGGGCAAGGTCCTCAAGAAGAGTGACGCAGGTGAGGGCGAGGTCACACCCTTCCAGGCCATGTCCACCGCCCTGGCCGGTACCGTCGGCACCGGCAACATCGCCGGCATCACCGCCGCCGTGACCCTGGGCGGCCCCGGCTCCATCTTCTGGCTGTGGATCACCGCGCTGATCGGCATGTGTACCAAGTACTCCGAGGTGCTGCTGGCCGTGAAGTTCCGTGAGCGCAACGAGTTTGGCGACTGGGTCGGCGGCCCCATGTATTACATCGAAAAGGGTATGGGCAAGAACTGGAAGTGGCTGAGCGCCATCTTCTGCATCTTCGCGGCCCTGGCCGCCTTCGGCATCGGCAACGCGGTCCAGGTTGGCAACATCACCAGCTCCATGAACACCGTGATCCTGGCCTTTGACCCCGACTTCGGCGCCCAGAAGACCGTGAACCTGGTCCTGGGCATCATCCTGGCCGCGCTGACCGCCTTCGTCCTCTTTGGCGGCATCAAGCGTCTGGGCGCTGTCTGTGAAAAGCTGGTCCCCTTCATGGCGGTCATCTACATCCTGGCCTGCCTGGTGGTCGTCGTAATGAATGCCGGCGTCCTGCCCGCCGTGTTCCACGACATCTTCGTGGGCGCCTTCTCCCCCAAGGGCGTGAGCGGCGGCGCGGTCGGCTCCATGATGATAGTCATCACCTGGGGCGTCAAGCGCGGCGTCTTCTCCAACGAGGCCGGCCTGGGCTCGGCCCCCATGGCCCACGCGGCGACCTCCGAGACCGACCCCGTCAAGCAGGGCCTGTATGGCATCTTCGAGGTCTTCATGGACACCATCATCATCTGTACCCTGACTGGTCTGGCCCTGCTGTGCGGCGCGTATGGCGGCGGTCTGGACCTGAACTACGGCCACCTGGGCGACACCTCCCTGAACGCGGCGGCCCTGGGTACGGTCTTCGGCTCCAAGGGCGGCGCGCTCATCATCGCCGTCGGCCTGGCCCTCTTCGCCTTCTCCACCGTCCTGTCCTGGGCGCTGTACGGCACCCGCTGCTGCGAGTTCCTGCTGGGCCCCAAGGCCATCCGACCCTATCAGATCATCTTCATCATCGTCATCGTGGTGGGTGCGACCATGGAGCTGGACCTGGCCTGGGCCATTGCGGATACCCTCAACGGCCTGATGGCGATCCCGAACCTGATCGCCCTGGTCGGTCTGTCCGGCGTGGTGGTGAAGGAGACCAAGCGTCACTTCGCCTCGGTGAAATAAATTACAAAACCCGGTTATCATAAAGACTGCATTTTGAAATAAAAAATACTGCAAAATCCCCGTGGAAGCCTCGTTTCCACGGGGATTTTATGTTATTTTCACGAAAAGAATGTACATTGATAAAATTTGCACAGATGGATTGTCAATTTGAACTTGAAAACCTGCGGATTTGTTGATTGCAGAAGAAAGTTTTTCTCTTGTATAATAGGGCGGAAAACGATGTTTTTCGGGATGAGGCAGGAGAACGGCGTGTGCGCCACAGGAGGACACGACCGCGCTCTTGCCCGAAAAACACGGGAAAAGAGGAGAGAATTATGGAAATGATCGTACGCATCAACAGCGCGATCAACAGCGTCGTCTGGGGTCCTCCCATGATGATCCTGCTGATCGGTGTGGGCATCCTGATGACGGTTCGGATGAAGGGCCTGCAATTCCGCAAGTTCGGCTTTGCGATGAAGAACACTTTGGGCAAGATCTTCACCAAGCACGAAGCCGGCGAGGGCGAAATGACCCCCTTCCAGGCGGTTTCCACCGCGCTGGCCGGTACCGTCGGCACCGGCAACATCGCGGGCATCACCGCTGCCGTCACCCTGGGTGGGCCCGGCGCGCTGTTCTGGCTGTGGGCCACCGCGCTGATCGGCATGGCGACCAAGTATTCCGAGGTCGTGCTGGCCGTGAAGTTCCGTGAGCGAAACGTCCTGGGCGACTGGGTCGGCGGCCCCATGTATTACATCAAGAACGGTATGGGCAAGAACTGGAAGTGGCTGGGCATCGCCTTCTCCATCTTCGCGGCCCTGGCCGCGCTGGGCACCGGCAACGCCATCCAGTCCGGCAATATCGTGACCTCCATCGACACCGTGATCCTGGCCTTCTCGCCTTCGTTCGGCGGCCTGTCTGTCGTCAACCTGGTGCTGGGCCTGATCCTGGCGATCCTGGCCGCCTTCGTCCTGTTCGGCGGCGTGAAGCGTCTGGGCTCCGTCACCGAGAAGCTGGTCCCCGGCATGGCAGTCATCTACATCGTGGCCTGCCTGGTGGTCGTGGTGGCGAATATCCCCATCCTGCCCGCCGTCTTCCACGACATCTTTGTGGGCGCCTTCTCCCCCGAGGGCATCACCGGCGGCGCGGCTGGCTCCATGCTCGTGGTCCTGTCCTGGGGCATGAAGCGCGGCATCTTCTCCAACGAGGCCGGTCTGGGTACCGCGCCTATGGCCCACGCCACCACTTCCGAGACCGTCCCCGTCAAGCAGGCTGTCTATGGCATCTTCGAGGTCTTCCTGGATACCATCGTCATCTGCACCCTGACCGGCCTGACCCTGCTGTGTGCCTCCTATGGCTCCGGCCTGGACCTGCACTACGGCAAGATGGGCGACACCTCTCTGATGGCGGCCTCCCTGGGCTCCGTCTTCGGCCAGAAGGGCGGCGCGCTCATCATCGCCATTGGCCTGGCGCTGTTTGCCTTCTCCACCATCCTGGGCTGGGCGCTGTACGGCTCCCGCTGCTGTGAGTTCGTCTTCGGCGCCAAGGCCATCAAGCCCTACTACCTCGTCTACGTCATCTGCACCGTGCTGGGCGCGACGGTGGACCTGGGCGTGATCTGGGACATCTCCGACACGCTCAACGGCCTCATGGCCATCCCCAACCTGATCGCCGTGGCATTCCTGTCCGGCATCGTGGTCAAGGAGACCCGGGAGTTCTTTGCGACCAAGGCAGAAAAGGCAGAAAAATAACGCTGATTTTTCCGCAGGACGGGTCATCCGTCCTGCGGCCTTTTTCCTCCGTCAAGAATATACAGAGGAAATTTCAGAAAGAGAGCAAACCTGTACATTCTTTGTCTTGCGAAAAAGGGGATACTATAGTATAATATTTCCGGCGTAAACTGCGTTGCGGTTTGTTCGTGCGGAATGGACCGCACCATTCGATGAAACGGCCTATCCGCCGCCGCATCGGTAAATACCAATACAATTAGGAACTTTTTGTGACTGACGGAAGTGGGCGGACCACAGGGAGCAAAAAGGATATTTTGGCCGACCGTCTGGGCAGTTCAATTTTCACAAGGAGGGAATTGGGCTGCCGATTTTTGTTTTTTACGAAGAGAGGACCAGAAAAGCGACCAAGCGAAGAGAGGATGTTTTTTATGAAAAAAGTAGGTATCATCATGGGCAGCGACAGCGACCTGCCCGTCGTGGAAAAGGCCATCGACAAGCTCAAGGAGTACGAAGTCCCCTATGAGGTCCACGTCTACTCCGCCCACCGGACCCCCGTGCAGGCCAGCGAGTTCTCCCGCACCGCCCAGGAAAAGGGCTTTGGCGCCATCATCGCCGCGGCGGGCAAGGCAGCCCACCTGGCCGGTGCCCTGGCGGCCAACACGACCCTGCCGGTCATCGGCATCCCCGTGAAGTCTTCCACCCTGGACGGCCTGGACGCCCTGCTGTCCACCGTGCAGATGCCCACCGGCATCCCCGTGGCCACAGTGGCCATCGATGGTGCGGCCAACGCGGCTCTGCTGGCCATCCAGATCCTGGCGGTCTCCGACGCGGCCCTCAGCGAAAAGCTTCGTCAGGCCCGCGCGGCGGAGTCCCAGAAGGTCCTGGAGAAGAACGCTGCCATCGAAGCAAAGTTCCACTGAACGAAACGCACGCTTTCTTACGAACGGAGGATATAGACTATGGGTGGATTTTTTGGCGCGATCTCGAACCGTGACGTCGTGATCGATGTGTTTTTCGGAACAGACTATCACTCCCATCTGGGCACCAGGCGCGGCGGCATGGCCGCGTGGGAACCGGAGAACGGCTTCCAGCGGGAGATCCACAACATTGAAAACGCTCCCTTCCGCACCAAGTTCGACAGGACGGTGGGGGAGATGAAGGGCTGCCTCTGCATCGGCAGCATCAGTGACACGGACCCCCAGCCCCTGCTGGTGCGGTCGGTCCACGGGACCTATGCCATCTGCGTGGTGGGCCACATCCGCAACGAGGAGGAGCTCATCCAGCAGCTGCTGAACACCGAGGACGGCCACTTCGAGGCGATGAGCGGCGGCCGGGTGAACTCCAACGAGCTGGTGGCCGCGCTCATCAGCCAGCAGTCCACCATCGCCAAGGGCATCCGCTATGCCCAGGACATGGTGGAGGGGACGGTGTCCGTCCTCATCATGACCCCGGACAAGCTCATTGCCGGGCGTGACTGGCACGGCCGCCTGCCCATCCACATCGGGCAGGACGAGGACGGCTGCTGCGTCTCCTTCGAGACCTTCGCCTACCACAAGCTGGGCTATCACGACGCCTATGAGCTTGGCCCCGCCGAGGTGGTGGAGATCACGGCGGAGGGCTGGCACACCCTGATCCCGCCCAGAGACGAGCGAAAGGTCTGCGCCTTCCTGTGGACCTACTACGGCTATCCCAACTCCAGCTACGAGGGCATCAACGTGGAGACCATGCGCTACCGCAACGGCGAGATCCTGGCCCGCACCGACAAGGAGAACGGCGTGGCCCAGGACATCGACATGGTCAGCGGCGTGCCTGACTCCGGCACCCCCCACGCCATCGGCTACGCCAACGTGAGCGACGCCCCCTTTGGCCGTCCCTTCATCAAGTACACCCCCACCTGGCCGCGCAGCTTCATGCCCACCACCCAGCGCGAGCGAAACATGGTGGCCAAGATGAAGCAGGTCCCCGTGCCGGAGCTGATCCAGGACAAGAAGCTCCTGCTGGTGGACGACTCCATCGTGCGCGGCACCCAGCTCCGGGAGACCGTGGAGTTCCTCTACGAGAACGGGGCCAAGGAGGTCCACATCCGCTCCGCCTGCCCCCCCATCATGTTCGGCTGCCGGTATCTGAACTTCTCCAGCAGCAAGTCCGCAATGGAGCTGCTGGCGCGCCGCACCATCTACGAGCTGGAGGGGGAAGAGGGCATGAACCATGTGGAGGAGTATTCCGACGGCCGCACCGAGCGCGGCAAGAAGCTCCGCCAGCACATCTGCGAGACCATGCACTTCACCTCGCTGGACTTCCAGACCCTGGACGGCCTGGTGGAGGCCATCGGCCTGCCGGAGTGCCAGCTATGTACCTATTGCTGGACTGGCAAGATCTGAGAAGACCCTTTGCCGCCCCGGCGGCAAATTCTAGGAAACGAACGCAGGGGCAGCGCCGCCCGCGCGGGGCGCTGCCCAAGGATCAATGAAGGATACGAAATGGAGGTTCCTTATGCAGCAGTCTAAATCTGATAGCTACGCCGCAGCAGGCGTGGACATTACCGCCGGGTATAAGGCGGTAGAACTCATGAAGGCCCACATTGCCAAGACCATGACCGCGGGCGCCCTGTCCGACATCGGTGGCTTCGGCGGCCTCTTCGAGCTGGATCTCACCGGCATCACCCGCCCCGTGCTGGTCAGCGGCACCGACGGCGTGGGCACCAAGCTGAAGCTGGCCTTCCTCATGGACAAGCACGACACCGTGGGCATTGACTGTGTGGCCATGTGCGTCAACGACATCGTTTGCTGCGGCGCAAAGCCCCTGTTCTTCCTGGACTACATCGCCTGTGGAAAGAACGTGCCTGAAAAGATCGCCGGGATCGTCTCCGGCGTGGCCGAGGGCTGCGTCCAGTCCGGCGCGGCGCTCATCGGCGGCGAGACGGCGGAAATGCCCGGCTTCTATCCCATCGACGAGTACGACCTGGCCGGCTTTTCCGTGGGCGTGGTGGACAAGGAGAAGATCTTTGACAAGACCACCATCCGGGAGGGGGACGTGGTGATCGGCCTGCCCTCCTCCGGCGTACACTCCAACGGCTTCTCCCTGGTCCGTAAGGTCCTGGATGTGGAGCACAGCGACCTGAAGGCCCCTGTGGCAGAGCTGGGCGGCGCGTCCCTGGGCGAGACCCTGCTGACCCCCACCCGCATCTATGTCAAGACCATCCTGGCCCTCATGGAGTCCGTGTCCATCAAGTCCGTCTCCCACATCACCGGCGGCGGCTTCTATGAGAACATCCCCCGCAGCTTGCCCAAGGGCATGACCGCCAAGATCAAGGAGGCGGACGTGCCCGTGCTGCCCATCTTCCGCCTGATCGAGGAGAAGGGGAAGATCCCCCGCCGCGAGATGTTCAACACCTTCAACATGGGCGTTGGCATGACCGTCGTCGTGGGCAGGGAAGAGGCCGACAAGGCCATGGCCGCCCTGGAGGCCGTGGGCGAGAAGCCCGTCCGCCTGGGCGAGATCGTTGCCGGTGACGAGGGCGTCATCCTATGGTAAAAACGAAGATCGCGGTGATGGTCTCCGGCGGCGGGACCAACCTCCAGGCCATGCTGGACGCCCAGAACGAGGGCGTCCTCACCGCCGGGGAGGTCGTGCTGGTGATCGCCAGCAACGCCAAGGCCTACGCCCTCACCCGGGCCAGGAACGCGGGCGTGCCCGCCGTGGTTTGCAGCCGGAAGGAGCTGGGCAGCCAGGAGGCCTTCGAGGCCGCCATCTCCCAGGCGCTGGCCGACCACGGCGTGGAGCTCATCGTCCTGGCCGGGTTCATGAGCATCCTCAGCGAGCGCTTCACCAAGCAGTGGCCCCGCCGGATCCTGAACGTCCACCCCTCGCTGATCCCCTCCTTCTGCGGGCAGGGGTTCTACGGCCTGAAGGTCCACGAGGCCGCCCTGGCCTATGGGGTGAAGGTCACCGGCGCGACCGTCCACTTCGTCAATGAAGTGCCCGACGGCGGCGAGATCCTTCTGCAAAGGGCCGTCGAGGTGCAGCCCGGCGACACCCCCGAGGTCCTGCAAAGACGGGTCATGGAGCAGGCCGAGTGGAAGCTCCTGCCCCGGGCGACCCAGATGATATCCGAAGAAATTGGGAAAGGGAAGGAACCATGAATATCTACGAATCGCTTGACCTGGCCACCCTGCTGGCCGGGAATCCATACCCTGGCCGGGGCATCGTGCTCGGCAAGACTGCGGACGGGGCCAAGTCCGTGGTGGCCTACTTCATCATGGGCCGCAGCGAGAACAGCCGCAACCGGGTCTTCCTCAAGGAGCCGGACGGCATCCGCACCGAGGCCTATGACCCCGCCAAGCTGGCTGACCCCAGCCTGATCATCTACCATCCCGTCCGTCAGGTGGGCCGGGGCCTGATCGTCACCAACGGCGACCAGACCGACACCATCCGGGACTTCATCGAGCGCGGCCTTCCCTTTGAGCAGGCCCTGCGCACCCGGGCGTTTGAGCCGGACGGGCCCAACTGGACCCCCCGCATCTCCGGCCTGCTCGCGCCGGACGGCAGCTATAAGATGTCCATCCTGAAGAGTGCCGACGCGGAAGGCTCCGCCTGCGCCCGGTACACCTATGAGTATCCTGGCCTGGCCGGGGTGGGACACTTCCTCCACACCTACGTGACCGACGGCGACCCCATCCCCACCTTCCAGGGGGAGCCTGAGCGGGTGGCCATCACCGGCACCATGGCGGAGTTTACCGACCGGGTGTGGAACAGCCTCCATGAGGCCAACAAAATTTCCCTCTACGTGCGCTTCACCGATCTGGCGACCGGGGCGTATGAAGAGACCATCATCAACAAACACCAATAATGGGGGGATCGAGGAATGAAAGAACTGGAACTGAAATACGGCTGTAACCCCAACCAGAAGCCCGCCAGCATCTCCGTCAGCGACGGCAGAGACCTGCCCATCGAGATCCTGGGGGGCAAGCCCGGCTACATCAACCTGCTGGACGCCTTCAACTCCTGGCAGCTGGTGAAGGAGCTCAAGGAGGCCACCGGCCTGCCCGCTGCTGCTTCCTTTAAGCACGTCTCTCCCGCCGGTGCGGCCGTCGGCCTGCCCCTGAGCGAGACCGACAAGGCCATCTACTTCGTGGACGACGACGCGGCCCTCTCTCCCATCGCCTGCGCCTACATCCGCGCCCGGGGCGCTGACCGCCTGTGCTCCTACGGCGACTGGGCCGCCCTCAGCGACACCTGCGACGCGGCCACCGCCGCCTATCTGAAGCCCGAGGTCTCCGACGGCATCATCGCCCCCGACTTCACCCCCGAGGCGCTGGAGATCCTCCGGACCAAGAAGAAGGGCAACTACAACATCGTCAAGATCGACCCCAGCTACGTCCCCGCCGTGCAGGAGCACAAGGATGTCTTCGGCATCACCTTCGAGCAGGGCCGCAACAACTTCAAGATCGACGAGAGCCTGCTGACCAACTTGGTCACCGAGAACAAGGAGCTGCCCGACAGCGCCAAGATCGACATGCTCGTGGCCCTCATCACCCTCAAGTACACCCAGTCCAACTCCGTCTGCTATGTGAAGGACGGCCAGGCCATCGGCGTGGGCGCCGGGCAGCAGAGCCGCATCCACTGCACCCGCCTGGCGGGCAGCAAGGCGGACAACTGGTACCTGCGCCAGCACCCCAAGGCCCTGGGCCTGCAATTCCTGGACGACATCCGCCGCCCCGACCGGGACAACGCCATCGACGTCTACCTCTCCGATGAGTACGAGGACGTCCTGCGGGAGGGTGTCTGGCAGAACACCTTCAAGGTCAAGCCCGAGCCGCTGACCGTGGAGGAGAAGAAGGCCTGGATCGCCACCCAGTCCGGCGTCACCGTGGGCAGCGATGCCTTCTTCCCCTTTGGCGACAACGTGGAGCGGGCCAGAAAGTCCGGCGTGGCCTACATCGTGGAGCCGGGCGGCTCCATCCGTGACGACAACGTCATCGAGACGGCCAACCGCTACAACATGGTCATGGCCTTCACCGGGATGCGCCTGTTCCATCACTGAGCTTCGTGGAAATGAAATGGGAGGAAAACAATGAAAATTCTTGTCGTGGGTGGCGGCGGCCGTGAACACGCCATCATCAAAACCCTGAAAAAGAGCCCTCGGGTCACCGAGATCTTCGCAGCGCCCGGCAACGGCGGCATCGCCGCCGACGCCGTCTGCACCGGCATTGGCGCCAAGGACCTGGAGGCCATGGCCAGCTTTGCCAAGGAGAACGCCATCGACTTCGCGGTGGTGGCCCCCGACGACCCCCTGGTGCTGGGGGCCGTGGACGTGCTGGAGGCCGCAGGCATTCCCTGCTTCGGCCCCAACAAGGCGGCCGCGATCCTGGAGGGCAGCAAGGTCTTCTCCAAGGACCTGATGAAGAAGTACAACATCCCCACCGCCGAGTACCGCGTCTTTGACGACATGGCCGAGGCGCTGCGCTATCTGGAGACCGCCCCCATCCCCACCGTGGTCAAGGCCGACGGCCTGGCGCTGGGCAAGGGCGTCACCGTGGCCATGACCCGGGAGGAGGCAGTGGCCGCCGTGAAGTCCTGCATGGAGGACCGCATCTTTGGCGACAGCGGCAGCCACATCGTCATCGAGGAGTTCCTCACCGGGCCTGAGGTCTCCGTCCTGTCCTTCACCGACGGCAACGTGGTCATCCCCATGGTCTCCTCCATGGACCACAAGCGCATCGGCGACGGCGACACCGGCCCCAACACCGGCGGCATGGGCACCATCGCGCCCAACCCCTATTACACCGAGGACCTGGCCAAGCAGTGCATGGAGACCATCTTCCTGCCCACCATGCGGGCGATGAACGCCGAGGGCCGTCCCTTCAAGGGCTGCCTGTATTTCGGCCTCATGCTCACCGAGAAGGGCCCCAAGGTCATCGAGTACAACTGCCGCTTCGGCGACCCCGAGACCCAGGTGGTCCTGCCCCTGCTGGAGAGCGACCTGCTCACCGTGATGGAGGCGACCGCCCAGGGGAAGCTGGCCGAGACCCAGGTGAAGTTCAGCGACAAGAGCGCCTGCTGCGTGGTGCTGGCTTCCGACGGCTATCCCAAGAAGTACGAGAGCGGGTATCCCATCACCATCCCCGCCGATCTGGACGCGGAGGTCTTTGTGGCCGGGGCCAAGCTGGACGACGGCGTGCTGAAGACCTCCGGCGGCCGTGTCCTGGGCGTGACCGCCCTGGGCGACACCCTGGAGGAGGCCATCGAGAAGGCCTACGCCCAGGCCGCCAACGTGAAATTTGAGAACGCTTACTGCCGCAGAGACATCGGCGCACGGGCTCTGCAAGCAAAGAAAGCGCTGAAGTAAAGAGGGAGATTGCAATGGTTTATCGGGTATATGTAGAAAAACGCCCCGGGCTGACCGCGGAAGCGGACGCCCTGCTGGGCGATATCCGCACCCTGCTCCGGATCGAGTCTCTGGAAGGCCTGCGGCTGTTCAACCGGTATGACGTGGAAAACATCACGCCGGAGCTGTTTGAGTACAGCGTGAAGACCATCCTGTCCGAGCCTCAGCTGGACCTGGTCACCGACGCCCTGCCTGCGGGCGGCACGGTCTTCGCCGTGGAGTATCTGCCCGGTCAGTTCGACCAGCGGGCCGACTCCGCCGCCCAGTGCATCCAGATTCTGTCCCAGGGGGAGCGTCCTCTGGTCCGCTCCGCCCGGGTCTATCAGCTCATGGGCAACCTGACCGCCGAGGATGTGGCGGCCATCAAGAAGTACCTCATCAACCCCGTGGAGTCCCGCGAGGCCTCCCTGGAGCCCTTCGAGACCCTGGTGACGAGCTACGAGATCCCCGACTCCGTGGCCACCCTGGCGGGCTTCCGGGACATGGACGAGGCGGCCATGGAGAAGATGGTGGCCGACTTCGGCCTGGCCATGGACCTGGACGACCTGCGCTTCTGCCGGGACTACTTCCGCACCGAGGAGCGCGACCCCACCATGACCGAGCTGAAGGTCATCGACACCTATTGGTCCGACCACTGCCGCCACACCACCTTCCTGACCACCATCGACGGCGTGGAGTTCCAAAGCCCCATCCTCCAGCAGACCTATGAGGAGTATCTGAGCATCCGCAAGCGGCTCAACCGAACCAAGCCCATCAACCTGATGGACATCGGCACCATCGTGACCAAATACCTGAAGAAGCAGGGCAAGATGCCCAAGCTGGACGAGTCCGAGGAGATCAACGCCTGCACCGTGAAGATCAAGGTGGACACCGACGACGGCAAGGAGGACTGGCTGCTGCTCTTCAAGAACGAGACCCACAACCACCCCACCGAGATCGAGCCCTTCGGCGGCGCGGCCACCTGCGTGGGCGGCGCCATCCGCGACCCCCTCTCCGGCCGGTCCTATGTCTACTCCGCCATGCGCGTCACCGGCGCGGCCGACCCCCTGACCCCCATCGACGAGACCATGGAGGGTAAGCTGCCCCAGCGCACCATCGTCACCAAGGCTGCCGCCGGTTACAGCTCCTACGGCAACCAGATCGGCCTGGCGACCGGGCAGGTGGACGAGCTCTACCACCCCGGCTACGCGGCCAAGCGCATGGAGATCGGCGCGGTCATCGCCGCCGCTCCTGCGGAAAATGTCCGCCGTGAGCGTCCCGCCCCCGGCGACGTGGTCATCCTGCTGGGCGGCCGCACCGGCCGCGACGGCTGCGGCGGCGCGACCGGCTCCTCCAAGTCCCACACCATGGAGTCCCTGGAGTCCTGCGGGGCCGAGGTCCAGAAGGGCAACGCCCCCGAGGAGCGCAAGCTCCAGCGCCTCTTCCGCGATCCCGAGGCCTCCCGCCTCATCAAGCGCTGCAACGACTTCGGCGCGGGCGGCGTCTCCGTGGCCATCGGCGAGCTGGCCGAGGGCCTGGAGATCGACCTGAACACCGTGCCCAAGAAGTACGAGGGCCTGGACGGCACCGAGCTGGCCATCAGCGAATCCCAGGAGAGAATGGCCGTGGTGGTCGAGGCCCAGGACGCTGCACGCTTCATGGAGCTGGCCGCCGCCGAGAACCTGGAGTCCACCGTGGTGGCCAAGGTCACCGACAAGGGCCGCCTGACCATGCACTGGAACGGCAAGAACATCGTGGACATCTCCCGCGCCTTCCTGGACACCAACGGCGTGGAAAAGCACATCAACGCCGTCACCGCCCGCCCCGAGTCCATCCTCAAGGAGCAGGTCAGCGACTTCCGCCAGGGCTACCTGGACCTGGCGCAGGACCTGAACGTCTGCTCCAAGCGCGGCCTGTCCGAGCGGTTCGACTCCACCATCGGCAGCGGCACCGTCCTGATGCCCTTCGGCGGCAAGTATCAGCTGACCCCCACCCAGGCGATGGTCAACAAGATCTCCATCGAGAAGAAGGACACCGACACCTGCTCCCTGATGGCCTGGGGCTACAACCCCTATATCACCGAGAAGAGCCCCTACCACGGGGCCTACCTGGCGGTCATCGAGTCCGTGGCCAAGCTGGTGGCGACCGGCGCGAACTTAAAGGAGACCTATCTGAGCTTCCAGGAGTATTTCCAGAAGCTGGGCAAGGACCCTGCGCGCTGGGGCCAGCCTTTGGCGGCTCTGCTGGGCGCGTTCCGCGCGCAGAAGGAGCTGGAGATCGCGGCCATCGGCGGCAAGGACTCCATGAGCGGCAGCTTCGAGCAGCTCAACGTCCCGCCCACCCTGGTCTCCTTCGCCGTGACCACCGACAAGATCGGCAGCATCGTCTCCCCCGAATTCAAGGAGGCCGGGCATCCTGTCGTGTGGCTGTGCCCCGAGTACGGTCCCGACGGCCTGCCTGCGGCAAACTCCCTCAAGGAGACCTTCAAGACCGTCAACAAGCTCATGAAGAAGGGCAAGGTCAAGGCCGCCTACACCCCCGGCTTCGGCGGCGTGGCGGAGGCCGTGCTCAAGATGTCCCTGGGCAACGGCATCGGCCTGCAATTTGACGAGGGCTGCACCATGGACGAGCTGTTCGCCTATGCCTACGGCTCCTTCGTGCTGGAGCTGACCGAGAAGGAGAACGTGGGCCTGCCGCTGGGCGTGACCACCGGCGACGGCAGCCTGACCTGGAGAGAGCAGACCGTCACCCGGGAGGAGCTTCTGGGGGCCTACGAGGGCAAGCTGGAGCCCATCTACGCCTGCAACATCTCCCAGGGCGCGGGCGAGATCCCGACCTTCACCACCACCTGCGACAGCTGGAAGAAGCCGGTCGTCAAGTCCGCCAAGCCCCGCGTGCTGATCCCCGTCTTCCCCGGTACCAACTGCGAGTACGACGCGGCCAAGGCCATGCGCGCGGCCGGGGCCGAGCCTGAGATCGTGGTCATCAAGAACCAGACAGCAGGCGACATCGCGGCCTCCATGGACTACGTGGCCAAGAAGCTGGGCGAGGCGCAGATCGTCTTCATCCCCGGCGGCTTCTCCGGCGGCGACGAGCCGGACGGCTCCGCCAAGTTCATCACCTCCTTCTTCCGCGCCGGTAAGATCAAGGATCAGGTCCACGAGCTGCTCAAAAACCGCGACGGCCTGATGCTGGGCGTCTGCAACGGCTTCCAGGCCCTCATCAAGCTGGGTCTGGTGCCCTACGGCGAGATCATCGACACCGACGAGACCTGCCCGACCCTGACCTACAACACCATCGGCCGCCACCAGTCCCGCCTGGTCCGGACCCGCGTGGCGTCCAACCTGTCCCCCTGGCTCATGAACACCAAGCCCGGCGAGGTCTACACCGTGCCCATCTCCCACGGCGAGGGCCGCTTCCTGGCCTCCGACGAGCTGATCCGGAAGCTGGCGGCCAACGGGCAGATCGCCACCCAGTACGTGGACCTGGCCGGAGCCCCCACCGCCGACATCCACTTCAATCCCAACAACTCTGCCTGCGCCGTGGAAGGCATCACCTCTCCCGACGGCCGTGTCTTCGGCAAGATGGGCCACACCGAGCGCACCGGCGCGGGCCTGTATCTCAACGTGCCCGGCTCGTATGATATGAAGATCTTCCGTTCCGCAGTTGAATATTTTAAGTAAGAAAGGAGCGCAGCCCTGTCATGGCTTTTTACTATCCTGAACCCTCCCATACCTTTAGTGAGTATCTGCTGGTCCCCGGCTTCACGTCGGAGGAGTGCATCCCGGACAACGTCTCCCTGAAGACGCCCCTGGTCAAGTACCGCAAGGGGGAGGAGGCGTGCCCCATCAGCCTGAATATCCCCATGGTTTCCGCCATCATGCAGGCCGTTTCCAACGACACCCTGGCCGTTGCCCTGGCAAAGGAGGGCGGTCTGTCCTTCATCTATGGCTCCCAGTCCATTGAGGATGAGGCCGCCATGGTCCGCCGCGTCAAGAGCAGCAAGGCCGGTTTCGTGGTCAGCGCCTCCAACCTGACCCCCGACGCCACCCTGGGCGACGTGCTGTCCCTGAAGCAGAAGAACGGCTTCTCCACCGTGGCCATCACCGAGGACGCCACCCCCACCGGCAAGCTCCTGGGCCTGGTCACCAGCCGCGACTACCGCATCACCCGTATGACCGGCGACATTCCGGTGCGCGAGTTCATGACGCCCCGGGAAAAGCTCATCACCGCCCCCGCCAGCACCACCCTGAAGGAAGCCAATGACATCATCTGGGAGCACAAGCTCAACGCCCTGCCCATCGTGGACGAGGACGACCACCTGATGTACTTCGTCTTCCGCAAGGACTATGCCGAGCACAAGGAGCACCCCCTGGCGCTCCAGGACGCGGACAAGCGCTACCTGGTGGGCGCCGGCATCAACTCCAAGGACTATGAGCAGCGGGTGCCCGCGCTGGTGGAGGCCGGTGCCGACGTGCTGTGCATCGACTCCTCCGAGGGCTACTCCGTCTGGCAGAAGAAGACCATCGACTTCATCCGCGCGCGCTATGGCGACACCGTGAAGATCGGCGCGGGCAACGTGGTGGACCGAGAGGGCTTCCGCTACCTGGCAGAGTGCGGCGCGGACTTCGTGAAGGTCGGCATCGGCGGCGGCTCCATCTGCATCACCCGCGAGACCAAGGGCATTGGCCGCGGCCAGGCCTCCGCCCTGATCGAGGTGGCGGCCGCCCGGGACGAGTATTTTAAGGAGACCGGCGTCTATGTGCCCATCTGCTCCGACGGCGGCATCGTCTTTGACTTCCACATGACCCTGGCCCTGGCCATGGGCGCGGACTTCCTGATGCTGGGCCGCTACTTCGCCCGCTTTGACGAAAGCCCCACCAACAAGCTGATGGTCAACGGGGCCTACGTGAAGGAGTACTGGGGCGAGGGCTCTAACCGCGCCCGCAACTGGCAGCGCTATGACCTGGGCGGCAAGAGCGACCTGGCCTTCGAGGAAGGCGTGGATTCCTACGTGGCCTACGCCGGTTCCCTGCACGACAACGTGCAGAAGAGCCTCTACAAGGTCAAGTCCACCATGTGCAACTGCGGCGTCATCAGCATCCCCGACCTGCAAAAGAACGCGCGGATGACCCTGGTCTCCGCCACCAGCATCGTGGAGGGCGGTTACCATGACGTGACCCTGCGCTCCACCGGCAGCAACGTGTAACGGAAAACAGAGCAGAAGCCGGGGAAGCCGCCGTCGCGCGTAGAGAGCCGGGCGATAGGCGGTCCTCCCCGCACGTCCCAAAGAGGGAAAGGAGAGGACTTCGTGAAAAGTGATATCGAAATTGCTCAGGCCTGCGAAATGAAGCACATCCGCGAGATCGCCAAGACGGCGGGCGTGGAGGAGAAGTACCTGGAGCAGTACGGCAACTACAAGGCAAAGATCGACTACGGGATGCTCCGGGAGGTGGACCGTCCCGACGGCAAGCTCATCCTGGTGACCGCGATCACCCCCACCCCGGCAGGGGAGGGCAAGACCACCACCACCGTCGGCCTGGCCGACGGCCTGCGAAAGATCGGCAAGAACTCCGTGGTGGCGCTGCGGGAGCCTTCCCTCGGCCCGGTCTTCGGCGTGAAGGGCGGGGCCGCCGGCGGCGGATACGCCCAGGTGGTGCCCATGGAGGACATCAACCTCCACTTCACCGGCGACTTCCACGCCATCGGCGCGGCCAACAACCTGCTGGCCGCGATGCTGGACAACCACATCCAGCAGGGCAACCAGCTCGGCATTGACGTGAAGAAGATCACCTGGAAGCGCTGCGTGGACATGAACGACCGCCAGCTGCGCAGCGTGGTGGACGGCCTGGGGGGCCGGATGCAGGGCGTGCCCCGCGAGGACGGGTTTGATATCACGGTGGCCTCTGAGGTCATGGCGGTGCTGTGCCTGGCGACCTCCATCACCGACCTGAAGGAGCGCCTGGGCCGCATGGTCGTGGCCTATACCTACGAGGACAAGCCCGTCACCGCCAACGATCTGAAGGCCGCCGGGGCCATGGCCGCCCTGCTGAAGGACGCCCTGAAGCCAAACCTGGTCCAGACCCTGGCGGGGACCCCCGCCATCATCCACGGCGGTCCCTTCGCGAACATCGCCCACGGCTGCAACTCCATCATGGCCACCCGGGCGGCGCTCAAGCTGGGCGATTACGCCGTCACGGAGGCAGGCTTCGGCGCGGACCTGGGCGCGGAGAAGTTCCTGGACATCAAGTGCCGCATGGCCGGGCTGAAGCCCGACGCGGTGGTGGTCGTGGCGACCGTCCGTGCCCTGAAGCATCACGGCGGCGTGGCCAAGGCCGACCTGGGGACGGAGAACCTGGAGGCCCTGGAAAAGGGTCTGCCCAACCTGCTGCGCCACGTGGAGAACCTCACCACGGTCTTCCGCCTGCCCTGCGTGGTGGCCATCAACCGCTTCCCCCTGGACACCGAGGCGGAGCTGGCGCTGATCGAGACCAAGTGCAGGGAGCTGGGCGTCAACGTGGCCCTGTCCGAGGTGTGGGCCAAGGGCGGCGAAGGCGGCGTCGCGCTGGCGGAGGAGGTCGTTCGCCTGTGCGAGCAGCCCAACGACTTCCGCCAGTCCTATGAGCTGGACGCCACCATCGAGGAAAAGCTGGAGGCCATCGTCACCAAGATCTACCGGGGCGCGCGGGTCGAGCTGACCGCCAATGCCAAGAAGCAGGCCAAGCAGCTGACCGACATGGGCTTTGGCGGCTACCCCATCTGCATGGCAAAGACCCAGTACAGCTTCTCGGACAACGCGGCCCTTCTGGGCGCGCCCGAGGGCTTCACGGTCACCGTCCGTGACCTCAAGATCTCCGCCGGTGCCGGCTTTATCGTGGCCCTGACCGGCGACATCATGACCATGCCCGGCCTGCCCAAGGTCCCCGCCGCAGAGAAGATCGACGTGGACGAGACCGGCAAGATCACGGGTCTGTTCTGATCTCCCATACGATAGACGAACCCCGCCACCCTGGCAAGCAGGGCGGCGGGGTTTCCGATGTTCACAGACGCACGGGAGGCTGGGTGTACTCGTTCTTTCCGGGGCTTTGCCCAAAGGCTGCCCTGCACAGGTCGTACATCCTGGTGCAGCGGGCCTCCAACGCGAAGACCCGGCGGGCTTCCGGCGCGAGCCGGGCGGCGTGCGCGGGCTTGACGAGCACCGGCAGGCGGGCAGTGGTCTTCATCTGCTTGAGCAGGCCCTGTCCGCGCGGGGAGAAGCCCAGCACCCGCAGGTAGGGCGGTGCGGCCGGGCGGTCGGCCTCCGTCAGGCCGAGGAAGGCCCAGAGGACCAGGCGGCGGATGCGGGCGTGGGTGTAGCGCTTGCTCTTGGTGAGGCGGTAGACCGACTCCAGGTCGTCCGCCGCCTGGACCGCCTGGAAGAGCTTGCGCCCCAGTCCCTCGCCGCTGTCCGGGAGAAGGTCGAAGGCGGCCTCCTCCATGGCCCGCAGCCTTGCCAGGACCCCCTTCGTGCAGAAGGCCAGGGCGGCGGGATCGGCCCGCAGGGCCAGCGCGTCCTCCGGGGCCAGATAGGGGGACAGGGACGCGCCGTCCCCGTGCAGGAGCTGTTCGCGCAGGTAGGAGGCCGACACGTGTTCGCCGTCCGCCGCCTGCCGGTCGTCGTGGGCCGCGCCCAGGCGCGGGATGGTGTAGGGTGTCATGGGGCGCTCCAGCTGCCGCATGGCCCGCAGATACTCCACGCCCAGGTTGTTGTTGGGGTGGCGCAGGCAGGCGGCCGCCTCCCCCAGAAGATCCTCCGCAGCCTTTTGCCGCGCGGCAGGGAAGGAGAGGCCCTTGCCCAGATGCTCCCGCAGGGCCTCCTGCCAGGCGGGGGACTCCAAGACCTCTGCGGCGGCCTGCAACGGCGCCAGCTGCCCGCCCTCGCTGCCGAAGCAGAGGGTGTCCACCACGCCGGTGGCGTCCAGCAGGGAGACGCCGCCCCGGGCGAAGGGCTCCGCCGAGGCGGCCGCCCAGAGGGTGGGCAGGTCCAGCACCAGGTCCGCGCCGCCGCGCAGGGCCATGCGGGTCCGGCTCCACTTGTCCGCGATCGCCGCGTCACCCCGCTGGACCCAGTTGCCGCTCATGGCGCAGACGATGGCGCAGTCGTCCCCAAAGGTCTTCCGCAGCGCCTCCAGCTGGTATCGGTGCCCGCTGTGGAAGGGATTGTATTCCGAAATGATCCCAATTGTACGCATACACAAAGCCCTCCGTCAGAAAAAATTTGAAATTTGGGGAAAAAACAGTTGTCCTTTTGCTGAGAATGGGATAGTATATAGAGGTATATGAGTATAATACCCCGCGTGGGTCATACAAGCAAGCATAACATGAAACGACTGTAAGGAGAGTAAGAATACCATGAAAATTCTGGTTATTAACGCAGGCAGTTCTTCCCTGAAGTATCAGCTGCTGGATCCCGATAGCAAGGAAGTCCTGGCAAAGGGCCTGTGCGAGCGCATCGGCATCGACGGCCACCTGAAGCACACCCCCATCGGCAAGGACGTCTTCGACGCTGACGTGGACCTGCCCGATCACGAGGTCGCCATCCAGGAAGTGCTGAATATCCTGCAACACAACCATTACGGCGTCATCGAGAGCATGGACGAGATCGACGCAGTCGGCCACCGCGTGGTCCACGGCGGCGAGGAGTTCACCCACTCCGTCATCATCGACCGCAAGGTCCTCAAGGGCATCAAGGAGTGCATCCCCCTGGCCCCCCTGCACAACCCCGCCAACCTGGTCGGCATCGAGGCCTGCCAGGACGTCATGCCCGACAAGCCCATGGTCGCCGTCTTCGACACCGCCTTCCACCAGACCATGCCCCCCAAGGCATTCATCTACGCCGTTCCCTACCGTTGGTACACCGAGAACAAGGTGCGCCGTTACGGCTTCCACGGCACCTCTCACCAGTACGTCTCCCAGCGCGCCGCTGAGATGCTGGGCCGTCCCATTGAGGAGCTGCGCATCGTGACCTGCCACCTGGGCAACGGCGCTTCCACCTGCTCCGTCAAGTTCGGCCAGTCCGTGGACACCTCCATGGGCTTCACCCCCCAGGACGGCCTGCCCATGGGCACCCGTTCCGGCGCCATCGACGCAGCCATCACCGAGTACATCGCAGACCAGCGTGGCTACTCCGGCAAGCGCGTGGAGAACGTCCTGAACAAGGAGTCCGGCGTTCTGGGCATCTCCGGCGTCTCCTCCGACTTCCGTGACCTGGAAGCCGCTGCCGCTGAGGGCAACGAGCGCGCCCAGCTGGCCATCGACAACTTCTGCTACAAGGTCACCAAGAGGATCGGCTCCTCCGCAGCCGCTATGGGCGGCGTGGACGCCGTCGTCTTCACCGCTGGCGTCGGCGAGAACGCGCCCTCCCTGCGCGCGAAGATCATGGAGGGCCTGGAGTTCCTGGGCCTGGAGATGGACGCCAAGAAGAACGATGTGCGCGGCAAGGAGCGCATCATCTCCACCGACAACTCTGCGCACGCCATCCTGCTGGTGCCCACCAACGAAGAGCTGATGATCGCTCTGGACACCGCAAAGCTGGTCAGAGAAGCAGAGCTGAACGGCGCGATCTGATCCCACCCGCGACTCGAATGCCGGGACCCAAACGGGTCCCGGCATTTTTGTAGAACGACCCAAGAGAAAGGACGGGATGACATGTTTCAGGGATTTTCGGAGCAAACCAACGAGTTTCTTTGGGGCATTCGCTTCAACAATGAAAGGCCTTGGTTCGAGGCCCACAAGCAGGACTACCTGGACCACGTCCAGACGCCCCTGCGGGAGCTGGGGGCCGAGGTCTACGAGCGCTTTACGGCGGCCCATCCGGACCTGCCCATCGTGCTGAAGATCAGCCGGATCTACCGGGACGCCCGGCGGCTCCACGGGCGCGGCCCGTACAAAAGCCACCTCTGGTTCACCCTGCGCATGGCAGGGGAGGACTGGGCGCAGATGCCCGCCTTCTGGTTCGGCATCCATCCGTCGGGGTACAACCACGGCATGGGGATCTTTGACGCGAAGCCGGCCTACATGGCGCGGTTTCGCGGGGAGATCGACCGCGACCCGGCGCCGATGCGGAAGCTGGCCAAGGCCTTCGCCGCCCAGGAACGGTTCGTGCTGAACGAGGAGGAGTACAAGCGCCCGAAGGGCGACCCGCCCGCGCCCCTGGACCAGTGGTATAACCGCAAGGGCATTGATCTGGGCTGCTTTCGCCAGATCGACGGCCTGCTGTACAGCCGGGCGCTGGTGGAGGACGTCCTGGCCGGGTATGAGCTGCTCATGCCCTACTATCACTATTTCGCGGCCCTGGGACGACGGGCCGACTGAGACGATAAGACGCCACAAGGTCCGCTGCGTATGCAGCGGACCTTGTGGCTTATGCGGCGGCGGAGGTCGTCTGGTTGGCGATGTCGTAGGTCTCGCCCAGGATGGCGTGGCAGCCCTCCAAGGCATAGGCGAGCTTTTGATACACGGCGGCAGAGATGAGGGAGGTGTCTCCGGCCTCGTAGTCGGTCATGCCCTTGTGTACGTCCAGGATGACATACTGATCGGCCGCGCCCGCGCCCCGGTTCAGCACCAGAAGGGGGACATAGGCGGCGTTGGTGACGGTGGTCTCGCCGGTGGCGAAGTCCTTGGTGAGCTCCAGGTTCAGGATGGCGGTGGTGTCCGTGTAGTTCACCTTCACCGTGGAGGGGCTCTGGTTGGAGACGAAATTTCCCAGGGAATAGCAGACGAAGCCGGTCTTCTGGCTGCCGTCGGCCAGGGTGACGGTCCGCTCCATCATGGGCTGCGGCACGTGGGAGTGGCTGCCCAGGATGAGGTCTGCGCCGTTCTGGAGGAGGAAGTCGGCCACCTGGTCCTGGTAGGCGTTCTGCGTGGTCTGGTACTCGATGCCCCAGTGGATCATCACCGCGATCAGGTCCACGTCCAGGCTCTGCGCGTAGGCGAGCTCGCTGGTCAGCTTGGCCTCGTCCAGCTGGGAACACCCGGCGTTGTAGTCGATGTTGAAGCGGTTGATGCAGAAATCGTTCGCTTCGTTCACGGGGATGCCGTTCGTGCCGTAGGTGTAGCCGAGGAAGGCGACCTGGATGCCGTTGATGTCCGCCACCACGACGCCCTTGTTCTCGTCGAACTCCTCCTGGCTTCGGTAGGTGCCCACGTGCTTTAAGTTGGCGGCGTCCAGGGTGTCCAGGGTGCGGACCACGCCGTTGAAGCCCTTGTCCATGCTGTGGTTGTTGGCGGTGGTCACCAGGTCAAAGCCGATCTGCTGGATGTTGTAGGCCAGGGCGTCCGGGGCGCAGAACTGGGGGTAGCCGGAGTAGGGCGGCCCGTTCAGGGTGGTCTCGAAGTTGGCCACGGCGTAGTCGGCCTGCTCGATCCAGGGCTGGACGTACTGGAAGCAGTTCAGGTAGCTGTAGGTGTCCGTGGCGGCGTCGTAGGCGTCGTTGGTCTGGGGGGTGTGGCTCATCACGTCGCCGCACACGGCCAGGGTGGCAGTGATCGGTTCCGGGATATCCGTGGAGCCTTGCTGGGTCTCCTGGGTCTGGCCAGCGCCGCCGGTGGGGGCGCTGGTCCCCTCGTCGTGGCGGATGCCGAGGAAGACCAGGAGGGCGCAGAAGACGAGTAGGATCAGGGTGGTCAGAAGCAGTTTCTTGTTCATGGCAGCTCCTCGCTCAGCGGACGAAGTTGGTGAAGGCCTTCCGGGGCAGTTCGGGCAGGGGGATCTGCGCCTTCCCGGCCTCCATGGCCTTCATCACATAGGCCATGCTCCGGGCCAGCACCTGGACGGTCTGGACGCCCTCGGGGTCCTGGGCCACCTCGCCGGGCTTGTTGCCGTAGACCAGGGGCCAGTAGAGAGAGCCGGGGAGGAGCATCTGGGCGTAGTTGATGTAGTGGATCAGCTCGTCGATGGCGTTGACGGCCCCGGCCCGGCGGGCGACCACCAGGGGTGCGCCGACCTTGAAGCGGAACTGACGGCCGTTGTTCATGTCGATGCAGCCCATCCGGTCCATGAAACAGCGCATCCCACTGGTGATGGAGGCGAAGTAGACCGGGGAGCCGAAGACCACGCCGTCGGCCTGGATGAGACGCTGGTACATCTCGTTCAGACCGTCGTCGGGGAGGGTGCAGGTGTGTGTTTTGGCGCAGCGGAAGCAGCCGGAACAGGGGGCAAGCTGGGAGCCGATGTGGAGGACCTCAAAGTCGATGCCCTCCTGGGCGAAGACCTCGCCCATGATGTCGAGGGCGGCTCTGGTGTTGCCGTTTGCGCGGGGGCTGCCGTTGATGCCGATGATTTTCATGCGGAGTGCTCCTTTTTCGTTTGGTTTGGAAGGGGTCGGTTGTACAGGGCGGCCGCGGCGGAGCCGACAGCCGGCATGTTGGGGGCGGTGCAGAGGATGATGTGATGGCCCAGGACGTCACAGGTGAAGTCGTTCAGCAGCGCTTCCAGCCGCGCCTTCAGGGCGGGGCGCTCCAGGGCCGTGCCCCAAGCGCCCAGGCAGGCAGGGGCCTTGGGGTCCTTGCCTGCGCCGACGAATTGGGCCATGGCGGAGAGCATGGCGCAGACCAGATGGGCGGCCCGGTCCAGAACGGCGTTGGCCACGACGAGGGCCACCTCCCGGTCTTCCGGTTCCCGGCAGTAGTGGGCGATGGTGCCGCCCGCTGCGGGGTCGTGCAGGAAGGCCAGGACGGAGTCCAGGTCCAGGGTCGAGAGGGAGAGGATATCGCGGCTGCACCCGAAGGAGAGCAGCTTGCGCTCCGCCGCCTTGATCATGATCAGGCGGAAGGTGTCGCCGAGGTAGTCGGTGGAGGTGGTTTTGAGCAGCAGGTCCAGGCCGGGGCCGTAGCAGTCGCGGTCCTTGGGCAGGTCGGCCATGCCGAAGGGGACCTGTTCAAAGCTGGAAAAGCCGCAGTCCATGAGCATCAGGTCGCCGGGGATGCCCAGCCAGCGGAGGACGATGCTGCCGGGGGCGGCAAAGCCGCCGTCGATGTTGGAGCCCCAGGTGATGCCCAGGTAGCGGCTCTGGCCGGGCTTTGCCACGGCGGCGGCGAGCTGCACGGCGTCTGGTTCGCTGACCAGAACCAGGTTCCGGTCTTGGAAGCCCCGCTCCGCCAACTCCTGGCTGAGCATGGCCGACAGGGAGGCCTCCTCATACCCGCTGACGGTCATGGTGGCGGGGAAGCGGCGGATGACGCCGTCTCCCTTGCCGTCGTAGTCCATGGGGAAGGGGACGCAGAGGGCCACGTCCTTGGCGCGGTCGAGCAGCGGCTCCAGCAGCTCCGCGACGGCGTAGACCAGGTCCTGCAAGGGCGCGGGATAGTCCCGGCCGGGCACGGGGAAGCTGTCCTGGTCGGAAAGGGTGGGCTTTCCGTCCGTGAAGGTGACCAGGCAGACGCGAACGTCCCGGTCGTCAACCTCGGCCACCGCCACGGGCTGTCCGTCAGGCAGGGCGCCGAAGGGCTTCAGGAAGGTGGGGAGCATGGGGATGGAGGACTTTCCTCCATAGAGCGAGACGCGCATTTGCGCGAGAAAAAGCTGTGTCATGGTTCGCAGGTCCATGGTGTCGGGAGACACACAGCAGGAGCGGAGCAGATCATCCAGTTGGGTGCGCGCGGTGGGTTTCATAAGACGATGCCTCCTTAGAAGATTTCGCCTTTATTATAGCACCTTTTTCCAAAAGTTAAAGGCCCGGAGGGGGAAGAAGTGCGAAAAAAGAGACCGGCATTTGCCGGCCTCTTTTGTGAAGATCCTTTGTGAGAAGGATTACTTGTACATAGCCTTGTGATACAGAGCTTCGACGTCCTTCACGGTGGTGATTCTGGGGTTGACGGTGACGTTGCCGGACTTCATAGCGTCGATGGCCATCTGGGGGATCTTATCCTCAGCAACGCCGACGTCTGCCAGGCAAGCGGGGATGCCCAGATCAGCGTTCAGCTGACGCAGAGCGTCGCACAGCATCTGGGGAACGAAGTCAGCGCCAGCCTTCTTGCCGGTGACACATTCGTAGATCTTAGCATAGCGCTCGTCGGCAGCCAGTGCGTTGAACTCGAAGATGGTGGGCATCAGGACTGCGTTTGCCACGCCGTGTGCAACATGATAGAATGCGGAAACGGGGTGGGACATAGCGTGGATGTCGCCCAGACGGTTGTTGGCGAAAGCGATGCCAGCGAAGGTGGAACCCAGCATCATAGCGCAAGCTGCATCCACGTCGTCGCGGCGAGCGACGAACTTACGGATGTTGCCGCCGATCAGCTCCATAGCCTTCTCGCCCATAGCCATTGCGAAGGGGTTGGCGGCGGTGTTGATGTAGGACTCCATAGCATGGATCAGAGCGTCAACGCCGCAAGCAGCAGCAACGGAAGCGGGAGCGGTCATGATCAGCTCGGGATCCAGAACTGCGTAGGTGGGGGAGATCTCGGGACCCAGGACGGACAGCTTGTAGTTACGAGCTTCGTCGGTGATAACAGCAGCAACGGTAACTTCGGAGCCGGTGCCTGCGGTGGTGGGAACAGCGATCAGGGTGTCGATGGGGCCGGGAACCTTGCCGACGCCTTCGTAGTCGCCGATGGTGCCGCCGAACTTAGCGACAACGCCGACAGCCTTAGCAACGTCCATGGGGGAGCCGCCGCCCAGAGCGATGATAGCGGTGCAGCCAGCAGCCTTGTACTGAGCAGCGCACTCGTCAACGATATCGGTGGTGGGGTTGGGCAGAACGTCCAGGTACTCAGCGTACTTCAGGTTAGCAGCCTTGATGATCTCGCGGACCTTATCCACGACACCGATGGCCTCCAGGCCACGGTCGGAGATCAGCATAACGTTGTCGGAACCAGCAGCCTTCAGGAAGTCAGGCAGCTTCTTCAGGGCGCCCAGACCGAACTGGCAGTTCTGAGGAATGATGAAACCAAAATCTTTAATCATAGGGATCGCATCCTTTCCAAAAATTACTCAATCAATTGACTATGCGGTCTATCTCGTTTGACCAAGTTTATGGGCCAAACTGTCCGCGCATTTAGTATAACATCCAAAGGGGTAACTGGCAAGTTCTTACTACCTGAAAATATATAACAAGAATACAGGTTGGTTTTTGGTCATAATGTCTACTTGACAGGATTTGAAGGGTGGTTTTCTTTGGGAAAATGGAATAATCCCGGTCAATCTGCATCAAAACGGAAAGAGGAAGGGGGGAGAATCACAAAAAACCTCTCTTCCGGCCCATTTGTGGGCGGTAGAGAGGCCTCTCACGAAATCTTGTGGTATTTCATTTTTTGGAACGAAAAAAATCGAGCCTGTCGAAAAAGACGTGTTTTCTTCGACAGGCGAGATCAAAACGCCCCGCTCTGGCCGTGGGGACCCAATTAAAACCTGCACAAGATGGCAGGTGGGTTGCCTCCGCTGCGCTTCTCTGCTTCCAACTTCCAACCGGAGGTCGGGAGGCCTGCAATTCACACAACGAGTCAGCGTCCCGTTTTAAAAATGTGGGTTTAAAAGGGTCCGATTCACGCACCGAGCAGGGCGTCGTTTATGATGGGATGGAAGAGGGGAGGGTCATGCCTCGTCCTCGTCCTCGAAGAGGGTCTTCATAAATTCGGTGTAGACCGCGTCGGTCTCCTCCTCGCTGTCCAGGGTGGAGAGAAGCTCCTCGCCGTTTTCCTGGATGACCTTCATCAGGATCAGCCCGAGCTCCTCCTCGGCGTCCTCCTCCTGGTCCTCGCTGACAGCGGGGAAAAAGGCGAGGTAGGTGGTGCCGTTGAACTCGATGGTGTCCAGATGCTCCAGCTCGAATTCGTTTCCGTCCTCGTCGGTCACGGTGATAAAGTTAGCGCCGTATTCTTCGCTCATGGGATCCGCTCCTTTGTTTAGCTGCCCCTATTTTACCCCCTTGAAAGGAAAAATGCAAGAGAATGAGGCATAAAACTTTCCGTGAAGTTTCTGTAAAACCTGCGAAATCACGGATAGACAAATGGGAAAGCTGTGGTATAATACGTAAGATAAGCGCAGCGGGCCTTGCCCCGACTGAAGCGAAACCCCTTGAACGTTCAGGGGGTACCCTCTCCCACCTATGGACATCGGAGGTGTCAAATTGGAACACAATCGAGAAAGACGAGCCCCGCGAGCAAGGCGCAAGCCGAAAAAGCGCGGCCGCGCCTTTAAGGTCGTCATGACCATCGTGCTCATTTTCGTCATTACGATGGCAATGCTGGCCTGCATGGCGGCGGCCTACATTAAAAATGTCATCTTGCCCGAGGCGGACCTGAAGCTGGATGAGTACAACCCCAACCTGACGTCCACTATGCTATACAGGGACCTCGCCACCGGGGACTACGTGAAGATGCAGGACCTCTACGCAGAGGAAAACCGCGTTTGGGTGCAGATCGACGATATCCCGCAGAATCTGCTGGATGCGGCGGTGGCCATTGAAGATAAGCGGTTCTACCAGCACCACGGCGTGGACTGGATCCGCACGGCCAAGGCCGTCCTCTGCATGTTTACCGGCGCGGACGTCCAGGGCGGCTCGACCCTGACCCAGCAGCTCATCAAGAACATCACCACAGAGGACGACGTCACCGTCAAGAGAAAGGTCATGGAGATCTTCCGCGCCCTGGAGTTTGAAAAGAACTACTCCAAGGAGGATATCCTGACCTGGTACCTGAACTACATCTACCTGGGCCAGCGATGCAACGGCGTCTACACGGCCTCCTATAAGTATTTTGGCAAGCACGTCTCCGAGCTGAGCCTGGCCGAGTGCGCCAGCCTGATCGGCATCACGAACAACCCCTCCAAGTACGACCCCCTGGGCCACCTGGAGATCGTAGACGAGGAGACCGGCGAGGTGACCACCTCCCGCGACTTCAACAAGCAGCGGCAGGAGCTGATCCTCAAGGCCATGCTGGAGCAGGACTTCATCACCAAGGAGGAGTACGACGAGGCCATGGCCGAAGAGCTGAACTTCGACAATGGTAAGGACACCCAGACCAACTCTACCATCTATACCTGGTATGAGGACGCAGTCATCAACCAGGTGCTGGAGGATATGATGGAGACGTATGACTGGTCGGAGCAATATGCCAAGACCAAGCTCTTCTCCGGCGGTCTGGAGATCTACACCTGCATGAATCCCGACGTGCAGGCGGCAGTGGATGAGATCTACAACAATCGCGACAGCCTGAACGTTACCTCGGCCTTGGGGCAGCAGATCCAGTCTGCCATCACCGTCGTGGACAATGAGAGCGGCGACGTGGTGGCCCTGGCCGGTGGCCTGGGCGAGAAGACCACCAGCCGCGGCTGGAGCCGCGCCATCAACTCCCTCCGTCCCCCGGGATCGTCCATCAAGCCCCTGTCGGTCTACGCCCCGGCCATCGAGCTGGGCTATGTGACCCCCAGCTCCACCTATGAGGACAGCCCCTATGAGACCAAGAACGGGAAGGGCTGGCCGGTGAACGCCACCGGCAGATACCAGGGCACGGTCTCCGTGGCCAAGGCGGTCCGGGAGTCCATCAACACCGTGGCGGTCAAGGTCCTGGACGATGTGGGCACCCAGACCAGCTATGAGTTCATGCGCGATCGCTTCCGCATCCAGCTGGTGGAGTCCCGCGGCGTGGGCAAGACCAACTACACGGATATCGCCCTGGCCCCCCTGGCCCTGGGCGGCCTGACCGACGGCGTGAGCACCTATGAGATGGCGGCGGCCTACTCGGTCTTCCCCCGCATGGGCATCTATAAGGAGCCGCGGCTCTACTCCGTGGTCCTGGACAGAACCTCCCGTGAGGTGGTCCTGGACAACACCCAGGAGGTCGATAAGAACGCCCTCTCCGAGCGCACCTGCTTCTATATGAACGCGATGCTGCAATCCGTCGTGAACGGGCCCTCCGGTGCGACGGGTACGGCGGCGAACTTTGCCGGTCAGGATATCGCCGGTAAGACCGGTACCACCACCTCCCGTAAGGACCTGTGGTTCGTGGGCTACACCCCCTACTATACCGCAGCGGTCTGGACCGGCTATGACCAGCAGGAGCGCCTGGCGCCCGGCCTGAGAAATCCCTCCACGCTCCTGTGGCAGCAGGTCATGTCGAAGGTCCACGCGAGCCTGCCTTATAAGGAATTCGCCCAGCCCGACAGCAGCCACATGAAGGCGGTAACGGTCTGCGCCGTCAGCGGCAAGCTGCCCGGTCCGGCCTGCGCCGGTCACCTGACGACCCAGTACTTCTTCGAGGACGACGTGCCCACCGGCATCTGCACGGCCCACAAGATCGAGAGGCCCAAGCCGTCCCCGGACGGCGATGGCGAGACCACCACGCCCGGCGGAGGCGGTGAGACGACGGAACCCGGAGGCGGCGGCACAGAAGGCGGCGAGACCACGACGCCGGAGCCCCCGCCCACCACGGACCCCACGGCCCCAGCGGAATAACGCGTCCCAAAAAGCAGGCCCCAACACCCCGGGGCCTGCTTTTTTTACATGATCTGTCGAAAATCGGGCGAGAAAACCGAAGAAAACTGTCGCCCAGGCAAATACTTTTTGTTGCCATACAGAGACAGAAGTGGTAGAATGGTGTTCGTCACAGAAACAAATGGCTGTACAGTGAGGACGGAGGGAACCCATGTCAAAGGCACCAAACTATTATATCGTGGATGCGGACGCGCTGCCGGAGATCTTCCGCAAGGTGGTGGAAGCCCGTCGCCTCCTGGATACCGGCGAGGCGGAGACCGTGAATCAGGCGGTCCGCGCCACCGGGATCAGCCGCAGCGCCTTTTATAAATATAAGGATGCGGTCCGCCCCTTTCAGGACATGCTCCATGGCCGGATCGTCACCTTCCAGATGATCCTCAAGGACCAGCCGGGCATTCTGTCTCAGGTCCTGAATCTCTTCGCGGACTCCGGGGCCAATATCCTGACCATCAATCAGGGCATACCGGGCAACGGCTGCGCTGTGGTGACGGCCAACGTGGCGACCTCCGGTCTCCGCGAGACCCTCCAGGAGCTGCTGGAGCACATCGATCGGGCCGAGGGCGTCCTCCGGGCCGAGATCCTGGCAGGGTGACGCCTCCCCAATAGATAGGATCAATACTAAGTGGATGATACAAAAAGGATGGCATTTCTATGGTAAAAGTAGCAATTTTAGGCTTTGGCGTTGTTGGCTCCGGTGTGGCAGAGGTCCTCACCGGCAACGGCGCCGGCATCAGCAAGAAGGCAGATGAGCTCATCGAGCTGAAATATATTCTGGACGTGCGGGATTTCCCCCAAAGCCCCTTCGCGGAGAACTTCGTCAAGGACTTCGCGGTGATCGAGAAGGACCCCGAGGTCAACGTGGTCGTGGAGACCATCGGCGGGGTGGGCGCGGCCCTGGACTTCACGGAGCGCGCGCTGAAGGCCGGGAAGAGCGTGGTCAGCTCCAACAAGGAGCTGGTGGCCACCCATGGCCGCCGCCTGCTGGACCTGGCTGCGGCGCACAACGCGGTCTATCTCTTTGAAGCCAGCGTGGGCGGTGGGATCCCCATCCTGCGTCCCCTGAGTGAGTGCATGGCCGCCAACGACATTTTGGAGATCTGCGGCATCCTCAACGGCACGGCCAACTACATCTTCACCCGCATGGTCCAGGACGGGGTCCCCTTCGAAGAGGCCTTGCGGGGCGCGCAGGCCAACGGCTATGCCGAGCAGAACCCCACGGCCGACGTGGAGGGGATGGACACCTGCCGCAAGCTCTGCATCCTCTCCTCCATCGCCTTCGGCTGGCATCTCCTGCCGGAGCAGGTCCCCACCACCGGCATCACCAAGATCACCCTGGCCGATGAGGCTTACGCAGCGGCCTGCGGTATGCGCATCAAGCTCCTGGGCCGCGCCATCGCCCAGGACGACGGCTCCGTCTGCCCCTTCGTTGAGCCGCACTTTGTCAGCCTCCAGGACCCCCTGGGCGGCGTGGAGGACGTGTTCAACGCCATCAAGGTCAAGGGCGACGCCGTGGGCGACGTGATGTTCTACGGCCGGGGCGCCGGGAAGCTGCCCACCGCCAGCGCGGTGGTGGCCGACGTCATTGCCGCCGCGCGGAAGCTGACCCGGGCCGGATACCATCCCTGGCAGCCCAACCGCCCAGACTGCGTCATGTCCAGCGACGAGCTGGCCAGCCGTTGGTATGTCCGCCTGGCCGCAGGCGCGCTGCCTGCGGATGAGAAGCTGACCATCGCCCAGGGCGAGGCCGGTGAGAGCGGCTGGCTGACCGAGGCGATGACCCGCCCCGCGCTCGACGCGCTGCTGGCGGGCCAGGCGGTCCTCTCCGTCATCCGGGTCCTGGACTGAGACCCGGCGCGCCCCGGCAGCATAGGATGAGGGGTACTATAGTAATTAGGGAGACAATTGCATCCCTATGGCGCGGATGACCTGCGCCATATGTTTGGAGGTATGAAATATGGGACTGATTGTACAAAAGTTTGGTGGCTCTTCGCTGGCTACCACCGAGCGCATCCAGAACGTCGCGCGGATCATCACGGGGACCTATAAGCAGGGCAACAACGTGGTGGCCGTCCTCTCCGCCCAGGGTGACACCACCGATGACCTCATCGAGAAGGCCCGGGAGATCAACCCCAAGGCGTCCCGCCGGGAGATGGATATGCTCCTGTCCACCGGGGAGCAGATCTCCTGCTCTCTCTGCGCCATGGCCATCGAGGCCCTGGGCTTTCCGGTGGTCTCCCTGACCGGCTGGCAGGCCGGGGTGCAGACCAACAGCAGCTACAGCAGCGCCCGGATCAAGAAGGTCCGCACGGAGCGCATCCAGTCTGAGCTGGACCGCAACCACTCCATCGTCATCGTCACCGGCTTCCAGGGCATCAACAAGTTTGACGACATCACCACGCTGGGGCGCGGCGGGTCCGACACCTCCGCCGTGGCGCTGGCGGCGTCCCTGAAGGCCGACCTCTGCCAGATCTACACCGACGTGGACGGCGTGTATACGGCCGACCCCCGCCATGTGAAGGGCGCCAGAAAGCTGGAGGAGATCACCTTCGATGAAATGCTGGAGCTGGCCAGCCAGGGCGCGCAGGTGCTGCACAACCGCTCTGTGGAAATGGCAAAGAAGTATCGTGTGAATTTAGAAGTGCTGTCCAGCTTTAGCGGAAAGCCGGGCACAAAAGTCAAGGAGGTAGTGAAGACTATGGAGAAGACCCAGATCAGCGGTATCGCGAAGGACAAGAATGTGGCCCGTCTGGCCCTTGTGAACGTGGAGGATAAGCCTGGTATCGCCTATCAGGTGTTCTCTCTGCTGGGTCAGAAGGATATCAACGTGGATATCATCCTGCAATCCATGGGCCGCGGCGAGTCCCAGGACATCAGCTTTACCGTCAAGCGCGACGACGCCGACCAGGCCATGGAGCTGCTGCAAGAGCACAAGGACAGCCTGGGCTTCGAGCGGGTCGATGTGAACAAGGAAGTGGTAAAGGTCTCCATCGTGGGCGCCGGTATGCTGGAGAATGCGGGCGTGGCGGCCAAGATGTTCGGCGCGCTCTATGAAGCCGACATCAATATCCACATGATCTCCACCAGTGAGATCAAGGTCTCCGTCCTGCTGGACGAGAGCAACGCCAACCAGGCAGTCCAGGCCATTCACGACAAATTCTTTGAGGATTAAAGGAAAATCCTATCATAAAAAGAGGAGTTGGGCGAATGGCCTGGCTCCTCTTTTTCTGCGGAAAACCTTGGTGGAAACGACTAAAAGTGGGGGTGAATGGCAGAATTTTTTTTTCAGATGCAATACATTCCCATCTTGTAATTTGCAGAATCCTTTGTTATAATACGACCGTAGTGTAATGGATAGGGTATACTTTGTGTGCTCTTCCAGTGAAACGTCTGCCACCGGGGCACCCACCCGGTCTGGCGTTTACGATAAACCGGCGCGTTCCGTCTCGGCTGGAAAGGGGAGCGGGCTAGCCCGCGAACCGGACCGAAGACGGCGGAAACCTGGGATTATCGAAAATAAAACAAATTTTTAATAGGGGGAAATCAGAAATGAACATACTTGTTTGTATCAAGCAAGTGCCGGACACGACCATTATCAAGATCGATCCTGTCACTAACACCCTGATGCGTGAGGGCGTTCCCGCCATCGTCAGCCCCTTCGACGCTTATGCAGTCGAAGCTGCTGCCCGCATCAAGGACAAGGACAAGAACACCAAGATCTTCGTTCTGTCCATGGGTCCCGAGCAGGCTCTGGCCGCTCTGAAGGAGTGTCTGTCTGTCGGCGGCGACAAGGCATACCTGGTCTCCGACCGCGCTTGCGGCGGTTCCGATACCCTGGCAACCGGCTACATCCTGGCCAACACCATCAAGAAGATCGAAGAGCTGGAAGGCCTGAAGTTCGACATGCTGATGTTCGGTAAGCAGGCTATCGACGGCGATACCGCTCAGGTCGGTCCTCAGGTCGCTGAGTACCTGGATTATCCCCAGGTCACCTACGGCTGGGAAGTTTGGCCCACCGAGGATGGCGCCGGTGTCCGCGTGAAGAAGGAGCTGGAGGACGGCTTCGAGATCCTGGAGATGGCTTGCCCCTGCGCAGTCACCATCACCAAGCCCGACTACGAGCCCCGCTTCCCCACCATCAAGTCCAAGATGGCTGCCAACAAGGCAAAGATCCCCGTTCTCTCCGCAGCTGACTGCAACCTGGACGTTGAGCAGTCCGGCCTGAAGGGCTCTCCCACCAAGGTTAAGAAGAGCTTCACTCCTCCTCGTAAGGAAGGCGGCCTGAAGATCAAGGAAGAGACTCCTGAAGAGTCCGCAAAGAAGCTGTATGACCTGCTCAAGGACAAGGGCATTATCTAATAGAGGGGAGGACGAAAAACAATGTTACAGACTAGCTATGAAGCAAAGAGCAAGGACCTTTGGGTCTTTATTGAGACCAAGAACGGCAAGGCAAGAAACGTTGGCCTGGAGCTGCTGAACCCCGGCCGCCGTCTGGCTGCCATCCAGGGCGGTAAGACCGTTGCTCTGGTTATCGGTTACAACTGCGACGAGGCTGTTAAGGAAGCCATCGCTTACGGCGCTGACAAGGTCCTGGTCGTTGACAATGAGGTCTATGACCACTACAGCACCGACGCATACACCGCAGCCATCGTGCACTGCGTCGAGGCCGACTGCCCCACCTCCATCCTGATGGGCGCATCCCCCCTGGGCCGTGACCTGGGCCCCCGTGTCGCTGGTCGTCTGAGAACCGGTCTGACCGCAGACTGCACCTCTCTGGACATCGACGAGGCTACCGGCAAGGTCGCTTGGACCCGTCCCGCATTCGGCGGTAACCTGATGGCTACCATCCTGTGCCCCTTCACCTTCCCCCAGATCGGTACCTGCCGTCCCGGCGTCAACAAGAAGCTGGAGCCCGACTACAGCCGTACCGCTGATGTTGAGAAGATCGACTTCGTGTTCCCCGCTGACAAGATCCGCATCAAGGTCATCGAGACCATCACCGAAGAGGGTGAGAAGGTTGACCTGGAAGGCGCTGACATCATTGTCTCCGGCGGCCGTGGTCTGGGTGGCCCCGAGGGCTTCGAGACCGTGATCAAGCCTCTGGCTGACGCACTGGGCGGCGTTGTTGGCTCCTCCCGTGCAGCAGTTGACGCTGGCTGGATCCCCCACGCACACCAGGTTGGCCAGACCGGTAAGACCGTTGGCCCCAAGCTGTATGTCGCTTGCGGCATCTCCGGCGCTATCCAGCACCTGGCTGGCATGGGCTCCTCTGACTTCATCGTCTGCATCAACAAGGACGTTGAGGCTCCCATCTTCGGTGTGGCAGACCTGGGTGTTGTTGGTAACCTGTATGATGTCTGCCCCGCACTGACCAAGCTGATCCTGGCTGACAAGGACTAATTTCTGTCAAAAATAAAATTTAATATACCCTGGCACCCCCTCGCTTAGCGAGGGGGTGACCCCCAAGGGAAAGAAAGGAAAAACTTATGGATTTCAAGTTTACCGAGATGGAGCAGGAAATCATCGACATGCTGCATGATTTCTGCATCAAGGAAGTCAAGCCCATCGCTGCTGAGCTGGACGAGAAGGAAGAGTTCACCCAGAACGCACGCGAGAAGCTGGCCGAGATGGGTATGCTGGGCACCTATATTCCTGAGGAATATGGCGGCGCTGGCCTGTCCTACCTGACCTACATCGCATGCTGCGAGGAGCTGGCAAAGTACTGCGCTTCCACCTCCATCATGTTCTCTGTCCATGGTTCCCTGTGCTCCTGGCCCATCCTGGAGTTCGGCACCGAGGAGCAGAAGCAGAAGTACCTGGTTCCCCTGGCACAGGGCGAGAAGCTGGGCGCTATGGGTCTGACCGAGCCCTCCGCTGGTACCGACGCTGCTGGCGTCCGCACCACCGCTGTCCTGCAGGGTGACAAGTACATCCTGAACGGCACCAAGATCTTCATCACCAACGGTTACTATGCAGATACCTATGTTATCTTCGCTCGTACCAACCCCGACATGAGCCTGGGCCACAAGGGCCTGTCCGCCTTCATCGTTGAGAAGGGCTTCAAGGGCTTCAGCTTCGGCACCAAGGAGAAGAAGATGGGCATCCGTGCTTCCGCTACCTACGAGCTGGTCTTCGAGGACTGCGAAGTTCCCGCAGAGAACCTGCTGGGCAAGGAAGGCGAAGGCTTCAAGATCGCTATGCAGCTGCTGGACGGCGGCCGTATCGGCGTTGCTGCTCAGGCTCTGGGTATCGCTCAGGGCGCTATCGACGAGTGCATCCCCTATCTGAAGCAGCGCAAGCAGTTCGGCAAGCCCCTGTCCGCTTTCCAGAACACTCAGTTCGAGCTGGCTGACATGCAGACCAAGGTTGACGCTTCCCGTCTGCTGATCTATCGTTCCGCTATGGCTAAGCAGAACCACGAGCCCTACAGCCACCTGGCTGCCATGGGTAAGATGATGGCTGCTGAGGTCGCTTCCGACGTCACCCGCCGCGTTGTTCAGCTGGTCGGCGGCTGCGGCTACACCCGTGAGTATCCCTTCGAGCGCATGATGCGTGACGCTAAGATCACCGAGATCTACGAGGGCACCACCGAGGTTCAGAAGATGGTTGTTTCCGGCTGGATGCTGAAGTAATCAACGTTCTATCTCGTTTTAAGAAATTCAAGAAGGCGCAGTGGCTTGCCGCTGCGCCTTCTTTCTATTCCTATCGCAGAAAAGAGGAAGCTATGGATATCGACACGACGTTATATACGGGCCGTCCTGCCGACTGCACGGGCCGCCTGGAGAAGGAGGTCGCCTGCTACGATCTGCTCGACGCCCTTGGCATCGCCTACCGGCGCGTGGACCACGACGCGGCGGACACCATCCCGGCCTGCGAGGCGGTGGAGGCCTATCTGGGGGCCAGGATCTGCAAAAACCTGGTGCTGTGCAACCGTCAGAAGACGGCGTTTTACCTCCTGCTGATGGACGGAGAGAAGCCCTTCCACACCAAGGACCTCTCCAAGCAGATCGGCTCCTCCCGCCTGTCCTTTGCCCCGCCGGAGGAGATGGAGCGGTATTTGGGAGTCACGCCGGGCTCCGCGACCATCCTGGCCCTGATGAACGACGAGGCGCACAAGGTCCACCTGATCCTGGATCGGTCGGTGGCGGAGGGAGATGTGTTTGGCTGCCATCCCTGCATCAATACCTCCTCCCTGGCTCTGTCCATGCGGGAGATCCGGGAGAAGTTCCTGCCCCACCTGGGGATCGAGGCCACGATCGTGGACCTGCCCGATGACCGGGAGGCCTGAGCGGGCACGACGAGAAGACCCATGTTGCCGGAGGGAGTTCGACAATGTGGGTTTTCTTATTGTGCGGGAAAAAACCGCGCGCCGGTGGAAATCCCCCCGCGGGTGTGCTATAATAACTTGCTAATTGTATTGTATGTGGAGGAACGGTCATGCAGATCAGAGGAAGGCAGCTGGCCTTCACGTGGATCGGCTGTTTCCTGGGGGCCGGGTTCGTGTCCGGCCAGGAGATCAGCCAGTTTTTCAATCACTTTGGGCTTCCCGGCCTTCTGGGACAGGTGGGAGCCGTTCTTTTGCTCTCCCTGCTCTGCGGTGTGGTCTTTTCCCTGTCGAAGAGGACCGGGCGCAGCGAGGTCCACGAGATCGCGGTCCCGGTGGAGAGCCGCCTGCTGCGCGGCATCGCCGTGGTGGTCGCCAGCTCCTATATGTACGGGATCTACGTTGTCATGTGCGCGGGCGTCGGCACGGTGGTCGAGCAGCTGACGGGCAGCGCCGCGCTGCGGCTGGTTTGCGGCGCGGCCTTCTGCGCGGCGATCACGGCCGTCGCCGTCCGCGGGATGGGCGGTGCGATCCGGGTCTTTTCCCGTCTGATGCCGGTGCTGGTGGTCCTGTCCCTGGTGGTGGTGGCCGCCGGTCTGGCGGCCTTTTCCGGCGCGGGCCTTTCCTTCCGGCCCGCCGAGACGAAGAATCCTGTGGTGAACCAGTGGCTGCTGGCGGCGGTTACCTATGTGTCCTACAATTTTTTGTCGGCCATCGGCACCCTGGCCCCGCTGGGTACCATGGTCCGCTCGCCCCGGGATATCCGAGAGGGCGTCCTCCTCGGCGGCGGCATCCTGCTGGTGGTGTCCTTTGGGATCCACCTGGCCATGGTGTCCCTGCCCGTGAGCACGCGCGCGGAGCTGCCCATGCTCTACCTGGCCGGGGCGCTGCATCCGGTGCTGGAATGGGTGTATGCGGTGGTGATCTTTCTGGGGATGTTTGGCGCGGCCATGTCGGTCTTTGTGCCCGTGCCCCGGTACCTATGCCGCTTTGCGCGCTTTCAGAACCACCCTGTCCTGGTGCCGGTGGTCCTGAGCGCGGCGGCCTTTGTGCTCAGTCAGGTCGGATTCAGCGACTTGATCGGGACGATCTATCCCATCTATGGATTTGTTGGCTTTTTGTATATCGCGGGCATCCTGGTCCACGCCTGGATGACCCGTCCAAGGAGAAAGACAGGAGGGGACCATGGTACGAATCAGTAATTTGATCTTACCTCCCGACGGCGACCCGTCGCTTCTGAAAAGGAAGGCGGCGCGGGCGTTGGGCGTTCCGGTGGGGAAGATCCACCGCTGCGTTCCGGTGCGGCAGTCGATCGACGCGCGCAAAAAGGGCAGCGTACACTATGTCATGACGGTTGACGTCGCCCTCTCCCAGGAGGAGGCGGTGGTGCGCCGGGTCAACGACAAGAACGTGCGGCTCCAGGCGGAGCCGACGCCCTATCAGTTTCCTGCGGTGACGAGAGTCTCCGCCTACCCGCCCGTGGTGGTCGGCAGCGGCCCCGCCGGCCTGCTGGCCGCCCTCTGTCTGGCCCGCGCCGGGCTGCGGCCCATCCTGCTGGAGCGCGGCCAGGCCCTGGAGCAGCGGGTGAAGGACGTGGAGGCCTTCTGGGGCGGGGGAGACCTCGACCCGGAGTCCAACGTGCAGTTTGGCGAGGGCGGCGCCGGGACCTTTTCCGACGGCAAGCTCACCACCGGCACCCACGACCCCCGCATGTCCCACGTGATGCAGACCTTTGTCGGGGCGGGGGCGCCGGAGGACATCCTCTGGCAGCACAAGCCCCACGTGGGGACGGACCTTCTCCGGCGGGTGGTGAAGAACCTGCGGGAGGAGATCCAGCGCTTGGGCGGCGAGGTGCGCTTCGGCCACCGGCTGACGGGCCTGAAGACGGCGGGGGACCGGCTCACGGAGATCGTGGTGGACGACGGCGGCGGCGCCTACACCCTGGCCTGCGACGCGCTGATCCTGGCCCCCGGCCATTCGGCCCGGGACACCTTTCGGATGCTGCGGGAGGCCGGGGTGGAGATGGAGCAAAAGCCCTTCGCCATCGGCGTGCGCATCGAGCATCGGCAGGAGAACATCAGCCGGGCGCAGTTTGGTGAGGCCTGGGAGAAGCTGCCTCCGGCGGACTACAAGCTGGTCTGCCACCTGCCCAGCGGCCGGTCGGCCTATACCTTCTGCGTCTGTCCCGGCGGCCAGATCGTGGCGGCGGCCTCCCACCCCGGGATGCTGGTGACCAACGGCATGAGCAACCGGGCGCGGGACGGCCAGTTCATCAACGGCGGCTTCCTGGTCGGGGTGCAGCCCCGGGACTTTGGCAGCGACGATCCCCTGGCCGGTGTGGCCTTTCAGGAGATTTGGGAGAGTAAGGCCTACGCCTGCGGCCGCCCGGGCTACGAGGCCCCGGCCCAGCGCGTGGGCGACTTCCTGCGGGGCGTTCCCACCCCTGCGGGCCTGACCAACCGCAGCACCTATCGGCCCGACGTCTGCTTTGGCGACCTGCGGGAGACCCTGCCCGCCTTTGTCACCGATTCCCTG
Organism: uncultured Eubacteriales bacterium; assembly: GCA_934572535.1. GTDB lineage: Bacteria > Bacillota > Clostridia > Oscillospirales > Oscillospiraceae > Evtepia. The sequence continues at coordinate 41,576 of CAKTLJ010000011.1, forward strand.
GCGGAGGCCCTTCCGGTCCTGGACCGCAAGCTGCATGGGTTCAGCGCGCCGGACGCGCTGATGGTGGGGGTGGAGACGCGCTCCTCCTCGCCGGTGCGCCTGCTGCGGGACCAGAGCTATCAGTCGAACATCCGGGGACTCTATCCCTGCGGCGAGGGGGCCGGGTATGCCGGCGGCATCGTCTCTGCGGCGGTGGACGGCATCCGGGTGGCGGAAGCCGTCGCGGCCCCGCGCTGACCCGGAAATGCGCCCGATTTCGGAAGATTAGGTTGCAATCAAGGGGAAAGTAGTATATAATCAGTTGTTATGATATAGCGCTTATAATAAGGAGTGAACGCCATGGCGGAAGAAACCATGAGCACGAATTTTATTCATGCGATCATTGAAGAGGAATTACAGCCGGGGGGCCGCTGCGAAGGCAAGCAGGTCCACACCCGTTTCCCGCCGGAGCCCAACGGCTACCTGCATATCGGTCACTGCAAGGCCTTGACCATCGACTTTGGCACTGCGGAAAAGTACGGCGGCATCTGCAACCTGCGGATGGACGACACCAACCCGGCCAAGGAGGACACCGAGTACGTAGACGCCATCCAGGAGGACATCCACTGGCTGGGCTTTGACTGGGACGACCGGTTCTACTATGGGTCCGATTACTTTGAAAAGACCTACGAGCTGGCGGTGGCCCTCATCAGGAAGGGCCTGGCCTACGTCTGCGAGCTGACCCCTGAGCAGTTCAAGGAATACCGCGGCGACACCACCACCCCCGCCCAGAGCCCCTGGCGCGACCGCCCCGTGGAGGAGAGCCTGGCGCTCTTCGAGCGGATGAAGAACGGCGAGTTTGCGGAGGGCAAGTACACCCTCCGCGCCAAGATCGACCTGGCCTCCGGCAACTTCAACATGCGTGACCCGGTGCTCTACCGCATCCGTTACATCGAGCACCACCGGCAGGGGACCAAGTGGTGCATCTTCCCCATGTACGACTTTGCCCACCCCATCCAGGACGCGCTGGAGGGCATCACCCACTCTCTGTGCTCCCTGGAGTATGAGAACCATCGCCCCCTGTACGACTGGGTGGTGAACCATTGCGACCTGCCCAGCCAGCCCCGTCAGATCGAGTTTGCCCGCCTGGGCATCAACTACACGGTCATGTCCAAGCGAAAGCTCCGCCTGCTGGTGGAGGAGGGAAGGGTCTCCGGCTGGGACGACCCCCGGATGCCCACCCTCTGCGGCCTGCGCCGCCGGGGCTATACCCCCAAGGCCATCCGCTCCTTCTGCGAGCGCATCGGCGTGTCCAAGGTGGACTCCACCGTGGACTGGGCCTTCCTGGAGTCCTGCCTGCGGGACGACCTGAACGAATCGGCCCAGCGCGTCATGGCGGTCCTGCGCCCCGTGAAGCTCACCATCACCAACTATCCCGAGGGCCAGAGCGAGCAGCTCCCCGTGGAGAACAACCCCGTGGACCCGGCCTCCGGCGAGCGGATGGTGACCTTCTCCCGTCACCTCTACATTGAGGCCGACGATTTCCTGGAGGAGCCCATCCCCAAGTATAAGCGCCTGACCCCCGGCGGCCTGGAATGTCGCCTGAAGGGCGCCTACCTGATCCGCCCCACCGGCTGCGTGAAGGACGAGAACGGAAACGTGGTGGAGGTCCTCTGCGAGTACGACCCCGCCTCCCGGGGCGGCAACCCCGCCGACGGCCGTAAGGTCAAGGGCGCGACCATCCACTGGGTGGACGCGGAGACTGCGGTGGACGCGGAGGTCCGGCTCTACGACGCCCTCTTTGCAGACCCCGCGCCCGACGGCCCCGACAAGAACTTCCTGGACTTCCTCAACCCCGAAAGTCTCCAGGTCCTGACTGGCTGCAAGGTGGAAAAGGGCCTGGCCCAGGCCGCGATGCCCGAAAAGGGAAAGACCGCCGAGGCCTTCCAGTTCCTGCGCCAGGGCTACTTCTGCCTGGACAGCAAGGACGCCGCGCCCGGCCGCCTGGTCTTCAACCGCAGCGTCTCCCTGAAGGACAGCTTCAAGAAGAAATAAGAGGCTGGAAATTTCGGGAAAAGCAGGGAAAAGAAAACCCTCGGATGACCTTGCGAAAAAGGAACTTTTCTGCTATAATAGTTAAGATTTTGTATGTATATTCTCGAGGGATATGCAGTCCTGAAATAGGGAGTGTTTTCACCGTATGAAGAAAAACGAAACAAAGAAGGAAACGACCAAGCCGGTAGACGCTCGCACCAAAGAGCAGCTGGAGGACCGCGCGTTCAACCGGATGCTGCTTTGGTTGGCAGCCACCGTTGTGGTGGAAGCCGTCATGCTTCTCGTGAACCGTTTCTATGTCCATGCCCGCGTGGAGGAGCTGAACGCCCTTCCCACCCTGTACAAGCTCCTGGGCTTTGCCCCCCTTGTTGGGCTTGTTCTGTGCGTCCTCTTCCTGGTCTGGGGTTCCCGCCTCCGGAAGAACGACGCGGTGCCCCAGGATGGGATGCTTCAGTTCGTCCTGGCAGCGGCCTTCCTCTGCATGGGGATCGGCGGCTGGATCATGCGGACCTACGGCGTCGCCGGAGCCCCCATGGTCCTGGGCGTGGTGCCCGCCCTGGGCGTGCTGATGCTGGTCTTCTACCTCTACCAGAAGGAATTCTTCGGCTGCGCCATCGTGGGCGGCCTGGGCATCCTGGGCATGTGGATCTTCCGCAGCACGGTCCAGTCGTCCACCTATTACGGCTACCTGGCGGTGGCGCTGATCGTCATCGTCCTGGGCGCTGTGCTGGCTGTGACGCTGAAGAAGAGGACCGGCGTACTCACCATCAAGGGGAAGGAGTTTGCCCTCCTTCAGCCCGGCGCTGCCTACCCCGCCTACTACCTGACGGCGGTGATCAGCGCGGTGATCCTCTTGGCCCCCCTGGCCCTGGGCGCGGCGGTGGCCTACTACGCCATTTGGGTGATGGCGGCCTGGCTGTTCATTCTGGCCGTGTATTTCACTTCGAAGCTGATGTAATGGCAAAACTCCCCGTTGCGAGCAACGGGGAGTTTTTCGTTTACGCCTCCCAGCCAATGAGGAGGCAGCCGTCCTCGACCGAAATTTCCACGGTCTGACCCTGAAAGTGGTTGCTCACGCCCAGGGGGAAGAAGGGGGAGAGCGGCGCGCCGCGCAGGGGATACTGCGCGCCGGAGATGGAAACGCCCCGGGCCTCTGCGCCCAGGCAAAAGACCGAGAAGATGCCCTCCTTCCGGGCGGGGAGGAAGAGCCGGTCGTTTTGGATGGCGGTGAAGACATACCGCGCATCGTAGAGATACCCTCTGGCCCCTGCCTGGGCCAGGTAGGCCAGCGCCTGGAGGTTGGCCAGGGTGTGGTCCATGCGGCCGCCGGTGCCGCCGTAGAGGTGGAAGACGCGGTGTCCCAGCTCCAGGCCCAGCTTGATGGCCAGCATGGTGTCGGTGTCGTCCTTCTCCACGGGGAATTTCTTGGCTTCCAGTTCAGGCGGCAGGTCGTCCAGGGAATCGAAGTCGCCCAGCAGCAGATCGGGCGTCAGGCCAGCGGCCAGGCAGTGGCGGTAGCCTCCGTCGGCGGCCAGGACGCGGTCTCCGGGTCTTGGGGTCTCCACAAGGCCGAAGAAGGGTCCCGCGCCAAAAATAAAGCACGCGGCGTTAGACATGGGAACAGACTCCTTTCAAGGGGAACATTGGTCCTCTTTATGGTATCATGTTCTTGCCCGCTTGACCAGAGGGCAATTCTCTGGTAGACTAAGCTATCTGAAACACGAAAAAGGGAGGTTGAGACTGTGATTCGAGGTGCGATTTTTGACGCGGACGGCACCTTGCTGGACTCGATGGGGATGTGGGAGACAGTCGGCGCGCGATATTTGGATTCCCTGGGCATCACGGCCCAGCCCGGGCTGCGGGCCATTCTCTTTCCCATGACGATGGCGGAGAGCGCCGTCTACCTGAAGGAGACCTACGGGCTTGCCCAAACGCCGCAGGAGATTGTCGACGGCATCAACCACACCATTCGTGACTTTTATCGCCAGGAGGTGCGGGCGAAGCCCGGCGCGAAGGAATTTCTGGAAGCGCTCCGGGCCAAGGGCGTGGGGATCACGCTGGCCACCAATACGGACCGCTCCCTGATCGTGGAGGGCCTGGTCACCGTTGGCCTGCTGCCCCTGCTGGACGAGATCTACACCTGCGGAGAGCTGGGGGTCGGGAAGGACCGGCCGGACATCTTCCACCGCGCCCGGGACCGGATGGGGACCCGCACGGAGGAGACCTGGGTCTTTGAGGACGCGGTCCACTGCGCCAGGACGGCCTTCCAGGCGGGGTATCGCGTGGTCGGCGTGGCCGACCCCTACAGCGACCAGGAGACGCTGAAGACGTTCAGCCACCTCTACCTGCCCGACCTGACGGACTTTGACGCCTTTTATCAAAAAGCCATCGAACTGTGAAAAACATCCCGCCTGCCCGGAGGTTCGCTCCGAGCAGGCGGGATGTTGGTTTATTTCTTGGGGACGAAGTGGATGTTCAGGTCTGCCTTGCCGTCGATCCCGGGCACGTTGCCGGAGTCTCCGTACTGCCAGATGTCGAAGTGGTAGTAGAAGGAGGGACGGGCGTTGTACTGGGCCAGCCAGAAGGGATAGTTGATGAGCTTGTTCAGATCCAGGTGGAGGTAGAAGTAGGTCAGGTTGGAGTAGACCATGGACTGATAGCCTGCGGCCTCCACCTCGTCGCAGAAGGCCACCGCGCACTGGGTCAGGACCTTGTCGTCCAGGCCTTCGGTGCGCGCGCCGGTGCCGCTGGGGTAGGGCTCCCAGTCAAAGACGATGGGATAGGTGATGGTATAGCCCTCCAGCGCGGCCAGACAGTAGCGGGCTTCCTCCGCGCCCTCCTCGGGGGTGATGGCCTGGGAGAAGAAGTACACGCCCACTTCGATGCCGTTGGCCAGGGCGCCCTTGAGGTTCCGGGTGAAGTATTCGTCCATCACGAGCTTGCCCGTGCCGTAGCCTCGGTAGCCCAGGCGGAGCATGGCGAAGTCCACCCCGGCGCCCTTGACGGCGGCCCAGTCGATCTTGCCCTGGTAGCGGGAGACGTCAATGCCGATCTTGCAGGTGTAGTCGTCGCTGTCGTAGGTGAGGAAGCCGTTCTCATTCACCTGGAAGAGGTCGTTGTCATAGGTGTTCTTGGGGATGTCCTCCACGATGTAGACCTTCTTGCCGCGGAAGTAGAAGTAGTCGCCCTGCGGCTCCGACGGCGCTGCGGGCGGGTCGGGCTCCGACGGCGCTGCGGGTGGATCGGGCTCCTGCGGCCTGGAGGCGACGAACTGATAGGTCCGCAGGATGACGGCGCTGATCTCGGCCCGGGTGATGCTGGACTGGGGGAAGAACATCAGCTTGCCGCCCTCGGTCGAGCCGGTGAAGATGCCGTGGTCATAGAGGATCAGCGCGGCGGCGTCCGTGGTGTCGGAGAAGGGCGTGGCGGTGCCGGTGCGCTTCAGGTCCAGGACCCGCACGATGATCTGCGCGATCTGAAGGCGGTCGATGGGCTGGTCCAGGGTCAGGGTCATGCCCGAGGGCAGGAAATCGTTCTTGGCAGCCAGGCGGTAATAGCCGCTGGCCCAGTGGGTGGTGGTGGGTGCCTGCTCCTCATAGCCTGCGGCCAGCAGGATCATTTTCAGGGCTTGTCCCAGGGTCACCGTTCCCTTGGGGGAGAAGGTGGTGGCGGTGGTGCCGTTGATGACGCCGGACTCATACAGGCTTTTCACGCTCTCATAGTACCAGTCGGAGGTCTTCACGTCGGTGAAGGCCATGGTCTTCGCGGCGGCGGCGGGCACGGCCAGGGAGACGAGCAGGGCGCAGAGCAGGAGCAGGGAGATGATTTTCTGTTTCATAGGATACCTCGATCGAATCAAAAACGGTGGGGGAAGAGCTTCGCGCGCAGGCGATAGACATACAGGTCGGTCACGCGGGAGAGCATCAGGTCATACAGCAGGAAGGTCACGTTGCCCAGCAGGAGCATACCGGCCAGCAGGGGACCGGTCCAGCGGGCGGCCTCGGCCTGGAGGTCCGGCGTGGTGAGGACAAAGAGCAGCAGGGCGTACACCAGGCAGATGGCCAGGTTGAAGAGGATCAGCTTGACGACCACCCGGGCAGGCTTTTTTTTCAGGTGCTGGAGCTTGGGCCGCAGGATGGGATACCAGCCCAGCAGGAAGAGAAAGAGGAGGGCGGCCTCCTTATCCGGGGCGAGCAGCAGGCTGAGGATGGACACCGCCAGATAGAGAAGACAGCCGGGCTTGGTCCCCAGCTCCCAGATGACCGGGATGGAGATCGCACCGGCCAGCGCCGGGCAGGCGTAGGTGGACAGCGGCAGCATGGTGCCGAAGAGCATGACCACGAGCATCAGGGCGGCCAGAACGCCGCAGAGCGCGACGCGGCCGCTGGTTTTGTTGGGCATGAAAGGGATTCACCTCCGTGGAACGATCATGGGTCGGCGGTGTCATCGGGGTCCTCGTCCGTTTCCGTGGGGGGCGTGGAGCCGTCGTCCTTGTCGCGCAGCTTGGAGAAGGGGCGCTCCAACCAGCGCTTCAACTGGGACAGATAGCTGTCGTCCCCCTTGAAGAGAGGATAGAACTGGATGCGCTTTGGCTCGGAGATATGGATGGACCCGTCCTCGTTGCGCCCCACCGCGTGGATATAGTCGTCGGTGGACTCCGGCAGGTTTTTCTTTCGCAGGCGGGAATTGATAAACTCCCGCAGCAGATAATAGAAGGAGGCGAAGAGGGGCACGCCCAGGAGCATCCCCCAAAAGCCCATCAGGTGGTTGAAGAGCAGCAGGGAGAAGAGGACCCAGAAGGCGGACAGGCCCGTGGAGTCACCCAAGACCTTGGGGCCGATGATGTTGCCGTCCACCTGCTGGAGGATGATGATGAAGATGAGAAAGACCAGGCACTTGCCCGGGTCGGTCAGCAGCAGGAGGAGGGCGCTGGGGATGGCGCCGAAGAAGGGGCCGAAGACGGGGATGATGTTGGTCACGCCCACGATGACGCTGATGAGCATGGGGTAGGGGATGTTGAGGATGGACAGGCCCACGCCGCAGAGGATGCCGATGATGAAGGAGTCGAGCAGCTTGCCGGAGACGAAGCCGCTGAAGATCTGGTTGATGACCCCCAGGTGCTTCAGGATGGTGTCGCAGGTGCTCTGCTTGCGGCAGAGGGCGAAGAGGAGCTTCTTCCCCTGGCCCACGAAGCGGTCCCGGCTCATGAGCACGTAGACCATGACGATGATGCCGATGACGAAGTTCAGCAGGCTCTTGGCCACGTCCACCACCCGGCCCAGAAGGCTCATCAGGTTGGCGATGAGGTCCCCGCCCACCCAGGCGTTGAACGAGCTGGTGATCTTGGCGGAAATGTCGTCCAGAAAGTCCGTGGACTGCCCGTGGGATTGCAGGAACTCGGTGAGGTGGTTGAAGGCGTTGCGGATCATCCAGGGCAGATTCTGGACCAAGACCGGCAGGTTCTCCAACAGCTGGGGGATGACGAAGTAGATGAAGAGGAAGATCATCAACAGCAGCAGGAAGGTGGCGAAGGCGGTGGAGAGCACCCGGGCGACCCGTTTTTTTACCTTGTGGTAGAGCAGAAAGTGCTCGGTGAACCGGGTGAGCGGGTAGAGCAGGTAGGCCATGACAAAGCCCAGCACGATGGAGCGCAGGGCGGCCAGGGCCTCCCGGAAGCCGGAGATGACCACGCCCATGTTCATCAGGAGCAGGCACACAAGACCGATGGAGATGATGGCCAGCAGGACGATGCCGATGAGGGTGAGAATTTTCTTGATGGAGAACCGCAAGGTCCGCCCTCCTTTCAATGGAGCTGGAAGGCAGGAAAAACCTGCCGCATTGCTATATAGTATAGCAAAGGAGGCGGTCGCTTGCAAGAGACAGGAAGGAAGTGGTAAAAAATTATCGACCGAAGGGGCAAAAGGAAAGGAATTTTGTGAATAAATAGGAAGAAACGGTTGCCTGGTAAAAATACATATGATATAATGTAGAAAAGTATAAAATCAGGAAACTAAGCTTATCTACACGCAACGGAAGGGAGGAAGCGGAGTTTGAGTTATCCCATGATTTGGCTGGTGCTGCTGATCGCCTTTGCCGGGATCGAGGGCGTCACGGCGGGCCTGGTGTCCATTTGGTTCTGCGCGGGCAGTTTGGTGGCGCTCTTTGCCTCCTGGATGGGAGGCAGTCTGGCGGTGCAGATCGGTCTGTTTGCCATTGTTTCGCTGCTGGCCATGGCGGTCATTCGGCCCATGGCGCGGAAGTGGATCGAGCCCAAGACGGAGAAAACCAACGCGGACCGGATCCTGGAAGCGGAGGCCGTGGTCACGGAGACCATCGACAACCTACAGGCCTCCGGGCAGATCAAAGTCGGCGGGTCCATCTGGACGGCCCGCTCTGCCAACGGGGACGTGATCCCTGCGGGGACTCTGGTCCAGGTGGAAAGAATAGAAGGCGTCAAAGCCATCGTGGCCGTGCGGCAGTGATCCCGCCGGAGAAAGGAAAAGGTATCCCCTATGTTAATTGCAGCAATCATGTCAAGGATCGTCATCGTTCTGTTCATCGTTGTCGTTCTCGTCGTGCTGGCCACGTCCATCCGGGTGGTCCAGCAGTCCAGCGCATACGTCATTGAGCGCCTGGGCGCCTTCCAGGATGTGTGGGGCGTGGGCCTGCACTTCAAGATCCCCTTCCTGGACCGGGTCCGCAAGGTGGTCTCCCTGAAGGAGCAGGTGGCGGACTTCCCGCCGCAGCCCGTCATCACCAAGGACAACGTGACCATGCAGATCGACACCGTTCTGTATTTCCAGATCACCGACCCGAAGCTTTACGCCTACGGCGTGGAAAACCCCATGAACGCCATCGAGAACCTCACCGCCACCACCCTGCGTAACATCATCGGTGAGCTGGAGCTGGACCAGTCCCTGACCTCCCGCGACGTGATCAACGCCCGGATGCGCAGCATCCTGGACGAGGCCACCGACCCCTGGGGCATCAAGGTCAACCGGGTGGAGCTGAAAAACATCCTGCCGCCCAAGGACATCCAGAATGCCATGGAGAAGCAGATGCGCGCCGAGCGGGAACGCCGCGAAGCCATTTTGCAGGCCGAGGGCCAGAAGCAGAGTCAGATCCTGGTGGCAGAGGGTGAAAAGGAATCCCGCATCCTCCGGGCAGACGCCGAGAAGCAGGCCCGGATCATGGCCGCCGAAGCCGAGGCCGAGGCCATCCTCAAGGTCAACCAGGCCATGGCCGACTCCTTGAAGCTGCTCAACGAAGCCTCTCCCAACGACCAGGTCATCAAGCTCAAGTCCCTGGAGGCCTTCCAGTCCGCCGCCAACGGCAAGGCCACCAAGATCATCATCCCCTCCGAGATCCAGGGTCTGGCCGGTCTGGCCGCCGGCGTGGTGGAGACCGTCAAGAAACCCGAGACGGGGAAGGCCCCCGTCACGCCGCCCAACGCGTAAGGCCCCAAGCGCTCGAAAGAAAAACCTGCCCCCGTCCGAACCAAGTCGGACGGGGGCAGTTGACGTAAAGCGGGAAGATACAGCGGGTCACGGGGAGCAGAGGCTTCCCGGCAGCACGATCCGGCCCGCCAGGGGCAGGGCCGTCACCGTGAGGGTTTCCGCCGGGCGGCACTCCCCGTCCACGGTGATGAAGAGGGGGGCGCTTTTGCGGTCCACCACATCCAGCCTGACGGTCTTGCAGCGGAAGAAGGAGATGACATCCCTGAGCTTGGGGAGGACCTCGCCGTCCTGGATGTGCAGCCCCTTCTGATACAGGGGCAGGAGCTTGGCGATGCGCAAAAGCCCGGTCTTCCGCACCACCATCACGTCCAGCAGGCCGTCGTCCATGGCGCAGTCCGGGGCCGCCCGGAACCCGCCGCCGTAGTAGCCGCCGTTGCAGATGGCGGTCATCAGGCACGCCTCCGTGATGGTCGTGCCATCCAGGGTGATCTGCAGCGTTCGCCCCAGAGGTTTCAGCAGGTTTTGCAGGATGGACAGCCGATAGGCGGTCTCTCCGCCGCACAGAGGCAGGCGGCGGAACCTGGGGATGCCGTGGGCGATCTGGGCATCCAGCCCGGCAGAGCAGATGGACGCGCCGACCCCGTACTCCGTGTGGAAGAGGTCGATGTCCCGCTCCTGGCCGTGCAGCTGGTCGGCCAGATCCAGAAAGGCCTCCTTGGGGCCGAAGTTTCGCAGGAAATCGTTGCCGCTGCCGTAGGGGATACAGCCCACGGCGGCGTTTTTGTAGGGATAGGCGCCGCGCAGCACCTCGTTCAGCGTCCCGTCGCCGCCGACGGCGAAGAGGCGCACGTGCTCGCCGGTGCAGGCGTAGGCTTTGGCCAGCTGGACAGCGTGCCCGGCGTGGGTGGTGCGGGTGATGGCGTACTCCGCGCGGGAAATGCCGGCCCTTTGGACGGCAGCGGCCAGGGCGCGGCCCAGCTCGTCGCTGACGTCCCGGCCTCCCGCCACAGGGTTTACGATAAAAATGCTCTTCATCCACATCTCTCCGTTGGGGCTTGGGAAGAAGCCCGGTGATCTCTGCCCCTATCATATCGTATCCTCGGCCCGCGCGCAAGGAAAAGAGGACGGCCCCTGCCGGAACTTCCGGCAGGGGCTTGCACAGCGTTCGAAAGGAACCTCTTATAAGACCAGGCTGGGGGCGCTGTAGGTGCGCGCGGCCATCTCTGCGTCCAGGGCGTACAGGCTCTTGGGGTCGGAGCCGAAGAGGTCGAAGCGGCCCAGCAGGTCGTTGGCGTTCTTCTCCTCCTCGCCCTGCTCCTTCACGAACCAGTCCAGGAACTGGAGGGTGCGGAAGTCGTTGGCCTTGGTGGCCTCGGCGTAGATGGCGTGGATGAGGGAGGTCACATACTCCTCATGCACCAGGGTGGCGGCCAGGGGATCGCGGAAGTTGGCGAAGTCCTGGTCGGGGGCGTCGATGGCGGTCAGCTTGGGGGCCTCGCCGTTGTTTTGCAGGTAGGTCAGAAAGAGCATGGCGTGGTCCCGCTCCTCCTGGGCCTGGATCTTGAACCAGTTGCCGAATCCATCCAGATTCTTGGCATAGTAGTAGTTGGAGATGTCGAGATAGAGATAGGCGGAATACAGCTCTTTATTGATCTGCTGCTCCAGCAGGGAAGCGACTTCACGGTTCAGCATATGAAAAACTCCTTTCGTCGTGTCGGTCTTTGTCTTTCAGTGCCTTTACTATAGCACGGAAGCGGGGCGTTCTCTGTGATTTTGTCACCGTCTCCAAAAGAACGCGCGTTTGCGCCGCCTCTCTTGACGAAGGGGCTGTCCTGTGACAGAATGGACAAAAGGATCGAAATAGGAGGGTTTCGCCATGAAGAAAGAGGTCCTGGAAAGCAAACACGGATACGCCATCCCCTGCCACAACGATTGGGACGGACAGGCGCGTGTGCTCATCGTCTGCCACGGGTTCGGCAGCAGCAAGAGCAGCCCCATGGTCCAGGCGCTGCATCAGGAAATGCCCCGGCACGGCGTGGGGGTCTACAGCTTTGACTTTCCCGCCCACGGGGACAGCCCCGTCTGGCAGGAGGGCCTGCGGGTCCCCTTCTGCCTGGACGATCTGCGCGCGGTGGAGGCACACATCCGGGACATCGCCCCCCAGGCGCGGATCGGTTACTTTGGCTCCAGCTTTGGGGCGTATATCACGCTGCTGCACCTGTCCGGCGGGCAGGCGGCAGGGAAGCGGGCCTTCCTGCGCTCGGCGGCGGTCTCCATGCCCCGGCTGGTGGACACCTGGGTGGACGACCGGGCCAGGGCGGACCTGGACCGCCAGGGCTACTTCGTTCCCGACTACGACTACGTGCGGGAGATGCGCGTCACCCGGGACTTTTTGGCGGACCTGGCAGCGCATGATGTCTTTGCGCGCTACCGGGCGGGGTTGGCGCAGCTGTTCATGGTGCATGGCGGCAGGGACGACGTCGCGCCCACGGCGGACGCGGTGCGCTTTGCCGAGCGGTTCGGCGCGGAGCTTCTGGTCCTGCCCAACGGGGAACACAACCTGATGGGGCCGGGGGAGCTGGAAGCGGTCCTGGACCGGGCGGCGACCTTCTTTCGGGAAATGTAACTATTGAAATCGGCGGCATTTCTTAGTATAATCAAATCGGCAATTAAGCACCGAATACCGAAACGGCAGCCCTCGCTTGGGCTGCGGTAAGAAAGGAATTTAACGACCGATGAGTAAGCCTGTCTATATCACTGCCGACAGCACCTGCGACTTATCTCCGGCGCTGTTGGAGCGGTTCAACATCAAGGTGGCCCCCCTCCACGTGCTCTTGGGGGAGGAGAGCTACCTCGATGGCGTTGATTTTGCGCCCGATATGATCTTTGAGAGATACAAGGCGGACAAGACCCTGCCGCGCACGGCAGCCGTGAGTCCCCAGGAGTTTGCGGACTTCTTTGCCCCCCTGGTGGAGGCCGGGTATGAGGTGGTCCATCTGGATATCAGCTCGGAGCTGTCCGCCACCTACCAGAATGCCGTCATCGCGGCCCAGGAGCTTCCCGGCGTCTATCCCATTGATACCCGCAATCTGACCGATGGCATCGCCCTGCTCCTGCTGGAGGCCTGCCGCCTGCGGGACGAGGGAAAGAGCGCGGCGGAGATCGCCCAGACCGTCACGGACCTGCGCCCCAAGGTCCAGACCAGCTTCGTGATCGACACCCTGGAATACCTCTGGAAGGGCGGCCGCTGCACCGGCGTGGCGGCCTTTGGCGCGAACCTGCTCAACCTGAAGCCCTGCATCGAGATGCGGGACGGCAAGCTGGAGGTGGGCAAGAAATACCGGGGCAATATCTTCAAGGTGTATGAGAAATACATCGCGGATCGCCTGGCCGGCCGCGCCGTTCGCCCGGACTATGTCTTCGTTACCTCTTCCAGTGAACTGCCTGCGGAGGTGGCGGAAAGGCTGGAAGCCCTGATCCGCGGCACGGTCGAGGTGAAGGAGGTCCTGTTCGCCCGGGCGGGCAGCACCGTCTCCTCCCACTGCGGTCCGGGCACCATGGGCATCCTGTTCCTGGAGGCCTGATCCGCCCCGGATGGAAGGAAGCCCGTCCGAGGTGATCCATTTGTTTTGTTACGGAATTGTTAATCTTTTGATGTTTTCTTGCAGCAAAGAGCGAGTTATGTTATACTGCGTAGAGTAGTGAGAGTATCTTGAGCAATCAGAAACTACGAGGTGATACCCATGCAGCATACAAACAAGTTCCGGCAGCCGGGCCGCAAGCGGATCGTTGCGCTTGCGCTGGCCCTGGTGATGGTGCTCTGCGCCATGACCTCCGTGGGGCCCGAGGCCTTTGCCGTGACGAGAGACGAGATCAATAACTTAAAGAGCCAGGCATCCAGCCTGAGCACCCAGAAAGCAGACCTTCAAAAGCAGCTGAACAAGCTGCAAAACTCCAAAAACGCGGCCGTGGACGAAAAGTTCCTTCTGGAAGAGAAGATTGGCGTCATTCAGCAGCAGATCACGGTTTCCGAGGAAGCCATCGCCAAGTATGGCGAACTGATCGCGCAGAAGGAAGTCGAGCTGGCCGCAGCCAAGGAGGAGGAAGCCAAGTATTACGCCGAGTTCTGCGACCGTGTGCGCAGCATGGAGGAGCGCGGCGACATCTCCTACTGGGCTGTGCTCTTCAACGCCAGCAGCTTTTCTGACCTGGTGGACCGCGTGAACGCCATTTCGGAAGTGGTGGACTACGACAACATGATCATGGATCAGTTGGCGGCTGCCCGCCAGGCCGTGGCCGACGCCAAGGCCTCTCTGGAAGAGAGCAAGGCCGCGGAAGAGGCCACCAAGGCCGAGTTGGCCGCCCAGAAGGCGGACCTCGAGACCGAGCAGGCCAAGGTAGAGGCCGTCATTGCGCAGATCACCAGCCAGGCTGACGTGTACCAGGAGAAGCTCCACGACCTGGAGGACGACTCCGCGAACCTGGCCAAGGAGATCCAGCAGGCTGAGGCGACCTACGCCGCCCAGATCGCGGCCCAGAAAAAGGCCGAGGAGGAGGCGCGGCAGAGGGCAGCCGCAGAGGAGGCCAAACGCCAGCAGCAGTTGCAGCAACAGCAGCAACAGCAGAACAACGCCTCTTCCAGCAGCTCCAGCAGTTCGAGTAGCTCTAGTAGCTCTAGTAGCTCTAGTAGTTCCAGCGGTTCCGGCGGATATTTGTGGCCCTTGTCCTCCTATCGCCGGGTGACCTCTCCCTTTGGTTGGAGAAACTGCCCCTTCCATGGCCGAGAGTTCCACAGCGGCGTTGACGTTCCCGCCCCTGCGGGCACGCCCATCATGGCCACCAAGAGCGGCGTGGTCATCGTGTCCACCTATGGTTCCTCCTACGGCAACCATGTCGTGGTGGCCCACAGCGACGGCGGCCGCAGCCTCTACGCACATATGTCGTCCCGTGCGGTTTCCGCCGGACAGACTGTGAGCCAGGGACAGACCCTGGGTGCCGTTGGCACCACGGGCTCCTCCACCGGCAACCACCTGCACTTTGAGCTCTGGATGGGCAATTCTTCGAGCAGCCGCGTGAATCCTGTGGCTTACTGCTCCTAATGCTCTCAGTACGATACGATCAAAAAAGCGGACCTCTCGAAGGGAGAGGCCCGCTTTTTTTGCGGGAAGCGCTGCTGAGACGTTCACCTTGTCTCCAGGCCGACCACCGTGAGCAGGCCGTCCCGCACCTGGAACTTCACGTCGAAGGCGCCGAAGGCCATGCCATAGACCCGCGCGGGGTCGTCCTGGTAGGAGGGGCGAGGGTCCTGGGCCAGAACGCCCAGGAGGGCTTCCCGCTCCGCCGCGGGGATCTGGTCGAGGAGGGCAGGGGGGACGTCCACCTCCAGCCGATAGCCCTGGTATCCGGCGGTGAAGCCGCCCAGGGCGTCGGGATGGGCGTCGGTGTAGGGCAGGTAGGGCTTGATGTCAAAGATGGGGGTCCCATCCAGCAGGTCCGCGCCCGAGACGTGGATGACCGGACCCAGGGTGGGGTGGTCCTCCACGCGGTCCAGCTTGACGGAGGACAGGCCGATGGGGTTGGGGCGGAAGGGAGAGCGGGTGGCGAAGACCCCCATGCGGGTGTTGCCCCCCAGGCGGGGCGGACGAACGGTGGGGGACCAGTCGTCCCGCACTGCCTGGGAGAAGGACCAGATGAGCCACAGGTGGGAAAAGCCCTCCAGGCCCCGCAGGGCGTCGGGGTTGCGGTAGGGCGGCTCAAAGACGATGGTGGACTTCAGGGAGGCCACCAGGCCGCTCTGCCGGGGAATGCCGAACTTGGAGGGGAAGGCGCTGTGCATGGTGGCGATGATCTTCATGGGGACGGGACTGGTCATAGCAATACCCTCTTATCTTAGAATGTGTTTCCTCCAGTATACCGGGCGAGGCGGGGCGAGGCAAGGAAATCTTTCTCCTGGTCCGCAAAAAGGGACAAAAAGAGACGAGGGAACCTTGCCCCCAGGAAAAACCGTGCTATAATAATCCTTGTCGAAACGACCAGATCATTTTACACACAATAGAAGGAGACGGCGTGATATGAGCAAGATCATCACTGCGGACCAGGCGGCAGCCCTGGTGAAAGACGGCTGTACCCTGACCACCACCGGCTTCAACGGATTCGGCTGTCCCGAGGACCTCATCATGGCCCTGGCCGAGCACTATGACCAGACCGGCCATCCCCGGGACCTGACTCTGTTGAAGTGTACCAGCCAGGGGGACGGAAAGGGGAGAGGGGTCAGCCATCTGGCGGCCAAGGAGGGCCTGTTTAAGGAGCTGATCCTCACCCACATGGGCTACGACCCCGGCCTGCGGAAGCTGGTCCAGGAGGAGAAGGTCACCTGCTACATGCTGCCCCTGGGCAACATGATGCAGCTCTTCCGGGCCATCGCCGGGGGCCTGCCCGGCGCCATCGCCACCACGGGCATCGGCACCTTTGCCGACCCCAGAAACGGCGGCGGCAAGGCCAACCAGAAGACCCTGCGTTCGGAGAAGAACGTGGTCTCCCTCCTGGAGCTGGGCGGGCAGGAGTGCCTGTTCTACCCGTCCTTCCCCATTGACATCTGCTTCATCCGCGCCACCTACGGGGACGAGGCCGGTAATCTCTCCATCCGCGAGGAGGCCATGAACGTGGAGCAGTTCGAGGTGGCGGCCGCCGTCCACAATTCCGGCGGCATCGTCGTCGCCCAGGTGGATAAGATCGTCCGGCGGGGGGCCATCCCGGCCAAGGAGGTCCTGATCCACGGCTTCATGGTGGACTACCTTGTGGAGGGCCGCCCGGAGTACAGCAAGCAGAGCTTCGAGACCGACCTCTTCCGCCCGGAGATCGCCGGGCTGGCCGTCACGCCCTCCGCCGGGTTCGAGCCGCTGGCCATGGGCCCCCGGAAGATCTGCTGCCGCCGCGCCGCCATGGAGCTCCAGCCCGACTCCCTCATCAACCTGGGCATCGGAATGCCCGGCGGCATCGGCTCCGTGGCCGACGAGGAGGGCATCTCGGACCTCTTCACCCTCTCCATGGAGTGCGGCCCCCTGGGCGGCATCCCCCTGGGCGGCATTGACTTCGGTGCCGCGGTGAATCCCGAGGCCATGTACCGCATGGCGGACATCCTCCAGATCTACGACGGCGGCGCCCTGGACATGGCCGTTCTCGGCTTTGCCGAGGTCGATCAGTGCGGCAATGTCAACGCCCACAGCTTCCACGGCCGCACCGTGGGCCCCGGCGGCTTTATCGACATCACGCAGAACGCCAAAAAGCTCTGCTTCATCGGCACCTTCACCGCGGGCAAGCAGGAGGTGGGCCTCAAGGACGAGGGCTTGGTCATCCACACCCAAGGCCCCCAGAAGAAGTTCCTCGAGCAGGTGGAGGCCATCACCTTTTCCGCGAAGGAGGCCCTTCGCAAGGGGCAGGAGGTCCTGTACATCACCGAGCGGGCGGTCTTCCGCCTGGAGGAAGGCGGCCTGACCCTGATCGAGATCGCCCGGGGCGCGGACCTCCAGACAGATATTCTGGACCAGATGGCCTTCACCCCTGTGATCCCCGACGACCTGCGGCTGATGGACCATCGGCTCTTCCGGGAAGGTCCCATGGGCCTGGACCCGATCAAAAACGCCGACGCCGCGCCTGTCTATGAATTCTGGCGCGACCTGCGCTCTGCCGCAGGCCAGGAAGCCTGACGGAGGGACCCCATGCTGCAAGATATTTTTCCCAAACAGTACCACGTAGAATTTGCCTGGAAGGCCCCTGCGGCGCAGGACCTGTGCTTTGTCTTTCGCGGCCAGGAGGTCCTGGAGCGGCGGGAGGGGGAGGGCCTTCGTCTGCCCACCTATGGGGAGCTGGCTGCCCGCGCGGCGCGGACGGTGTATCTCTTCCGGGTGGATGAGAAGGAATACTTCCTGCTCTGGCTGAAGGACGAGGCGGTCCCCGAGGGATATGCCTGGCACACCATGCGAGGGGAGCGGGGACGCAAGACCAAGGAGCTGATCTTTGCCGAGTCCACCGCCCACCACCTGGATATCTGGTACCGGGCCAATCGCTTCTGCGGCCACTGCGGGACCCCCACCCAGCACGACCACAAGGAGCGGATGCTGCGCTGCCCCCAGTGTGGGGAGATGATCTTCCCCAAGATCTGTCCGGCAGTCATCATTGCCCTCACCGACGGGGAGCGGCTCCTGCTCTGCCGTTCCCAGCGAAGCCAGTACCGGGGCTATGGCCTCATTGCCGGGTTTGTGGAGATCGGCGAGACCGCCGAGGAGACCGTCTGCCGCGAGGTCATGGAGGAAGTGGGCCTGCGGGTGAAGGACGTCCGCTATTACGGCAGCCAGCCCTGGGGGCTTGTGGGCAACCTCTCCCTGGGCTACTACGCCCGCCTGGATGGAGACGACGCCATCTACCTGGACGGACAGGAGCTGGCCCAGGCGGACTGGTACCGCCGGGAGGAGATCGACCTGGCTCCCGACGACTACAGCCTGACCAACGATATGATCCAGGCCTTCATCCGGGGCGACTGGACCTGAGCCGTCTGAACGGAAACGAAACCCTGCTGTGCACGTTCGCAGCAGGGTTTTTGCATGGTTCAGCAGAGAGGAAAAGCGGGAAAAGTCCATGACAGGTGGAGGAATGTCCCGGGAAAACCGCTTTGCGCCCGCTACAATGGGGAAAAGTCTGTTGTTTAATTGCACAAAGAATTAAACTATATTTTGTTTGGTTTTTCCTCCTTGGCACTATTCTTAAGATTCTGATAGGTTTTCTGAAAGAACTTTGGACAGAACTTTCATTTACAAAAGTGCCCTGGAAATGATAGGATTGTGCTAAGACAATTTCATTGGTTAAAGGACCATGGGATGAGTATAGAGGACGCCGGTGAAAGGGCGACACGCCCTGCGCTCCGGACCAAGGAGGAAGAACTATGGCAAGAAAGCAAAAGACGATGGACGGCAACACCGCGGCGGCCCATGTGGCCTACGCTTTTACGGAAGTTGCAGCGATCTACCCCATCACCCCCTCTTCCGTCATGGCGGAGCTGGCGGACAAGTGGTCTGCCGAGGGGCGTAAGAATATGTTTGGCCAGCCGGTCAAGGTCTCTGTCATGCAGTCCGAGGGCGGCGCGGCCGGTGCGGTCCACGGCTCCCTCACCGCAGGTGCGCTGACCACCACCTTCACGGCATCCCAGGGACTGCTGCTGATGATCCCCAATATGTACAAGATCGCCGGCAGCCTCCTGCCCAGCGTGACCCACGTCTCAGCGCGTGCGCTGGCGACCCACGCGCTGTCGATCTTTGGCGATCACTCCGACGTCATGTCCTGCCGCTCCACCGGCTACGCCATGCTGTGCAGCGCCAACCCCCAGGAGGTCATGGACCTGGGCGCAGTGGCCCATCTGGCCACCATCAGCGGCCGCGTCCCCTTCCTGCACTTCTTCGACGGCTTCCGCACCTCCCACGAGATCCGCAAGGTCGAGATGTGGGACTATGAGGACCTGAAGGAAATGGTGGACATGGACGCCCTGAACGCCTTCCGCGCCCGGGCGCTGAACCCCGAGCACCCCGTCCTGCGCGGCTCCGCCCAGAACCCCGACATCTTCTTCCAGGTCAACGAGACCCGCAACCAGTTCTATGACGCCCTGCCCGCCGTGGTGGAGGAGTACATGGACAAGGTCAACCAGCGCCTGGGTACCAATTATCAGCTCTTCAACTACTACGGCGCGCCCGACGCCGAGACCGTCATGGTCGCCATGGGCTCCGTCTGCGACGCGGCGGAGGAAGTGGTGGACTATATGAACGCCAAGGGCGAGAAGGTCGGCCTCATCAAGGTCCGCCTCTACCGCCCCTTCGTGACCGACCGCTTTGTGGCCGCCATCCCTGCCACCGCGAAGAACATCGTGGTCATGGACCGCTGCAAGGAGCCCTCCGCCATTGGCGAGCCGCTCTACCAGGATGTGGTCACCGCCCTGGCCTCCACCGACCGCGCCGGACTCCGGGTGGTGGGCGGCCGCTACGGCCTGGGCTCCAAGGACACCACCCCCGGCGGCCTCCTGTCCGCCTTCCGCAACGGCCAGAGTGAGGACCCCGTCCGCAGCTTCACCATCAACATCGTGGACGACGTGACCAACCGCTCCCTCCCCGTCCTGGAGGAGCCGGACGTGGCCGACGAAGGCACCATCGCCTGCAAGTTCTGGGGCCTGGGCGGCGACGGCACGGTGGGCGCGAACAAGAACTCCATCAAGATCATCGGCGACAACACCGATATGAAGGTCCAGGCGTATTTCCAGTACGACTCCAAGAAGTCCGGCGGCGTCACCATCAGCCACCTGCGCTTCGGCAAGAACGAGATCAAGGCCTCCTACTACGTCACCAAGGCCGACTTCGTGGCCTGCCACCTGGCCTCCTACATCGAGAAGTTCGACATCGTGCAGGACATCAAGCCCGGCGGTACCTTCCTGCTGAACTGCTCCTGGGATCTGGCGGAGCTGGAGGAGCACCTCCCCGCCGCCGCCAAGCGCTACCTGGCCCAGAACAACATCCGCATGTACACCTGCGACGCCACCCACAAGGCCATCGAGCTGGGCATGGGCAACCGCTCCAACACCATCCTCCAGGCGGCCTTCTTCAAGCTCGCCAACGTCATCCCCGTCGAGGACGCCGTTCAGCACATGAAGGACGCCATCGTCAAGAGCTACGGCCACAAGGGCATGGACGTCATTATGATGAACTACAACGCCGTGGACGCCGGTGTGGAGAGCATCCGCGAGATCCCCATCCCCATGGGCTGGGCCGACGTTCCGGAGGACGCCGCTGCGGACGACCTGAAGATCGACCGGCCCGACGTGGCGCAGTACGTCAAGGACGTCATGATCCCCGCCAACGCCATGCGGGGCGACGCGATCCCCGTTTCCAAGCTGATGCCCGGCGCGGACGGCACGCTGCCTCAGGGCACCGCCGCCTATGAGAAGCGCGGCATCGCGGTCAGCGTCCCCACCTGGGATGAAAACGCCTGCATCCAGTGCAACCTCTGCGCCTATGTCTGCCCCCACGCCTGCATCCGCCCGGTGGTCATGGATGCCAACGAGGTGGTGGAGGCCCCCAGAGGGACCAAGATGCACGACATGCGCGGCAAGGGCTGCGAGATCTACGCCTACGCCATGACCGTTTCCGTCCTGGACTGCACCGGCTGCGGCTCCTGCGCGGCGGTATGTCCCGCCTCGACCAAGGCCCTCACCATGAAGCCCCTGGACACCCAGCTGGGCGAACAGAAGCTCTTCGACTACGCGATGGAGAAGGTCAGCCAGAAGCAGACCCCCTTCGCCAAGGAGACCGTGAAGGGCAGCCAGTTCGAGCAGCCCCTCTTCGAGTTCTCCGGCGCCTGCGCCGGCTGCGGCGAGACGCCTTACGTCAAGCTGGTGACCCAGCTCTTCGGCGACCGGATGTATATCGCCAACGCCACCGGCTGCTCCTCCATCTGGGGCGGCAGCGCACCCTCCACCCCCTACACCGTCAACCGGGAAGGCCGGGGTCCCGCCTGGGAAAACTCCCTCTTTGAGGACGGCGCGGAGTTCGGCTACGGCATGAACCTGGCGGTCAACGCCCGGCAGGCCGCCGCGGCTGACCTGGCCCGCGAGATCGCCCAGGACGAGGCCACCCCCGCTGCGGTCGCCCTCTCGGCCAAGAAGTGGCTCAACCACCGCAAGGAGACCGAAGGCTCCCGCACCACCGGCCAGGCCCTGGCCGAGGTGCTGGCCCAGGCCATCTCCTCCGGCGCGGCCAATGCCGAGCAGCTCAAGGAACTCTACAACATGCAGGACATGTTTGGCCGCAAGTCCGTCTGGTCCTTCGGCGGCGACGGCTGGGCCTACGACATCGGCTACGGCGGCGTGGATCACGTGCTGGCCTCCGGCGAGAACGTGAACATCCTGGTCCTGGACACCGAGGTCTATTCCAACACCGGCGGGCAGGCCTCCAAGGCCACCAACACCGGCGCCGTGGCCCAGTTCGCGGCAGCGGGCAAGTCCGTCCAGAAGAAGGACCTGGCAGCCATCGCCATGCAGTACGGCAATGTCTACGTGGCGCAGATCGCCATGGGCGCCGACTACAACCAGACCCTCCGCGCCCTCATCGAGGCCGAGTCCTATCCCGGCACCTCCATCGTCATCGCCTATGCCCCTTGCATCAACCACGGCATCAAGATGGGCATGAAGAACACGATGCTGGAGATGAAGGTCGCCGTCCAGTCCGGCTACTGGCACCTCTTCCGCTTCGACCCCCGCCGGGCCGAGAATGGCAAGAACCCCTTCCAGCTGGATTCTCCCGAGCCCATCATGGACTATCGTGAGTTCCTGGAGGGCGAGGTCCGCTACTCCTCCCTGCAACTGACCTTCCCCGAGCGGGCCAGAGAGCTCTTCGCCAAGTCCGAGCAGGAGGCCAAGGCCAAGTACCAGCGCCTGGTGGAGCTGAGCCGCAGCTGGAAGCATTAAATAAGAAACTTCTCACTCCTTCTATATCCATCCTTCGTAAGAGGAAAGACCGGCAGTGCCAGTATCGCGGCGCTGCCGGTCTTTCCCGTGAAAAAAGCAGGTGCGATGGGATGGTACCGGAGGATTTCGGGAAAGCTAGGGGGAAATACGGGCGGCCCACGCCGCCCCGAGAATTGAGGTGCTTGAGCATGTGTACCGCAGCGGTGTACCAAACGAAGGACCATTATTTTGGCCGCAACCTGGACCTGGAGTATTCCTATCGGGAAAGCGTCACCATCACCCCGCGCAACTACCCCCTTTCCTTCCGCAAGCTTCCGGCGCAGAAGAAGCATTACGCCCTCATCGGCATGGCCTATGTGCTGGCGGGCTATCCCCTCTATTACGATGCCACCAACGAAGCGGGGCTGAGCATGGCGGGCCTGCATTTCCCCGGCAGCGCGGTCTATTCTCCCTGCCGGGCGGGCAGAGACAACGTGGCCAGCTTTGAGCTGATCCCCTGGCTGCTGGGCCAGTGCGCCACGGTGGAGCAGGCCCGGCAGCGCCTGGAGGGCGTCAACCTGACGGACCTGGCCTTTCAGGCGGAGCTGCCCCCGACGCCCCTCCACTGGCTCCTGGCGGACCAGGAGCAGTCGGTCACCGTGGAGGCGGTCCGAACGGGCCTGAAGGTCTATCCCAACCCCGTGGGACTGCTGACCAACGAGCCGCCCTTTCCCTTCCAACTGGCCCACCTGAGCCACTATATGGGGCTGTCTGCCCGACCGGCGGAGAACCGCTTTGCCCCCGGGGTGGAGCTGATCCCCTACAGCCGGGGGATGGGAGCCATCGGCCTGCCGGGGGACCTCTCCTCTGCCTCCCGCTTTGTCAAGGCGGCCTTTGGCAAGCTCAACAGCGTGTCGGGCGCGTCGGAGGAGGAGAGCGTCAGCCAGTTCTTCCACATCCTTGGCTCCGTGGAGCAGCAGCGCGGCACGGTGGACCTGGGGGAGGGGAAGCTGGTGACCACGGTCTACACCTCCTGCTGCAACATGGACCGGGGCATTTATTACTACACCACCTATGAGAACCGGCAGATCACGGCGGTGGAGCTGCACAAGGAGGACCTGGAGGGGATCGCGCTCATCTCCTACCCCCTCATCCGGGAGCAGCAGATGTTTCATCAGAACTGAGAACGGGATTTTCTGCCCCTGGTTTGCAGGTTGTCTTTCAAATAGGAGGCAGCCACCGAACTGTGGGAAACAGGGGAGGGGTCGATTGCACAAAAAAATCTTTGAAAAAAGAAGAAAAACTGCGTTTCAGCTATCGCAATTTTCGAAAATTGTGGTATAATGCCTCTGTTAGATGTGTTTTGCAGCTTCGCCCCAGGCGTCTTGCACCGCAAGATCCCTCTGGAGAAGAGTGTAGGAGATACAACACTTGAGAGGAGCAATGAAATATGAAGACTCTTTACGATGGTAAGACCAAGACCGTCATGCTGGACGAAGAGACCAACGTGACCCACCTGTTCTTTAAGGACACCGCCACCGGCGAAAACGGCATGTTCGACCCCGGCTACAACACCGTCGGCGGCAGCGTGGAAGGCAAGGGCAACATCGGCCTGCGGGTGTCCAAGTACTTCTTCGAACTGTTGGAGGCCAACGGCATCCCCACCCACTACCTGGGCGCTGACCTGGACAAGAACCTGATGAAGGTCCGTACCCTGACCGTTCCCAAGCTGGAGTTCGTTCTGCGCTACTTCACCGCGGGCAGCATGTGCCGCCGCTTCGACCTGGAAGAGGGCATCGTCTTTGATCCTCCCTACACCGAAGTGACCCTGAAGAGCGACGAGCAGGGCGACCCCCTGATCTCCGAGAGACTGTGCCTCATGAAGGGGATGCTGGTGCCCGGCCAGTATGACGAGGCCCTGGACGTTCTGGTCCGCCTGGGCGAGGTCCTGAAGAAGGAGCTGGCCAAGATGGACCTGACCCTGATCGACTTCAAGATCGAGGTCGGCTACGACGAGACCGGCAAGATGTACGTGGCGGACGAGATCACCCCCGACATCTGGAGAGTCCGCGACACCAACGGCAACATCCCCAACCAGATCGACTGCGCCAAGATCATCCTGGAGAAGATCGGCGGCTGAGCCACAGCGTTTTCACAGAACCCTTTGCCCGCGCGGCAAGGGGTTCTGTTTTTGCGCGCCTGCGAGGAGGAGGCCGAAGCGCGGCGAACGGCGCAAATTCCGTCTATCTGTCTATTTACATTCGCGATTTACCTTGATAAAATATGAAAGTAATTGAAGCACGAAGGAGGAGCATTTCATGAAGAAATCTCCAAAGGCGGATAACCACCTGCTGTACGAAAGCCTGCTCCAGCTCCAGAGCGTGGAGGAGTGCCGCCGGTTCCTACAGGATCTGTGCACCGTGAGCGAGCTAAAGGCCATGGAGCAGCGGATCGAAGTGGCCATGTACCTGCGGGACGGGATGATCTACCAGGACATTCTCAAGCGGACCGGGGTCAGCAGCGCCACCATCAGCCGGGTCAACCGCTGTCTCCAGTATGGCGCGGAGGGCTATCAGACTGTTTTGCCCAGAATGGACGCATTCTGGGAGGAGGAGAAGAAAAAGAGCTGTGAATGATTTCGACGCAACCTACAACGCTTTGGCCAATTGCTACGATGCCATGACGGAGGACGTGAACTACCCCGCCTGGGCGGATTTTTTGGAAAAGTGTTTCGCGCGGGAGAAGACCCCCGTTCACACGGTCCTGGACCTGGCCTGCGGCACGGGGACCATGTCCTTTCTGCTGGCCCAGCGGGGCTACGAGATGATCGGCGTGGACTTCTCGCCCGAAATGCTGGCCATGGCGGCGGAGAAGACGCTGCCGGAGGGGGTGGAGCCCCCCATCTTCCTGTGCCAGCCCATGGAGAAGCTGGACCTGTACGGCACGGTGGACGCCTGCGTCTGCCTGCTGGACAGCGTGAACCACGTGACCAAACCGGCCAAGCTCCGAAAGGCCTTCCAGCGGGTGCGGCTGTTCCTGGAGCCTGGGGGCCTGTTTGTCTTCGACGTCCACACCCCCAGCCATCTGGAGAGCCTGGACGGCGGGATGTTCCTGGACGAGACCGAGGAGGCCTACTGCGTCTGGCGGACGGAATACGACCGCCGCCGCCGCATCTGCACCTACGCCATGGACGTCTTCCAGCGGGAAGAGGAGGACGTCTGGGTGCGGGACGGCGAGATCCACGAGGAGTACGCCTACACCCCGGAGGAGCTGACGGCCTTCCTGGAGGAGGCGGGATTCGTGGAGATCCGCCAGTACGGAAATCTGAAATTCCGGAAGCCGAAGGCGGGGGAGGAGCGCGTCTTCTTCACCGCCCGCAAACCGAAGTGACACACATGATACGTTAGGAGAGCATCAACCATGGACTATATCGTAAGAATGATCGCGAAGGACGCGCCGGTGAAAGCCATGGCCATCCAGGGCCATGACCTGGTCCAGCGAGCCAGAGAGATCCACAATACCCTCCCCGTGGCCACGGCGGCCCTGGGCCGCACCCTCATGGCGACCTCCATGATGGGCCAGCAGCTCAAGGAGAAGGACGGCTCCGTCACGGTGCGCATCAGCGGCGGCGGCCCCCTGGGCAACCTCCTGGCGGTCTCCGACAGCGACGGCAACGTGCGCGGCTACGTGCAGAACGGCCAGGTGGAGCTGCCCCTGAAGGGACCGGCCAAGCTGGACGTGGGCAGCGCAGTCGGCACGCAGGGGGCCATCACCGTCATCAAGGACCTTTGCCTGAAGGAGCCCTACGTGGGCACCATCCCGCTGGTCTCCGGCGAGATCGCGGAGGACATCACCGCCTACTTTGCCGAGAGCGAACAGATCCCCACCGCCTGCGCCCTGGGCGTGCTGGTGGACCGGGACCTGTCCGTGGCGGCGGCCGGCGGCTACCTCATCCAGCTCCTGCCCGGCGCCAGCGAGGCGGACATTGACAAGCTCGAAGCGGGCATCCAGCGTGTGGGCCAGGTCACCAACCACCTGAGCAAGGGCGTCACGGCGGAAGACCTGCTCAAGGACGTGCTGTCTGACTTCGCGGTGGAGGTGCTGGAGACGGTCCCCGTGGAGTACCGCTGCTATTGCAGCCGGGAGCGGATGCGCGGCGCGCTCGTCAGCATGGGCAAGGCCGAGCTCAAGGCGCTCATCGACGAGGTGGGCCGGGCCGAGATGACCTGCCAGTTCTGCGACACGGTCCACGTCTTTGAAAAGGCGGAGCTGGAGGAGCTGCTGGCCTCCCTGTGAGCTTCTGTCTGTCGGGCCCGCTTGGGGTGCGGACCCGACAGACTTCTCTCCAAAAAATTCAAAAAAACTATTGACAAATGGACCCTTCCTGGGTATAATAAATTTCGTCGCTCAGGGTAATTTGCTTGAGGGACACGACGGGAGCATAGCTCAGCTGGGAGAGCACATGCCTTACAAGCATGGGGTCACAGGTTCGAGCCCTGTTGTTCCCACCATCAATATGGCGCGGTAGTTCAGTTGGTTAGAACGCCGGCCTGTCACGCCGGAGGTCGAGGGTTCAAGTCCCTTCCGCGTCGCCATTTTATATCACAGTTTTGATTCCTTAGGAATCAAAATTTGCCCAGGTAGCTCAGTTGGTAGAGCAGCGGACTGAAAATCCGCGTGTCGCTGGTTCGATTCCGGCCCTGGGCACCATATGCGAGTGTAGCTCATCTGGTAGAGCGCCACCTTGCCAAGGTGGAGGTAGCGAGTTCGAGCCTCGTCACTCGCTC
>CAKTLJ010000012.1 GCA_934572535.1 uncultured Eubacteriales bacterium
TGTCTTACGTTGTTTAATTTACAAGGTGCACGCCGCTTTCGTTTCCCTCAAGCGTGAGTTGTATTTTAGCACAGCTCATTTCGCTTGTCAAGCGCTTTCTTCAAAGTTTTTTGAATTTCTTCATTTTGCTTCGTTTCAGCGCGCTTGCGGGCCGTCGTTCGCGACAGCTTGGTTATACTACCACCGCTTCCCGAGAAAGTCAACCCCTAATTTTCACTTTTTTCAACTTTTTTCATTTTTCTTTCGAGTTCCTTCTCTTTACGTCTGTAGACCATCTATGGTACAATGGGTGGACAAGCACCCACCCTGACCCTAAGAAAAGGAGCTCGCTTATGAAACCCTTCCTCCGCCGCATGACCGCTCTGGTCCTCTGTGCGGCTCTCCTCTCCACCCCCGCCCTGGCCTCCGAGGCACTGGGCAGCCGCATCTATTCCTATACATTGGATATCTGCGACAACACCACCCTCACCAGGGAGGTCATGTGGAGCGCGTCCCGCTCGGACCTGCGCACGGAGAACTACGTGACCTACACGCCCTCCGCCAGCGTTTCTCCCAAGGTGAGCTACGGCTCCTCCGTCCTGGCCAAGCAGTCGGTCCTCACCATGGCCAAGGAGCTGGAGAAGGGGGGCGACCGCGTCCTCAGCGGCATCAACGGCGACTACTACGTCATGGCCACGGGCAATCCCCTGGGCCTGGTGGTCACCGACGGCCTCCTGCGCTCCTCCGCCTCCTACCTGAGCGCCATCGGATTCCATGCCGACGGCACCGCCGTCATCGGCAAACCCGACCTGACCCTTCGGGCGGATTTTAAGGACTACTCCTTAAAGATCTCTGACATCAATAAGATCCGCAGCGGAGACGGCTACTTCCTCTTCACAGACGACTTCGGCGCCACCACCAAGAACACCAAGCCCGGCGTGGACGTGATCCTCACCCCGGTCACGGAGTCCGAAGGCCAGCCGATATCCGGGGCCGACGGCGTCTCCCTCACCGCCTCCAAGCAGCTGAAGATCGGCGGGCTGGTCTCTTGCCGCGTGGAGGAGGTCATCGAGGCCACCGGCGCGACCGCCATCCCGGAGGGCAAGTTCGTCCTGTCCATTTCCAACACCGGCGGGGATTGGCTCCTGGACATGGCCCGCTCTCTTCAGCCGGGGGACCCCCTGGGCATCGAGGTCTACAGCGCCGACACCCGCTGGAACAGCGTGGACTGCGCCGTGGGCGCCATGTACTGGATCCTCTCCGGCGGCCAGGTCTCCAGCGGACTGGATGCCGCCAGTGCCGCGCCCCGGACCGCCGTAGGCGTCAAGGCCGACGGCAGCGTGATCTTCTACACCATCGACGGCCGCCAAAGCGGCCACAGCGTGGGCGCTACCATTAAAATGGTGGCGCAGCGTCTGAAGGAACTGGGCTGCACGGACGCTGTCCTCCTGGACGGGGGCGGCTCCACCACCATGGTGTCTACCTATCCGGACTACGGTTCCTCCTCCATGGTCAACACCCCCTCGGAGGGAACGCCCCGCTCGGTGACCAACGCCATCTTCCTGGTCTCCAACCTGGACCCCACCGGCAAGGCCGGTTCCCTGTACGTGACCCCCGCCAGCCTGACCCTCCTGCCCGGCGCCACCACCCAATGCTCGGCCACCGCCCTGGACACCGGCTGGTACCCCATGGAGAGCCTCCCCGGCGAGGTCGCCTGGTCCTCCGCCGAAGGGGCCGTCAGCGACAGCGGACTCTTTACCGCCCCGGCCAAGACGGGGACCTATACCGTCACCGCCACTGCCGCCGGGGTCTCCGGCAGCACCAAGATCCAGGTGTACGACACCCCGGATGCCATCTCCGTGACCAACCAGGGTAAGAGCGTCTCCTCCCTGGCCCTCACCCCGGGACAGACGGTGGACCTGAACGCCTCGGCCTCCTACCGCAGGGTAGGCCTCACCGGCGGGGACACCTGCTTCACCTGGACGGCAGATCCCGCCATCGGCACCATCACCGCCGACGGCAAGTTCACCGCCGGGAAGACCTCCGCCAGCGGCAAGATCAAGGTCGCCGCCGGAAGCTACGCCGTGACCATCGCCGTCACGGTGGATGCCCCCACCCAGTACACCCTCCTGTCGGACTTTGAGGGGAAGGACACCTATTTTCGTTCCTCCGAGGCCAAGCTGAGTCTGGAGACGTCTTCTGCCTATGTAAATTACGGTTTCCAGAGTCTGCGCGCCGACTATACATTAAAAGAAGGGACCGCTCGGCTCACCGCCAACCAGGCCCTGGCCGACACGGACCGCTATCTCTCCCTGTGGGTCTACGGAGATCGGTCCGGCAACGCCCTCACCGCCACCTTCTCCGGGCAGAACGGCGAAGCTCTGACGCAGACTCTCACCACCCTGGATCTCTCCGGTTGGAAGCAGGTCACTGCCGCCATCCCCGGTGACGCGGTCTCCTTTGACGGCCTGACCCTCTCCGGCAGCAAGGCCACCGGGACCCTGTGGCTGGATCAGGTGGTCCTCTCCAACCAGAGCGCCTGGGACAACACCGCGCCCAAGGTCTCCCTCTCGGTCAGCGGCACGTCGGTCACCGCCAAGCTCACGGACAACGCCAGAAACGCCCTGGCCAAGGACCGGATCACCCTCGCCGTAGACGGGCAGGCGGTCCCCTTCTCCTTCGAGCCCTCCACCGGCACCCTCACCGCCACCCTGTCCGGCCTGAGCTCCAGCCTCCACCAGATCACCGTCACCGCTGCGGACTGCTGCGGCAACCTGGGCCGGGACTCCGTGACCCTGTCCTCCTCCGCTGCCCAGACCCCCTTCGCGGACATGGGCAGCCACTGGGCCAAGGACTACACCGGGCGGCTGAATGAGCTGGGCTGCATCACCGGGGTCCCGGTGGGAGCGGAAACCTATTTCTATCCCAACCGCTCCATCACCCGGGGGGACTTCGCCCTGATGACCGCCCGCTGGATGGGCCTGGACCTGGAGACCTACGCAAGCGTCACCCTGCCCTACGCGGACGCATCCTCCCTCCCCAGCTGGAGCCGGAACGCGCTGAAGGCCCTCTATGCGCTGGAGATCATGCAGGGCAGCAAGGCCGCCGACGGCAAGCTCTACGCCAACGCCAACGCCTCCATCACCCGGGCGGAGGCCATGACCATTCTGGGGCGCATCCAGGCCAAGGGCTACCCGGAAGCCTCCCTCTCCTCCTTCTCCGACGCTGCTTCGATCCCCACCTGGGCCAAGGCCCACGTGGGCACGCTCGTGGGTTTACAGGTTGTCAATGGTTCGGACGGAACGCTCCGCCCCAACGACACCGTCACCCGTGCAGAAGTGGCAAAAATGCTCTTTACTCTCTGGTGATTTTTCCCCGGAAAAGGGGCTTGCAAAAAGGAAAGGAGTATGTTAGACTACGGGGTAGACAATTAGTGTTCCCTTTGGTTGGGGATTTCAAATCAAGTACACTCGAAGTGAAAGGAATTACATCATGGCTACTACCATCATCTCTGCCATCCAGGTCCTGGCTGGCATTCTCCTCATTGTTTTCGTTCTGGGCCAATCCGGCAAGCACTCCGGTCTGGGCACCATCGGCGGCGCAAGCGAATCTTTCCTGTCCAAGAACCAGGCAAGATCTGTGGATGCCAAGCTGGCCAGATGGACCAAGTGGGTCGGTCTTGTTTTCGTGGTCCTGACCCTGGCTCTGAGCCTGATGCCCCACTGATTGCGTTCCTTCCAAAATGCCCTTCCATTGGTTGGAAGGGCATTTTGTTATATATCCTTCCATTTTTCCATCTGAGGTGAATCGTATG
Organism: uncultured Eubacteriales bacterium; assembly: GCA_934572535.1. Taxonomy (GTDB): domain Bacteria; phylum Bacillota; class Clostridia; order Oscillospirales; family Oscillospiraceae; genus Evtepia. The sequence goes on from CAKTLJ010000012.1 coordinate 3,794, forward strand.
ACCCGTGAAGAGGCATTTGACATGCTGGACCGAATGGCCAAAGGCATCGCTGAGATGTTTGGCTCCAACTGTGAAACCGTAATCAACGACCTGACCGATCCCCTCCACCCCATTCTGGCCATCTACAACGGCCACGTCTCCGGCCGCTCCGTGGGCTCCACCCAGGACGTCACCGGCGTGGAGCAGGATCTGCACCTGGACACCGACGTGGTGAACCTGCTGGCCGTGACCCCCAGCGGCCAGCAGACCAAGAGCTCCACCTTCTCCATCAAGGGCGAGGATTATCACTATGGCTTTGGTATAAACTATGATTTTACCCCCCTGACCTATGTCAACCGGGTCCTGCTGGACCTGATGCACACGGAGGTGGACTTCCACAGCGCCCTCTACAAGCCCCGGGACACCGGCATCGGAGAACTCTTCGACGTCGCCGTCCTGCGGGTGGGCAAGCCCACCCGGGAGATGAACAAGGCCGACCGCATCCGCGTCATCGAGCACTTAAAGGAAATGGACGCCTTTTCCTATCGACGGGCCGTGCCCTATGTGGCCACGCACCTGGGGGTCTCCCGCTACACCATTTATAAATACCTGGACGAGGTAAGCGGCAAGCCCGGCGAGGACGAGCCCATCCCCGACGACAAGGAGGACCTGTAACATGCAGCAGCGCATCGATGCCTATTTCGCGGACAAGGAGACCCAACTGGTGGAGGCCGTCTCCCGCCTGGTCCGCATCGACAGCACCATCGGCGAGGCCAAGCCCGGAAAGCCCTTCGGGGAGGGGCCCGCCGCCGCTTTGGAGGAGATGCTGGCCCTCTCCGCGGAGCTGGGCCTGCCCGGCGCCAACCTGGAGGGCTACGTGGGCGTCATCGACCTGAACCAGCAGGAGACCGCCCTGCACATCCTGGGTCACCTGGATGTGGTGGACGCCGGGGAGGGCTGGACAATGACCTCCGCCTTCGAGCCCAAGCTGGTGGACGGCATCCTCTACGGCCGGGGGAGCGACGACGACAAGGGCCCCATGGTGGCCGCTCTGCTGGCCATGAAGGCGGTCAAGGACCTGGGCGTTCCCCTGAAAAAGAACGTCCGCATGATCCTCGGCACCGACGAGGAGACCGGGTTCCGGGACATCAACTGGTACTATGCCCGTCACCCCTACGCCCCCTACACCATCTCTCCCGACGCGGACTTCCCCATCATCAACATCGAAAAGGGCCACTATCAGCCCACCTTCACTGCCGCCTGGGCGCGGGAGACCGCCCTTCCCCGGGTGACCTCCCTCACCGGCGGACCCCGGCTGAACATGGTCCCGCCCAAGGCCCAGGCCACCCTGCGCGGTTTGCCCCTGGCCGACGTGCAGGCCGCCTGCGACGCCCTGCCTCTGGAGCCGGAGATCTCCTTCCTCCTGACCCAGCGAGAGGACGGCGTACACATTCTGTGCAGCGGCGTGGGCGCGCACGGCTCCACCCCCGAGGAGGGCCACAACGCCCAGACCGCGCTGGTCGCTCTGCTGGCCTCCCTCCCCTTGGCGGACTGCCCCTCCACCCGGGCCATCCGCGCCCTGCGGGACCTCTTCCCCCATGGGGACTTTTTCGGCCAGGCCCTGGGCATCGCCCAGCGCGACGACCTCTCCGGTCATCTGAGTCTGGCCTTCACCCGCATCTCCCTGGACGACACCGGCCTGGAAGGCCGCTTCGACAGCCGCACGCCCCTGTGCGCCAACGACGAAAATACCCGCCGGGTCGCTGAGGCCGCGCTGGCCAAGGCAGGCCTTGCAGTGACGGGCGAGATCGACCCGCCCCACCACGTTCCCGCCGAGGACCCCTTCATCCAGGTCCTGGCCAAGTGCTACGAGATGTACAGCGGCCGCAAGAGCCACTGCGTGGCCATCGGCGGCGGCACCTATGTCCACGGCATCCCCGGCGGCGTAGCCTTTGGTGCCAGTATGCCCGGCTTTGTCTCCAACCTCCACGGCCCCGATGAGCGCGTGAACGTGAAGGACCTCCTCACCGCCGCCAAGATCTACGCGCAGGTGATCCTCGAGCTCTGCTCCTGACGCAGCGATGCGGGCGGCTCTCTCCGCCCGCTCCACTCTTTTCACATTATATAAAGAAGGCGACCCTATGGCAAAAAAACGAGACCTCTTTTTCACCTTCGCGCGGATCAGCGCCAGCTGCTTTGGCGGCGGCTACGCCATGCTCCCCTTTTTCCAGCAGGAGCTGGTGGAAAAGAAGGGCTGGCTCACCGACGAGGAGCTGCTGGACCTCCACGCCATCGCCCAGTGTACCCCCGGCGTGATCTCGGTGAACACCGCCACCTTCTGTGGCTACCGCACCAGAGGGTTCTCCGGCGCGCTGGTTGCCACGGCGGGTCTGCTGGCCCCGCCCATCCTCATCGTCCTCCTCATCTCCGCCTTTTTCTGGACGTACGCGGAGAACCCCGTGGTCCAGCACGCCCTGACGGGCGTCCGCGCCTGCGTCTGCGCCCTCATCATCAGCAGCACGGTGAAGCTCTATAAAAAGGCCGTCCTGGACCTGCCCACCTTCCTGGTCTTCCTGGCTGTCTTTCTTCTGGCGGCCTTTGCGGGCCTGACCCCTGCCCTCCTGGTCCTGGGCGCGGCGGCGGTGGGCCTCATTTACGCCGCCATCCGAAAGGGGGGCAAGGCATGATCCTTCTGCGTCTGTACTGGGAGTTCTTCGTGGTGGGCAGCCTCTCCATGGGCGGCGGCATGGCCACGGTCCCCTTCCTCTTTGACCTGGCCGGCCGCACCGGCTGGTTCACCACCGCCGACCTGGCCAGCATGATCGCCATCTCGGAGGCCACCCCCGGCCCCATCGGCATCAACATGGCCACCTATGTGGGCTATGCCTCGGCGGGGATCCCCGGCGGGATCATCGCCCCCCTGGGGCTGGCGACCCCCGCCGTCATCATCATCCTGCTGGTGTCCAGACTTTTGAACACCCTGTGGAAAGATCCCAAGGTCCAGGACCTGTTCCACATCCTCCGCCCGGCCTCGGTGGGCCTGATCGCGGCGGCGGCCTTCTCGGTCTGCGCCGTGTCCCTGTTCACCTGGGACGGCGGCTTGACGCTCCACTGGCCTTCCATCGTCCTGTTCGGCCTGCTGCTGGCCGCTATGAACCTGCCCAAGCTGAACAAGATCCCCTCGGTGGCCTTCATTGCCATTGCCGCCGCAGCGGGCATCGTCTTTCAAATGGTGGATTAGTGCAAAACGAACGCCTGCGGCGGATGCCGCAGGCGTTTTCTCGTTTACAGGAACAGCTCCGGCTCCTTCCGGGGCCAGGAGAACTGCTCCTCCAATTCTGTTTTATGATAGAGGTAGTTGGGATCGTCGAAATATTTCGCACCCTTGGGACAGTGACGGACGCAGCGGTTGCACTTCATGCAGGGGCCGATGAGCTGAGCGGCGTTCTCCGGGTCGATGGACCCCAGGGGACATTCCTTCGCGCACTTGCCGCAGTTGGTACAGGCCTCGGTGGTCTGGGGCTTGACCTTCAAGATATTGATGGGGTTCCCGTGGCGGTCCCGGGGGGTGTAATAGGGGCCGACGGGGTCGTTCCCCTTGACCTTGACGGAGATGGGACCGTCAGCGTCCCCCTTCGCCCACACCTGGTCGGCAAAGCCGGAGGCGATGGTCAGGTCGCTGATGTCCGGGCGGCCGGCGGCCTGGGTCTGGGAGAAGGCATGTTGGCAGGAGAAGGCCCCGGCGCCCAGGGTGGTGAACCCGTTGCCCTCCAGGGTGAGGCAGAGCTCCATGAGGGCGTCGTCATAGTTCCGGTTGCCGTAGCAGACCACCGGGACGGCCAGCGCGCCGTTGCCCTGGACGGAAGCCACATACTTGATCAGCAGATTGGGCACCCGTCCGGCGTAGACAGGGGTGCCAAAGACCACCAGATCCCCCTCGGCAAAGGACTTGGGCGCTTTGCGGACCTGGGGCAGAGTGAAGTCGAAGGTCTCCAGAGGCGCGCCGGTCTGGTGCGCCAGTCTCTGGGCGATCCGCGTGACCACCTTCTTGGTGGTGTCGGTGGCGCTGAAATAAGCAGCCCATACGGTGTTGATCTTCATGGGAGCAGTTCCCCTTTCCATTGTATTGCTTCCATTATAAAGGAAATGCAGGAAAAGTAAATACCCGACTCCAGATGCTTTTCCCTTGCCTGTTGATTTTTCCGACTTCCTTCCATATAATATAATCTAACCATTGCCCTGTCGAAGGCTGGCATATTTTGGTCCGATAGAAAGGATGGGTTGTTATGCAAGCGGAGACCCCCAACCCCACCCCACAGAAAGAAAAGAAAAACACCCGAAAAAAGGTCATCCTCCTGGCCTGCGCCCTGGTGGTCCTCCTGGCCGCGGGCTACTGCGGCCTCTGCGCCGCGGCCGGCAGCGAGACCATCTATCCCAACGTGATGGTGGGAGAGGTGACCCTGGGCGGCATGACCTGCGAAGAGGCCGAGGCCGCCATCACCGAGGCCGTCCAGGCCCAGACCCCCGACGAGAACCAAGGGGTGCGCTTCACCGTCCAGGCGGCGGACGGCAAAACCGCCCAGGTCCAGGTCCCCCTGTCCAGCGTGGAGACCGACATCCCCGCCACCGTGGCCCGCGCCTGGCAGGTGGGCAACGGCGCGTCCTTCGCCGCCCGCGGCGCGATCTACCTCACCTGCCTGGTGGCCGGCGCCGACGTGCTGCCCGCGTATGGCGACAGCGCCAAGCTCGACGCCATCCTGGACGCCATGGACGCCGAGATCGGTCAGGAAGCTGTAGAGAGCGCCTGGGATCTGGGAGAGACCCAGCTCACCCTCACCAAAGGGCAGCCCGGCAACCTCATCGACCGAGACGCCGTCAAGGAAGAGATCTTCACCTACATGGGCCGGGGCGACATCGTGGACCTGGCCGCCGCCCAGCCTCAGTTCACCATAGAGCTGGAGCAGACCCTCCCTGAGGCGCTGGATCTCGCCGATGTGCTCTCCCAGGTGGAGACCGAGGTGCAGAACGCCCAGTTCAACAAGGCCGAGAAGCGCTTCCAGGTGGACAGCGTGGGCATCTCCTTTGACGCCGAGGCCGCGCAGGCGGTCTTCGACGGCATGGACTGGGGCGAGACCCGGTCCATCGACCTGATCCTCACCCAGCCCGAAGTCACCCTGGCCGACCTGGAGCCTCAGCTCTACCAGGACGTGCTCGGCACCTGCTCCACCAACATCGCCGGCAGCGCCAACCGGGTGCAGAACATCAGCCTGGCCGCCCAGCTCTTCAGCGGCACCGTCCTCCTGCCCGGCGAGGAGTTCTCCTACAACGGCACCGTGGGCAGCCGCCAGGCCTCCCGCGGCTTCCTGCCCGCCCCGGCCTATGTGTCCGGCCAGACTGTTCAGGAGGTCGGCGGCGGCGTCTGCCAAGGCTCCTCCACCGTCTACCTTGCCACCCTCCGGGCCAACCTGGAGATCACCGAGCGCCACCCCCACGGCTATATCACCCGCTACGTCCCCGACGGCATGGACGCCACCGTCTATTATGGCGCGAAGGACTTCCGGTTCAAGAACAACACCCCCTTCCCCATCAAGATCCAGGGCAGCGTCTCCGGCCGCACCCTGACGGTAAACATCCTGGGGACCAAGGCCGACAACATCACCGTGGAGATGACCAACGAGACCGTGGGCACCACCGGCTACAACACCGTCTACAAGGTGGACAGCGGCCTGCCCGCCGGGTCCACCCGGGTGGATGTGACCCCCTATGCCGGGTACACCATCAAGACCTACCGCAACCTCTACGAGAGCGGCAAGCTCCTCGACACCAAGCTGGAGGCGACGAGCGTCTACAGAAGCCGGGACAAGGTGGTCATGGTCAGCCCCGCCGACGCTTACAAATACGGCATCCCGGGCTACTCCGCTCCGGCCCCCAAGCCCGCACCCGCACCGACACCCGCCCCGGCGCCCGCGCCGACCCCGGAGCCTGCGCCCCAGCCGGACGCTGCGACCCCATGACCGAAAGGAACCGCCATGATCTACCAATTTCCTCCCCGCCGGGAACTGAAATTCCGGGCCAAACGCACGATGATCCACCCCGCCTCCATGCGGGCCACCCTCTTTGTGGTGTGCCTGATGATGGCGGTCTTCGGGCTCAAATACCTGCTGAACGCCAACCTGACCTACGCCCTCGTTGACCTGAACCAGTACAAGGACACCGCCACGGGCATCACCTTCAACGACAACGGGTTCAGCGTCATCTTCCGCATGGATCTGACCCAGATGGTCCTGGCCATCCCCCTGACCTACACCCAGATCGCCACCTTCCTGCTCGTCACGTCCCTCTGCTTTCTCTTCCTGGCCCCTCTTCGGATGGGCGCCATGGAGGTCTACTGGCGCATCCTGCGCGGGGAGCAGGCGAGCGTCTTTCAGCTCTTCCGCTGGCTGTCCCAGATCCGCCGCCTGGCCAAGGCTGTGATGGTGGAGTTCATCCTCCAGGTGGGTGTGCGGCTGGTGGGGCTCCTCTGCACCGTCCCCAGCCTGTATCTGTACTACCTGTTCTACACCAACGTGACCTCCATCGACCAGGTGACCGGCCAAATTGCGATGCTCCAATCCCTGGCTTCCCTGCTGGCCATCGCAGCGGCGCTCCTCGCCTTTTGGCTCCACTCCTTCTTCCTGCCGGTGCGGTACTGCCTGGCCGCTCACCCGGAGTACACCCTGGGAGAGACCTTCCGCCGGGGTCTGCGGAGCATGAAGGGCTATCGCGGCCGGTTCTTCCGGTTCCGCCTCACCATGCTCCCCTGGTTCTTCCTGTCTCAGCTGAGCTACAACGCGCTGGACCTCTTCGTCCTGCCCTACACCTCCATGGCCAGTATGCTCTACGTCCAGGAGGCCGCCAAGGAACGCAAGGCCCTGACCCCTTCCCCGGAATAAAGCCCGCAGCAACGACAAAAAGGCTGTCTCACGAAGTCGTTTCCTCCCGCCCCGTGCAGGTCCTTGACCTTACACGGGCGGGTTGGTGTACTTCTTCGCGAGACAGCCTCTCTTTTTCTGCGGGATCCTCGATCCTACGCCGCGCCTTGGGTGGGGGGCAGGGTAGTGTTCTCAAACATCTGGGTCGGTTCGCCCCAAGCGCAGGCGTCGGGGCCGATGGTGTAGAAGCCATACTTCTCGTAGTAGTTGGAGTGCTCGGAGGCCAGGTAGATCTTCTCATAGCCCAGCTCACCGCCCCGGCGGCGGGCGTGGTCGATGAGGACCGGGCTCAGGTGCTTACCCCGGAACGCAGGGGCCACATACAGGGTGGCGATCCAAAGGCCGACGTCCTCGCTGTAGAGGATCTCCTTGATGGCCAGGGTATAGCCTCCCACCACCTGCCCATTCTCCACCGCGATATACGCGTCCGGGATGGGTCCGGTGGTCTCCAGCACGGTCTGCATGTGCTTCTTGATCCACGGCATACAGGCGGGCCAGTGGTCGCGCAGGTTGGTCAGCATCGCCGGAATGTATTCCGGTCTTTCTCGAATGGAATAGAGCTTCATCACTGTCCCCTCCTTTCCGGGGTCGTGACGGCTGCCATGTCCTTCTCGGCTGCGCTTCCTCTTCTTCTACCATTATTATATTCTTGTTACACAAAAAGGTCAACTCATTTCGCCGAATTTTTGTTCATTCAGCGCAAGAAGTTGACCTTTTGCATGGGGCGGCAGCTTGCAGGCCTCGCCGACTCGCGCCCCAGATGATAACACAGGAGGCAGATCCGGTTTATGCCTCCTCCATCTCCGTGATCAGGCCCACGCGGCGGGCGTGGCGGCCGCCTTCAAACTCGGTGTTCAGGAAGACCTCGACGATCCGCTCGGCCAGATTCTTGCCGATCATACCCGCGCCCATGGCCAGCATGTTGGCGTCGTTGTGGCGGCGGGTCATCTCCGCAGAGAGGGGGTCGCTGCACAGGGCGCAGCGGATGCCCTTGACCTTGTTGGCGGCAATGGAAATGCCAATGCCCGTGGTGCAGATGACGATGCCCTTCTCACACGCCCCGGAGGCCACTGCCTCTGCGGCAGCCCGGCCGAAGACCGGATAGTCACAGCTGTCCTTGTTGGGGCAGCCGAAGTCCTTGTAGGGGATGTTTTCCTTGTCCAGATAGGCCTTGACGGTCTCCTTCAGGTCGAAGCCGCCGTGGTCGGAACCCAGTGCGATCATGGTCATTTCCTCCTTGTATGGTTCATATTACAGCCGGATCATGTCCGGTTTGCGCTCGTGGTAGACGGCAGCGTAGCGGAAGCCGCAGTCCTGCATGATCTGATAGGCCTCCCGAATGCCCCGGCCCACAGGCGCGGGGGCGTGGGCGTCGGAGCCCACGGTGATGATCTCGCCGCCGGCTTCCTTGAAGAGCTTGAGCACCGGGATCCATTCAGCCAGGGTCTGGCCCTTCCAGGTGTTGATCTCGATGCCCTTCCCGGCCTCCGCCGCCAGGCGGCAGATCTCAAAGATCTCGTCCCGGTACCGGTCGGTGCTGGGAGGCTGGGGGTAGTCCCCCTTCATGTACCGCAGGGGATAGATGATGTGGCCCACCACATCGTAAAACTCCGGAGCGGCCGCCAGGGCCAGCATGGAGCGGAAGTAATTGTCCAGCGCCTGGTAGCACTTGTCCAGGGTGGTGTAGTCCAGCAGGAAGAAGTCCCGTCCCCCGGCCTCCCGACTGAGGTTGTGGGCAGAGCCGATGACGAAGTCCAGGCCGGGCTGGCTGAGGATCTTTCGGGTGGCCTCCGGAAAGAGGAAGCCCATGCCCAGCTCCACGCCCATGGGCAGGTCGATGCGGGTGCCGAAGGCATCCAGCGCGGTCTTGCGCTCCTTGAGCACGGGCGCCCAGTCGTAGTCCGGGGTCGGCTCACCCTCCAGACTCAGCAGGTCGCAGTGGTCGGTGAGGGTCAGGTGGGTCAGCCCGTACTCGCAGGCCTTCTGGACCATCTGGACCATGGGGATCTCACTGTCGGGGGAGCAGATGGAATGGGTGTGGCAATCGGCAAGAAACATAGCGCCCCTCCTCACTTTTTCTTCTTCCGCTTGAAGATGCCGCCGAACTCCTCCTCCCCGTGGGGGGCGGAGGCGCTCTCGCCCATGGCCTCGGCAAACTTCTTCAGCGCTTCCCTCTGCTCCTCGTTCATGGAGCGGGGGACCTCCACCCGGATGGTGACGAACTGATCGCCGCGACCCCGGCCGTTGAGGACGGGCACGCCCTTGCCCCGCAGGCGCAGGGTGGTGCCGGGCTGGGTCCCGGCGGCCACGGTGCACTTCACCTTGCCGTCCAGCGAGGGGATCTCGATCTCCGCGCCCATCGCGGCCTGGTAGAAGGAGACCGTCTGGTCCAGGTAGATGGAGGTGCCGTCCCGGCGGAGACGGGGATGGGGCGTCACGTTGATGCCCACGATCAGGTCCCCGGCGGGGCCGCCGTTGCGGCCCATGTCGCCCTGGCCCCGGACGGAGATCGCCTGGCCGTTGTCGATCCCGGCGGGGATCTTCACGTTGACCTTCTTGGCGCGGCGCAGGCCGCCGCTGCCGCCGCAGGCCTTGCAGGGCTGGTGGATGATCTTGCCCTCGCCCCGGCAGTTGGGGCAGACGGTGCTGGTGGACATGGTGCCGAACACGGTCCGCTGCTGCATCCGCACCTGACCGGTGCCGTGGCACTCGGGGCAGACCTCCGCAGTGGTCCCCTCGGCGCAGCCGGAGCCGCCGCAGGTGTCGCAGGCCTCGATGTGCTGGATGGTGACCTCCTTCTCACAGCCGAAGGCGGCCTCCTCCAGGGTCAGGTTCAGGCTGGCGCGGACGGTCTGGCCCTTGGCGGGACCGGTGCGGCTCTGGCCGCCGCCGCCGAAGCCCCCGAAGCCGCCGCCGAAGAAGGAGCCGAAAATGTCTCCCATGTCGAAGCCGCCAAAGCCGCCGGCACCGGCACCGGCGCCGAAGTTGGGGTCCACCCCGGCGAAGCCGAACTGGTCGTACTTGGCGCGCTTGTCCTTGTCGGAGAGGACCTCATAGGCCTCGTTGATCTCCTTGAAGCGGGCCTCGGCCTCCTTGTCCCCGGGGTTCAGGTCGGGGTGGTTCTGCTTGGCCAGCTTACGGTATGCTTTTTTTAATTCATCGTCCGAAGCGCCCTTTTTGACGCCCAGAACTTCGTAATAGTCGCGTTTATTTTTGGTATCTGCCATCGGGATTCACCTCACAGAAAGGGATTATGTTACACAAGCAGGGGGACAGGAAATCCTGTCCCCCGCGGTTGATTGCGTTGGAAATATGCTTACTGATCGTCCACCACGGTGTAGTCAGCATCAACAACATCGTCGGGGCCGCAGTTGTTGCAGTCACCGGCGCAGTTTGCGCCGCCCATGTCGGGGCCGGGCTGGCCCTGCGCGCCTGCCTGCTGATACATCTTCTCGCTGACCTTGTAGAAGGCCTGGGTCAGATTTTCGGTGGCTGCCTTGATGGCGGCGGTGTCCGTGCCCTTCAGGGCCTCCTTGACCTTATCCACCTCAGCCTGGAGCTCGCTGACCTCAGCGGCGTCCAGCTTATCCTTCATCTCCTCGAGGGTCTTCTCGCTCTGGTAGACCATCTGGTCGGCCTGGTTGCGGGTGTCCACCTCTTCCTTGCGCTGGGCGTCCTCAGCGGCGAACTGCTCGGCCTCCTGGACGGCCTTCTCGATGTCCTCCTTGGACATGTTGGTGGAGGAGGTGATGGTGATGTGCTGCTCCTTGCCGGTGCCCAGGTCCTTGGCGGAGACGTTCACGATGCCGTTGGCATCGATGTCGAAGGTGACTTCGATCTGCGGCACACCGCGGCGCGCGGGAGCGATGCCGTCCAGGTTGAAGCGGCCCAGGGTCTTGTTGTACTGTGCCATGTCGCGCTCGCCCTGGAGGACGTGGACCTCAACGGAGGTCTGGTTGTCGGCGGCGGTGGTGAAGACCTGGCTCTTCTTGGTCGGAATGGTAGTGTTGCGCTCGATGAGCTTGGTGTTGATACCGCCCATGGTCTCGATGCCCAGGGACAGGGGGGTGACGTCCAGCAGCAGCAGGCCCTTCACGTCGCCCACCAGGACGCCGCCCTGGAGGGCTGCGCCCATGGCCACGCATTCGTCGGGGTTGATGCCCTTGAAGCCTTCCTGACCGGTGATCTTCTTCACGGCCTCCTGCACAGCGGGGATCCGGCTGGAGCCGCCCACCATCAGGACCTTGGACAGGTCGGCGTTGCTCAGACCTGCGTCGGACATGGCCTGGCGGACGGGGCCCATGGTGGCCTCCACCAGATGGGCGGTCAGCTCATTGAACTTCGCGCGGGACAGGGTCAGGTCCAGGTGCTTGGGGCCGGTGGCGTCCGCGGTGATATAGGGCAGGTTGATGGTGGAAGAGGTCACGCCGGACAGCTCGATCTTAGCCTTCTCAGCGGCCTCCTTCAGGCGCTGCATGGCCACCTTGTCGGCGGACAGGTCGATGCCCTCGGTCTTCTTGAACTCAGCGACCATCCAGTCCATGACGGCCTTATCGAAGTCGTCGCCGCCCAGGCGGTTGTTACCGGCGGTGGCCAGGACCTCGATGACGCCGTCGCCGATCTCCAGCACGGACACGTCGAAGGTGCCGCCGCCCAGGTCGTAGACCATGATCTTCTGGTCGCTCTCCTTGTCCACGCCGTAGGCCAGCGCAGCGGCGGTGGGCTCGTTGATGATGCGCTTGACCTCCAGACCGGCGATGCGGCCTGCGTCCTTGGTGGCCTGACGCTGGGCGTCGGTGAAGTAAGCGGGGACGGTGATGACCGCCTCGGTGACGGGCTGGCCCAGGTAGGCCTCTGCGTCAGCCTTCAGCTTTTGCAGGATCATGGCGGAGATCTCCTGGGGGGTGTAGGACTTGCCGTCAATGTTGACCTTATAGTTGGAACCCATCTCGCGCTTGATGGAGATGACGGTGCGGTCGGGGTTGGTGATAGCCTGACGCTTTGCCACCTGGCCGACCATACGCTCGCCGTCCTTGGAGAACGCGACGATGGAGGGAGTGGTGCGGTTGCCTTCCGCGTTGGCGATGACGACTGCTTCGCCGCCTTCCATAACGGAAACACAGGAGTTGGTAGTACCGAGGTCAATACCGATGATTTTAGACATAACTGGTTCCTCCTTATTAAGAACAGTGGATGATGATTGCAAAAAATTTATAAAAAGGGATGTTGTTTACATAGGGGATCAATTCGCGACCTTGACCATCGCGTGGCGGATGATCTTGTCGCCGATGCGGAACCCGGCTTGCAGGACCTCGACCACCACATTTTCGCCCAGTGCCTCGTCATCGACGTGCATGACGGCGTTGTGGACGTTGGGGTCGAAGGGCTCGCCCTTAGCGGGGATCTCCTCGATGCCCAGCCTTTCCAGCACGCTCTTCAGCTGGGTCATGATCATCTCGACGCCCTTGGCGTAGGCCTTGTCGGCGGTCTCCTGCTGCAAGGCGCGCTCCAGGTTGTCGTAGACCGGGAGGAACTCCTTGGCGGTGTCCGCCTTGGCGGAGGTCCAGGCGTTTTCCTTTTCCTTTTGGCTGCGCTTGCGGTAGTTGTCGTACTCGGCCAGCAGGCGGATGTACTTGTCCTCCTGCTCCCGCATGGCGGCCTGGAGGGCATCCTCCGGGGTCTGCTCCGTCTCCTGGACGGGGGCCTCCTGGACTTCCTCCTGCTGGGACTCTGGTGTGTTCTGATCCATATCTTTCTTACTCATTGTGCTGCTTACCTCTTATCTATAAGTCCTCGGGGCCTTCCCCGGTGGGTGGTGGGATCTCGCCCTTTCCAAACATGCGGGAGAGTCCTTCCGCGAAGTAGGAAAGGCGGGCCGCCAGATCTGCATAATCCATACGGGTGGGACCGACCACGCCGATCACGCCCTGCATCCCGCCGCCGATGTCATAGCTGGCCATGATCACGCTGGAGTTCTTCAGCTCGTCGGCCACGTTTTCCGGGCCGATGACGATCCTGACGTTGTCGCCCTGGATCACCGGCAGGTGGATGTCATCCCCCATCTCCGACAGGTAGTTCATGAGGGGCTCCGCCTTCTCCAGGCTCTGGTACTCCGGGTGGGCCAGCAGGTTGGGGATGCCGGTGGTGTGGACCACGCTGCTCTCCAAATCCTCCAGGACCTCCATGGCGAAGGAGACCACCAGGCTGATAAGGCCGTAGGCCTCGCCCGCCGCGTGGGCGGCCACCCGCATGAGTTCGGGGGTCAGCTCCTCCAGGGTCTTGCCGGTGAAGGAGGTGTTCAGCAGGGTCCCCAGCAGCTGGAGCTGGGTCTCGGACACCTCGGAGGGCAGGCGGAAGAGCTTGTTCTTCACCACCTGGGTGTCGGTCATCAAAACGGCGATGAAGGCGTCTTGCTCGACCATCAGCAGGTCGTAGCGGCTGATGACCGCCTTCGTGGTGCCCGTGGTGAGGGCGAAGGTGGGGTATTTGGTCAGTTGGGAGACGATCTTCCCGGCCTCGGTCATCACCTGGTCCATCTGGCGGATCTTCAGGTGAAGGGCTTCGTTGATCTTTTGGGTCTCCTGGAGGGTCAGCCGATGCTCTTCCATGAGTTCGTTCACGTAGAGCCGGTAGCCGCTGGGGGACGGGATGCGCCCGGCAGAGGTATGGGGCTGCTCCAGAAAGCCCAGGTTCTCCAGCTCGGCCATCTCGTTTCGGATGGTGGCGGAAGAGACCTTGAGTCCGGCGCTGGCTACGATGGCTTTGGAGCCGACAGGTTCCGCGGTCTGGATGTAGTTTTCTACCACCGCGCGGAGGATCTGCTTTTTCCGCTCCGACAGTTCCATGGTTTGCGCCTCCTTTGGCTTTTGGCCTGATGTTAGCACTCAACCTCTCTGAGTGCTAACGTTAAAATAGCACTTTGCCCCAAGAATGTCAATAGGCCAATCGTGAATAACTTTTGAACTTTTTCACTTTTGACCCTTTTCCCTAGTTTTGGCGGGTCTGCCCGGCTCTTTTCGTGCAATCTTTGCACCCGCTGGCGAAGACTGCCAAAAAAGCAGGACGAGGTCCGAAGACCCCGCCCTGGGAGGGTGGGTGGTTGAGGGTGGGTGGTTATGGACGGCGGGGCGCTCACAGCGCGTCCAGCTCCTCCAGGGCCAGCGCCGCCAGGCGCTGGGCGGCCTGCTCCTCCTCCATGTCGAGGAAGGTCTCCAGGCCCAGGGTGTGCAGGGCCTTTCGCACGGCGCGGGTGAGTTTGGAATCCGCCCGGGTCCGCAGGGTCCCCCGGTGGATCTCCCGCCCCACGGTCAGCAGGAGGCCCGGCAGGCCGTCCGCCTGGAAGACCCGGGTGAGCGGGAGGACCTCCCACTTGGCGTAGGCGAGCGGGCGGCGGTCGCTGGCCGCGCTGATGAAGAAGACCTTGTCGTCCTCGATGATAATTTTTTTCACGATCTCGTGGTGCTTGTCCACGCGGCGTTTTTTGGGGGGTGGGGCGGGGTAGCGCAGCAGGTCCATGTCGCGGTGGTTCTCCTTTAAATAGGCGCGAATGTCTTGGTGGAGCGCGGCGTCCTCGGGGGCCATCACGGCCGCGCGCTGGAGCAGCAGGGAGGCCGCCCGGTCGTCCCCCAGCAGGCGGGAGCGGGCCAGGGTCTCCCGGGCCAGGGCGGCGAACTCCCGCCGGTAGTAGTCGCGATAGGGGGCGGCCCAGGGGGCGGCGGTCTTGTCCAGAAACGGCCCGGTCAGGAGCGTCAGCGCCCCCATGCACAGGCCCAGGCCCGCCGGGTCCCGGGGGCCGCAGGTGCGCAGGCGGTCCAGGAGGGCGGTGAGGCGGTCCTCATCCACGTCCAGCGCGCAGCGGGGGTTGAGGCGATAGACCCCGGCGGCGTACTGGACCAGGCCGCTCTTGCCGTCCAGCCCCAGGGGGGCGAGGGCCTCGCGGAGGCGGTTCAGGCGCACGCGGGCGGCGCTGTCCCCGCCGCTCTCCGGCCACAGGGCGGCCAGCTCCCCCTGGTCCACGGGCCGGTGGCGGTTCACCAGGAGGTATTTCAGCAGGAGCCAGGGCTTCGACTGGCGGGCGGGGTTTTCCACCGCGCGGCCGTGCTGGTTTTCCAGGGTCACGACGCCGAAGAGGGTGACCCGGAGGTTATATTTTTCGCTTGTTGTCATGGTCCCCTCCTTTTTCTTCTGTGATATCCGGGGAACGCCCCCCTTGTCAAAGGGGGGTGGCGCAGCGCAGCTGTGCCGGGGGGATTCTTCTGGCGGGGCGTTGTGGGGACCCTCCACGTGGGTCTTGCCTCCGGCGGCCCCCATTTCTTTCAAGAAATGGGGGGGGGAAGAAGACCAGGGGTCCCCCCCTGGACCCCGTGGGGGTGGGTCAGACCCTGCGGGGTGGTGGGTTCGGTTGGCCTGGCCTGCGGCCCCGTGTCGGCAGGTGGAAGGCGGCGCGCCCACCGGCTGGGCGCGCAGGGGCGTGGGGCCTGCCCCCCTTGTCAAAGGGGGGTGGCGCAGCGCCAGCTGTGTCGGGGGGATTCCCGTCAACGAACAGCGTGGGGCCTAAACCGGAATCCCTCCACCGCCGTCCCGGCGGTCCCCCTCCCTTTAACAAGGGAGGTTTTGGCGTGGCTCCTGCCCTGCGGGGCAAACGCTTGCAGGGCGGGGTCCCCTGACCCCGCCGGGGAACGTGACGTCCTCGGCGGGCTGAGGGCAGCCCGTCCTACAGCTGGAAAGGTAGAAAACAATCCCCTGAGTGCAAAACTCAGGGGAACGCACTTTTAAACGGTCTACAGGAAGAGCACCGCCGTCAGGACCAGCACAAACGCGAACAACGGCAGATAAAAGAACCTCTCCGGCTTCGCCCAGAGACAGCTCCAGAAGCACGTATCCCGGTCCCAAAATTCCTCCCCAGAGGTGCTCATCTTGAAGTCGATCGCTTCCTCCTCCATCTCCCGGACCTTGTCATAGAGCTTCCGCTTCCGCCGTTCCAGGCCCAGGTAATAGGCATCCAGGCCCCAAAAGGCCACGACGGGAAGCAGGGCAATCAAGCAAGCTGCCCTGCTGTCGCCGTCCCAAGTCAAGCCCAAAATCGCGACAACCAACGTCACCGCCCAACCCTTCAAAGCGAAGGAGTTGGAGGCCATGCGGGTGATGATTCCTTGGATCATTTGTAGATGTAATAGCTTATTTTCTGTTTTCATATAAATCCCTATATAGCAACATCAAAGAATCCGAACCTGTTAACTCCCATCCATTTTGTTTCAAAATTTCAATGGCGCTTGCCCAATCTGTCAGATGCTGTGTAGTTAATATCTCAAGATGTTCTATCTCTGCTGGTAGAGCAATGGGAATCTGACGTTCTTCACTTTCATTCAAAATGAAGCTGTGCTTCAAATTGGAGATGTTATATCCCTGAGGCTTAATTATTTTAGACAATGCCAGCTCAGAGTAAATCCATGGTGAGAGAGTTTTGCTTTCGTCAGTAATATTCTCTTTAATTGTAGAATTTTCCGTGTTAACAAAAATCAGACACTCAGTTTGATGAATCATCTTGGCCAGAGCTGTGTTCAAAATCATATGAACATAGCTAGTTGAAATGTTTCTTAATTTATAACTATATGTCTGCTTGTCATCATTCTGACAATACTTGTTATCAATCTCACGAAGTAGGTCATCTGCATAGCCCCAAAGCGAGGAATCAACAAACGCAAAAACCCCACATTTCTCATGAAGCCAACCGGCAAAGGCTTCAATCAAAGTTTCATCTCTGTGAGAATGGGAAAGGAAAATATCCGCCTGCACACTTCCAAACCATTCCTCTTCCATAGTAGCTGCGTCCAGATTTCCATTAGCTTGCAGATAGTGTCTCAGAGTTTTTCTGAACAAATCATTCTCTTTGTCTTCGTCCGTTAAACCAAGAACATCTTCCCGGTAATATTTCTGGTATTCTTTACATGCCTTCTGTCCACCAAAAAAGTCGTCTGTCAAACCTGAAAGATTAAAACGAGAAAACATATTTTTCCCATCCTTTCTTTTAGACATGGGCAAAGCCCCCGTGGGAAAATCCCACGGGGGCCTTGCCCTCGGTTGGAACCTTCCTAAATTAAGATTCAGGAAAGATTACTTAACCCACTTGTAGCTAGCAGCAGCGCCAGAGGCAGCCACGTTAGTCCACTCATAGGTACCTGCGCCAATAGGAGCGCTGGTGATAGCGGTGAAGGTGGTGCCGCTCATAGAGCCGAACAGGTTAGCGCTAGCATTGGTGGTAGAAGCAGCCTTAACGACCAGCTTTGCGCCAGCAGCAAGGCCAACGACACCCTCAAGCTGTGCAGCAGTCTGAGCGTCAACGACGGTCAGAGTCTTGCCAGCGGGAACTTTAACAGTGCCAGTAGTAGGCAGGGTCTTCACGGTCACGTCGCCGGAAACCAGTGCTGCGTTGATATCATCAGCCGTTGCACTGTTCAGGGTGACCTCGCCATACAGCTTGTTCTTCACGTCGATGACCAGCAGCTCGACCTCATCAGTACCGTCGGTCTTATAGATGACGTTGTTCATGTAAGCATCGCCGAACTTGTTAGCCTCAACGATAGAGCCGGAACGCAGGCCTTCGTGGTTCTCGGTATCAACGTACAGGATCACGGTATCAGCGGTGATGTCGTACTGGGTGCTGCCGTCGAAGGTCACCTTGGTCTGCTTCTCGTTCACGCCCTGGATCGCGCCCTCGGTTGTAACGATCGTGGTGGTAACATCCTCGATCTCGCCGTCCTTGATGGAGGAGTAGCCGATCACAGTGCCCTTGCTACGACCATCAGTGTTGGACTTCTTCTCGATGACGGGCTCTTCCTTCTCGCCGGTCCAAACCTTGTAGGTGATGTAGCCTGCGGAGGAAACATACGCAGTGTCAGTGATGTAAGCGTAGTTGTCGTTGGTGCTGAAGGAAGAGGCAACCTTGTTCACGCCAACCACAGCATAGGTCACCTGGGTCAGGCCGTCAACCTTAGAGGTGAATGCAGCAATGCCGCCAGCTACGTAGACATTGTCTACATCAGTGCCCACGGTCAGGGACTTCAGCTGCTTACCAGTGATAACCTTGGTATCAGCAGTATCACCCTTGTTGGCGCTAACCTTATCAACCAGGATCACCTTAGCATTGTCGTTGATCTTGGTTCTGTTGATCTTTTCAACCTTGCTGCTGCCGTCAGCGCTAATGTTCAGACCGCCAACATTTGCTGCAGTTGCAGCGGAGCCAGTAGACTGGGCAGTGTAATCACCATACCAGTCAGAAGTGGTATTCAGCTGCTTGAAGCGATATTCGCCCTTAACGACTTCATACTCATAAGCAGCACCGATCTTCATGGCGTTACCATCCGGCAGAACGTAGCCGTCATCGTTCACGCCATCGTTGTTTGTGTCCTTCTTGCTCAGATCGGTATCGTAGACAACAATGGATTCCTTACCATTGAAGTCAACAATCTTGACCTTGTCGCCCTCGATGTTGGAGCCCATTGCCTTGATAACGCAGATGTCGCCCACATTGCCAGCCTCGCCGGAGGTGCGCTTCGCATAAGCGACAACGCCGTTGTAAACCCAAGCGTCAACCTTGTTGCCAGCAACGACGGAGTTCATGTCAGCGTCCTGAGCCGCCACATACCAAGCACCGTCCAGCTGATACTTGTCGGGATTGTTCTTGGTGCCGGACAGGGAAACGTTGGTCAGCTTCTGCGCCTTGACAACGTCCTGGCAGTCGTCGAACAGGTTCTTGGTGACAACAACATAGTCGTCCTTAGCAATGTCCTTCGCGACGTTGTGGTCCTCGTACTTGTAGCTCACGTTGCCAGCAATGATCTCCTTGGAGGAAACGTAAGTCACCTTAGCGAGGGTAACGGTGGTAACGATAGCGGTATCGATCTTGCCGTTGTCATTGGAGTCCACGAACTTGATGAAGTTGGGGGACTGGCAGTTGTCGCTGGCCTGCTCCGTGTAGATCTTGGTGCCAGCAGCGTCATTGAAGTTGGCCAGAGCAGTCATGCCCTTGCTAACACCGTCCACATAAACTTTAATGCCACCGCTCTCAACAGAGTAGGACTTGCCATCGAACTTGATCTTCGTGCCGTCCTTCTCAATCGCGTTCACGATGGTGTTGTAGACGGTGTTGTCGGAGGTAGCATAGACGCCGATGACGTCGTTGGTCTTACCGTTCTTGAAGATGACCTTGACCTTCTGACCCAGCAGAGCGGAGTAATCGGTACCCAGCTTGGTGAAGTTCATCTCCTCATCGACATCCTTGTCCAGATTCGCCTTGTACAGATCGCTTGCAGCGCGGTCAGCAGCGTTCATGGAAATGGTCAGGTCCTTGCCATCAACGTTGACCAGGGTACCGACGTTCATCCAAGCGTCATACTTGTCGCGCAGGAGGGTGATCTTGTCGTTGTTGGAGCCAACGACCTTGTCCTGGAGCACCAGCTTGGAGACCAGCTGGCCGTTCTCGGAGACCAGGTTGTACTTGTACTCAACTTCGTAAGCCTGCATGGTGTTCCAAACCATCTGCGCCGCGTTGTCACGGGTCAGAGCCTTGGAGGGGTCCATGCCAGCCAGGCCAGCATACAGGCCCTTGGCGGAAGCGTCCACGTTGACGTTCACTTCCCAAGGAGCGCCGGTGTAGCCCTGGATTTCAGCCTTGTAGCCCAGCGCGATCAGCAGCATCTTGGCAAACTGGGAGCCGGTCACGTTGCCGTTGGGGTCGAACTTGCCGCCGCCGATGCCAGCCACGATACCCTGGTTCACGCAGGACTCGATGTACTTCTCGGCCCAGTGACCCTTGGTGTCGGTGAAGGTTGCCTTTGCGGTGGTACCCAGGACGGGGTCCTTGCCGCCGTTCAGCGCCACGCAGATCATCTTGCAAGCTTCTGCGCGGGTGATGTTACCTTCGGGCTTGAAGGTGTTGTCGGTGTAACCGTTGATGATGTTCAGAGCAGAGCAAGCATCAACAGCCTCAGCGTTCTTGATCTTTTCCTGATCCTTGAACGCCGCGCCTGCGCCCACGACCATGACGGACATCATCATAGCCATGCAGAGCACCAGGCTGAGAACTTTTTTGAAGTTTCTCATTGGAAGTTTTCCTCCTTAATAAAATTTTTACATAAAGCCCGGCTGTGCCGCCGGACGTTATGCCGGTTTGGGAAGGCCCTTTGTGTTCTGCTGGTGCAGAACACAAAACAAGGACGTCCTTGTTTTCAAAAACGCCGTTACGGCCCTCTTACACTGGCATTTTACACAGGAAGACTTCCGCTGTCAAGGATTCTCGTGATTTGAAATATAACTGTAATATTTCTCTCCTCCATGCCCGCCGCGCGCGCCGGACATATCGTTGATGAACTGCTGGGCGGTGCGGCCGGAGATGCCCCCGTGGCGCAGCTCCCACTTGTTCGCCTCGGCCAAGAGCACCTGGTCGCTGGCCTCCACCCCCGCCCGGCGGGCCAGGGAGAGGACCATGTCCTTGAACTGGTCGTGGTTGGGGACGGAATAGTGGATGCGCGTGCCGAACCGGGCGGAGAGCGAGAGCTTTTCCTCCAGGGTGTCCGACCGGTGGACGTCGTTCTCGTGCTCCATGTCCCCCCGGTCCTTCCAGGTCTCCCGGATCAGGTTCCGGCGGTTGGAGGTGGCGTAGAGGAGCACGTTGTCGGGCTTGGTCTCCACGCCGCCCTCGATGACGGCTTTCAGGAACTTGTACTCCACCTCGTTCTCCTCAAAGGACAGGTCGTCGATGAAGATGATGAAGCGGTAGTTGCGGTTCTTCACCATGGCAATGACGGCGGAGAGGTCCTGGAACTGGTGCTTATAGATCTCGATCATCCGCAGCCCCTGGTCGTAATACTCGTTGATGAGCGCCTTGACGCTGGAGGACTTGCCGGTGCCGGCGTCGCCGTAGAGCAGGGCGTTGTTCGCCCTGCGTCCGGCCAGGAAGGCCTCGGTGTTGCCGCGCAGCTGGGCCTTCTGCGCCTCGTAGCCGATGAGGTCGGAGAGCATGACCTTGTCCGTGTTGTAGATCGGGATGAGCCCCACCCCGCCGGGGCCGGAGCGGATGCGGAAGGCCTTGTTCAGCCCGATCAGGCCCACCCCGTACCGGCGGTAGTGGTCGGTGACCAGGGTGAAGAAGGCCTCCTCGTCCCGGGCGGCGGCCAGGCGGCGGCTCAGGTCGCGGACCTTCTCGCTGACGTTCTTGTTGTAGCGCCGCTCGTGCTTGTAAATGGACTGGTAGCGGCAGAGGGTCGAGAAGCAGTCGATGCCCAGGTCCCTCTCGATGGGACCGAAGTCGTAGTGGAACAGGTCCCGGAACACCTTAAAATCGCTCTTGGCGAAGTGGTTCACGGAGCCGTCCAGCGCCCCCACCCGCTCGGTGATGAGGCTGAAGGAGTTCTCGTTGGTCATCAGCAGGAAGGTCAGGTAGTTCTGCCACAGGTTTTCGTCGAACCCGTAGTCGGTGGCCAGGTCCAGCAGGGCCTTCACCTGGTCGTAGATCCCCCGGACGAGGGCCTGCCGGGGGCGGTTGCTGCCCTTCCAGTCCTGGAAGAGCTTGGCGAGTTTCATCAAGATGCTGTCCTGGCCCAGATCGCCATAGAGCAGCAGACGGGATGCAAGTTGGTCCATAAAAATATCCTCCTGACTTCAACAAAAGCCTCCCTTGTCCAGGGAGGCTTTTGGGGGTAGATCATTCGACAACGACTCTCCAGCCGAACTTGTCCTCCAGCTTGCCCAGTTGGATGCCGGTGACGGTGTCATAGATCTTCTGGCTGACGGGACCGATCTTGCCGCCGCCAATGACCATCACGTCGTCCTTGTAGCGCAGCTTGCCCACGGGGGAGATCACGGCCGCGGTGCCGGTGCCGAAGCACTCCTCCAACCGGCCGTCCTTCTGGGCCTGGAGCAGCTCGTCCACGGAGACGCGGCGCTCCTCCACCTCCATGCCCCAGTCGCGGCAGAGCTGCAAGACGGAGTTGCGGGTGATGCCGGGCAGGATGGAGCCGTTGAGCATGGGGGTGACGATCTTGCCGTCGATCTTGAAGAAGATGTTCATCGCGCCCACTTCCTCGATGTACTTGCGCTCCACGCCGTCCAGCCACAGCACCTGGGAGTAGCCGTCGTCGTGGGCCTTCACCTGGGCCGCCAGAGAGGCCGCGTAGTTGCCGCCGGTCTTGGCGAAGCCCATGCCGCCCCGGACGGCGCGGACATAGTCGTCCTCGATCCAGATGCCCACAGGCTCCAGGCCGGACTCATAATACGCCCCGGAGGGGGACAGGATGATGATGAACTGGAAGGTGTCGGACACGTCCACCCCCAAAAATGCCTCGGTGGCGATGATGAAGGGGCGGATGTAGAGGGACGTGCCAGGCTCGGTGGGGATCCAGTCTTCGTCAACCTTGACAACGGCCTTGACAGCCTGAACGAAGTCCTCCACAGGGATGCGGGGGATGCACAGACGGTCGTTGGTGTCGTTGGTGCGCTTGCCGTTCATGTCGGGGCGGAAGAGAAGGGTCTCGCCGTGGATGCCCTTGTAGGCCTTCAGGCCCTCGAACATCTCCTGGCCGTAGTGGAACACCATGGCGGCGGGAGAGAGCGTCAGGTCATGGAACGGCTCGACGCGGGGATCGTGCCAGCCCTTGCTGGTGGTGTAGTCCATAACGAACATGTGGTCCGTGAAAATTTTACCGAAGCCCAGCTTGCCGGTGGGCTTTTCCTTGGGGGTCTTCGTTTTTTCGATCTTGATATCTAACATTTGAAATACATCCTTTCCAAAGAGGTTTACAGGTTACAGTTCCAGGATCGCGCCCTTGTCCGCAGAGGAGACCATCTTGGCGTAGCGCGCCAGGTATCCGGTCTTGACCTTCGGCTCGGGACAGACCCAGGCGGCCCGGCGGGCGGCCAGCTCCTCGTCGCTGACCCGCATGGAAATGGTGTGGTTGGGGATGTCGATGGCAATGACGTCGCCCTCCCGGACCAGGCCGATGTTGCCGCCGCTGGCGGCCTCGGGCGAGACGTGGCCAATGGACGCGCCGCGGGTGGCGCCGGAGAACCGGCCGTCGGTGATGAGGGCCACTTCCTTGTCCAGACCCATCCCGGCAATGGCGGAGGTGGGGTTGAGCATCTCCCGCATACCGGGGCCGCCCTTGGGGCCTTCGTAGCGGATGATGACCACGTCTCCGGCCACGATCTTCCCGGCATAGATGGCGTTGATGCAGTCCTCCTCGCTGTCGAAGACCCGGGCGGGGCCTTCGTGGACCATCATCTCGGGGGCCACGGCGGACTGCTTGACCACGCAGCCGTCGGGCGCCAGGTTGCCCTTCAGCACGGCGATGCCACCGGTCTGGGTGTAGGGATCTTCAATGGGACGGATGATCTCCTCGTTCCGGTTCACCACGCCCTCCAGGTTTTCGGCGATGGTCTTGCCGGTGCAGGTGATGAGAGAGGTGTCCAGCAGGCCCTTCTTGGTCAGTTCCTTCATGACGGCATAGACACCGCCGGCGCGCTCCAGGTCCTCCATGTAGGTGTTCCCGGCGGGGGCCAGGTGGCACAGGTTGGGGGTCCGGTCGGAGATCTCGTTGGACATGTCGAAGGAGATCTCAATGCCGCACTCGTGGGCGATGGCGGGCAGGTGGAGCATGGTGTTCGTGGAGCAGCCCAGAGCCATGTCGATGGTCTCGGCGTTGTGGAAGGCCGCCTCGGTCATGATGTCCCGGGGGCAGATGTTCCGCTCCACCAGCTCCATGATCTTCATTCCGGCGTGCTTGGCCAGTCGCAGACGCGCGGAGTGGACGGCGGGAATGGTGCCGTTGCCCCGGAGCGCCATGCCGATGGCCTCCGTCAGGCAGTTCATGGAGTTCGCGGTGTACATGCCGGAGCAGGAGCCGCAGGTGGGGCAGGCGTTGTTTTCATACTCCTCCACCCCTTCCTCGTCCAGCTTCCCGGCGTAATACGCGCCCACGGCCTCGAACATATGGGAGAGGCAGGTGCGGCGGCCGTCGTTGAGGGTCCCGGCCAGCATGGGCCCGCCGGAGACGAAGATGGTGGGCACGTTGACCCGGGCGGCGGCCATCAGCAGGCCGGGCACGTTCTTGTCGCAGTTGGGGATCATCACCAGGCCGTCGAACTGGTGGGCCATGGCCATGGCCTCGGTGGAGTCGGCGATGATGTCCCGGGTGACCAGGGAATACTTCATGCCGGTGTGCCCCATGGCGATGCCGTCGCAGACGGCAATGGCGGGAAACTCCACCGGCGTTCCCCCGGCCGCCCGGACGCCGGCCTTGACGGCCTCCGCGATCTTGTCCAGGTTCATGTGGCCGGGCACGATCTCATTGTAGGAGCAGACCACGCCGATCAGGGGCTTTTCCAGCTCCTCCTTGGTGTAACCCAGGGCGTAGAGCAGGGAGCGATTGGGGGCGGCGGGGATGCCCTTTTTCAAAATATCGGAACGCATAGCGGTATCCTCCTCAAAATTTATCCGCAAGTTGTATGACTACACTTGAATTGTCTGACTATATATTATATGATAGGGTTAGCCTTGTCAAGAAGATTCTGCCCGCCGGGGCGGAATTCAGGAGGGACCCATGGAAAAGAAGAATTTGTCTCAACAGACCGCCGACCGTCTGTACAATATGATCGCGGTGGAGCGCCGCCTGACGCCCGGAGAAAAGCTCCCCAACGAGGTGGAGCTGGCCCGGGAGCTGGGGGTCAGCCGCACCACCCTGCGGGAGGCGCTCCACGCCCTGGCCTCCCGGAACATCCTCACGGTCCGCCGGGGGCGGGGGACCTTCGTCTCCCCCCAGGTGGAACACATCAACGACTTCGGCTTCTCCGGCCTGGACCAGGTGAAGGGACAGCTCCGGGACCTCTTCGAGCTGCGGCAGATCTTTGAGCCCTCCGCCGCCCGGCTGGCCTGCCTGCGGGCCTCCGCGGAGGAGATGGCGGAGATCTTGGCCTGCGGCGCGCAGGTGGACCGCTGCATCCGCGAAAAGCGGGACCGGACCCGGGCCGACCGGGAGTTCCACGCCGCCATCGTCCGGGCCACCCACAACGAGTTCATGATGCGCCTGCTGCCCATGATCAACCAGGCGGTGGAGGCGGCGATCGTCTCCGGGGAGCACAAGGAGCAGCTGGCCGAGGACACCCGCCGGGACCACGCCCTCATCATGGATTTTTTCCAAAAGCGAGACGCCACCGGGGCCGAGCACGCCATGGCCATCCACATGCACCACTCCATTGACGTGATGGGGCTGGGCGAGTGACGCCCCCGCCCCCGATCCGCGGGGTCATATGAAACAGGCCCTCCCGAACCACTCGGGAGAGCCTGTTTTCACCCCAAGAGTTCGTCATATTGAATGTTTTTTTCTCTCTTTTTCAATTCTTTATATTCATGATTGACAAATTCTTTTTCACGTGGTAGTCTAAGAATATAAATTCGCAGTAATCTTTTCGCATTTGATAAGGAGTTTTTATGAAAAAGTTTTTCCCTATTCTCCTAATATCTTTTACTTTGATTTCTCTTGCATCCTTTGCCACACATTCCCTGTATTCCATGTCGCCGGACGAAAAACAAATCCTACCGAAAGCTTCTCACAACACCCAACTTGGGGAATTCCAGAGTACATCCACTATGTTGGACATCCCCACTCTGCAATGGATTCGTGAAAACGGATATCCTGTCAATGAAAGGGGAGAAAGTTATGGCCCAGATGTAAAAGAAAATTTAGGTGTCGGTCCAGATTTAATCCTTGCAACCAACGAAGATGGTATACAGGGATACCTTCGAGCTTCTGACTTAGATAGTGATCCTCAAACCATTGAAGAAGCCCTTTCTTTTAATCGCAGGAGTTATGTTATCCCGTTATATTTACATGACGGAATCACCTGTATTGGAGCGTACACTATCGGGTAACTCTTGTTAATGGTACTTCTAGCGTTCCTGCAGGATATGTGGGCCGACAGCCTAGGATATATTCTTCTTCCGGTTCTCTCGTTAGTAGTATGGATTGGTATTATAATCCTTCCTCAACAAGCTCGATAGCATTGTATTTTACTTTCCATGAGAGTACCAGCGGATACTTCTATTCTAAGCGATGGACACTACACTTATGGGAACAAATGCGAAAGGCGAAACATTTGGCTCTGAATAGTATAACACTAATGTTCAACTTGATTTAATTCAAGCGCTTGGTGAAAATGGCATCACTGGATATGTAAGAGCATCGGACCTAGAAGGCACGCTTCCTACAACTCCCGAAGAAGCTATTCTTATTCTATAGCCCTTGAAAAAGAACGCGTTATTCCTGTCTATACTTCGGATGGCACGACCATTATTGATACTTTTAGAATTGTAAATGATATCCCTTCTTTTGAGGGTAACTAAACTACTCAAATAGCATTTTATTGCAAAAACAGGCTCTCCCGAGGGTTCGGGAGAGCCTGTTTTCTATGTCTCACAGAGTTCCGCTGTCCGCAGACAGCGGAATGGGGTGGAATCCGTTTTTCCGGTGGCTTTGCCGCCGGAAAAACTCCTCTCAGCCCACCAGTGTGCCCGAAGGGCGCGCAGGGGGCTGCCATCACTTTATGGAGCCCAGCGAAGCGGGTCCATAAAGTCTTCTTTAGTTGGAGGCAGTGTCGGGATCGGCGTCGTCGCCCCACAGCATGTTCTTACGCAGCTCAGCGCCCACGGTCTCCATCTGGTGCTTGGCCAGGATGCCGCGCTTGGAGTTGAAGAAGGTCCGGCCGTTCTTGTTCTCGGCGATCCACTTCCCGGCGAAGGTGCCGTCCTGGATGTCGTTCAGAACCGCCTTCATGTTGGCCTTGGTCTGCTCATAGGGCAGGACGCGGGAGCCGGAGACATACTCGCCATACTCAGCGGTATCGGAGATGGAGTAGTTCATCATGGCGACGCCGCCCTTGTTGATCAGGTCGATGATGAGCTTCATCTCGTGGATGCACTCGAAGTAGGCGTTCTCAGGCTCGTAGCCTGCTTCCACCAGGGTCTCGAAGCCCAGCTTCATCAGCTCGACCACGCCGCCGCACAGGACAGCCTGCTCACCGAACAGGTCGGTCTCGGTCTCGTCGCTGAAGGTGGTCTCCATGACGCCGGCGCGGGCGCCGCCGATGCCGGCGATGTAGGCCAGGCCGATGTCATAGGCCTTACCGGTGGCGTTCTGCTCCACGGCGATCAGGCAGGGAACGCCCTTGCCCGCCACGTACTGGGAGCGGACGGTGTGGCCGGGACCCTTGGGGGCAGCCATGAAGACGTCCACATCTGCGGGGGGCTTGATGAGCTGGTAACGGATGTTGAAGCCGTGGGCGAAGGCGATGGCCTTACCGGCGGTCAGGTTGGGGGCGATATCCTTATTATACATATCCGCCTGGGCCTCGTCGTTGATCAGGATCATGATGATGTCGGCCAGCTTGGTCGCCTCGGCGACGGTGTAGACCTGGAAGCCGTCCTTCTCTGCCACGGGCCAGGACTTGCCGCCCTTGCGCAGACCGATGATGACGTCACAGCCGGAGTCGCGCAGGTTCAGCGCGTGTGCATGACCCTGGGAGCCGTAGCCGACGATCGCGATCTTCTTGCCGTTGAGCTGGTTCAGGTCACAGTCTTTCTCATAATACATTTTTGCCATAATTAAATTCTCCTTTTTCCTTCGTGTCTTCATCAATGGTATATTTGCCACGTTCCAAAGCAACCATACCGGTGCGGACCATTTCGATGATGCCGAAGTCGGCCAGCAGTTCTTGGACTGCGTCGGTCTTCTTCTCATCACCGATGAGAGACAGGGTCAGCGTCTCCTTGGATACATCGATGATAGCGCCGCGGAAAATGTTAGCGATTTGAATGATCTCGTTCTTATCCTCGCTGTTCTTGGCGCGGACCTTGTAGAGGATCAGCTCACGGCGAATGGAGTGGCTGGGCTCCAGCAGCTTGACCGAGTGAACGGGAACCATCTTGGACAGCTGGTTGCAGATCAGGTCGGTGTGGTTGTCGTTGGCCAGGACCTCAATGGTCATACGGGAGACCTTGGGGTCGTCGGTGATGCCCACAGCCAGGGACTCGACATTAAAGCCCTTCCGGGAGAACAGACGGGAGATCTGGGACAGAACACCAGACTCGTTGTCCACCAGGACCGATAACGTGCGCAATTTCACTTCTTCCATGTTCTTGACCTCCTTCAATTAGTTAACCAGGAATTCGGTGATGTGCTTGCCGCCGTTGACCATGGGACGGACCAGCTCACCCTCGAAGATGTTGCAGTCAACGACGGTGCCCTGACCCTTCTCCTGGGCCTCCAGCGCGGCGCGGACGGCGACCTCCAGCTCCTCCACGTTGTTGACGCGGAAGCCTTGCAGGCCGTTGGCCTCGGCCAGCTTCACGAAGTCGGGGCCGCGCTCGGTGGTGGTCTGGTAGTAACGCTTGTCGTACACCAGCTCCTGCCACTGGCGGACCATGCCCAGGCGGCGGTTGTTCATCACGAAGGTGATGATGGGAGCCTTGTAGAACTCCTCGGTGGACAGCTCGTTGCAGTTCATGCGGAAGGAGCCGTCGCCGGTGATGTGGATGACGGTCTTGTCGGGGTTGCCCATCTTCGCGCCGATGGCTGCGCCCAGGCCGAAGCCCATCGCGCCGAAGCCGCCGGAGGTGAGCAGCTGACCGGGATAGTCAAAGTGGAAGTGCTGGATGGCCCACATCTGGTGCTGGCCAACGTCGGTGGCCACGATGGTGTCCTGGGGGCAGACCCGGGCGACGGTGCTCAGGATCTGCTTGGGGGTCATGACGTGGCCGTCGTCGTACTGGGTCTCGGTGGGGAAGGAGAAGACGTACTTCTTCCACTCGCTGTGGTCATACTGGGGGACCTTGCGGTTGAGCAGCTCCAGGACCTGCTTGGCGTTGCCAATGATGTGGTGGTCGGTCTGGACGTTCTTGTTGATCTCCGCGCGGTCGATGTCGATGTGGACGATCTTTGCCTGGCGGGCAAAGGTGGAGGGCTTCAGCGCCACGCGGTCGGAGAAGCGGCAGCCCACCGCGATGAGCAGGTCGCAGCCGTCGCAGGCCATGTTGGAGGCCTTGGAGCCGTGCATCCCGATCATGCCGGTGGCCAGGGGGTCGGTGCCCGCGATGCCGCCGCCGCCCATCAGGGTGATGGCCACGGGGGCGTCGATGCGGCGGGCGAACTCCCGGAACTCCTCGTGGGCGCGGCCGCGGACCACGCCGCCGCCGCAGATGAGCATGGGCTTCTTGGACTGGGCGATCATGTCCACCAGGACGTTGACGTCGCCCTGGTCCGGCTCGGGCATCTTCAGGGTGGAGGTGCGGGCGCGGGCGTTCAGGGCAGCCAGGCGGCCGCTGGTGGCGTGCTTCTCGCGGGGCAGATATTCATACTCGGTCTTGTCTGCGGTGACGTCCTTCACGATGTCGATCAGGACGGGGCCGGGACGGCCGGAGCGGGCCAGGGCGAAGGCCTCGCGGACGATGTCGGCCAGGCTGTTCACGTCGCGGACCAGGTAGGTACATTTGGTGATGGGCATGGTGATGCCGGTAATGTCAACCTCCTGGAAGGCGTCCTTGCCGATGAGGGCCTGGGGCACGTTGCAGGTGATGAAGACAACAGGGGAAGAGTCCATATACGCGGTAGCGATACCGGTGGTCAGGTTGGTCGCGCCGGGGCCGGACGTGGCCAGGCAGACGCCCACCTTGCCGGTGGAGCGGGCGTAGCCGTCCGCTGCGTGGGAAGCGCCCTGCTCGTGGGCGGTCAGGATGTGGGTGATGCGGTCTCTGTAGTGATACAGCTCGTCATAGACGTTCAGAATGGTGCCGCCGGGATAGCCGAATACCGTATCGACCCCCTGCTCGAGCAAACATTCCAACAAAATCTTGGCGCCAGTCATTTCCATACTAGTTCTTCCTCCTTCTTTTATGGGATAAACAAAAAAGCTCCCTGGTTTTAGATGCTAAACATTAAAACCAAAGAGCTTGTAAGTTCTCCGCAAATCTCAACCTTGAAAAGCCGCCGGACCTGGGATGGGTTTTCCCCTCTGCCATATGGGTTCGATGAGATTCCCGTGTTGCTTGCCTGTTCTGGACATAACATTTAGCATTATTTTGGTACTACTACTGCGCCTACGCTGAGTAGTACCCCAATAATGCTGATAGCCATAATGTTCAGTTCAGCAAAAAACACGTTCATCATAATCTGGCCTCACTGTAACTGTCCCTACCGGGCGGACTTGTTCTGTTGGGAAAAAGATAGCACTTCCAAACAGGGCTGTCAATCGTTTTTTCTGAATTTCTGTAATTTGTTGACTTGACACTTTTCTCCGCCGCGTTTTTTGTCAACCTTGATCAAGTGGGTTTCCGCAATTTGTCTCTATTTTCTTGATTTTTTGATGAAGTGTTTCATTCGCAGGGACCCGCATCCCAAAGCGGCTTGCCAAGGCCAACACCGTTCCGGCGAAGAGCTCCACCTCGCTCTCCCGGCCTGCCAGGCCGTCCCGCCGCATGGCGGGGATGGCCGCAGGAGGCATAGCATCCACCGCAGCAAGACACGCTTGCAGGTCCTTCTGGGTCAGCAGGACCCCCTGGCAGGCGCTGACCTTCCGCACCTCGTTCATGGCGGCGGTCATGGTCTCCCGGGCTTCTCCGGGCTGCTGGACCCCGGCGCAGTCGGTCTCATAGGCCAGGCACACCTGGCCGAGGCCCACGTTCCACATGAACTGGCTCCACATCCGGCGGAGAATGTCCTCCTCCCGCTGGACGGGCAGGCCCGCCCGCGCCAGGAAGGCCACGGTCTCGCTCAGCTTCTCCTCCCGGTCGAAGTAGTCCTCCTGGGGAAGGCCCAAAAAGAGAGTCCCTTCCCCCTCACACACCACGGCATTGCCCTCCCGCACCGGGGCCAGCCCCTGGGTGACGGCGTAGAGGACTTTGTCCCAGCCGAAGCGCAGGGAGAGGGTCTCCTCGCTGCTGATGCCGCCGAGCAGGGAGAGGATGATGGTGTCCGGCCCCACGACAGGCTCAGCCAGCGCCATGGCCGCCTCCAAGGCAGGCCCCTTCACGGCGAAGATCAGCAGATCGGCGGGGCCTTCCTCGGTCCCGTCGGAAAAGCGGAAGTCGCACCGCTCCCCGTTATAGCGCATCCCCTGCTCCCGGCAGCGCTCCAGACGCTCTCCATCGGCCAAAAAGCGGACCTTCTCCGCGCCCAGCCCCTTCACCAGGGCGTCGCCCACCACCGTGCCCAGCGCACCGGCGCCCACGATGCTCACCGTTTCGATCATACCGCATCTTCCTCCTGTTACAATATAATTGCCTTATCGGTTTATCGGTTTTTACGTAGTATAGCACAAATCGGGTTCTCTGCAACCCCCTCCCCCCCCACCGGTCTGCATCCGCCGCATTTTCCATTTTACATTTTCCGTCTCTCATTGTATACTTATATGTTGTTGTATCGAATCGGGACCCGCGCGCCCGCGCGAGGGTTTTTAGAAAAAACTAAGTTTCCCGTTATTTTTTCTTAACAATTCAACGGTATGATAAAAGGAGATCCGTATGCCATGAGAAAACAGTTACAGGCCCTGCGGGATGTGATGGCCGAGCATAAGATCGACGCCTATCTCATCCCCACCGACGACTTCCACGGCAGCGAGTACGTGGGCGAGCACTTCGCCTGCCGAAAATACGTGTCCGGCTTCACCGGCTCCGCCGGGACCCTCCTGGTCTTTCCCCAGTGGGCCGGTCTGTGGACCGACGGCCGCTACTTCCTCCAGGCGGAGGAGGAACTGAAGGACTCCGGCATCCGTCTGATGAAGCTGGGCCAGGACGGCGTCCCCACCCTGGACGAATTCCTGCGGGAGAGTCTCCAGCCCGACCAGGTGCTGGGCTTCGACGGACGCTGCGTGTCCGCCCGGGCGGGCCGCCGCTACTACCGGATGGCCAAAAACCGGGGCGCCCGCATCAACGACCGGCTGGACCTCGTGGATGAGATCTGGCCCGACCGCCCTCCCCTGTCCGCCCAGCCCGTGTGGACCCTGGACGAGGCCTACGCCGGGGAAGCCCGGTGGGACAAGCTGGAGCGGGTCCGGGAGTCCATGGCCGCCGAAGGGGCGAACACCTTCCTCCTCACCAGCCTGGAGGACATCGCCTGGCTGCTGAATCTTCGCGGGGGCGATGTGGACTGCAACCCGGTGGCGCTGGCCTACCTCTCCCTCACCCTGGAGGGCTGCCACCTCTTTGCCAACGGCGCGAGCTTCCCCCCTGCCGTCCTGGAGGAACTGGAGCTCGACGGGGTGGACCTGCGGCCCTATGACAGCTTCTATGCCTACACCAACCGGCTGACCTCCGACCACACGGTGATGCTGAGCACCAAGAAGGTGAACACCAAGGTCCTCACCAGCATCCCCACCGGGGTCCGCCTCCTGGACCGCGCCAACCCCACCGAGGCCATGAAGGCCGTGAAAAACGAGACCGAGATCGCCAACCTGAGCAAGGCCCATCTCTACGACGGGGTGGCGCTCACCCGCTTCATGTATTGGCTGAAAAAAAATGTCGGCACGACGCCCATGACCGAGCGCTCCGCCGCCGCCCATCTGGAGACGCTGCGCCAGACCCAGCCCGGCTACCTCCAACCCAGCTTCGACCCCATCCTGGCCTTCGGCCCCCACGGCGCCATCGTCCACTATACGGCCACAGAGGCGACCGACGCGGCCATCACCGGCGCGGGCTTCCTGCTGGCCGACACCGGCGGCCACTACCTCACCGGCACCACCGACTGCACCCGGACCTACGCCCTGGGCCCGCTGCGGGCGGACCAGAAGGCCGCCTACACCGCCGTCCTTCGGGGCAACCTGAACCTGGCCGCCGCCCGGTTCAAGGCCGGCTGCACCGGCGTGAACCTCGATCACCTGGCCCGCCAGCCCCTGTGGGACCTGGGCCTGGACTTCAACCACGGCACCGGCCACGGGGTGGGCTATCTGCTCAGCGTCCACGAAGGGCCCCAGAGCATCCGCTGGAAGAGCACGGGGCAGGAGGCCCCCTTCCTGCCCGGCATGGTCACCTCCGACGAGCCCGGTGTGTACTTCGACGGGGACTACGGGATCCGTCTGGAAAACCTGATGCTGTGCGCGGAGCGGGAGACCACCCCCTTCGGGACCTTCCTGGGGTTCGAGACCCTCACCCTCACCCCCTTCGACCTGGACGCGGTGGACCCCGCCCGGATGACCCCCAGCGAGAAAACTCTGCTGAACCGCTACCACGCCAAGGTCCGCGCGGCCCTGGCTCCGCTCCTTCCCCCGGAGGAGGCCGCCTGGCTCAAGGAGGCCACCCGTCCGGTGGACTGATCTCACCCTATGCCCAAAGGAGGCTCCTCTATGGCCACCCCCACAACTCGCTCCAAACCCCGCGGCCGCCGGACCGCCCCCCGCAAACGGCGCAGGAAGCGCCCGCTCCCCCTGATCCTGGTGATCGCCAGCCTGTGTTTCCTGGTGGTGGCCGGGCTCATCATCAACCTGACCACCCTGGGCCAGATGCTCAAGCTGGGCCGGGACCGTGTCCCCCGGTGGGTGGACGTGCAGATCCTGGCCGAGACCAGCGGCGGCCGCCGGTTGGAAAAGCTGGAGGGCGTGGAGGACATCGCCATCCACTACGTGGGCAACCCAGGCTCCACCGCCCAGCAGAACCACGACTTCTTCGACCAGCCGGAGACCCAGGTCAGCGCCCACTTCCTGGTGGGCCTGGACGGCGAGGTCATCCAGTGCCTCCCCATGGATGAGCGCTCCGCCGCCACCAACGAGCGCAACATCAACACCATCTCCATCGAGGTCTGCCACCCGGACGCCACGGGCCAGTTCAACCAGGCCACCTACGACTCCCTGGTCAAGCTCACCGCCTGGCTGTGCGACTACTGCGACATCGGCCGGGACCATGTGATCCGCCACTACGACGTGACAGGAAAGCCCTGTCCCCTCTACTTCGTGGACCACCCCGACGCCTGGGAGCAGTTCCTGGCGGACGTCAAAACCTACCGAGAATGACCAAAGGGGCTGCCTCTTCCCGAGGCAGCCCCTTGTGTTCGTTTTTACAGATAGTAGTCGAAGCCGTAGCAGCTCTTTTCAAAGCCATAGATCTCATAGAACCGGTGAGCCTGGGTCCGAGGCATCCCGGAATCCAGCACCAGCGCCTTGCAGCCTCTCTCCTTGGCCAGCTCCTTGGCGTGGTCCATGAGCTTCACGCCGTTGCCCTTGCCCCGCTCGTCCTCGTTGGTGATGATGCTGGAAACGTAGCAGGTCATGCCGGACAGCCAGAAGGTGTTGAAGTAGGCCCCGTGACAGAAGCCGTGGTACTCGTCCCCATCCATCAGGAAAAAGGCGAAGCTGTTCTCATCGGCCAGCACGTCGGCGTATACCTTGCGGATCACTTCCTTGTCGTAGGTGTTGTAGGTCCAGAGTTTTTCGATGTAGTCAAACGCCACGTCGAAATCAGCCATGGTTGCGGTCTTGAATTCCATAAAAATACCTCCATTCCAAAAGAATTCCTTGCTCTACAGTATACTCCCACCACTCCAGTTTTTCAACATTTTTTTACGTTCCGTTTGGGTCGCGCCGATTGACCTTTCCCCCCAAACTTGCTATCATGGAGGCAACAAATCGAACACAAGAAGGTATCGCCATGAAAACCAGAATCACCGAACTGTTCGGCATCGAGTATCCCATCATCCAGGGGGCCATGCAGTGGCTGTCCAAGCCCAAGCTGGCCGCCGCCGTGTCCAACGCCGGGGGGCTCGGCACCATCAACATGACCACCTACGACACCCCCGAGGCCTTCCAGGAGGACATCCAGCTGCTGAAGACCCTCACCGACAAGCCCTTCTGCGTCAACCTCTCCCTCCTGCCCGACACCAAGCCCGACGGCCCCATCAAGGGCTTTCTCCAGGCCATCGTGGACGAGAAGGTCCGCATCGTGGAGACCGCCGGAAGCAGCCCCAAGCCCTTCATGGATGTGCTCAAAAGCAACGGCTGCGTGGTGATGCACAAGATCCCCGACTCCCGCTTCGCCCACACGGCGGAGGAGGTCGGCTGCGACGCCGTCTGCATCGTGGGCTATGAGGGCGGCGGCCACCCCGGCATGGCGGGCGTGGGCTCCATGGTCCAGTGGCCCCTCGCCCTGGAGCGCTGCTCCATCCCCGTGGTGGGGGCCGGCGGCGTCTGCGACGGCCGGACCCTCTACGCAGCCCTGGCCATGGGCCTGGACGGCGTCATGGTCGGCACCCGCTTTATGATGGCGGAGGAGACTGAGATCGGCCCCAACCTGCGCCAGTTCGTCCTGGACTCCAAAGAGACCGACACCGTCCTCACCCAGATGAGCATCCGCAACGCCCTGCGCTCCATCAAGACCCAGGGCGCCTTGGACATCATCGAGTTCGAAAAGACCCACCCCACCTTCGAGGCGCTCTACCCCATGATCAAGGGGACCGTGACCAAGGCCGCCTTTGAGCACGACGCCCCCCAGGAGGCCCAGATCGCCATGGGCCAGGTCCTGGGCCGCATCCACGACGTAAAGCCCGCCGGGCAGATCATCCGGGAGATGACGGAGGAGTTCCAGGCCCTCCACCAGCAGGTCAACAACATGCTTTGATCGTTTCCCGCTTTGCAGCGGACCGCGCCGGAACGCCTTCCTTGCTCACAGGGAAGGCGTTCTCTCTTGCCCCGTTCGACAAACTGTGGTATGATATCCCAACCAACCTATCTGTTTACTTCGTAAGGGGGACCCTTGATGACACAGTCCACCAAAACCGCCCTGCGCCACCGTCTGACCCAGCAGAAGCTGCTCTTTGACGGGGCCTTCGGCACCTATTACGCCCAACTTTTTGACACCCGGGAGCTGCCCGAGCTGGCCAACACCCTCCACCCGGAGCGGGTCCTCCAGATCCACCGGGAATACATCGAGGCCGGGGCGCAGCTCATCCGCACCAACACCTTCGCCTCCAACACCTTCTCCCTGGAGCTGCCCTGGGAGGCGATCCGGGAAAATCTCCGACAGGGCTATCGCCTGGCCAAGGAGGCCGTCCGGGGAACGGACGTGCAGGTGGCTGCCGACATCGGCCAGATCCCCTACGACAGCCATTCCAACCGGGGCGCCGTGGCCAGCGAATACATGGAACTCTGCCGTACCTTCCTGGAGGAAGGGGCCGACTGCTTCGTCTTCGAGACCCTGGCCGACCTGGAGGAGCTTCGCGAACCCATCGCCCTGGTGGGAGGCAAGGCCTTCGTGATCGTCCAGTTCTCTGTGAACCAATTCGGCTACAGCCACGCCGGGCTCAGCGCCCGGAAACTCATCCAGCGGGCAGAGGAGATCCCCCAGATCGACGCCATGGGTTTCAACTGCGGCGTCGGCCCCGGCCACATGCAAAAGGTCATCCGGGAGATCCCCTTTCAGGGGAACAAGTTCCGCACCGCCCTGCCCAACGTCGGCTATCCCCAGTATGTCAGCAACCGCATGATCTTCCACGACCGGAACATCGACTACTTCGCCGACAAGGTCCGGGACATGGCCCAGGACGGAGCCGACCTGCTGGGCGGCTGCTGCGGCACCACCCCAGCCCACATCCAGGCCCTGCGGGACACGCTCTCCCTGACCCAGCCCAAGCGGCCGCCGGTCATCTCCATCCCCATCCCCAAGGCGGCCCCGAAGGAGGACCACGCCTTCTTCGCCGGGAAGGCAGGCAAAAAACTCATTGCCGTGGAGCTGGCCCCGCCGGTGGGCAGCGATGACAAGACCCTCATGGACGCCGCCCACCTCTTGCAAAAGAGCGGCGTGGATGTGCTGACCTTCCCGGACTCTCCCTCCGGCCGCACCCGGGCGGATTCCATCCTCATGGCCGAGAAGGTGGCCCGGGAGACCGGGATGCAGGTCATGCCCCACATCTGCTGCCGGGACAAGAACGCCATCGCCATGCGCTCCCAGCTCCTGGGGGCCTACCTGAACCACATCGACAACTTCCTCGTGGTCACCGGCGACCCCATCCCCTCCCTGGTGCGCAACAGCGTCAAGAGCGTGTTCAACTTCGACTCCGTGGGCCTCATGGGCATCCTCAACGACATGAACGAGGACCAGTTTGCCGCCGCGCCCGTCACCTACGGCGGCGCGATCAACCAGAGCCGGAAGAACCTGGACTTTGAGATCAGCCGGGTGAAGAAAAAAATGGCCGCCGGGGCCTCCTTCTTCCTCTCCCAACCGGCCTCCACCGAGGAGAGCATCCACCGCCTCCGCCAGGTGAAGGCGGAGACCGGCGCCCGCATCCTCTGCGGCATCATGCCCTTCGTGAGCCTGAAAAACGCCCTCTTCATCAAGAACGAGATGACCGGCATCCAGGTCACCGACGAGGTCCTGGCCCGTTACCGCCCGGACATGACCCGGGAGGAGGGCGAGGCCGCCGGGGTCCAGCTGGCCCGGGAAATGATGGCCCTGTCGGCCGACTTTGCCGACGGCTACTACTTCTCCTTCCCCTTCAACCGGGTGAGTATGCTGGAAAAGATCCTGCACCCTTGACCTCGCCCCATTTCCCGCTTTCTGACCCAAGCCGACAGCGCCTGACTCTCCTTCAGAGCCAGGCGCCGTCGATGTTTAAGGGGCCGCCTCACGAAGAGACGGCCCCTTTTTTATATGCCTTACAACATTGGATCGGGATGCTTAGTGCTCGTACCAGCCAGGTGCCCCAGGCGTCAGGTTGATGTTGACCTGCTTGATCTCCTGGTATTCCTCCAGGCCGTGGACGCCCAGCTCACGACCGATACCGGACATCTTGTAGCCGCCCCAAGGCGCTTCGTTGAAGGTGGGGTTGAAGGCGTTGACCCAGGTGATACCGGCGCGGACTTCCTTGACCACGCGGAGTGCTCTCTCCAGCTGGTGGGTAAACACGCCACCGGCCAGACCATAATCGGTGTCGTTGGCCAGAGCGATGGCCTCTTCCTCGGTCTTGAAGGTCTGGATGGTGACCACAGGCCCGAAGATCTCTTCCCGGACGATGGTCATGTCGGGGGTGCAGTTATCGAAGATGGTGGGACGCATGTAGTATCCCTTGGCGCACTCGCCCTCGGTGTAGCGCTCGCCGCCGCAGACCAGGGTCGCGCCCTCTTCGATGCCCTTCTTCACGTAGCTCAGCACGTCGCGGAGCTGGCCCTCGCTGACCACGGGACCCATATCGGGGTTGTCCAAGGGGTTGCCAATGGTCATGGCGTTGGCCCGCTCAGCAAAGCGCTTGACGAAGGCGTCGTGGATGCTCTCCTCAATGATGATGCGGGAGCCTGCGCAGCAGACCTCGCCCTGGTTGAAGAAGATGCCGATCATGGCCCATTCCACAGCGGCCTCCAGATCCACGTCGGCGAAGATGATGTTGGGGGACTTGCCGCCCAGCTCCAGGCCGATCTTCTTCACGTTGTTGGCCGCGCAGCGCATGATGCTCTGGCCGACTGCGGTAGAACCGGTGAGGGTGACCATGCCGATGTCCTTGTGGGAGGCCAATGCCTCGCCCACGGAGCCGCCAGGCCCCAGGATCAGGTTGGCAGCGCCCTTGGGCACACCAGCCTCTTCCAGGATCTCGAACATCTTGACGTTGGACATCACGGCGTTGGAGGCAGGCTTGAAGATGATGCTGTTGCCAGCGGCCAGCGCCGGGGCGATCTTCCAGGAACCCATGACGAAGGGGAAGTTCCACGCGCTGATGAGGGCCACCACGCCCACGGGCTCGTGGATGGTGAAGGAGTGCATCTTACCAAAGCCCTCGTTGACGTCATAGACGCCGCCGTAGGGCGCCTTGATGATACCGGCATAGTAGCGATAGCAGTGCAGGGCGTCGTCCACATCGCCTTCGGCCTCGCGCAGAGGCTTGCCCATATCCATGGACTCGATGCGGGCCAGCTCATCGCGGTTCTTGTCGATAAGGTCGGCGATCTTCAGCAGAATGTCAGCTCTGGTCTGGCTGTCCATATCCCGCCAGTCGCGGGTCTCGTAGAAGGATGTCTTGGCGGCAGCCACGGCGCGCTCCACGTCTTCCAGGTTGGACTGGACGACTTCGGCCAGGATCTCGCCGTTGGCGGGGTTGTAGGTAGGTGCAGTCTTACCGCTGACGCTATCGACCCATTCACCGTTGATGTAGTTTTTACAAATCTTCATAAACATATCTCCTATCAGTCACAGAGCGGAAGGGATTTCCGTCCAGAGAGTCCAGACTCTCTGGACGGATGATGTATGTTCGCGAGGGATCGTTTGCCAAACCTCGGCGCTCAGAGGCCGAACACTTCCTTTGCCTTCGCGGTCGCCTTCTCGGAGGCGTCCAGGATCTTTGCGATCTCGTCGGGAGTCAGGGATGCGGGGGGCTCGAAGCGGATGGACTTGGAGTTGTTCAGGGTACCGGAGATGATAACGTGCTGGTTGTACATCTCCTTGGAGAACTCATAGCCGTACTCATCGCTGAAGAACTCCACAGCCATCATCAGGCCGACGCCGCGCACTTCCTTGATGACGGTGGGATACTTTGCCTGAATTGCTTCCAGACCAGCCTTGATCTTTGCGCCCTTCTCTCGTGCCTGACCGGGGATGTCGTTCTTGAGCTGCAGGTCCAGCGCGGCGATGGCCGCGGCGCAGCAGACGGGGTTGCCGCCGAAGGTCGTGGAGCCCAGCAGATAGGGGTTCTCCACCAACTCTTCGCTCCACATGGAGGGACGGCAGATGAGGCCGGTGATGGGCATCACGCCGCCGCCGAAGGCCTTACCGAAGGTCATGATATCGGGGACGATCCCTTCGGCGTCGCAGCGCCACAGGGTACCGGTACGGCCCATGCCGGTCTGGATCTCGTCGATCATGAGGATGACGCCCAGCTCGTCGCAGATGGCGCGGACTTCCTTCAGATAGCCCTCGGGCGGAATGATGACGCCGGCTTCGCCCTGGATGGGTTCCAGAACCACGGCCGCGATGGTCTCACCCACCTCGCGCAGGTTCTCAATGGCGGTGCGGATGGCGGCGGCATTGCCGTATTCCACGTGCTGCACCTGCTGGAGCAGAGGCAGATAGGGCTGACGATAGATGCCCTTGGCGGTCAAGGACAGGGAGCCGCCGGTCTTACCGTGGAAGGCGTGGGTGGTGGAGATGAACCACTTGCCCTTGCTCTTAAAACGAGCCAGCTTCATCGCGATCTCCACGGCCTCGGTGCCGGAGTTGGTGAAGAAGCACTGCTGCAGATCGCCGGGGGTGCAGTCTGCCATGGCCTTGGCCAGGTAGCCGCGCAGGGGATCGATCAGCTCCTGAGAGTGCAGGCCCTGACGGCTCAGCTGGGCCTTCACGGTGTCGATGATCAGCTCTTCGCTGTGCCCGGCGACATAGATGCCGAAGCCGCCCATGGCGTCCAGGAACTTCTCGTTTTCATACAGACCACGGAAGTAGGAGCCGCCGTCTTCCCATTCCAGAACGGCGCTGCCTTCGGTTTCGGAGGAAACGCACTTTCTGTAGTTGATCCAGCCGGGGCTGACGCAGGTGTTAAAGTGCTCCACGGTCTCCTTGACCATCTGGGCCTTCTCTTCTTCGGGGATCTCATCGGCTCTCATGTGGATGAGTTTAATGACGCGGTCCAGATCCTTTACGATCTGCTCTCTGTTCTTTTCGTAGTTGTACATAGATAGATCCTCCTTGCTCTAGTCATTTATAATTCCATATTCAGGTGGAAACGCCCGCCTGTCTTTCTCTTTGCTGAGACTCTCTGCTTGCTTCATCCGGTCGCAGAGGGGTGATCCTCTGCGGCGGTGTTTTTGTGGGTATCCGCACCCAGAAAACAGGCACGGATGTGACTTCCGAAAGACGAATATTTTAGCCAAGTTTATTATACTGGATTTTTTAGTTTCTTAAAATTCCTTTCTTCTTCTATTTTCTACTTGTTTATCGGTATTTTTACGTAATTTTAGGTATATTTTTTTGGAGACTCTTTCTGTATACTAGAAGAAACTAAGAATTTGAAAGAAAAAAAGGAGCCTTTGGGAGAATTATCGTGGTGAAGAAAAATATCTTTTTAATCCTAAACAATGTGGTCTGTGAGCTGTACCGCTGCCAGAGCTACGCAGAATTGGGGCAATACTTTCTTCCGGTGCTGCGGATGCTCATCCCCTTCCGCTATGCCAGCATCATGCGCCGGGAGGACAACGAGGTGAACATCCGGCTGGTGGACCCGCTCTGCGTCCCCCTCTCCTTTGTCGAGGCCGAGCAGAACTATATGCGCTTCGCCGACGACGACTACACCGGCTGGCTCAACTGCTGCCGGGAGTCCACCCTCTTCCGGGAGAGTGACCTGGTGGGCGAGCAGCAGCGGCTGCGCTCCACCATCTATCAGAAGTGCTACCAGAAGTTCAATGTCTACGACTCCCTCCAGTATGGGATCGTCTTCAACGGACGGCCCCTGGGGGCGCTGAGTCTTTTCCGCTGCCAGGACGATGGACCCTTTACCAGCGATGAGCTCTTTCTGCTCAGCTCGGTGGGCATCCACCTGAACCAGCACATGTCCACCCTGTTGGACAAGATGTATCATCGGGACACTATGTCGGGCTATGACCTGCCCGCCGTGGCCAAAAAATACAGCCTCACCACCCGGGAGCTTCAGCTGCTGGAGCAGCTCACCCACTTCCGGGACAACCGAGAGATCGCGGCTGTCATGCAGGTGCGGGAATCCACCCTGCAAAAGCACTTTCAGAACGTTTTCCGCAAGCTGGGCGTATCCTCCCGCTGGGAGATCATGCGCCTGCTCCTGGAGGGCAATGCCGGGAGCTACCCCATCGACAGGAGGAATGCCCCCTACTAAAATAAAGAGAGAAAGAACCCCATACGATCAAGCAGCGATCCAGAGATACCAAGCCAGGCTACAGCATATCATTCCACAGAACGTATCTTATGCGGGGGCGTCACCCTTCATGACTCCACCAGCGCCCTTCGCGGAAAGGGGGATTGTCAATCTATGGACGGAACCTACGGAATCATCAGTCTTCTTCCCGTACTTGTCCTTATCGTCGTTGCTCTGATCACCAAACGCACCTTTGAATCCCTGCTCCTTGCCACCCTGCTCGCCCTGGCCATTGGCTACAAGGGGGGCTGGTTCCCGGCCTTCGTGGAGCAGCTCCAGAGCGTCGCCGCGGAGAACATCTGGGTGCTGCTGGTCGTGGGCCTGCTGGGAGGCCTGGTTGGCGTTCTGGAGAAATCCCAGGCGGCCATGGGCTTTGCCGGTCTGCTCTCCCGGTTTGCCACCACGAGAAAACGCTCCCTGCTGGCGGAATGGGCCCTCAGCGTCCTGCTGTTCGTGGACGACTACCTGAACATCCTGACCACCGCCTCCATCACCAAGCGCCTGAACGACTCCCACCGGGTCCACCGGACGCTGACCGCCTACATCATCGGGTCCACCTCGGCTCCCGTGGTGGTGCTGATCCCCCTCTCCTCCTGGTCCATCTACTATGCCAGCTTGATCGAGAGCACCGGCATCGTCCCCGAGGGAGGGAGCGGCGTGTTGGCCTACCTCCAATCCATCCCTTACATGTTCTACCCCATGTTCTGTCTGCTGGTCCTTCTGCTGGTCATCGCGGGGATCATCCCCCTCTTTGGCCCCATTCGGAAGTATCAGAAGCAAGCAGAAGAGACCGGCCAGCTCTTCCCCGAGGCCCGGCTCGCCACGGAGGAGACCGCAGAGGCGGCCACCGAGGAGGTCCCCGCCGGTAAGCCCGGGAAGGTGATCGACTTCGTCCTGCCCATCCTGGTGCTGCTGGTCACCACCGTCTACTTCGATATCGATGTGCTGTCCGGCGTAGCGGTCGCCCTGGTCTTCACCTGCGTCATGTACCTGATCCGGCGGCTGATGTCCGTGTCCGAGTTCGTGGACGGCATCTGGGAGGGCTTCTCCTCCATGGTGTCCGTGCTGGCCCTGCTGGTCATCGCCTTCCTGTTCAAGACAGCCTGCGAGTCGCTGGGCATGTCCCAGTATATCATCGGCAAGGTGGCCCCCCTGATGGGCGGCCAGGTCCTGCCCTTCGTGGTCTTCCTGGTGGCTACCCTGATGACCTTCGCCCTGGCCAACGCCTGGGGCGTGTCCGCCATCATGGTTCCTCTGATCGTCCCCCTGGCCCAGGCAATGGACGCCAACCTGGCGGTGGCCATCGCGGCCATCTTCTCCGGCTCCGTGTTCGGTACGCAGCTGTGCTTCTACTCGGATAACTCCATCCTGATCGCTCAGGCCACGGAGATCCTCCCCCTGGACCACGTGAAGACGCAGATGCCCTTCGCCTTGTGCGCCGGTGTCCTGACCGCCATCGCCTACCTGGCCTACGGATTCATCTTCCTGGGCTGAGTCCCCTCCTTCAACCAGAAAACCTGCGCGCCCCAGCCGTATGGCCGGAACGCGCAGGTTTCAGCTTGTCCGAAAAAGGCCCTTTCCGGCAGCTTGGGCTGACAGGCCGCCACACGCACGACGCAAACGGACCCGCCGCGGAAAATGATTTCCGCGGCGGGTCCGTTTCCTTTCACACGGGAACTTTCTCAGTCCCCATCGTAGGCCTTCTGGTAGATGGCGATGATCTGCTCCTTGGTCGCCACTCTGGGGTTGGTGGCGGCGCAAGCATCCTTCATGGCGTTCTCCGCCATGACCTCGAAGTCTGCCGGGTCCACACCCAGAGACCGCAGGTTCTGGGGGATGCCCAGGTAGCGGCCGAAGGTCTTCAGGCCGTAGACGCAGGCCTCTCCGGCCTCGAAGGGAGACATCCCCTGCACGTTCAGGTCCATGGTCTCGGCAATGACCTGGAAGCGCTCCAGGTTGCCGATGAGGTTGAACTCCTGGACGTAGGGCAGCAGGATGGCGTTGCACACGCCGTGGGGCAGGTTGTAGAAACCGCCCAGCTGGTGGGCCATGGCGTGGACATAGCCCAGGGAGGCGTTGTTGAAGGCGACGCCGGCCAGATACTGGGCATAGGCCATCTCGGAGCGGGCCTTCATATACTGGCCATTTGCCACGGCCTGGGGCAGGTAGTGGACGATCTTATCAATGGCCTTGATGGCGGCAGCGTCGGTCAAGGGGTTGGCGGCGGTGGAGACATAGGCTTCCACCGCGTGGGTCAGCGCGTCCATGCCGGTAGCGGCGGTCAGAGAGGCGGGCATCCCTACCATCAGTTCCGGGTCGTTGATGGCCACCGTGGGGGTGACTCTCCAGTCCACGATGCACATCTTGACCTTCCGAGCAGTGTCGGTGATGATGCAGAAGCGGGTGATCTCAGAGGCGGTACCGGCGGTGGTGTTCACAGCCATCAGGGGCGGCAGGGACTCGTGCGCCTGGTCCACGCCCTCGTAGTCGGCGATCTTGCCGCCGTTGGTGGCCACCAGGCCAATGCCCTTGGCGCAGTCGTGGGAGGAGCCGCCGCCCAGGGACAGGATGCTGTCGCAGCCGTTGTCGTGATAGAACGTTTCACCTTCCACCACGTTGGTGTCCTTGGGGTTGGGTTCGGCCTTTCCGAAGACCACGGAATCCACACCGGCGTCCTTCAGGATCCTCTGGATGCGGGCGGTCATGGGATGGCTTGCCAAAAATTCGTCGGTGACGATCATGGTCTTGGTGCCGCCCACACTTCTCATCAGGTGACCGGTCTCCTCCACGGAGCCCTCACCGAAGACATTTCTGCTGGGTACAAAATAATAGGTAGACATACTGCGTTTCCTTTCTGGCCTAAGCGCTTACTTCTCGGGATAGAATCCGGAGGGGGTCTCGTTGAGATTGATCATGATATTCTTCTGCTGGGTATAGTGCTCCAGGATGACCTTGTGGGTCTCCCGGCCGATGCCGGACTGCTTGTAGCCGCCAAAGGGGGCGCCGGCAGGGATCTGGTTATAGGTGTTGACCCACATACGGCCGGTCTCCACCCCGC
Source organism: uncultured Eubacteriales bacterium (assembly GCA_934572535.1). GTDB lineage: Bacteria > Bacillota > Clostridia > Oscillospirales > Oscillospiraceae > Evtepia. Next base: position 48,688 of record CAKTLJ010000012.1, read on the forward strand.
GGGCCACGCGGATCGCCCGGTTGATGTCGCGGGTCCAGACCGCGCCGCCCAGGCCGTAGACGGAGTCGTTGGCCATGGCGATGACCTCTTCCTCGGTCTTGAACTTGATGACCACGGCCACGGGGCCGAAGATCTCCTCCTGTGCCACCCGCATGTCGTTGGTGGCGTTGACGATCAGGGTGGGCTTCATGAAGCAGCCCTTGGCGCAGGCCCCGTCTGTGCAGGGCTCCCCGCCGCAGGCGACGGTCGCGCCCTCCTGCTTGGCCAGCTCCACGTAGGACATGATCTTCCGCAGCTGACCCTGGTCCACCTGCGCGCCCATCTGGGTGTTGGGGTCCAGGGGATCGCCCACGCTGACCTTGTTGAAGGCGTCCACAGCGGCGGCGACGAACTTATCGTAGATCCCCTCCTGAACGAAGACGCGGGAACCGGCGCAGCAGACCTGGCCCTGGTTGAACAGGATGCCCAGCTGCAAGCCGTCGATGGCCATGTCCCACTTGCAGTCGTCGAAGTAGATGTTGGCGCTCTTGCCGCCCAGCTCCAGGGTGGCGGGGATGAGCTTATCCGCCGCTGCCTTGGCCACGTTCAGGCCGACCTCGGTGGAGCCGGTGAAGGCCAGCTTCCGGAAGCCGGGGTGGTCCAGCATGTACTGGCCTGCCCGAGAGCCGCCGCCGGTCAGCACGTTCAGAACGCCGGGGGGCAGCAGGTCGCCGATCAGCTTTGCCAGGACCAGCGCGCTCAGCGGCGTGGTGGAGGAGGGCTTCAGGACGATGCAGTCACCGGCGGCCAGGGCGGGCGCCAGCTTCCACGCGGCCATCAGGAAGGGGAAGTTCCAGGGAACGATCTGTCCCACGACACCGATGGGCTCCCGCAGGATCAGGCTCAGCATGTTGCCGTCCAGAACGGAGGCCTTGCCCTCCTCGGTGCGGATGGCGCCAGCGAAGTAGCGGAAGTGGTCCGAGGAGAAGGGAACGTCGATGGCCTTCGTCTCCCGGATAGGCTTGCCGTTGTCCATGCTCTCGACCGTAGCCAGCAGGTCGGCGTTCTCGTCGATGACGTCGGCGATCTTATCCAGGATGGCAGCCCGTTCGCCGGTGCTCATGTCTCTCCAGGCGGGGAAGGCGGCCCAGGCAGCCTGGACGGCAGCGTCCACATCTTCCTTGGTGGCCTCGGCGCACTGGGCCAGGACCTCTCCGTTGGCGGGGTTGGTGGTGGTGAAGGTCCGGCCGTCGGATGCGGGGACCCACTGACCATTGATATAGAGATCATATCTTGCGTCCAGATTGGCTTTCATAGCTGGTGCTCCTTTCTATCTTTGCAGGGAACTCTGTACGCCCTGCATATCAGCTCGTTTATATTTTTTATTCTGTGATGAACTGCTTTGTTTCTGCAAGAGGAAGTTCCCTTCCTTGCTTCTAGTTATATCACAGCCGCGCTGAAATGGGAAACACCGAAAACTGATTACGCCAATCACAAAAACTTATCGCTTTTTCTTATGCCCTAATTCCCGCCGGTTTATGCCTCCTTCTCCCCTGCCTGCAAGTCCGCCTGGATGACTTGGAAGAAGTGGTCTGCCGCCACGCTCACGGGCGGCAGCTTCCGCAGGGCCAGGGTGCGGACGCGGAAGGAGTTGCCCTCGATGGAGAAAACGCTCACGTCACGGGCCAGCTTCTCCTCCATCCCTCCCGGCAGCGGGGCGATGCCCAGCCCGGCCTGGACCAGGATCGTTGCCTCCAGCAGCGTGTTGACCTGCTGGACCGGGTTGTTGGCCAGGCCCAAATTGATGTAGTACTCCGGCAGGGGCTGGGACCTGGCGGAGTCGCTCTGGTCCTCCACCCGGAAGATGGTCTGGCCCGTCAGCTCCTCGGAGGAGACGAACTGCCGCCCGGCCAGAGGCGTGTGGGGGCCGGTCATGAAGCGAAGCTGCTCGCTGCTCAGCTCCAGCGCGTCATACCCCTCGTCCAGCGTCAGGCCGAAGTCCGGGATGATGATCACGTCCAGCTCCTCCGCGTCCAGCCCCTGGAGCATGGCGTCCCGGCTGCCGTCTTTCAGGGTCAGGTTGGCCTCCGGGTGCATCGTCTTAAACAGGCGGAGGTAGCGCGGGATGCTCTCCTGGGCATAGAGCCCGTTGATCCCCAGGCGCAGGTCCCGGTTTCCTCCATCGGCGATGGAGCGGGCCTGCTTGACCGCGCCGTTGTACTGGGCCAGGATGCTCTGGCATTGCCGGGCAAAAAAGGCCCCGGCGGGCGTGGGCTTCACGCTGCCGCTCCCCCGCTCGAAGAGCTTAAAGCCCAGCTCCTCCTCAAACTGCTTGATCTGTTGGCTGATGGCCGCCTGGGCCACGTAACAGGACTTGGCGGCCTGGGTGAAATTCAGATACTTGGCCACCGCCAGAAAGTATTCGATCCTGCGAAAGCTCATGGACGCTCCTTTCTCCATAAAGAATAGGGGACGAGATCTCCCGACCCCGTCCCTACGCGCATTCATTTTCGTGTTTTCTTTTTTCCCTGTCGGGCGGGCGGCGTTTGGCCTCCCCTGCCCTTGGTGGGCTTTCCTGCCTTCCGGTCTGTCTTGCCGGCCTTGGCAGGCTCGTCCCTGGTGGGGCGGCTGGGCCGCAGGAGGCAATTGGGGCCGTAGCCAATGAGGCCTTCCCGCCCCGCCTTGTGGAGGGCCTCCATGACCAAGCGCCGCTTCTCCGGCCGCTTCCACTGGAGCAGGGCCCGCTGAAGCTCCTTCTCGTGGGGGGACTTGGGCACATAGACCGGCTCCATGGTCCTGGGGTCCAGGCCGGTGTAGTACATGCAGGTGGAGATGGTGCCGGGGGTGGGATAGAAATCCTGCACCTGCTCCGGCTGGCGGCCGGTCTTATTGAGCCACTGGGCCAGGGAGATGGCGTCCTTTAGGGTGCACCCCGGGTGGGAGGACATCAGATAGGGCACCAGGAACTGGTTCTTGCCGTACTTCTGGTTCAGCCGCTGGTACTTCTCCTTGAACTTCTCATAGGCCCCGATGTGGGGCTTGCCCATGTGGTCCAGCACATGGGCCACGCAGTGCTCCGGGGCGACCTTCAGCTGGCCGCTGATGTGGTGCTTCACCAGGTCGGCAAAAAATTCCCCGTTTTTATCCTCCAGCAGATAGTCAAAGCGGATGCCGGAGCGGATGAAGATCTTCTTGATCCCCGGGATCTCCCGAAGCTTCCGCAGGAGCTTGAGGTAGTCCGTGTGGTCGGCGTCCAGGTTGGGACATGGCTCCGGAGCCAGGCAGTCCCGCTTCTTGCACAGGCCGTGTTTCAGCTGCTTCTGGCAGGAGGGGCGGCGGAAGTTGGCGGTGGGGCCGCCCACGTCGTGGATGTATCCCTTAAAGCCGGGGTGCTGGGTGAGGGCCGTCACCTCGCGGATGACGCTCTCGTGGCTGCGGGAGGTCACCATCCGCCCCTGGTGGAAGGCCAGGGAGCAGAACTTACAGGCGCCGAAGCACCCCCGGTTGTGGATCACCGAGAAGCGCACCTCCTCAATGGCCGACACGCCGCCCATGGTATCGTAGATCGGGTGCGGCTCCCGCATATAGGGCAGCTCGGCCACCCGATCCAGCTCCTGGGTGTTCAGGGGCATGGCCGGGGGATTATAGATCAGGTATTGGTTCCCGTGGGGCTGGATGACCGCCTTGCCTCGGATGGGGTCGTGCTCGTCGTACTCCACCAGGTTGGCGGCGGCGTAGGCCCGCTTGTCCCGGCTGACCTCCTCGTAGGAGGCCACCCGAACGGCGGGGTACTGGCAGACCTCGGGCGATTTGGCCGCAAAGCAGGTCCCCCGCACGTCGGTGAGCTGGTCCACCGGCTCCCCGGCGGCCAGGCGCTTGGCGATCTCGCGGGTGGCCCGCTCGCCCATGCCGTAGACCAGCAGGTCGGCCTGGGCATCGAAGAGGATGGAGCGCCGGACCTTGTCCTCCCAGTAGTCGTAGTGGGCAAAGCGGCGGAGGGAGGCCTCCAGGCCGCCGATGACGACGGGGATATCGCCATAGACCTCCCGGATCTTGTTGGCGTAGACGATGGTGGCCCGGTCGGGGCGATACCCGGCCTTGTTTCCGGGCGAATAGGCGTCGTCGTGGCGGCGCTTCCGGGCGGCGGTGTAGTGAGCCACCATGGAGTCGATGTTGCCGCCGTTGATGAGGACCCCGTACCGGGGGCGGCCCAGGGCGGTGAAGGACTCGTTCTTCCGCCAGTCGGGCTGGGCCAGGATGGCCACCCGGTAGCCCTCGTCCTCCAGCACCCGGCCGATGATGGCCGTGCCGAAGGAGGGATGGTCCACGTAGGCATCCCCGGTGATGAGCAGGAAATCGTAGTAGTACCACTCCCGCGCCCGCATATCCTCCAGGGAAATGGGCAGAAAATCATGCAGCTGATTCAAAGCAATAACTCTCCTTGGTTGTCATAGCCAATGGGCTTTTCCATCTCATACAGACTGCCGTAGGCCCCCGGAACGTCGCCTGTGACCTGGAAGCCGTACTGCTCGTAAAAGTGCAGGGCGACCTCGTTGCGCTGGGAGCAGGCCAGCTGGAGGGCGTTCCGCCCCATGGGGCGGTAGATGCTCACGGCGTTGCCCAGGACCTGGATCCCCAGGCCCAGACCCCGGCTCTCAGGGCGCAGGTAAAAGAAGCCGATGTACCCCTTCTTCTCCGCCGCCGCCCGGTCCGGGTCCAGCTGGAGCAGGCCCACGGGGCTGCCGCCCTGCATGGCCAGGGTCAGGCTGCGATGGTTCTTCCGCCAGGCGGACTCCGCGTCTTGCAGGAAGGCCAGGCCGTTGTAGCGGTCGTCGGTCTTGCCGTAGAGGTTCACCCAGGCCTCCTCGCGGGCGGCTAAGTAGAAATCCCGGTCCTCCGTCGTGTCCAGGTCGGCGGCGCGGAACCAGAGGTTGATGTCCACCTGCTTGCTGTCCTTGTTCCACCAGTGCTGCCGGGCCAGGGTGGAGATCTCCGGGGTCAGGTGGGAGTTGTCATCGGAAAAGACCTTGTGGGCCGTCCCCTTCTCGATCTCCAGGAGGGAGACGGCGGTGTTGTCGCTGTGGCCCACCTTCCCGGCGTCCTGCTCGCCCAGGCCCATGATCTCCGCCAGAACGTTGCGGATGAGGGTCCCGTGGGCAAAGACCGCCACCGTCTGTCCGTCGTGCTTGGCGGCGATGTCCAGGATGGCGGCCATGCCGCGGCGGCGGACCTCCGGGAAGGACTCCCCGTTGGGCGCGCGGAAGAGCGGGGAGGTCTGGGTGAAGAGGAGCATCCGCTCCTTGTCGCGGCGGGCGACGTAGGCAAAGGTGTGGTCCTCCCAATCGCCCATGCAGATCTCCCGCAGGTCGGCCCGGGTGTGGAGGGGCAGTCCCTTGGGGTCGGTGATGGCCCGGGCGGTGGTCATGGTGCGAAAGAGGTCGCTGGAATAGACGGCGTCAACGGGGATGTCCCGGAACCGCTCCTCCAGAGCTTTGATCTGGCGGTAGCCATTGTTGGTGATGAGGCTGTTATATTGGCCGTGGATGCGGCGGTAGAGATTGCCCTCCGCCTCGGCGTGTCGAATGAGGTAAAGTTTGGTCATACCGACTCCTCCGAATTCGTAAAGATAATATCATAGTAACATTGTATTATATCGTGAATCACATTTTTTAGCAACGAATTTTCCATCAAAGAGGGACAAACTAAATCCGTCCGCATGAGACAAATTCACCGAAAGGAGGGCTGGCCGATGTGCTGCTGCAATTTCTGGACCGGCATGGCCGTGGGCGTGGCCGTGGGGACCTGCGTGGGCATCCGCGCCAAGACCAACGAGCGCAAGATCCGCCGGGCCATCAACCGCACCGCCCGCAACGTGGAGCACGCCTTCGACTCCATGAGTCATTGACGGGACCCACCATGTTTTTTAAAAATTTTTTAAAATCCTCTTGACAAACATACCGCCGTCTGTTAGTATAATACTCGCCTCAAGCGAGAGGCACGACAACCTAACAGATGGGGGTATAGCTCAGCTGGGAGAGCGCTTGAATGGCATTCAAGAGGTCAGCGGTTCGATCCCGCTTATCTCCAC
>CAKTLJ010000013.1 GCA_934572535.1 uncultured Eubacteriales bacterium
ATGTAGAGACGGCGTTCATCTGATGGTTTGCACCGTTCATCACAAACTCAACTCCGGCGGCGATTTGACAGAACTTCCCGATGATGAGTTTATCGTCATTCCACTCGTACAAATGTGAAACATGACTTTCAAAATCCGAATCGGCAATATATGTAAAGTCTCCGACAATAATGTTCGGATTTGTAATTGTCGGCTTCACATATATTTCTTTGTCATACCCTGCAATCGGATGGATCGTATTTGGATTTGGATGCTTTCCATTTTTCATCTTAACTACCTCTTGAAATTCCGATTTGTCGGTTTCATACAATGACGAAAGTATACCAAAGAACGCTGGGAAATGCTACCTCGAAACGCTGTAGTATATGCAAGCGGCCGGTTTCAAAAACGAAATTATTTTTATTTTTTGAAAGCGGCGGCTCGGGGAAGGCCATCCGAAGCGCGTCGTATACCAGCCGTCCGGGCGATCCGTTTTGCAACGGATATGATTTGTACCGGATTCCTGTGTGTTCTCCGTGACGGGTTTCGCGCCATCAAGCCGATCCAAACTGGTTATCACGGCTTATACTTAAAAACGCAATATCACCTTTATGTGATATTATGTTGTCCCTGCCCCCCTCCTGTGTTATACTCTTAGATAACATGGGAGGGCTTTCTATGACGTATAATTATAACGGGCTTTGGAAGCTGTTGATTGATAAAGGCATGACAAAAACGGAAATGCGTTTACAGGCAGGTATCAGCACGAACATACTTGCCAAAATGGGAAAGGGCGAAGCTGTTGCCATGGAAAGCCTTGCAAAAATCGCAACCGCCTTGAACTGTGGGCTTGACGATATTGTAGAAATAGAGAAAGGCGGCGAATGATATGGCGGACAATAGGAACTTATATTCTTCAAGGGGTGATAAAGCTGACGAATTTTATACGCAGCTTTCGCTTGTAGAAAGCGAATTGAAGCATTACAGACCCCATTTCAAGGGTAAGACAGTTCTTTGCAACTGTGATGACCCCTATGAGAGCAATTTTTTCAAATATTTTGCAATGAACTTCAATGCGTTAGGCTTGAAAAAATTGATAACAACGTGTTTTGCAACATCACCCGTAACAGGCAAGGAATTTCAATATTTTGTTGATAACGGTGGACAGCTTTCTTTTATTCCATCCGAAAACAATGCCCCTGTACAAGATGAAAATGGGCGCAAACCTTACAAGGTGGAAATCACCGAAGTTACAGACGAAAACGGGGACGGGCGCATCGACCTTGCAGATGTTGAGTACCTCATGCGAAACAAAAAGAACACAATGACCCTGCTTGTCGGAGACGGTGATTTTCGCACTCCTGAATGTGTAGAGCTATTGAAAGAAGCTGACATTGTAGTAACGAACCCGCCGTTTTCTTTATTCCGCGATTATGTGGCTTTACTGATGCAGTATAACAAGCAATTTGCAATTATCGGGAATCAAAACGCTTGCACGTATAAAGAAATTTTCCCTTTACTTAAAACGAATCAAATGTGGTTAGGCTATAATAGTGGCCATTTTTGGTTTAAGGTTCCAGATAGTTACGAAGAAAAGAAAACGGATTTTAAGATTGACGAAACCGGGCAAAAATGGCGCAGAATGGGCAATATTTGTTGGTTCACAAACCTTGATATAGAAAAGCGGCATGAAGATATGACGTTGTTTCGTAATTATTCTTCGGACATATACCCACATTATGATAACTATGATGCAATAGAAGTAAGCCGTACTGCTAATATTCCATGTGACTATTACGGAGTTATGGGCGTTCCTATCACATTTATGAGCCAATACAATCCTGAACAATTTGACTTGATCGGTATAACGTGTAATGACAAAGAAAATTTGTGGGGAATCAAAACAAAAAACTATACAGTTGAAGATACAAAAAAATACACGATTCTTAATGCGGCAAGTGTCTTAAATAATAACGGAAAGTTAAAAGCTACATATGCAAGAATTTTAATTCGCAGAAAGCAGGTGAACACAAATGAAGATTAAACTGCATGAAATCCCCATCCGGGACGTTGTTGCCGGATATGTGGACAGCGCAGAGAACGGCGTTGTCGGCTACAACGGCAAGTTGAACATCCGACCTGCCTTTCAGCGCGAATTTATTTACAAGGACAAGCAGCGTGACGAAGTGATCCGAACCATTACAAAACAGTTCCCCTTGAATGTGATGTATTGGGTAAAAAGCGATAATGGCAACTACGAACTGCTTGACGGACAGCAAAGAACGATCAGCTTTTGCCAATACGTCAACGGCGATTTTTCCCTTGACCATTTGGCGTTTCACAATCTGACGGACACCGAGCGTGAACAGATTCTTGACTATAAGCTGATGATCTATATTTGCGAGGGGACAGACAAGGAAAAACTGGACTGGTTCAAAATCATCAATATTGCAGGGGAACAGTTGACTGCACAGGAACTGCGAAATGCCATCTATACGGGCGAATGGCTGACCGAAGCAAAGAAATATTTCAGCAAATCACAATGTCCTGCCTATCAGATCGCGGGTGATTATTTGAGCGGCAGTGCAATCCGTCAGAACTACCTTGAAACCGCGATCAAATGGATTGCCGCCCGTGATGGTATCGAAATCGAGGATTATATGTCCAAACACCAACATGACACAAACTGCAATGAGTTATGGCTGTACTTCCAGAGTGTCATAAGTTGGGTAAAGGCTACCTTTCCGACCTTCCGCAAAAAACAGATGTCTGGACTGGAATGGGGGATCTATTACAATAAATATGGCACAGCGCCCCATGACCCGAAAGCCTACGAAAAGCGTATTGTTGAACTGCTTGACGATGAGGACGTAAGCAATCAGAAAGGGATCTATGAATATCTGCTTGACGGAAACGAGAAGCATTTGAGCATTCGTGCATTCAGCTCCAAAATGGCAAGGACTGCTTATGAAAGACAAAAGGGAATTTGCCCGAAATGTGGAAAACATTTTGAAATTGAAGAAATGCAAGCTGACCATATTACGCCGTGGAGTAAAGGCGGCAAGACGATCCCCGAAAACTGTCAGATGCTCTGCGCAGATTGCAACCGCCGCAAGAGCAACATATAAATGCAAGCGTCTGTCGCATGATACGGCAGACGCTTTTTATCAATCAATCATCTTCCCCGGCAATAAAACGCTGCTCAATAGCAACGCCGAAAGGGGATCGACTCCCCGGCCTCACCCTTCACTATAAAAATATCTCCATCATTTTGCTTGTAATGATGGAGATTTCAATGGGTATGATGGAGATAGCCTCCCCACATCCACAGGAAATATACGCATTTTGGAAAAAGAGCTTTTTCGTATTTTTTCATAAAAGCAACGCCGAAAGCCTTTGGAAACAAAGGCCTTCGGCGTTGCTGTCTGGCACGCCAGAAGGGAATCGAACCCCCAGCCTCACCCTTAGGAGGGGTGCGCTCTATCCGATTGAGCTACTGGCGCGTATGGCAATGAAATGGTAGGTTTACATTTTAATCTATCCTCGCCCGTTTGTCAATGCGCGGCGCGAGAAAGCCCCCGGATATCTTTTTCGGAAAAGATGGGCCGCGGGCGTTGACAGATGGGCCTGCGTAGTATAATATACTCGTACTAGAACACCTTGTATCTTGTATTACGAAATAGATTTTCAGAATGAGGATTGATGCTATGAAATGGAACATCGTGTGCGACAGCAGCGGTGAGCTGCCCCCCGCCCAACTCATCCCCGGCAAGCTGGACCGGAAGGTAGTCCCCCTGACCCTGCTGGTGGGGGACCGGAGCTACGTGGACGATGCGGACCTGGACGTGGAGGACCTCCTGCGCGCCATGGCCCGGGAGACCGGCCCGGCCAGCACCGCCTGCCCCGCGCCCGCCGCCTTTGCCGAGGCCTTTGAGGACGCGGACTGCTCCCTCTGCTTCACCATTTCCGGGAACCTCTCCGGGACCTACGCCGCCGCCCTCGCCGCCCGCGACCTGGTGCTGGAGACCCACCCGGAGAAGAAGATCTTCGTCCTGGACTCCCGCTCCACCTCCGGCGCGCTGATCCTGCTGGCCCGGAAGGCGGAGGCGCTCATCGCCGCCGGAAACGAGGACTTTGACGACATTTGCCGCCAGCTTCAGGCCTGCGTGGACGGGCAGTACACCATCTTCACCCTGGAGAGCTTCGACAACCTGGTGAAGAATGGCCGCATGAAGCCCCTGCTGGGGACCCTCCTGCACACCCTGGGCATCCACGTCATCGCCGATGCCTCCCCGGAGGGGAGCATCCGGGTCATCGACAAGACCCGGGGGGAGAAGCGGACCCTGAAGAGCATGGTCGCCCGCATGGAGCGGTTCAAGGACTGCGCCGGGGCGGAGGTCATCCTCTCCCACTGCGGGAACCCGGAGGGGGCCGAACGGCTGCGGGAACTGATCCTGCAAACCCTGCCGGTGAAGTCGGTGGAGCTCTACGCCTGCCGGGGCCTGACCTCCTTCTATGCCATGGAGAAGGGCCTCATCGTGGTCTTTTAAGCCCAAAGCGAACCGAAAACAGGCCGTCGCGGAGAAAAGCGCCCCGCGATGGCCTGTTTTTCTTGCGCTGGGGGAGAGAATCGGTTGACATTTTCGCGAAATGTTGTATCCTCGTATAGGACTATGATTTGAATAGGAAACTACAGAGAGATCCGTATACATCTCAGATTGGAGCGAAACATGAATTACCAAGAGGCAAGGTTATATTTGGACGAGCTGTCCAAGTACGGAAGTGTACTCGGCCTGGGGACAATGAGAGAGCTGCTGAAGCGCCTCGGCGATCCGCAGCGGGATCTGAAATTTATCCACATCGCCGGGACAAACGGGAAAGGGTCCGTGCTGGCCTATCTTTCCACGGTCCTGACCCAGGCGGGGTACCGCACGGGCCGCTACATCTCCCCCCACCTGTCTTCCGTGCGGGAGCGATACCAGGTGGATGGCGCGCTGATCTCCCGGGAGGACTTTGCCCGCCATATGACCACAGCCGCCGCGGCGGCGGAGGCCATGGCGGCGGAGGGCTGGCAGCACCCGACCTACTTTGAGGTGGGCACAGCGGTGGCCCTGCTCCATTGCCGGGCGCAGCGGTGCGACGTCGTGGTGCTGGAAACGGGCCTCGGCGGCGCGCTGGACGCCACCAACGTGGTGGACACCACCGTTCTGGAGATCATCACCTCCATCAGCAAGGACCACATGGACGTTTTGGGCGACACCCTGGCCAAGATCGCCGGGGAAAAGGCGGGGATCATCAAGCCGGACACCGTGGTGGTGTCGGCCCCCCAGGAGCCGGAGGCGGCCGGGGTGCTGGCCGAGGTCTGCCAGGCGCGGCATTGCCGCCTGAACACGGTGGACAGCGCGCAGGTGGTCCCCCGCTCCTGCCGGTTGGAGGAGCAGAGCTTTGACTATAAGGACTGGAAGCAGGTCAAGGTCGGCCTGGCCGGGACCTGTCAGCTCAAGAACGCCGCCGTGGCCCTGGAGAGCGTCCAGGCCCTGCGGCAGCTGGGCTTCCGCCTGCCCGACGACCGGGTCTACGCGGGGATGCGCGAGACGGTCTGGAAGGGCAGGTTCACGCCCATCGCCGGGGAGCCGGTCGTGATCCTGGACGGCGCGCACAACGAGGCGGGGGCCAGGGAGCTGCGAAACTCGCTGGAGCTCTACTTTGCCGGGAAAAAGCTCTACTATATCTTTGGGATGCTCAAGGACAAGGAGTATGAAAAGGTGGTCGCCCTGACGGCCCCGCTGGCCCACCACATCATCACCATCGAGACCCCGGACAACCCCAGGGCCTTGTCCGCCCAGGAACTGAAGGAGACCGTGGCGGCGGTGAACCCCGCGGTGGAGGCGGCGGACTCCATCCCGGCGGCGGTGCGAAGCGCCTGCCGGATGGCGGGCAGGGAGGACGTCATCGTGATCTTCGGCTCCCTGTCGTTTTTGAGCGACGCGGAGCGGTGCGTGCTGGAGGAGGTAGCCTGTGGATAACGAAAAGATCATGGCAGGCGTGCGCCTGATCCTGGAGGGGATCGGCGAGGACCCCGACCGGGAGGGGCTGGTGGAGACGCCGGAGCGCGTTGCCAGAATGTACGAAGAGCTGGCCGCCGGGTATGCCGACAGCCCCGCAGAGCACCTGAGCAAGACCTTCTCCGCGCCGCGCGGCGACATGGTCATGGAGAAGGAGATCCGCTTCTACTCCCTCTGCGAGCACCACATGCTGCCCTTTTACGGCACGGTGGCCGTGGCCTACCTCCCCGACGGGGAGGTGGCGGGCCTGAGCAAGATCGCCCGGGTCGTGGAGGTCTACGCCCGGCGCTTGCAGCTCCAGGAGCGGCTCACCGCCCAGGTGGCCGACGCCTTTATGGAGGAGCTGCACCCCCGGGGCGTGATGGTCCTGGTGGAGGCCGAGCACATGTGCATGACCATGCGGGGCATCAAAAAGCCCGGAACGAAGACGGTCACCTCGGCGGCCAGAGGCGTGTTTCAAGAGGACCCGGCCCTGCGGGAGCATTTCTTTCGGATGCTCCGCTGGCGCGGGACGACAGACTGAGGGGAGAGCGCTATGATGAAGATCGGAAATCGTCTGTTTGACGTGGATAGAGACTGCTATATCATGGGGATCCTGAACTATACGCCGGATTCCTTTTCGGACGGCGGCCGCTGGAACGAGCGGGACCGCGCCCTCCGCCATGTGGGCGAGATGATCGAGGAGGGGGCGGCCATCATCGACATCGGCGGCGAGTCCACCCGCCCCGGCCACGTGCAGATCACCGCCCAGGAGGAGATCGACCGGGTGGCCCCCATCATCGAGCTGGTGAAGCGGAACTACGACGTGCCCGTGTCCGTGGACAGCTACAAGAGCGAGGTGGTGGAGGCTGCGCTGAAGGCCGGAGCGGATATGATCAACGACATCTGGGGCTTTCGCTATGACCGCCGGGTGGCCGGGCTGGCGGCGGCCTATGACGTGCCCTGCTGCCTCATGCACAACCGCGAGGACCGGAACTATGGGGACTTCATGACCGACCTGCTCCGGGACCTGGAGGCCAGCGTCGCCATCGCCCGGGCGGCTGGGGTGCGGGACGAAAACGTGATCCTGGACCCCGGCGTGGGCTTTGCCAAGGACCACGCGCAGAACCTCATCGCCATGCACCGCCTGGACCGCCTCAAGGCCCTGGGCTTCCCGGTCCTGCTGGGGACCTCTCGCAAGTCCACCCTGGGCTATGTGCTGGACCTGCCCGCGGACCAGCGGGTGGAGGCCACGGTGGCCACTACAGTGGCCGGGGTGCTGTCGGGCGCGGCCTTTTTCCGCGTCCATGACGTGAAGGAGAACTACCGGGCCATGCGTATGGCCCAGGCCATCGTGAGGGAGGGAACATGATGTACGACGAGATCCATGTGAAAAATCTGGAGGTCTTTGCCAACCACGGCGTCCTGCCGGAGGAGACGGCCCTGGGGCAGAAGTTCCTCCTCTCCCTGACCATGTACACGGACACCCGAAAGGCGGGGCTGACGGACGACCTGACGAACTCCACCCACTACGGCTGGGTCTCCAAGTTCATGACGGAGTTCACCAAGACCCATCCCTGCAAGCTGATCGAGGCGGCGGCGGAACAGCTGGCCGAGGCCCTGCTGCTCCGCTATCCTCTCCTCAAGGGCGTCACCCTGGAGATCCAAAAGCCCTGGGCGCCCATCGGCCTGCCCATGGAGACCGTGTCGGTGAAGATCACCCGCTTCTGGCACCGGGCCTACCTGGGCCTCGGCTCCAACCTGGGGGACAAGAAGGGCTATCTGGACCAGGCCGTGCAGGCGCTGCGCGAGACGCCGGGCTGCCGGGTGGACCGGGTCTCCGGCTACCATGTCACCGCCCCCTACGGCGGGGTGGCGCAGGACGACTTCCTCAACGCCTGCCTGGCGCTGGACACCCTGCTGACGCCCGAGGAGCTGCTGGACCGCCTCCACGCGCTCGAGGCGGCGGCCCACCGGGAGCGGACGGTGCGCTGGGGGCCGCGGACCCTGGACCTGGACATCCTGCTGTACGACGACCTGGTTTTGGAGACCGACGACCTCATCCTGCCCCACGTGGAGATGCACAAGCGGGCCTTCGTGCTCGCCCCCCTGGCGGAGATCGCCCCCAACAAGCGGCATCCCATCCTGAAACAGACCGTCCGGGAGCTGGCGGAAGCCCTGCCGGACGAACCATAAGAGACAAAAGCGTGCGCCAAAGACGGGCTTCCGTCTTTGGCGCACGCTATCGTTTGGAGCAGATTCAGACCAGGACCACCAGGATGGGGACGGTGATCACGCAGAGGAGGGTGGAGAGAAGGACGGCGGCGGTGCAGGTCCGGCCGTCCAGCCCCTTCTGGGTGATGAGGATCAGGGGCATACTGCCCACGGGCATCCCGAACAGGACCATGCAGACCGAGACCAGGGGGGCGTCGATGGGCAGCAGCCGGAGGACGGGGAGCATCAGGCAGGGCAGGACCAGCAGCTTGAGCAGGGCGAAGAGGTAGAGCCGCGCCTCGCCAAAGATCTCCTTCGGCCTGGCGTGGGAGAGGGTGAAGCCCACGGCGACGAGGGCCAGGGGAGAGGCCGCGCCGCCCAGGTAGTCCACGGCGGTGCGGAGGAAGCCGGGCAGGGGCAGGCCGACCAGCAGCAGGAGGATGGCCAGCAGGCAGGCGGCGTTGCCGGGGTTCGCCAGCGCCCGCAGGGAGCCGAGGCAGAACCGCCCCCGCATGAGGGAGACGCCGTAGGTGTAGAAGACCAGGTTGTAGATGAGCAGGAACTCGGACACATAGACCACGTACTCTGCCCCCAGGACGCTGGAGACGACGGGGATGCCGATGAAGCCCAGGTTGGAGAAGACGAACATGAGCTGAAAGACCTTGCGCTGGAGGGGGTCCCTGTCGAAGAGGGGGGAGAGGAGGGCGCCCACCAGGATGAAGAAGAGGAACATGCCGATGGCGATGAGAAAGACCGTCAGCAGCCGGGACAGGGGGACCTGGCCCACGGACCCCGCCGCGCTGGACAGGACCAGCATGGGGTTGAAGAGGTTCACGATGAGCTGGGACATGTGGGAGTTGGTGTGGGTGTCGAGCATCTTGGTCCGGGCGGCGACCCACCCGGCGGCGATCATCACCAGCAGGGACAGCATTTGGATAAAAACAGGCAGGATGGTCATGGAAAACCCTCTTTTCCGGGGAGAATGTCAGGAGACGACTGTATCAAATTTGTCCGCCCTTGTCAACGGGGGCGGGCGCAAAGGACGCGAAAAAGGCTCCCCGAAGGGAGCCTTTTTGCGGTCGGTCATTCCAGATTCAGACGCTTGCAGAGCATCCAGTGGTTCAGGACGTACAGCACAGCGCCGTAGACCAGGTTGAGCAGGATGCCCAGCCACAGCGCGCCGTGGTAGATCAGGTCCGGGGACGGGACGTCCAGGAAGTGCAGGGCCGGTGTGTCGATGACGAGCAGGAGGCCGCCCAGCAGCTGGGTGGCGAGCTCGAACGCGAAGAAGAAGACCACCGACAGGAGCATCTTGTGCCGGTCAAAGCTGTGCCCGATGGACAGGGGCGTGTAGAACGCCAGGCAAAGGGTGAGGCAATAGACCACGCACAGGAGGAGAATCTCCGCCGCCAGCAGCACGGCGTTGCCGGTGCCGAGCTGCCGCCACACCTCGGAGAAGAGCGTTTGCAGGTCCGTAAGGACGGGGCGGCTCACGGTCACGATCAGCAGGGCCAGGCCGTCCACGAGGGCCGCCCCGGCAAACCAGAGGGTGGAGACGAGGAGCTTGGACCACACCAGCTGGTGGGGGGAGACGGGAAGGGTGAACATCACATAGCCCTCGTCCCCCAGCAGGTTGGAGCGGAAGCGCAGGATCATCAGCACCAGGGCCACCACAAAGGCGGCGATGAGGGCGATCCAAAAGCCCAGGAAGAACAGGAGGCTCAGCAGGTCCAGGAACGCCTTGTCCGGAAGGGTGGAGCGGGTCAGCCAGTTGCCGGAGAAGCGCGCGCCCACCGACAGCAGCAGGACCACCAGGTAGAGGGGGAGCATCAGGCGGGCAGTGGCCAGCAGCTCGTATTTCATCAGCTTTCTCAGCATCGGTACACCTCCCGGAACAGCGCGTCCACGCTCTTGCCGTGCTCCGCGCGGATCTGGTCCACGGAGGACTGGAAGAAGACCTGGCCCCGGTCGATGAAGACGACCTCGTCGAGGACCTTCTCCACGTCGGCAATGAGGTGGGTGGAAAGAATGACGGAAGCGTCAGGGTCGTAGTTGCGGATGATGGTGTCCAGGATGTAGTCCCGGGCGGCGGGGTCCACGCCCCCGATGGGCTCGTCCAGCAGGTAGAGCTTGGCCCGGCGGCTCATGGCCAGGACGAGCTGGACCTTTTCCCGGTTGCCCTTGGACAGGTGCTTGAGCTTCTGGGTGGGGTGCAGCTCCAGGCGGTCCAGCATCTCCTGGCTGCGCTCACGCTGGAAGTCGGCGTAGAAGTCGGCGTAAAAGTCCTGAAGCTGCCGAATGGTCATCCACAGGGGCAGGCTGCTGCGCTCGGGCAGGTAGGACACCGCGGCGTGGCTCTCCCGGCCGGGGGCCTTGCCGTCCACCAGGATCTGGCCCGCCGTGGGGACCAGCAGGCCGTTGGCCAGCTTGATGAGGGTGGTCTTGCCGCTGCCGTTTGGCCCCAGCAGGCCCACGATGCGGCCCGGCTCGATGGTCAGGTCCACCCCGGCCAGGGCGGAGACGCTGCCGAAGCGCTTGACCAGCCCTCTGCATTCTAATAGGCTCATAGGTTTTCTCCTTCCGTTTGGATCAGGCGCAGGCTCTCCTCCAGCGGGAAGCCCAGCTGGGCCATCCCGGCCAGAAAGTCCCGGATGCGGGTCCGGGCCAGCTCCTCCCGCAGCGCCTGGATGACGGCCTCGTCCTCTGTGACGAAGCGGCCCGCCGTCCGCTGGCTGTGGACGAGCCCCAGACGCTCCAGCTCGGTCAGGGCCCGCTGCATGGTGTTCGGGTTGACCCCGGCCTGGGCGGCCAGGTCCCGGACCGAGGGCAGGCGTTCCCCTGGCTTGCGCTGGCCGGTGACGAGCTGCTGCTGGAGCTGCGCGATGAGTTGGGTGTAGATGGGCAGATCGGTGCGAAACTCCCAGGGCATCCTCATCCCTCCTTGTGTTATTGTACTAGCCTACTAATACAATAACACAAAATCCCGGTTTGTCAAGGGGGTGGACGAAAAAAATCCCACCTTCCGCAGGAAGGTGGGGGTGGGTCAGCTCTCCACGGTCAGCTGCGCCAGGGTGGCCCCCTGCGCCCGGAGGCGGCAGTAGCGGGCGGTGCAGCGCTTATAGGCGTCGAAGCGGGCCTGGGCGGCCTGCTCGTCCCCGTAGACCTTCCAGCAGCCGCAGCGCTTGCAGCCCTTGCCGCGGTGCCGGATGAAGCCCTGGACGTCCTCGGCGGGGTAGCCCAGGAAGAGGCCGATCTCGTGGGGGAAGGCCTCCCTGGCCCGCAGGCGGCGGGTGAGCTCCCGCAGGCAGGGGAGACAGCCGGTGTCCTCGTAGCCCGCCTGGCAGAGGATGTCCTGCGCCTGCGCCTGGGCCAGGTCCCGGAGGAGGCTGCTGGGCCGGAAGAGGTAGAGAAGGGCCTTGGCCTCCTCCAGCCGCAGGGGAAGCAGCCGCAGCCCCCGGGGCACCAGGACCTGGTTGGCCGCCTGCAAGGTCTTGAGAAAGGCGCTCCGGTCCTGGAAGGCGCAGGGGAAGAGGTTCCCGGTCTTCAGCCCCGCCAGGGTGGGGGCGGCGTGGCGGATGATATAGTCCACGGACATGGGCGCTCAGTTGGCGTGGGTCTCCAGGATGTTCCGCAGAGCGGCCATGGAGCTGGACTTGGACCGGGCGATGGTCAGCGACTGGCCCTTGGTCTCGCTCAGGGCACAGCGCATCATCTTGTGGGAGAGGGTGTCGGTGAAGAGGACCAGCAGGTCGGGGCTGCCCAGCCGGTTCTTCAGGGTGCCGCCCATCTTGGAGATGACTTTGGCGGAGCATTGATACTCGCGGCACAGATCTTTGTATTGGCGGACCATGCACTCGTTTCCGCCCAGGATGACAACACTCATACGAAAGGCTCCTTTCTTTTGGTTAGCATAGGCTAACCGGTGAGATATTTTTGAGCGTCCGCAGGGGACGCCGCATGAAACGTGGGGTACGTTCGTATATACCATAGCAAGAGGATCTCTCCGCGAAGGGAGAATTATTCGGTTAGCCTAAGCTAACTACTAAAAGCCTACCACAGAACTTCCAACTTGTCAAGGGGGAAAATGCGCTCTTTTGGCGGAATTGTCCGTTTGGCGCGGCCAGACCTCTTTCTGGGACGGACGAAGGGGGCCGGTGAAAAATTAAGAAAATTTTAATTGACTTTTTGAGAGGAAGTTGTACAATAGAGAGACTGTACAATCAGGGAAAGTTTGGGAACTCGAAAGAAACCACTCGAGATCGGGCGAACGCCCGCCGGACCTTGCCGGAGATTGTCGGGAAGAGCAAAGAACATTGTCATCTGTTACTATTAAGAGGGTAAGGAATGTTATGGAAATTCTATTGACTGTGAATGCCGTCGTAGCCGTGCTGTTTCTCGCCTGCTACGCCTATCAGATGTTTTACATGGCGGTGCCTTTCCTGAAGAAGGAGAAGCCGCACAAGGCCGTGGTTCCGCATCGGTTCGCCGTTCTCATCTGCGCGCGGAACGAGGAAGCCGTGATCGCCGACCTGCTGCAAAGCATCCGGCAGCAGACCTATGACCAGAGCCTCATCACCACCTTCGTCATGGCCGACAACTGCACCGACCGGACGGCGGAGATCGCCCGCGAGGAGGGCGCGGTGGTGTACACCCGGACCAACAAGGAGCTGGTGGGCAAGGGCTACGCCCTGGAAAAGCTCATCAGCCACATTGAGGAGGACTACCCCCAGACCTTCGACGGCTTCTTCGTCTTCGACGCGGACAACGTCCTGGACTGCCGCTTCATCGAGGCCATGAACCAGTCCTTCTGCGATGGGTACGAGGTCCTCACCAGCTTCCGCAACTCCAAGAACTATGGCGACAACTGGATCTCCGCCGGGTACGCCCTGTGGTTCATCCGGGAGTCCCGCTACCTGAACAACGCCCGGATGCTCATGAACACCAGCTGCGCCGTCTCCGGCACCGGCTTCTTCTTCAGCCGGGCGGTCATGGAGAGCACCGGCGGCTGGAAGTTCCACCTGCTGACCGAGGACATCGAGTTCTCCGTCCACCACATCCTCAAGGGCCGCAAGATCGGCTTCTGCCCCGGGGCCATCCTCTACGACGAGCAGCCGGTGACCTTCCGCCAGTCCTGGCGGCAGCGCCTGCGCTGGGCCAGAGGCTTCCTCCAGGTGTTTCGCAAGTACGGCCTCGGCCTGGTCAAGGGCGTGGGCCGGGGGAGCTTCTCCTGCTACGACATGAGCATGACCGTCATGCCGGCCTTCGTCCTGACGGTGGGGCTCATCGTCACCTATCTGGTGATGGCCACGGTCACCGCCGTGGACGGGATCCCCTTCTGGCCCTGCCTGACCTACATCGCCCGGACGGTGTTCGGCATGTATTTGACCCTGTACATCATCGGCCTGTTTACCACGGTGACGGAGTGGGACAACATCCACGACACCTCCACCGCGAAAAAGATCCTGTATACCTTCACCTTCCCCCTGTTCATGCTGACCTACATCCCCATTTCCGTGAACGCGCTGTTCACCAAGGTCCAGTGGAAGCCCATTGAACATCACCGGGCAGACCGGAAGGTGCTGGAGACCGCGGCCAGCCGCAGCATGAAATGACGCGATCCCCCGCCGGACCAGGCGGGGGATCAATTTCGTAACAAGAAGGAGGCGTTCCCCGTGGCGCTGCCCAAACCCCGCTGGCGGGACCCGGTCTTCTGGTCCACCGCCCTGCGCCTGACGCTGCCGGTGGCCATCCAGAACCTGCTCGTCGGCTCCTTTGCCCTGGTGGACACCCTCATGGTGGGCCAGCTGGGGGACGTGCCCCTCTCGGCCATCGGCATGGCCACCCAATGGGCCTGGTTTTTGAATATCTGTCAGTTTGGCTTCTGCTCGGGGGCCACCCTCTTCTACGCCCAGTACTGGGGCGTGAAGGACGTGAAGGGCATCCACCGGGTCTTCGGCATCGCCATGTCCCTGGTGACGGTCCTCTCCCTGGTCTTCACCGCCGTCTGCGTGGGCGCGCCGTCGTGGGCCATGTCCCTCTTCAACCGCACCCCCGAGGTGGTGGCCCAGGGGGCGTCCTACCTGCGGATCGCCGGGTGGTCCTACCTGGCCCAGATGGCCGTGAGCATGATCGGCGCGCTCCACCGGTCCACCGGCCGGGTGAAGCTCCCGATGGTCACGGCCTGCCTGACCACCGCGCTGAACGTGGGCCTGGACTACGCCATGATCTTTGGCAAGCTGGGCTTTCCCGCCCTGGGCATCGCCGGGGCGGCCTGGGCGACCGTGATCTCCGCCTGGGTGGGCCTGGCCTTCCTGGCGGTGGTCTCCGCCGTCCAGAGGAACATCCTCATCGGCCCGCTCCGGGAATTTTTCGCCTTCGACCGGCAGACGCTGGGCGAGTATTTCCAAAAGGCAAACCCTGTGGCGCTCAACGAGGTGGCCTGGGGCCTGGGCACGGTGGTCCTGAACCTCATCTACTCCAACCTGGGCTATGAGTACTACGCGGCGGTGACCATCGTGCGGACCTTTGAGAACCTGGCCTTCGCCCTGCTCATCGGCCTCTGCTCGGCCTGCGCCATCATGGTGGGCAATTCGGTGGGCGCGGGGGACATCGACCAGGCGGTGGAGCAGTCCCGCCGCTTCGCGGTGCTCGAGCCGCTGGCGGCCGGTGGTCTGGGCCTGGTCCTGATCGCCGCCCGGAACCCCCTCATCCACCTGTTCAACACCGGCGGGGCGCTGTCGGAGCTGACCTATCGCAGCGCCGTCTACATCCTCATCCTCTACAGCATCCACATGCTCGTCCGCAACATCCCCTACATCACCATCGTGGGCATCTACCGGGCGGGCGGCGACACCTTCACCGGGGTGAAGTACGACATGGGCTGCCTGTGGTTTTTGTCCATCCCCGCGACCTTCCTGGCGGCCTACGTCTTCAAGCTGCCCTTCCCGGTGGTCTACTTCCTGATGCTGATCGCGGAGGACTATTTGAAGACCTGGCTGTGCATCCGCCACTTCCGCTCCTGGCGGTGGCTCATGCCCGTCACCCCGGAGGGGCGGGCGGCGCTGGCGGCCTGGAAAGAACGATACAAGATCGCGTGAATCAAAGGAGGCTTATGGCTATGGATCTCACCGGAAAGCATTACACTTGGTTTCAGAACCGGGCGTGCGAGTATTTTCCCTGCCACAAGGACGTGAAGGAGGAAGAGTTCAACTGCCTCTTCTGCTACTGTCCCCTGTACCGTTCGCCCAACTGCGGCGGCGGCTTCGTCCTGCGCGACGGGGTGAAGGACTGCTCCTACTGCCTGCTCCCCCACAACGGCGCGGAGAGCTTTGCCTACATCTCCGCCAAGCTCCGCGAGGAGGGGCTGTTCCGCAAGAAGAAGTGACAAGCAAAACGGCGGCCGTCGGGCCGCCGTTTTTTACGTATCGGAAAAATACCCCGGTCCGGGCAGTGGTCTGCCCGGCCGGGGATCTTGAGCCGGTTTCAGTTTAGTATGGTAGGGTGGGTGGGATCAACCCAGCACGTGGGGGTACAGCAGGAAGAAGGAGATAAAGCCGATGGCCAGGTTGCACACGCCAGCCAGCTTGCCCAGCTTGGGGTTCTCGGTGTACCAGCCGAAGATCAGGGTGACGAGCAGGACGTCGATGACCACCAGGTCCACGCCCAGGGGCCAGACCAGGCCGTCCGCGAAGGCGCGGAGGGTGAAGAGGACGACCAGGACCAGGCCGCAGGCGAAGAAATGCGCCATGACCTTCTTGTCGCCGCCCTTCAGGAAGAAGATGCCGACCAGGACCCAGAACAGGCCGAAGAAGCCGAAGACGGTGCCCAGGTACTTGCTGTGGTCGCCGCCCGCGCTGAACAGATACATGCTCAGGGCCGTGTAGAGCTGGCAGACGCCGCCGAAGAGGATGGCGATCATGCCCAGAGACCGGGTGAGCTTTGCGTGGTCAGCGCCCTTGACGCCAACGCCGACTTGCTCTAAACCAAAACAGATGACCGTTGCGAACAGTCCGAATACGCCGATTGCTTCAGGATTTACAGGGAGCATAGGAACCTCCTAAAAATGATGAAAGTAATACAGAATGAAACACAATGAAACCGGAATCTGGGCTTGGCCGCGGTGAAGCCGGCCGCCCAAGCATCAATTGCCCCTAATGTATCGGATTTGTGAGGAAAGGTCAATCTATTGTGAATATACAAATTCTTTGGAAAGTTTCCTAACATAAGTGAATTCAAAAGTTGAAATACAAAAAGTAAAAATAGGAATAAAATCTAATATGAAAGAGATTATTCGCTGAAAAAAGGAAAAGAACGGGAAAATCCGGAAATTTCGCAAGACCCGCCCTTGGTCGATGCAAAAAAATGGCCGGGCGGCAAAGGGAGGGCCGTCCGGAGAAAAAAGCGCGTCCTGCCCGTCAGGGCAGGCAGAGCAGGGGGTCGATGGGGTCGTTCTGCCAGCGGATCTCGAAGTGGCAGTGGGGGCCGGTGGACCGGCCGGTGGAGCCCATGAGAGCGATGGTCTGGCCCTGCTCCACCCAGTCGCCCTGGCGGGCCAGAAGCTGGGAGCAGTGGGCGTAGTAGGTGACAAAGCCGTTGCCGTGGTCCACCTTCACGAGGTTCCCGTAGCTGCCCTTGACCCCCGAAAAGCTGACCGTGCCGCTGGCGGCGGCGGAGAGCGGGGTCCCGGCGGCGTTGGCGATGTCCGCGCCGGTGTGGAAGCCGGTGGCGCCGAAGAGGCAGCGGGGGCCGAAGGGGGAGGTGATCTGCCCCGTGGTGGGCCAGGCGAAGCGGCCCTGGGCCGCGTCCACCCCTTGGGCGGTGCCGACGCCCACGATGGTGGGGGTGGGCTCGGTGAGGGTCTGGGCGGAGAGGGTCTCCCGGTCCACCTCCACGCCGCAGCGGTAGGTGACCTGGTCGGTGCGCGCCTGCTGGCCCTCGGTCCCCTCCGCCAGGGTGGCGGTCTGGCCCAGGATGAGGGTGTTCGTCTCCTGCTCCTGGACGGGCGCAGGGATGGCCTGGGTGTAGCTGACCTCCTCCACGGTCTCCACCAGGAGCAGCGGCGCGGGAGGCGCCTCCGCCCCCTCGTCCAGGGGCGCGAGGACGGCGGTCTCACGCGCCTCGGCGGGCTGGAGGAGGACCTCCGTCAGGGCGTCGGCGGAGAGGAGCTCCGTGTCCGCCGGGAGGTAGTCCAGGGAGATGTCCACCGTGCTCACCAGGCAGATCGAGCGGGTGTGCTCCGTGGTGTAGCGGGCCTTGGTCCGCGCCAGGGCCTCGGCGATCTCCCGTTCGCTCTCGCAGGCCCCCGCGGCCACGCCGTCCACCGTGAGGACGTAGGCCTCCCGGACCTGGTCCACCGTCTCCATGAGGCTGGCGGTGAGTTGGTCCGAGGTCTGGATGCTGCCCTTGGGGGCGATGGTCAGGCAGGTGTGGGTCCGCTTGCCGTAGTCGTACTGGGTGTGCAGGATGGCCGAGACCTGCTCCTCCACCTGGGTGATCGCCTGGGCGCAGGTCTCCTCCCGGCGCACGAAGGCCAGGGGCGGCTCCCCGTCGGCGGAGACCGCGTAGCAGAGGGTGCAGGTGGAGGCCAGCACCGCCCCGGCGGCGGTGAGTCCGGTCAGGCCCAGCAGGGCTGCCGCAAGCAGCGTGCGCTTGGTGACCGGCCGCCGCCCTTGGCGCTGCTGCCGCTCCAGGTCGGCCAGCTGGCAGAAAAACTCCTCCGGGGCCGACAGGTCCTCCTGTCGGCCCGGTCCGGTGGAAAACCGGGATGCTGTGGTGGGATGCTTCAAATGGCTCGCTCCTTTCCGCGTGGTGGTAAAAAAGAAACAAAACAGTTACAAAGTGATGACAGAAAAAGGATACGCCGGGGGTGTGCGGGCCGTCAAGGGGTTGCTTTTGGGACATTTTGCCCCCTAGGTCCCCTTTGGGCGGAAGGCTGTCGAGGCGGTCAAAAAAATTCTTTCGAGAGGCCTTTACAGGGGGTATTTCAGACGATATAATAATACAGCTTGTTAAAAACAGAGAGACAACGAGAAGGCCGCCGCGCGGGCAGCGCGGGGGCAAGAGGAGTGATCGAATGAATGTCATGTTCTCCCAGGCGCTGTCCCATCTGCGCCACGAGAAGGGGATCAGTCAGCGGCTGGCCGCCCAGGAGCTGGGCGTCTCCCAGGCCCTGCTGTCCCACTATGAAAACGGCATCCGGGAGCCGGGGCTGGCCTTTGTGGTGAAGGCCTGCGACTACTACCAGGTCTCCGCCGACTACCTGCTGGGCCGGACCGGCATCCGCGCCGGGGGCGTGAGCCTGGCGGGCGGCGGGCAGGCGGACCCGGCCGCCCTTATGCGCGCGGCGGATCTGCTCAGTCAGGTCTGCGTGGGCCTGTGCCAGAAGGAGCCGGACCTGGGCCTGATGTTCCGCCACCTGGCCGCCCAGCTGAACAAGGACCTGGGCAAGACCCGGCCCAAGGAGGATTGACCCCAAGCGCCCCCTGCGGCCCCGCCCGCCCGCCGCGGCGGGGGGACCGTCTGCATAAACTTCCCCGAAGGAGGAACGCAACTATGACCGACCAGACAAAAATTCGCAACTTTTCCATCATTGCGCACATCGACCACGGCAAATCGACCCTGGCCGACCGCCTGCTGGAGCTGTGCAACGCCGTCAGCGAGCGGGAGATGGAGAGCCAGATCCTGGACAACATGGACCTGGAGCGGGAGCGCGGCATCACCATCAAGGCCCGCGCCGTCACCGTGCAGTACAACGCCCTGGACGGGGAGACCTATACCCTGAACCTCATCGACACCCCCGGCCACGTGGACTTCAACTATGAGGTCTCCCGCTCCCTGGCGGCCTGCGAGGGGGCGGTGCTGGTGGTGGACGCCTCCCAGGGGGTCGAGGCCCAGACCCTGGCCAACACCTACCTGGCGATGGAGCACGACCTGGAGATCCGCCCGGTGCTCAACAAGATCGACCTGCCCGCCGCCGACCCCAAGCGGGTGAAGGAGGAGGTGGAGAACGTCATCGGCCTGGAGGCCGCCGAGGCCCCGGAGATCTCCGCCAAGATGGGCGTGAACATCCAGGCCGTTCTGGAGGACGTGGTCCACCACATCCCCGCCCCCAGCGGGGACCCCAAGGCCCCCCTCAAGGCCCTCATCTTCGACAGCCAGTATGACGCCTACCGGGGCGTGGTGGTCTACTTCCGGGTCATGGAGGGCAGCCTCCGCCTGGAGGACACCGTGCGCATGATGGCCTCCGGGGCCGAGTATGGCCTGGTGGAGATCGGCCACCTGCTGCCCACCCGGCTGGAGCCGTGCGCCGTCCTCTCCGCCGGAGAGGTGGGCTACCTCACCGCGTCCATCAAGAACGTGAAGGACACCCAGGTGGGCGACACCATCACCACCGTGGCGGCCCCCGCCGCCGCGCCGCTGCCCGGCTACCGCCCCGCCCGGAGCATGGTCTACTGCGGCATCTACACCGAGGACGGCTCCAAGTACCCCGACCTGCGGGACGCCCTGGAGAAGCTCCAGCTCAACGACGCCTCCCTCTCCTTCGAGCCGGAGACCTCCGCCGCCCTGGGCTTCGGCTTCCGCTGCGGCTTTTTGGGGATGCTCCACATGGAGATCATCCAGGAGCGGCTGGAGCGGGAGTTCGACCTGGACCTCATCACCACCCTGCCCAACGTCATCTATGAGGTGGAAAAGACCGACGGCACGATCCTCCGGGTGGACAACCCCCACAACTACCCGGACCCCGCCCAGATCGTGGTCCAGAAGGAGCCCTTCGTGAAGGTCTCCATCATCTCCCCCCCGGACTACGTGGGCAACATCATGCCCATGTGCCAGGAGCGCCGGGGCGAGTTCCGGGACATGCAGTACCTGGACGCCAACCTGGTGGAGATCCACTACAATATGCCCCTGAACGAGATCATCTATGACTTTTTCGACGCCCTGAAGGCCCGCACCAAGGGCTACGCCTCCCTGGACTACGAGTTCCTGGAGGACCGTGCGTCCGACCTGGTGAAGGTGGATATGCTCCTCAACGGCGACCAGGTGGACGCCCTGTCCTTCATCGCCCACCGGGAGAAGGCCTATGGCCGGGCGAGAAAGATCTGCGAAAAGCTCAAGGAGAACATCCCCCGCCAGCTCTTCGAGATCCCCGTCCAGGCGGCCATCGGCGGCAAGATCATCGCCCGCGAGACCGTGAAGGCCATGCGCAAGGACGTGCTGGCCAAGTGCTACGGCGGCGACATCACCCGCAAGAAGAAGCTGCTGGAAAAGCAGAAGGAAGGCAAGA
Organism: uncultured Eubacteriales bacterium; assembly: GCA_934572535.1. Classification (GTDB taxonomy): domain Bacteria; phylum Bacillota; class Clostridia; order Oscillospirales; family Oscillospiraceae; genus Evtepia. Next base: position 20,521 of record CAKTLJ010000013.1, read on the forward strand.
AGAAGATGCGCACCCTGGGCACGGTCCAGCTGCCCACGGAGGCCTTCATGGCCGTGCTCAAGCTGGACGAGTGACCCGGCGCGCGCGGTCCGCTCTCCGGGCAGGTCGTCCCCTGCGGCCGGACTCTTGTGGAAAACGATATCTAATCGGCGGAAAAGCTCTCCCTTTTTTGGGAGGGCTTTTCGCCATTCCCGTGGAAAAACCCGTGAAAAATCCTCTGAAATATGCTACAATAAACTATTCCGTGCGGCGCTTCGCCGCAGAGCAATGAGGGAGGCGTTCCGCTATGTCGGCCAAAGAGGAATTTATTGAGATCTTTCGGGAGAATGTCCACCGGGAGGGTGCGGAAGCCCTGCTGGACTACCTGACGAACAAGAGCGACTTTTTCACCGCGCCCGCCTCGGCCCGCTACCACGGGGCCTACGCCGGCGGCCTGTGTGAGCACAGCCTCAATGTATACCACTGCCTGAACGATTACCTGGCCAGAGAGCGGGTCACCGACCTCTACGGCCTGGAATACAGCCCCGAGTCCATCGCCCTGGTCTCCCTGCTCCATGACGTGTGCAAGATCGGCTGCTACAAGCCCGGCACCCGCAACGTGAAGGGGGAGGACGGCCGCTGGACCCAGGTCCCCACCTTCCACTTCGAGGACCCCCTTCCCTACGGCCACGGGGAAAAGTCCGTCTATGTGGTCAACGGCTTCGTCCGTCTGACCCGGGAGGAGGCCATGGCCATCCGCTGGCACATGGGCTTCTCCGGCACCGAAGACAACCGGCTCGTTGGCCGGGCCTTTGTAAAATACCCCCTCGCCTTCGCCCTGTCCGTGGCCGACATGGAGGCGACCTACTTCCTGGAGGAAGAGGCACATTGATACCATCCCTTCCCGCGCGGCCCCGCCCGGTGACCCGGGCGCGGGCCTCATTCCGGCGGGAAGAAGCAAGAAAGGACCAATCCAACCATGAAGAGCTTTCAATCTCTTGGGATCCGGGCGCCCATCCTGTCAGCCCTGACGGACTGCGGGTATGAGACGCCCACGCTCATCCAAGAAAAGGCCATCCCGGCGGGTCTTGCCGGCCGGGATGTGCTGGGCAGCGCCCAGACGGGCACGGGCAAGACCTGCGCCTTTGGCGTGCCCATTTTGCAGCGGCTGGCCAAGGGCGGGCGGAAGAAGGGCGTCCGCGCCCTCATCCTCACCCCCACCCGGGAGCTGGCCATTCAGATCGACGAAAACCTAAAGGCCTATGGCAAGAACCTGCCCCTCGCCGAGGCCGTCATCTTCGGCGGCGTGGGCCAGGCCCCCCAGGTGGAGCAGCTGAAGAAGGGGGTGGACGTCCTCACCGCCACCCCCGGCCGCCTGCTGGACCTGTCCGGCCAGGGGCTGCTGGACCTGTCCGCCGTGGAGATCTTCGTCCTGGACGAGGCCGACCGGATGCTGGACATGGGCTTTATCCACGACGTACGCAAGGTCATCCGCCTCCTGCCGGAGCAGAAGCAGACCATGTTCTTCTCGGCGACCCTGCCCCCGGAGATCCTGGAGCTGGTGGACACCCTCCTCCACGACCCGGTGAAGGTGGCCGCCGCCCCCGTCTCCTCCCCGGTGGAGGTCATCCGCCAGGAGGTCTGCCTGGTGGACCGGCGCAACAAGACCGACCTGCTCGTCCAGCTCATCGAGGAGGAGCAGGTGAAAAACGCCCTCGTCTTCACCCGCACCAAGCACGGGGCCGACAAGGTGGCCCGGGACCTGGGGCGGCGGGGCGTCACCGCCGCCGCCATCCACGGCAACAAGTCCCAGACGGCCCGCCAGGAGAGCCTGCGGAAGTTCAAGGCCGGGGAGATCCGGGTGCTGGTGGCCACCGACATCGCCGCCCGCGGCCTGGACATCGAGGAACTCTCCCACGTGTTCAACTACAACCTCTCCGAGGTCCCCGAGACCTACGTCCACCGCATCGGCCGCACCGGCCGGGCCGGGCATGGGGGCACGGCCATCTCCTTCTGCGACTACGGGGAGCTGCCCATGCTCAAGGACATTGAGAAGCTGCTGAAAAAGCCCATCCCCCGCCGGGAGCACGGCTTCCCCATGGAGGTCTTCGAGGCCCCCAAGGACGCCAAGGGCCGCCCGGTGAACGCCGAGGACGCCGAGGCCCGCCAGGCCGCCCGGGAGAAGCACACCGCCCGGAAAAAGCAGGCGGCGGAGAAGGGCGAGCAGGCCCCCGCCCAGGCGGGCAAGAAAAAGAAGCAGGCCAAGCCGCCGGAGCCAGCCCCCGAAAAGCAGGCGGCGGCGCGGCGGACCTTCCCCCACGGCAAGCAGAACCGGGGCGACCTGCAAGCCTTCCTGGACGCCCAGCCCAAGGAGGAGGCCGCCGTCTTCGTGCCGCACCGGGACCCCCTGGAAGGGGAGGTCATCATGGACGCGACCGCCCGGATGCTGGCGGCCAAGCCCGTCTATCACTACTACAAGCCGCCCAAGCCCGCCCAGGGGAAGCCCGGCCGGGACAAGGCGAAGAAGGAGGGGCGCCGGGGCGCGCCCAAGCCCAAGGAGAGGAAGGCCCCCGCCGTGGAGAAGTCCCCGGCCGCCTCCCGGTCGGCCCAGTCCCGCCAGGCCCCCAAGAAGGGCATCCCCGCCCCCCTCAAGCCGGGCAAGAAGCGCAGCGACCGGGGCCGGGGCCGCATCCCGCCCAGGGTGGACGTCCCGCAGAGCCGACAGAAGGACTCCACCGAGCAAAAGAGCCTCATGAAGCCCTTCTATATCAGCCATGATTAAAGAGAGCGACTGGAACGAGCGCTGCGCCGCCGGGGCAACGCGGCGGACGCGCCGCCGCCGGAGCCGCGTCCGCCGGTTTTTCACGGCCGTTGTGGTCCTGGCCCTCCTGGCCGGGTGGTTTTACTGGCAGCAGAACGGCCTGTCCACCGAGACCATCGTGGTGGACAGCGCCCCCGACGGCTTTGCCGGGTACCGCATCGCCCTGATCTCCGACCTCCACGCCAAGCAGTTCGGGGAGAACAACGAGCGGCTCCTCCGCTTCGTGGAGGGGCTGGAGCCGGACCTCATCGCCATCACGGGCGATATCCTCCACGCGCCATCCCAGATGGCCATGGTCCCCGCCGTGGCGAAGGGCCTGGCGGCCATCGCCCCCACCTATTACGTCACCGGCAACCACGAGTGGGCCGCCGGGGTGGTGCAGGAGCTGGAGCCGCTGCTGGAGCGCTGCGGGGTCCGGGTCCTGTCCAACGCCTACGTCATGCTGGAGCGAAACGGCGCGCGGCTGGCCCTGCTGGGCGCGGAGGACAGCAACGGCTACGCCGACCAGAAGACCGTGCGGGAGCTGTCCGACGAGGTCCGCCGGGCGCAGGGGGACGTGTATCAGCTCCTCCTGAGCCACCGGAACACGCGCTATGAGGAATACGCCGCCGCCGGGGTGGACCTGACCCTGTCCGGCCACGCCCACGGGGGCCTGATCCGCCTGCCGGGCACCGACGGCCTCATCGGCCCCCGGCTGGACCTGCTGCCCGACTACACGGCGGGGCTTTACAAGCTGTCCCGGGGGGAGATGGTGGTCTCCCGGGGTCTGGGCAACCAGTTCCCCGCCTTCCGGCTGTTTGACCGGCCGGACGTGCCGCTGGTGGTGCTGGAGTAACGAAACGAGAGTAGAAAGAAGTCCTAGCCATGAACCGCAAGCAGTTTTTCCGGGGGCTTCGCACAGGCGTCCCCATTTCCCTGGGCTACCTGGCGGTGTCCTTCACCCTGGGCATCACCGCGAAAAACGCGGGCCTGACCGCCGTGCAGGCGACCCTCACCAGCCTGCTGGTGAACGCCTCGGCGGGGCAGTACGCCGCCTTCACCTGCATGGCCGCCATGAGCAGCTATCTGGAGACCGCGCTCATCGTGGGCGTGACCAACGCCCGCTACATCCTCATGTCCTGCGCCCTGAGCCAGAAGCTGCCCGCCAGCGCCAGGCTGTGGCACCGGCTGGTCATCGGCTTCAACGTCAACGACGAGATCTTCGGCATGGCCATTGCCGAGGAGGATAAGCTCAACCCCTATTACTACTTCGGCATGATGGCCGTCGCCATGCCCGGCTGGGCCTTGGGGACCTTTTTGGGGACCTCCGTGGGCAACATCCTGCCGGGCAGCGTGGTCAGCGCCCTGAGCGTGGGCCTGTACGGCATGTTTTTGGCGGTCATCATCCCCGCCTCCAGGAAGAGCAAGGTCATCCTGGGGGTGGTGGTCCTGTCCATGGCGGCCAGCTGCGCGCTGACCGTCCTCCCCCTGACGGCTACCATCGCCGCGGGGACCCGGACCATCCTCATCACGGTGGTCCTCTCCGCCCTGGCGGCGGTCCTGTTCCCGGTAAAGGAGGCGGAAGAAGCCGATGCGTGACCTGTATCTCTACATCGCCGTGGTGGCCCTGGTGACCTATGCCATCCGGGTGCTGCCCCTGACCCTCATCCAGAAGGAGATCAAGAACAAGTTCATCCGCTCCTTCCTCTACTACGTCCCCTACGTGACCCTGGCGGCCATGACCTTCCCCGCCATCGTCACCGCCACCGACAGCATCTGGTCGGGCATCGCCGCCCTGGTGGTGGGCGTCCTGGTGGCCTGGTTCAGCGGGAACCTCTTCCTGGTGGCCATCTCCGCCTGCTCGGTGGTCTTTTTGGTGGAGCTGCTGCTCCTCTGACCGGGGACAAGAACAACGCTTTGACAGGGAGAGATGAACTGTGGAAGACATCAAGACGACAATACGAACCTACGAGGCCGGGGTCTATGACGTGGCCGTGGTGGGTGCGGGCCACGCGGGCATCGAAGCCGCCCTGGCCTGCGCGCGCCTGGGGCTGCGGACCCTGTGCTTTACCATCAACCTGGACGCCGTGGGCAACATGCCCTGCAACCCCGCCATCGGCGGCACCGGCAAGGGGCACCTGGTCCGGGAGCTGGACGCCTTGGGAGGCGAGATGGGCCGGGCCGCCGACCGGGCCTGCATCCAGTACCGCCTCCTCAACCGGGGCAAAGGCCCCGCCGTCCACTCCCTGCGCGCCCAGGCCGACCGCCGCCTCTACCAGAGCGTCATGAAGCACACCCTGGAAACGCAGGAGAACCTGTGGGTGAAGCAGGCGGAGGTCACCGACCTGCTCGTGGAAGACGGCTGCGTGGCGGGCGTTCAGACCGTGACCGGGGCCGTCTACCGGGTCAAGGCCGCCGTGATCTGCTCGGGGACCTACCTGAGCAGCACCACCATCGTGGGCGAGGTGGTCCGGGCCAGCGGGCCGGACGGGATGTTCGGGGCCAACGCCCTCACCCAGAGCCTGCGGGCCGCCGGGCTGACCCTCCGCCGGTTCAAGACCGGCACGCCCCCCCGTGTGAACGCCCGGTCCATCGACTTCTCCCGGCTGGAGAAGCAGGAGGGGGACCGCGCGGTCATCCCCTTCTCCTTTGAGACCGAGCAGCCCGGGGAGAACCGGGTCTGCTGCTACATCACCTACACCAACGACCGCACCCACGCCATCATCCGGGACAACCTGGACCGCTCGCCCCTGTTCACCGGGACCATCGAGGGGGTCGGCCCCCGCTACTGCCCCTCCATCGAGGACAAGGTGGTGCGCTTTGCCGACAAGCCCCGGCACCAGCTCTTCCTGGAGCCGATGGGCCTGGACACGGAGGAGATCTACATCCAGGGCTTCTCCTCCTCCCTGCCGGAGGACGTGCAGGTCCAGATGCTCCACACCCTGCCCGGCCTGGAGCAGGCCGAGATGACCCGCCCGGCCTACGCCATCGAGTACGAGTGCGTGGACCCCACCGAGCTGCGCCCCACCCTGGAGCACAAGCGGGTGTCCGGCCTCTACGGCGCGGGGCAGTTCAACGGCTCCTCCGGCTATGAGGAGGCCGCCGTCCAGGGCTTCGTGGCCGGGGTCAACGCCGCCCGGAAGCTCTTGGGCCAGCCGCCCTTCCTCCTGGACCGCAGCCAGGGCTACATCGGCGTGCTCATCGACGACCTGGTCACCAAGGGGACCAACGAGCCCTACCGCATGATGACCTCCCGCACGGAGTACCGCCTGCTCCACCGCCAGGACAACGCCGACCAGCGCCTCTGCCCCCTGGGCTACGCCATCGGCCTGGTCAGCCAGGCGCGCTACCGCCGGGTGCAGGAGAAGTACGCGGCGGTGGACCGGGAGTGCAAGCGCCTGGAGCACAGCGGCGCGGCGGCCTCCCCGGCCCTGAACGCCCTGCTGGAGGCCAAGGGGGAGGCGCCGGTGAAGAACAGCGTCCGGCTGGCCGACCTGCTCCGCCGCCCCCGGCTGTGCTACGACGACCTGGCCCCCATCGACCCGGCGCGGCCCGACCTGCCCAAGGCCGTCACCGAGCAGGTGGAGATCGTCCTGAAATACGAGGGCTACATCGCCCGGCAGCAGCGCCAGGTGGAGGAAATGCGCCGCCTGGAGGGCAGGACCCTGCCCGACGACCTGGACTACAGCGCCCTGGCCGGTCTGCGGCTGGAGGCCCGGCAGAAGCTGGCAGCCATCCGCCCCCTGAACCTGGGCCAGGCGTCGAGGATCTCCGGGGTCTCCCCGGCGGACGTCGCCGCGCTGATGATCGCCCTGGAGCGGCGCGGCCGCTGACCCTGCCCCCCCAAGCGGGAAGAGAAGAAGGAGAGAGCACAATGACCCTGCGCAACGTAAAGGGCCGGACCTGGGTGCTGGATGGCCCCCAGCTCATCGGCCTGTATCAAGTCAACGACACGGACTGCGTCCTCCTGGACCCCGGCAGCGGCAAGCTCCAGGAGGAGCTGGACCAGACCGTCCGCGCGGCGGGCTGGACCCCGGTGGGGGTCCTCTGCACCCACATGCACTACGACCACCACGAGGGGACCAGGTATTTTCGGGAGAAGTACGGGGCCTTGTCCTGCCTGCCCCAGCTGGAGGCCGACATCGTCCGCAGCGAGGAGAGCCTGAAAAACCACCTGTTCAACTTCAGCATGGGCCTCATCCGCCGCACCCCCCGCCTCCAGGCCCTGGTGGGGCCGGTGGACCGGGTCATCGCCTTCGGGGAGACCGCGCTGGACTTCTGCGGGGCGCGGTTCGAGATCGTCCGCACGCCCGGCCACTCGCCCGACCACATCTGCCTCATCACCCCGGACAACGTCTGCTTCGCCGGGGACGCCCTCATGACCGAGGACGTGCTGGAGACCGCCATGGTCCCCTTCGTCTTCGACATGGCCGATGACCTGGCCAGCAAGGAGCGGCTGAAGGCCCTGGCCTGCGACGCCTGGATCTTCTGCCACAAGGGCCTCGTCTACGGCTCTGCGGCGGAGCTGGCCCAGAAGAACATCGACCACATCCACCGGCAGCTGGCGGCCATCCGCGCGCTGGTGACCGGACCCATGACCTACAGCGCCTTCTACGCCGCCGTGGTCACGAACCTGGCGCTGGCCGTGGGCCATCCCATCCGGGCCCAGCATCTGGAGCGCTACATCCGCCCTTATCTGGAATACCTGGTGGACACCGAGGCCCTGGACCTGATCGACCTGGACGGCGCGCCCGCCGTCCGGCCCGCGGGGGATGGGCATGAATAAGCGGGTCGTCCTGGGCCTGTCCGGCGGCGTGGACTCCGCCGTGGCGGCCTGCCTGCTGAAGGAGCAGGGCTACGAGGTCCACGGCCACTGGCTGGACATCGGCCTGGGCGGCCGGGACGACGCGGCGGCGGTGGCGGAGCGCTTCGGCATCGCCTTCTCCGCCGGGGATATCCGCCGGGCGCTGGAGACCTCCGTCATGGAGCCGTTCCGGCGGGACTACCTGGCCGGGCGGACGCCGCTGCCCTGCGCCCTGTGCAACCCCACGGTCAAGTTCCCCGCCCTCTTCCGCCGCGCGGCGCAGGTCGGGGCGGACTGGGTGGCCACGGGGCACTACGCCCGCGTCTGCACGGACGAGGCGGGCGAGGCGGCGCTCTGCCGGGGCGCGCACCGGAACGACCAGGCCTACATGCTGGCCCGCCTGCCCCAGGCGTGGCTGCCCCGGCTCCTCTTCCCCATCGGGGGCTATGAGAAGACCGAGGTCCGGGCGCTGGCCCGGGACTTTGGCGTGCCCGTGGCGGACAAGCCGGACAGCATGGAGATCTGCTTCATCCCCGACGGGGACTACGCCGCCTGGCTGGAGGCCCGCGGGGCCACGCCCCCGCCGGGGTACTTCGTGGACCGGGCGGGCAACATTTTGGGGACCCACAAGGGCCTGCATCACTACACCATCGGCCAGCGGCGGGGGCTGAACATCCCCGCTGCGCACCGGCTGTTCGTCTCGGAGCTGCGGCCGCGAGAGAACACGGTGGTCCTCTCCGACGGCACCGACCTGATGGCCGACGTCGTCTGGGGCGAGGACCTGAACCGCCTGGCGCCGCTGGCGGAGGGGGAGAAGGTCACCGTCCGCCTGCGCCACTCCAAGACGGAGACCCCCGCCCGCTTCTATGCCGAGGGGAGCGGCGGCCGCCTGGCGCTGCGGGAGCCTGCCCGGGCGCCCACCCCCGGCCAGCTGGCGGTCCTTTATCGGGGGGACCGGCTCCTGGGGAGCCTGTGGATCACCGCCGCGCGGCGCATCATCCCCGAAGGAACCTGAACAAGGAGGACGCGACATGGAATTGGAACAGGTGAAGGGCAATACCTGGGTGCTGAAAAGCTGGGAGATGATCCCCGTCTACCGGCTGGACGCGCACCGCTGCGTCCTGCTGGACACCGGCCTGGTGGAGCAGCGGGACGACCTGGACGAGAGCTTGCGCCGCTACGGCCTGCGCCCCGTGGGGGTCATTTGCAGCCACGCCCACATCGACCACATGGGGAACAACGCCTTCCTGAAGGAGAAGTACGGGACCCGGCTGGCCATGTCCCTGGGCGAGGCCGGGCACCAGTTCTCCTACCTGGCCATGAACGTCAGCAACTACCTCTACTCCCCGGAGGACATGGACCACTCCCCCGCCCACAAGGGGACGGCCGTTCTGGCGGACCGGATCATCCTGCCGGGGGAGGAACGCATCGACTTCTGCGGGGCGGTCTTCGGCATCGTGCCCACCCCCGGCCACACCTGCGACCACATTTGCGTCAAGACCCCGGACGACGTCCTCTACCTGGGCGACGCCATGATGACGGGGCGGACCCTCCACCACTCCAAGTTCCCCTACGCCCTCTGCATGAAGGACTACCTGGACTCCATGCGGAAGATCCGCACCGTGGAGGCCGCGCGCTACGTGGTGGCCCACTACGGGATCTATGACGAGATCCTGCCCCTGGTGGACATGGAGGCCCGCTTCCTCGCCGAGCGGATGCTGGACCTGCTGGAGCTGGTGGAGGACTACACCACCCCCAAGCTGCTGGCCTCGGCCATCTGCCGGACCTACCGGATCGACGCGGGGGACCTGCGGGACCTGGCCTACTTTGAGGCGGCCAGCCTGGCCTACATCAACTATCTCCGGGGTCTGGGCCATCTGGAGGCCTACATGGAGGACAACCAGATCCTCTACCGCCGCACACCCGACTCCGTGGCCCGGCTGAAGGAGAAAAAGGAAGCCCGCCTGCCGGAGACAGGCCGCTTCCAGTGAACCGATACACAGAAAAATCCCTTCCGAACTTCGGAAGGGATTTTTGCCGATGGGGGCCTCACCGGGCGGTGGGCAAGAGCTTGAGCAGGTACGCCAGCTGGCCGTCGCTGCCCCAGTGCCCCACCCAGGTCTCCCCGTCCAGGCGGTAGAGCCGGTAGCGGGTGTCCTGCCCGGCGCTGTCGCAGACCGAGACGACGTCCACGCTCTGGTAGGCGCTCAGGTCGAAGCGCTGGCCGTCCGGGGCGACGATGGGGGTCCGGTCGCTGCTGTTTCGGTAGCGGGGCGCTTCCAAGACGTCCTCCTTCGGACAGGCAGAGGAGAGGTAGTTGCCCACCGAGGCCTGGAAGCTGGTGGCGCTGAAGGAAAAATTCCCGAAGGCGGTCTCAGCGGGGCCGTTGGCGAGGTACAGAACGTCGGAGAGGGTGAAGCCCCAGTAGAAGCTGGGGATGGGCGCGGTGCAGACCCGGTCATACAGGGCGCGGAATTCCGCCTGGGTCAGGTTTTTGTTGGCGGGGTCGGCCTCCACGGTGAAGCCGGTGGCGCCGAGGGCCTCGTCGTAGGAGACCGTGAAGGTCCCGGCGTTGTCCACCAGGGCCAGGAAGAGGACGCCGACCTGCTTCAGATAGGTCTCCGCCTGCGCCTGGTCCTGGGCAAAGGGAGGGCGCGCGGTCATGTGGAGGGTGATGCCGTAAGGCTCCGTGGAGGTCTGAAGCTCCATGGTGGAGCCTCCGGCGCGGTAGACGTCGGCGCAGCGCAGGATATCCCCGTCGGCGATGTGGTCGCCGAGGTAGGGGGTTTTCAGCGCGTACAGCCTGTCGGCCCGGGCGTGGCGCTGGTAGGCCGTCAGGCTGGCCCGCCAGGCGAGGTAGTCCGGGTCCTCGGCCAGGGTGGGGGCCATGGCGGCCTGCTTGAGGCGCTCGGAATAGGTGTCCTGGTTCGAGCGGATGAGGGTCAGGGTGTCCGGGTCGAAGAAGAAGCTGGTGCCGTCGTGGGCGCTCTGGAGCCAGACCGTGTCGTTGGGGAAGGAGGGGAGCGCGTCCAGCGAGACATAGGCCCCGTGGCCGTGCGCGGCCAGAAGGCCCGCCAGCTCGTCGCGCAGCGCCTCGGGGCAGTCGAGGATGCCGCCCTGGTTGAAGAGGTAGCCGCCGGTGAGGGTCACGCCCTCCAGCTGGGGGCCGTCGCGGTCGGGTTGGGGCGTCTGCTTGCTGGGGTTGGCCAGGATGAGCACGCCGGTCACGAGGCAGAGCAGGGTGGCGAGGACGGCCACCCACAGCTGGGGGTGCTTGTAGTCCAGCACGTGCTTGATGCGGCGCTTGGCGTTCTCCTCCCCGAAGGCCAGGGGGACGGCCTGGGGGAGGCTGGGCCTCCGGCCCAGGTGGAGGAGGGCGGCGGCATACCCGGCGGTGTCCTCCTTGCCGAAGGACTTCACCACGGCCTGGTCGCAGGCGGTCTCCACGTCCCGGCAGAAGAGGCGGTAGGCCATCCACAGCACCGGGTTGAACCAGTGCAGGCAGAGGGCCAGCCAGAACAGGGGCTTTGTCAGGTGGTCCCGGCGGCGGATGTGGGCCTGCTCGTGGAGAAGGACATAGCCCCTGTCCGCCTCGGCCAGGCCCACGGGGAGAAAGATCCGGGGCCGGAAGAAGCCGCAGACGAAGGGGGCGTCCACCCGGTCGGTCTCGTAGACGTTTTCCGCTGCCCGCACCGCGTCGGCCACCCGGCGGCGCAGCCGGGCGTAGGAGACCGCCGCCCACAGGCCCATCCCGGCGGCGCCGACGGCCCAGACCAGGGTGAGGAGGGCGGCGCGGTCGAGTTCGCTGGGCGCGGGGGGCGCGGCGGCGCGGGGGGCGTTCTCCGCCGGGGCCTCTGCCGTGGGGGCAGGCTCCTGGGCGGGCAGGGGCGCAGCCGGGGCGGGCAGGACCCGTTCCGCCGCCGCGCCGCTGGTGAGCTGGGCGGGCATCAGGCTCACCGGCAGGTCGAGGCCCACCGGGCAGACCATCCGCAGGAAGACCACCAGCCACAGGGCGCAGGTGATCCGGCGGGGGGCCTTTTTCAGGGGCAGGCGCAGGAGCATCACGACCACGGCGGCCACTGTGGCGGCGGCGGTCATGGTGAAGAGCGATTGGATGAATGTGGTCATGGGGGCCTCCTTTCAGCGGGTGTGCTTGTAGTCCTCCAGCAGCTGCTCGATCTCGGCGGCCTCCTGGTCGGAGACGGACCCGGCCTTGAGAAAGGCCGCCAGGAAGTTGGGCAGGGAGCCGCCGAAGGAGCGCTGGAGCACCTCCTGGCCGTCGGCCTGCTGGACGGCCTCCCGCTTCACCAGGGAGGAGACGATGGTGGCCTCGTTCTGCAAGCAGCCCTTGTTGCACAGGCGCTTGATGACGGTGTAGGTGGTCGTGCGCTGCCAGCCCAGGCGCTCCTTGGCCAGCTTGCAGAGCTGGGGCGAGGGGATGGGCTCGGACGACCACACCAGGTCCAGCAGACGGTGGTCCGCCAGGGAGAGGGGAAGCGCAGGTTTCATGAGACATACCTCCAGTCGAAAGGGTTAGACAAGTTCAATGTCAGTCTAACAGGTTCGACTGACTCTGTCAAGAGGAAAAACGCAGGCAAGGCCCGGCGTTATGCCGGGCCTTGCCTGCGTCTGTCGGGGGGGTCACACGATCTGGAAGAGGTAGAACTTCAGATACTCGGTCTCGGGCACGCCCCAGAGGATGGGGTGGTCGGGGGACTGGCGGCGGTCCTCGATCTGCCGCAAGCTCACCGAGGCGTCGGCGGCGGCCTCCCGGAGCATCTGGCAGAAGAGGGGGGCGGTCATGAAGTGGGAGCAGGAGCAGGTGGCCAGATAGCCGCCCCGGGGCAGGAGCTTCATGGCCTTCAGGTTGATCTCCTTGTAGCCCCGGTAGGCGTTCTTCACCGTGGCCCCGCTCTTGGTGAAGGCGGGCGGGTCCAGGATGATGTAGTCGTAGGGGTGCTGCTTCTCCCTGGCCAGGTCGGTGAGCAGGTCAAAGACGTCGGCCTGGACGGCCCGGACCCTGTCCTCCAGGCCGTTGAGGGCGGCGTTGCGGCGGGTGAGGGCTACCGCGTCCTTGGAGATGTCCACGGCCGTGACCTGCTCGGCCCCGCCCCGGGCGCAGTTGAGGGCGAAGGCCCCGGTGTGGGTGAAGCAGTCCAGCACCCGTCGGCCCCGCGCCAGGGCGGCCGCCGCCCGGCGGTTGTACTTCTGGTCGAGGAAGAAGCCGGTCTTCTGGCCGTTGATGTAGTCCACGTCGTAGCGGACGCCGTTCTCCGTGATGGTCACGTGGCCGTCCAGGTCGGTGGCCAGGCCGGGCAGGGCGCAGAAGCCCTTCTCCTGGGGCAGGCCCTCCTTGCGGCGCAGGGCGGCCTCGTTGCGCTCGTAGAGGGCGCGGACGCGGACGCCGTACCCCGCCAGCAGGTCCACCAGCTGGGGGTAGAGCAGGTGCTTGACGCGCTCCATGCCCAGGGAGAGGACCTCGGTGACGAGGATGTCGCCGAAGAGGTCCACGGTGAGGCCGGGGAACTGGTCCGCCTCCCCGAAGATCAGGCGGGCGGTGGTGAAGTCCGGCCCCATGACCGTGCGGCGGTAGTCCAGGGCGTACTGGAGCCGCCGCCGCCAGAAGGCCTCGTCGAAGCGGTCGTTGGTGTTCCGGGAGAGCAGGCGCACCCGGATCTTGGAGTGGTCGTTGAGGAAGCCGGCCCCCAGCCAGCGCCCCTTCTGGGTGACGACGTCCACGATGTCCCCGTTTTGCGCGGGGCGGTCGGGGCCGGTGGTCTCCGCGCCGTAGACCCAGGGGTGGCCCGCCCGCAGGGCGCGGGCGGCTTTCTCGTTGACGGTTAGGATGGGATAGGGACGTTCAGCCATGGCGGGTATCTCCTTACAGAATAGACATAGGGTGGGAACAGTGTACCATATCCGGGGAAAGGGCGCAAGACTCTGGTCTTTTCGGGGAAATCGTGGTACAATACAAAAAAATCACGCGAAGAAAGGGAGGCGGCAGGCATGGAAAAAGGGATCAAACTCGTTGCCCTGGACCTGGACGGCACCCTGCTGGACAGCGAAAAGAGGGTCTCCCGGCGGAACCTGGAGGCCTTGGAGCGCGCCCGGCGGATGGGCGTTCTCATCGTGCCCATCACCGGCCGCCCGGCCCAGGGCCTGCCGCAGGCGGTGCTGGAGCTGCCCGGCCTGCGCTACGCGGTGACCTCCAACGGGGCCACCATCCGGGACCTGCAAGAGAACACCTGCCTTCTGGAACGGCACCTGAGCCCGGCGGACTGCCTGCGGGTGCTGGAGGCCTGCGCGGACTTCGAGATGATCCGGGAGGTCTTCCGGGGGGGCGTGGGCTATCTGACCCGGGCCGACCGGGACATCCTCTGCGCCCGCTACGAGGGGACCCCCATGATGGAGTACGTCCTGGGGACCCGGCGGGTCCTGCCCGGCTCGCTGGAGGACTTTCTGCGGGCGGACGACCAGCCCCTGGAGGAGCTGTTCTTCCTCACCGACAGCCCGGAGCGGAAGGAGGCCCTGCGGCGGCGGCTGTCCGCCCTGCCGGACCTCAGCTTCGCCGACCCCGCCCCCCGGGACCTGGAGGTCATGGTCGGGGGCATCAACAAGGGGGAGGCCCTCCTCTACCTGCTGGAGCGGCTGGGGATCGAGCCGGGGGAGACCGTGGCCATCGGGGACGGCGGCAGCGACCTGCCCCTGCTGCGGGCGGCGGGCATCGGCGTGGCCATGGGCAACGCCCTGCCCTTTGTCCAGGCGGAGGCCGACTGGGTCACCGCCACCTGCGATGAGGATGGGGTGGCTCTGGCTCTGGAAAAGTTCGTCCTGTGACCGGAAGCGAAAACGAGGGCAAGCCTGCGGGCTTGCCCTCGTTCGTTTTGCGTGGCGTGTCAGTTGTGGGTGCGGCTCCAGGTCTCGCTGCCGCCGGTCTTGGTGTAGTCGTGGGCGTTGGCGGCCTCCATGGCGTACCAGTAGGCCCAGTGGCTCTCGGGCAGGTCGGTGAAGGCGCGAAGGTCGCTGAGATGGCTGCGGACGTAGTCCTGGTCCGCGCTGCGCGCCAGCAGGCGGCAGGTGACCGTTGCCACCTCGGCGCGGGTGATGGGGTTCTCGGGCCGGAAGCTGCCGTCGGCGTAGCCGGTGACCCAGCCGCGCGTGGCCACGTAGGTGATGTACTTGGCCGCCCAGTGGGTGCCGGGCACGTCGGTGAAGCGCTTGGTGCCCTCGGTCAGCGACTCAAAGCGGCTGGCGATGGCGGCGAACTCCGCGCGGGTCACGGGCGCGTTGGGGCGGAAGGTGCCGTCGGCGTAGCCGGTGATGATGCCGAGCTGGTGCATGTAGCCGATGGCGTTGGCGGCCCAGTGGTCCTTCGCCACGTCGGTGAAGGCGATGGGGTAGGTCTTACCCGCCTCGAGCGGCTCGGTGAGCAGGCGGGAGAAGAGGGTCGCCACCTCGGCGCGGGTCATTTTGCGCTCCGGGCCGAAGCTGCCGTCGGTGTAGCCCGCCAGGAAGGCGGTGTGGTCGGTGCGGTTGAGCGCCATTTCCTTGCGGTTGACGAAGGTGACGGGGGCGTAGGTCTGCTGGGCCATGGTGACGTTGGCGCCGCTGACGGTGAGGACATAGGCCTCGTCAGAGGCCACATAGCCTGCGGGCGCGGCCTTTTGCAGAAGGGTATAGGTGCCGTCGCCGACCTGGGTGAAGCGGATGAGGCCGCTGCTGGTGGAGGTGGTCCGGTAGACCTCCTTGCCCTGGTCGTCCTTCAGCGCGAAGGTCGCCCCGGGCAGGGGCTTGCCCTGGGTGTCGGTGACGCTGGCCGTGACGGTCGCGACGTCGGCCTTGGCGGTGTAGGTGTTGGTGAAGGTCATCTGCTTGACGGGCGTTTCAGCGGCCACATAGCGGCCGCCCTGCTTTTCTGCGGGGTAGAAGGCGAAGGTCCGCACCCCGTCCTGCTGGACGGGAAGGACGCGGTAGACCGCGCTGGAGTAGGTCCAGTTGGCCGCGCCGCCGTTCTTTTCCCGGACCAGGAAGCCCTCGCAGACGATGTCTTCGACCGTCTTCGTCGGGCCGGAGAGGACCAGCTTGCCGTCGTAGCTGCCCGCGCCCTTGGTCTGGACCGTGGCGGTGCAGTAGTCGTTGGCGACGGCGTTCATGGCGCCGTAGCCCACGTCAAAGAGCTCCAGGGAGAAGTTCTGCTTGCCGGGGGCGGCGGTGCCGCCTTGCTGCACGGTCTTGGTGAAGGGGATCTCGTAGCTGGTGCAGTCGTAGGTGTTGATGAATTTCGCACTGCGGTGATACACGTCGTTTCCGGGATCGTGGATATCGAGCCGCATGGAGTTTTCGTTGATGTCGTACCAGAAGGTCAGCGCGTATTGCTCGTTGGAATAGGTCCAGCCGGGCTTGCCGTCGTTCTTCTCGGACAGCAGGAAGGTCTTGCTGTACCAGCGGATCTCATTCGTTCCGGAGCGGGTGACGGCTTTCCAGTGATGCGCGGCGAAATCGGAGTCCGGGGGCTTCAGGTAAACGGTTTTCGTAAACTTACCGGCCCCGCTGGTGGACAGCGTCAAGTCGCTCTGCAGGGTGATGCCGTAGTAGCTGAGGGGGTGCTTCTCGCCCTTGGCGGTATCCTCCAATACAAAGGAGAAGGTCTCCGCGGGAGGGGCTTGCGTGCCCTTTTGCTCGATATGCTTCTCGAGGGTGATCTCTTTGCCAAGCCAGAACTTCTCTTCGATGATCGAGGAGGAGTCCGGCTTCACCACAATGCCCTCCCTTGGCTCATCGGCCAGCGCCGCGGTGGGCAGCAGCCCCAGCAGCAGCACGAGGCTGAGCAGAATGGCGAACGGTCGTTTCTTCATGGGGATGTTCAGCTCCTTTCCAAAATACACCTAGGTAGTTATGAAAATTTTACCATAGATCGCGGACCCAATCAAGGAATTTTATGGAAAAGGAGCATTTTAGGCGCGACAAAAACCCGGAACCAGCTTGGTTCCGGGTTTTTGCGCGGGGTTATGTTAAGAAAGGAGGGAGGAGACAGCAAAGTCAGATCAGCGGCCCAGGCTGTGGACCAGCATGGGGATGGCGGACTCGAAGTTGACGCCGTACCAGCGGGCATCGGGGTCCTTGGCGGTCTCGCGCATACACTCCAGGGTGTAGTCCACGGCGACCTTCAGCGCGCCGGTGAGGTCCTTGCCGTTCATCAGCGCGCCCACGCAGGCGGAGGCGAAGACGTCGCCGGTGCCGTGGTACTGGATGGGCAGCTTCTCGTTGAAGTAGCTGGAATAGGTGTCGGTCGCGGCGTCATAGGCCATGGCGCCGATCTTGCCGGGCTCGAAGCTGATGCCGGTGAGGACGGCGGTCTTGCAGCCCAGGCCGGTCAGGTCCTTGAGCATCTTCTTGATGTAGGCCTCGTCGTAGTTCTCGCCCACGTAGTCCACGCCCAGCATGAAGGAGGCCTCGGTGATGTTGGGGACGATGACGTCGGCCTTGCCGCAGAGCTTGCCCATTTCCTTGGCGAACTCGGGGGTGAAGCCGGGGTAGAGGACGCCGTTGTCCGCCATGGCGGGGTCAACGTAGACCAGGGTGTTCTCGCCGCCGAAGTCGTCGAAGAACTTGCCCACCAGCTCGATCTGCTCGAAGGAGCCGAGGTAGCCGGTGTAGATGGCGTCGAAGGTGATGCCCTCCTTCTTCCAGTGGTCGGAGATGGGGGCGACCTCCTGGGTCAGGTCGTGGAAGGTAAAGCCCTTAAAGCCGCCGGTGTGGGTGGAGAGGACCGCGGTGGGGACCACGCAGGTCTCCACGCCCATGGCGGAGATGATGGGCAGAGCAACTGTCAGGGAGCACTTGCCCAGACAGGAAATATCTTGGATCGAAACAACGCGCTTCATATGGTATACATCCTCCTTGTGTGTGGGGCTGGCGGCTTCCGCCGCCGATATGGATAAAATACCACAAAACTGGCCTGGATGCTAGGGCCAATCCTGTTTTATTTAACATAGTCAGATTGCGGACGGGACCAAAAAAGCCCTCCGGAAGACCCGGAAGGCTTTTTTGGTGAGTAATAATGGAAGGATTTATATAGGTCGCGGTGCGGGAAGAAGGAAAAGACCCGCAAGCGGACTGATCTGAAGGATTTGCTGCAAGTTTTGCAGGCGATGCATGTTGTCTTGCGAATTGGAGAAGATTTCGTTCCCCTTGGAACGAGGCTATTATGTCGGATTTCGCCCGAAAGGTCAAGAGGCAAATGCAACAAAGAATGAAGCTATTTTAAATCCGGCTTTGTGACCTTTGGGCGAATTGTCGGTGGGTAAAAAATAAACGTCCTGGCCAACTGTGAAATAATCACAGAGAATATTTCACATACCTGCAAGGTGGCATTATCCCGCCTGCAAAAAAGACGGAAAAAAGAAGAAAAAATCGGGGCCGCCGCCGCTTTGCGCCAAAAAACACCCGCGCCCGGAGGGGGCGCGGGTGAGAGTGTTAAAAAAGCCTCGCAGAGTTCGCGGCCCGCAGGCCGCGAAGAAAGTGAGATCATGTTCTCCGGCGGCGTGTACGTCGGAGAACATACTTCTCAGGCCGCAAGTGTGGGGCGTGGGTGCCAGAGGCGCACAGGACCTGCGCGCAGCGGCCTGCCATCTCCTTCTGTCGGAAAAGGCGCAGCCTTTTTCGACAAGCAGACCCGCGCCCGGAGGGGGCGCGGGTGCTTTTGAGGGGGATATCAAGCCGGACGGACCACCAGACGCTGGACCTCGCCATCCTCACTGAAGTCCTGGATGGTGGCGATGGCGCGGATATGGTAGCCGTTGTAGACGGCATAATAGTAGGCCTGGGTGTCGCTGACGATCAGCGGGTCCATGATCTCGAACTTCCGGAAGAGGAACTGGTTCCGGAAGAACATCTCGACGCCCTCGGGGCCGTAGGCGTGGAAGAGCGGTCTGCCCGCGTCTTTGGGGCAGTAGTCCACAAAGATGGCCATGGGGGCAAAAATCTTACTCAAAGCCACGGAATCCTGGTTCAACATGGCGTTCACATACTGTCTGATCAAAGTCATGGTGCTCCCTCCTTATTATAATTAGTAGACCTTTTCGGAATTGAGCAGCGCGTCGGTGCCGCCGTCCACGAACATCACGTTGCCGTTGACGCCGTGGGCCAGGTGGGAGGCCAGGAAGACGATCGCGTTGGCGATGTCCTCGGGGTCCATCAGGTCGTCGGTGCCGTAGTTGATGGGGATGGGGATGGCGGACAGGGCGGCCTTGGCATCGTCGGTCATGTTGACCGTCATGGGGGTGGCGACGTTGCCGGGGGCCACGGCGTTGATGCGCAGGCCGTTGGCGGCCCAGGAGGGGGACACCCGGCGCACCCAGCGGGCCAGGGCGTACTTGGTGGTGACGTAGATGCTGTGGCCAACGTGGAGGTCGGTCTTGTCGAACTTCTCCACGATGTTCAGGATGCGCTCCTCGTTGATGGGCTTGGTCTGGCTGTAGTTGAGCATATCGACAAGGTCCTGGCGGGCCGCACCCTGGGAGATGGTGTTGGAGGAGATGACCACGCAGCTGCCGCCCTTCTTCTTCAGCAGGTCAAACAGGCCGTGCGCCAGGTTGACCGCGCCGAAGTAGTTCAGGCTGACGATCAGCTTCAGGTTGTTGACGGTGCCGTTGACGCCCGCGTTGCAGCACAGGCCGTCGATGCCGTCGGGGTACATCTCGTGGATGGTCTGGATGACGTGGTCGCGGCCCTCCTTGGTGGCCAGGTTGGCGCAGATGTCGCCGTCCTTCAGATCCACGTTGACCACCTCGTGGCCCTGGTTGCGCAGGATCTCTGCGGTCTTGCCGCCGATGCCGCCGGAGCCGCCGGTCACAACATAAACTCCCATAATACGAACCTCCTTGGAACAAGCTTGGTGTTGTTTTCGTTGCATTCTATTATCCACACTTTTTGTGGCGTGTAAAGAGACAAAATCACGAAAAAAAGATTCAAAAGAAAAAAGAATTTGGTCCCCATGGGATTCTGGCCATTCGGTCTTGCTTAAAACGCCGGAAAACCGGGGAAAACGGCCGAAAAAGGCGGGGTTTTGTGCAGGAGGGAAAAACAGACTTGCACACGGCGGGAGATCCGGCCCGATTCGGACGGAGAAAATGCCCCCTCTTCCGCAAAAAAAGTCGAAGGGAGAGGCGAAGGGAGAAAAGTTTTCCTTGTATTTCAGAGGAAAGAATGGTAAACTGCAACCGACAATTTAATAATGGGAGACGCTATTTTTGTTGTAACACCGTGTGCGTTCAACCGGTGGAAGGAGAAGAAAATGAAACGAATGTTTGCACTTTTCCTGTCGGTCCTGCTTCTGGCTGCTGTACTCTGCGCCTGCGGAGGCACCAAGCCCAAGGAAGAAGCGGGGGGATTCGGCAGCGACGAAACAAGCTCTTCCGGAGAGATCGTCACCGGCGGAGAGCTGGTGGTCGGCATCTCTCAGGACCTGGGAGACAGTCTTGACCCGTATCAGATGACCGCGGCAGGAACCAGAGAGGTCTTATTCAACGTGTACGAGGGTCTGATCAAGCCCGACGCCACCGGCGACTATGTGGCCGCCGTGGCCTCCGACTACACCGTGTCGGAGGATGGCCTGACCTATACCTTCCCCCTGCGTGAGGGCGTGAAGTTCCACAACGGAGACGCCGTGACCGCCGAGGACGTTCTTTATTCCTTTGAAACATGCGCCGCGACATCCAACGAGACGGATCTGGTCGCGGCGCTTTCTGCGATTGACGAGATCGACGCGGACGACGACCAGGTCGAGATCACCCTGAGCGAACCCAGCACCGCCTTCCTCAGCTACGCGGCCATGGTCTACATCGTGCCCGAGGACTACAGCGACCAGGCCACCGCGCCTGTGGGCACCGGTCCCTTCCGGTTCGTCTCCCGCTCCGTGCAGGAGAGCCTGGTGCTGGAGAAGTTCGACGAGTACTGGGGCGACGCCGCCTATCTGGACAAGGTGACCTTCAAGATCTTTGAGGACTCCAACGCCCTCATGTCCGCCCTGAGCGCCGGGTCCATCGACATGGTCAACCACCTGACCATCGACCAGGTGGACACCGTGAAGGGCGGGGACTTCAAGGTCCTGGAGGGCACCATGAACCTGGTCCAGGCCCTGTACCTGAACAACGCCGAGGAGCCCTTCGACAACGAGAAGGTCCGTCAGGCCATGTGCTACGCGGTGAACGTGGACGAGATCCTGGAGCTGACTGCCGACGGCTACGGCGCGAAGCTGGGCAGCTCCATCTACCCCTCCTTCACCAAGTACTTCGACGAGAGCCTGGTGGACTACTATGACTACGACGTGGACAAGGCCAAGAGCCTGCTGGAGAAGGCCGGGTACCCCGACGGGTTCTCCATGACCATCACCATCCCCTCCAACTACACCCCCCACATGAACGTGGGCGAGGTGCTGGTGGAGCAGCTGGCCCAGGTGGGCATCACCGCCACCATCGAGCCGGTGGAGTGGGAGGCCTGGCTGAGCGACGTCTACGCAGGGCGGAAGTTCGAGTCCACCGTCATCGGCTTTGACGCCGCCACCCTCAACGCCGGCGCCCTGCTCAACCGCTGGATGAGCACCAACGAGAGCAATATGATCAACTACGACAACCCGGACTATGACGCCGTCATGAAGAAGGCAGCCGCCTGCACCGACGAGGAGGAGCAGACCGCGCTGTACAAGGAGGCCGAGCGCATCCTGACCGAGACCGCCGCCAACGTCTACATCCAGGACCTGGCCGACTTCATGCTCATGAAGTCCGACCTGGCGGGCTACCAGTTCTATCCCATGTATGTGATGGACCTGTCCGGCGTCCACTACGTGGCCTGAGACAGGGCCGCGCGCCGATAGGCCCCAACGCCTGAAAGAGAAAGGAGGGCGGGAAGATGAAATACATTCTGCGTAAACTGACCACTCTCATTATTACATTGTTCATGGTATCGCTTCTCGCCTTCCTTGCCTTTCAGGTGATCCCCGGCTCCCCGGCCACCCGGATGCTGGGGACGAACGCCACCCCGGAGAAGATCGCCGCCCTGGAGAGCGAGCTGGGCATCGACCAGCCGGTGCTGGTCCGGTACGGCCACTGGGTCCTCGACTTTGTCCGGGGCGATTGGGGCACGTCCTACAGCTACCACATGCCCGTGAAGGACATGATCCTGGAAAAGCTCCCGGCCACGGCCACCCTGGTGATCCTGGCCTTTCTGCTGGTGGTCCTGGTGTCCTTCCCGCTGGGCGTGGCCACCGCCAGGCGGGAGGGCGGCCGCCTGGACCGCTTCATCACCGTCTTCAACCAGGTCTGCATGTCCATCCCCCCGGTCTTCGTGGGCATCCTGCTGAGCTTCGTCTTCGGCATCACCCTGCGGGTCTTCGTGCCGGGGCGGTTCGTGACGTTTTCGGAAAGCCCCGGCCGGTTCCTGGTCTATATGATCTTCCCGGCCATCGCCGTGGCCCTGTCCCGGATCGCCATGACCGTGAAGATGCTCCGCGCCTCCATCCTGGAGGAGATGGGCAAGGACTACATCCGCACGGCCTTCAGCCGGGGGCGCACCCGCGTTGACGCCCTGCGGCGGCACGCCCTGCGCAACGCCCTCGTCCCCGTGGTCGCCTTCCTGGCGGTGACAGTGGCCGAGCTGGTGGCGGGGACCATCGTGGTCGAGCAGGTCTTCACCGTGCCCGGCGTGGGCCGCCTGCTGCTGGCCTCCATCAGCGGGCGGGACTTCCCCGTGGCCCAGGCCATCGTGGTGCTGCTGGCCGCCTGGGTGGTCCTCGTGAACTTCATCGCGGATATTTTGTATCAGTATATGGACCCGCGGATCAGGATCTCCTGATCCCGAAAAGCTTGTGGACCGTCACCACACAGAGGGGAGGGACGGAAGGTGAACAGCATCAGAAGGAAAGACCGCCGGGCGAAAAGCCCCCTGGCAGGCGGGCGCGGCCGCAACCACTTTCTCCGCAGCGGCGCCATCCTCACCGCCCTGATGGCAGCGCTCATTTTGGTGGGCTTCGTCTGGACGCCCTACGGGACCACGGAGATGTCCGGCCGGGAGAAATTCCTGCCGCCCTGTCCGCGCCATCCCTTGGGGACCGACAACTTCGGGCGCGACCTGCTCTCCAGGATCATGGAGGGCGCGGGCAGCACCTTCCTCATTGCCCTGTGTGTGGTGCTCATCGGCGGGATCATCGGCACCATCATCGGCTGCCTGACCGGCTACTTCGGCGGCGCGGCCGACCTGATCCTCATGCGGGTGTGCGACGCGATCACCGCCTTTCCCAGCATCCTGCTGGCCCTGGTGCTCATCGCCGTCATCGGCATGGGCAAGTACCAGATCACGGTCATCCTCGGCATCCTCTTCATTCCCTCCTTCGCCCGCGTGGTGCGCGGGGAGGTGGCCAAGCAAAAGAACCTGAACTACGTGGCCTCCGCCCGCCTCATGGGGGCCAGTCACCTGCGCATCATCTTCCGCCACGTCCTGCCCAACACGGTGCAGGTCCTGCTGCCCATCCTGGCCATCGGCTTTAACAACGCCGTCCTGGCCGAGGCCAGCATGAGCTACCTGGGGGTGGGCGTGCTGCCCCCGGACGCCTCCCTGGGGCGGATGCTCTCCGAGTCCCAGACCTACCTGGGCAAGGCCCCCTGGTACGCGCTGTTCACCGGCCTGACCATCGTGCTGATGATCCTGGGCGTGAGCCTGCTCACCGAGGGGCTCCAGCAGCGCAGAAGGAAGTAAACCGCGCGCTGCGGCGCAGAAAGGGGCAGAGATATGCTGCTAGAAATCCAATCGCTTCGCATCCACTTCCGGGACGCGCCGGAGGGAAAGGACGCGGTGAAGGGGATCTCCTTCCACCTGGACGAGGGCGAGATCCTGGGCCTGGTGGGGGAGTCCGGCTCCGGCAAGTCGGTCACGGCCATGGCCCTGTCCAGCCTGCTCAGCCAAGCCAAGACCGAGATGACCGGGACCATCCGCTTTCAGGGCGAGGACATGCTCCGGGCCAGCCGGGAGAAGCTGCGCGCCATGCGGGGCAAGGACATCGGCGTGGTCTTCCAGGAGCCGATGACCTCCATGGACCCGGTCATGCGCATCGGCCCCCAGATCGAGGAGGCCCTGCTGGTCCACACGGACCTCGCCCCGGCGGCGCGGAAGGCCAGGGCGCTGCAAGCCATGGCCGACGCGGAGCTGCCCGACCCGGCGACCCTGTACTACAAGTACCCCCACGAGCTGTCCGGCGGGATGCTCCAGCGGGCCATGATCGCCGCCGCCATCATCTCCGAGCCGAAGCTCCTGATCTGCGACGAGCCGACCACCGCCCTGGACGTGACGATCCAGGAGGGGATCCTGGCGCTGCTGAAAAAGATCAACCGGGAGAAGGGGACCGCCATCCTCTTCATCTCCCACAACCTCCATGTGGTGCGAAAGCTCTGCACCCGGGTGGCGGTCATGTGCAAGGGAGAGCTGGTCGAGGAGGGGGACGTGGAGCAGGTCTTCTTCCACCCCCAGCAGGACTACACCAAGCGGCTCATCGCCGCCATCCCCACCAGACGGAAGCGAGGGTGAGACCATGGAGCCTATCCTGGAGATCAAAAACTTAAACAGCTTCTATCGCCAGGGCGGCAATGCCTTCACCAGGGGCAGGGCCGTCCAGGTGCTGAAAAACGTGAACGTGTGCATCGGCCGGGGCGAGGTCCTGGGCCTGGTGGGGGAGTCCGGCTCCGGCAAGTCCACCCTGGCCAAGTCCATCCTGGGCATGACCGAGTACCAGGGGCAGATCGTCCACCACTCCCGGCGGCCCCAGATGGTCTTTCAGGACCCCTACTCCTCCCTGAACCCCGCCTTCACCATCCGGCGGATCGTGGAGGAGCCGCTGCGCATTTACGGAAAGCACACCCCCGCCCAGCGGAAGCAGCGGGTGGAGGAGATGCTGGAGGCCGTGGGCCTGGGCGCCGAATACCACGACCGCAAGCCCGCCCAGCTCTCCGGCGGCCAGCGGCAGCGGGTGTCCATCGCCGCCGCCCTCATCGTCCGGCCCAAGCTGGTGATCCTGGACGAGGCGGTCTCCGCCCTGGACGTGACCATCCAGGACCAGATCCTGGACCTGCTGATGAAGCTGCGCCGGGAGTTCGACCTGAGCTATCTCTTCATCTCCCACGACCTGAACGTCATCTACCAGTGCTGCGACCGGGTCATCGTCATGAAAAAGGGGGAGATCGTGGAGGAGAACACCGTGGACGGCCTCTTTGACCACCCCGTTCACCCCTACACCAAGCAGCTGCTGAAGGCGGCGGAATGACTGCGCTCTGCCGGACAGGTGCGCCGCTGCGCCCCCGCGCCTTCGCGAAAGGAGAAGGATACCTATGAATCAAGTCTGGAAACGAGCGGCGGCCACCGGCCTGACGCTCTGCCTGTCGCTGACCCTCCTGGCCGTACCGGCCCAGGCCGCCCAGAGCGGCCAGGCCCCCGCCCTGACCCAGGAGCACGTTCCCTACGTGCAGGGCTTCCCCGAGGGGACCTTCCAGCCCGACACCCAGCTCACCCGCGCCCAGGCGGCGCAGATGGTCTGCCGTCTGCTGGCCGACCCCAACGGCGGCAGCGGCGGCTGCTCCTACCAGGACGTGCCCGCCGACCAGTGGTACGCCCAGGCGGTCACCGCCCTGTGTCGGCTGGGCCTTTTTGACGACGGCGCGGCCTTCCGCCCCAACGACGTCATCACCCGCGCCGAGTTCGTGGACCTGCTGGTCCGCCTGCGGCCCGAGGCCGCGGGCACGGCCTCCTTCTCCGACGTGCCCGCCGGGCACTGGGCGGCCAGGCAGATCGGCGCGGCGGTGGCGCTGGGCTGGATCAACGGCTATCCCGACGGCACCTTCGGCCCGGAGAAGGGCCTGACCCGCGCGGAGGTCTGCGCGGTGGTCAACCGCGTGACCGAGCGCCGGGGCGACGCCGCCCAGGCGGACCGGGTCATGACCCTGGGCCTGTATGCCGACGTGGCCCCCGGCCACTGGGCGGCCCGCACCATCGCCGAGGCCTCCGTGCCCCACACGCCCAACGGGACGGGGGAGAACGAGACCTGGTCCGGGGTGGACCTGACGACCCTGCGCTTCGCGCCCGGCATCCACGCCGTGGGCGAGCAGCTCTACTGCGTGGACCGCGCGGGCAAGCTGGCCGTCAACACCGCGGTGGGCGCCTACCGCGCCGACGCGACCGGCGCGCTGACCCAGACCGCCGCGGCCTACCAGATGACCAACGTGCCCTATTACAGCCAGATCGACGACCTCTACGCCTGGGTGGGCTGCGAGTCCGTGGCCGCCTTCACGGGCCTGCGGGCCAAGGGCTACGCGGAGAAGGTGGCGCTGAAGACCTTCGTCACCGACCAGCCCCGCGCCAAGGCCGACCCGGAGAAGGGCTTCGTGGGGGACCCCTTCACCCCGGACCGGACGAAGAAGACCCGCACCACCATCTACCCCGCCAAGCTGGCGGAGTACGCCAACGGCTACTGCGGCGGCGAGACGCCCTGCGCCGACTTCAGGGGGACGAGCCTGGCCGAGCTCCAGCGGGAGCTGCTGGCGGGCAACTGCGTGGTGGCCTACATGACCCTCTGGTGGGCGGCGCCGGAGTACCGCAGCTACCGCATCGAGGGCAGCGACCAGTGGCTGGTGAGCAACAACCACGCCGTCCTGGTCTGCGGCTATGACCCGGCCAAGGGCTACCTGGTCTCCGACCCGTACAACTACTACAACCGGGGCCAGGTCCACCAGTACTGGGAGCCTGCCAGCGTCTTTGAGCCGATCTGGAACGAGCGCAAGGTGGGCATGGTCATTCGCTGAGCGCCGCTGGTTTGAGAAACGGAGCCGTCCCGCCCGCGCGGGGCGGCTCGTTTTTTGAAAGCTCTTGACACCCTCGCCGGGGCGTGTTAATATACTGTTACTGTAGACAATTGCATCTCGTGTTGAACGGGAAGAGTACCGGGTCAGAAGCGGACAGAGAGGGGCGGCCACCGACTGCAAGCCGCCCTGCGTGGAGGCCTGGGAACGTGCGCCCGGGAGCGAGGGGGATGCAGACGCCCCCCGGTTTGGCACCGTTACCGGCCCTTTGAGTGATAAAAAAGAGTGGAACCGCGATCGAACAGTCGCCTCTTGACCCGCTGTGGGCGAGAGGGGACTTTTTCTTTTGCCCACCCCCATTTTGAATTTTGTGAGGTGACCCGGATTTTGTCCCATCTGTTTGAGACCCTCGGGGCCTACCAGGCCCGCGACCCGGCGGCCCGGAGCAAGCTGGAGGTCTTCCTCCTCTACCCCGGCGTTCACGCCACCATCAACCACCGCATTGCCCACGTCTGTTACCGCCACAACCTGAAATTCCTGGCCCGCGCCATCTCCCAGTGGAGCCGCTTCTGGACCGGCATCGAGATCCACCCCGGGGCCAGGATCGGCCGCCGCTTCGTCATCGACCACGGCATGGGCATCGTCATCGGCGAGACCGCCGAGATCGGCGACGACTGCCTCATCTACCATGGCGTGACCCTGGGCGGCACCGGCAAGGACAAGGGCAAGCGCCACCCCACCCTGGGCAACAACGTCCTGGTGGGCAACGGCGCGCGCATCCTCGGCCCCTTCAAGGTGGGTGACAACGCCCGCATCGCCGCCGGTTCCGTGGTCCTCAGCGAGGTCCCGCCCGACAGCACGGCCGTGGGCGTGCCCGCCCAGGTGGTCCGGGTCCACGGTCAGTCCGTCCACTTCGCCGACGACGTGGACCAGATCAACGTGGAAAACCCCGTGCTGGAAAAGCTGGCGGCCATGTCCTCCCGCCTGGAGCTTGTGGAAAAGCTGCTGGACGAACAGTATTGGAAGGAAAACCCCATGCACGACCACCGCGCCGAAGCCAACGAAAAAGGAGAAGAAGATCATGCAACTGTATAATTCTGCGACCCGCAAAAAGGAAGCCTTCCAGACCCACACCCCCGGCCATGTGGAGATGTACACCTGCGGCCCCACGGTCTACCACTTTGCCCACATCGGCAACCTGCGCTCCTACATCATGGAGGACGTGCTGGAGAAATACCTGCGCTACGCCGGATACGACGTGAACCGCGTGATGAACATCACCGATGTGGGCCACCTGACCAGCGACGCCGACGAGGGCGAGGACAAGATGCTCAAGGGCGCCAAGCGGGAGAACAAGACCGTCATGGACATCGCCAGGTTCTACACCGACGCCTTCTTTGCCGACTGCAAAAAGCTGAACATCAAGACCCCCGACGTGGTCCAGCCCGCCACCGGCCTGATCGGCGACTATATCCACATCGTCTCCACCCTGATCGACAAGGGGTACGCCTACTTCGCCGGGGGCAACGTCTACTTCGACACCGCCAAGCTGGACCGCTACTATATCTTCAACGACCACAACGAGGACGACCTGGCCGTGGGCGTCCGGGAGGGCGTGGAGGAGGACGTCAACAAGCGCAACAAGAACGACTTCGTCCTCTGGTTCACCAAGTCCAAGTTCGAGGACCAGGCGCTGAAATGGGACTCTCCCTGGGGCGTGGGCTACCCCGGCTGGCACATTGAGTGCTCCGGCATCTCCATGAAGTACAACGGCGAGTACCTCGACCTGCACTGCGGCGGCATCGACAACGCCTTCCCCCACCACACGAACGAGATCGCCCAGTCCGAGGCCTACCTGGGCCACCCCTGGTGCCCCCAGTGGTTCCACGTCCACCACCTGAACACCAACGACGGCAAGATGTCCAAGTCCAAGGGCGAGTTCCTCACCGTCTCCCTGCTGGAGGAAAAGGGCTACGACCCGCTGGTCTACCGGATGTTCTGCCTCCAGAGCCACTACCGCAAGGGCCTGGTCTTCACCTGGGAGAACCTGGACAACGCCGTGGGCACCTACAACAAGCTCATCGGCCGCATCGCCAACCTCAAGCCCGGCGGCGCGGTGGACGAGGCCGCGGCCCAGGCGCTGAAGGACAAGTTCTGCGCCGCCCTGGACAACGACCTGAACACCGCCCAGGCCATGACCGCCGTGTACGACGCGCTGAAGGCCAAGACCGATGACGCGACCAAGCTGGCCGTGCTGGGCGACTTCGACCGGGTGCTGAGCCTGGACCTGCTGGCCAAGGCCGAGGCCAAGCGCCAGGAGAACGAAAAGGCCGCCGCGGCCAAGCGCGCCGGGGGCTACACCATCCTGGGCGAGGGCGACCCGGCCATCGACGCCCTGGTCATGCAGCGCTACGAGGCCAAGAAGGCCAAGAACTTCGCCGAGGCCGACCGCATCCGCGACGCGCTGAAGGCGCAGGGGATCGAGATCACCGACGTCCCCGGCGGCGCGAAGTGGAGCAGAGGATAAGGCCCCCGTCAACGCGGGGGCTTGCTCCCGCCGGGGCAGGAGCTAAAAAATCAGACGGCCCTTGACAAAGGGCCGCCTGAACGCTATACTAGAACCAGAAGGAGCGCTGACCACGGTCAGCCCCCATAAGGCTTTATTTAAGACAAATAAACCGTCCGGTGGCAGCCGGGCGGTTTACTTTTTTCGTGAATGAAACACGAGAATGACCGTAAGCAATACGATGGTATACTGAAAGAGATCAGAATACGTGACAAAATTACTCATGCCATCACCCCCTCTCCGAAGAGATCGGACGGGGGCAAAAAGTATGTACCCCCGTAAAAACAAGGGGCCGCCATAGGCCGGCAACGGCTTCTGGGTGTATAGTAAGGTTAGGGTAGCATACTTTGGCGGAGATTGCAAGAATTTGACGAACACTCCCAGAGGGGGAGGTAAGGGGGAACGGCTGACGCCCGAATGTTACAGTTATGTTTCAAATGGCGGGATTTCTTGACACGGGAAAACTTCCTGTGTAAAATGCCAGTGTAGAAAAGCAAAAGAAGCGCGCTTCTTTTGTGTTTCCCTTGCGGGAAACACAATGGCTTTTCCTCACCATGGCATAACGTCCGGCGCGCGCCGGGCTTTATGTAAATATTTTAAGGGAGGTAATTCCTATGAGAAACCTTAAAAAGGTTCTTAGCCTGGTGCTCTGCATGGCTGTGATGATGTCCGTCATGGTCGTGGGCGCAGGCGCAGCGTTCAAGGATCAGGAAAAGATCAAGAACGCTGAGGCCGTTGATGCTTGCTCTGCACTGAACATCATCAACGGTTACACCGACGGTTCCTTCAAGCCCGAAGGCACCATCACCCGCGCAGAGGCATGCAAGATGATCTGCGTGGCGCTGAACGGCGGCAAGGAGCCCGCACTGGGCACCAACGCTACCCCCACTTTCAGCGACGTGCGCGGCACTTCCGCCAAGTGGGCTGAGGGCTACATCGAGTCCTGCGTGAGCCAGGGCATCGTGGCCGGTATTGGCGGCGGCAAGTTCGACCCCAACGGCAACCTGACCGGCTCCCAGTTCGCCAAGATGCTGCTGATCGCCCTGGGCTACAAGGCTGACAAGCAGGGCTACGTCGGCGCTGCCTGGGAAGTGAACGTCAACGTGGACGCTTCCGCCAAGGGCCTGTACGCTGACCTGGCTGGCATGGACCCCTCCAAG